>NZ_BMKJ01000002.1:0-649259 GCF_014644275.1 Franconibacter daqui | reverse complement strand
GATGGCATGAGGCCCGAAGGTCCCCCACTTTGGTCTTGCGACGTTATGCGGTATTAGCCACCGTTTCCAGTGGTTATCCCCCTCCATCAGGCAGTTTCCCAGACATTACTCACCCGTCCGCCGCTCGCCGGCAAAGTAGCAAGCTACTTTCCGCTGCCGCTCGACTTGCATGTGTTAGGCCTGCCGCCAGCGTTCAATCTGAGCCATGATCAAACTCTTCAATTAAAGTTTGATGCTCAATGAATTAAACTTCGTAATGAATTACGTGTTCACTCATGAGACTTGCTAATCATTTATCGTCCGGAGACGTTTAAGATATCGCAGCCCTGACGCGGCATTCAGCCTGCTGTCGCGAGGTGGCGTATATTACGCTTTCCTCTTTCAGAGTCAACCCTTAACTTCAGGATTTTTTCTCTTCCGACTCACCGTCGCTGTGTGATGTTGTTCACCAGCGCCGTGTCGATGGAGGCGCATTATAGGGCCTGTTTTCAGGCTGACAAGTAAAAATTAGAAAAAACTTATCGCCCGCTTCTTTTTCAATCATTGCGCTGAAAAGATCGTCATCATCGCCTGGTTTTCAAACAAAAACGAGCCCCGCAGGGCCCGTTTTTATCATTTTGCGATTTACTGCACAGCTGCAATCTTCTCGTCCTTCACCACCAGCTCAATCGTTTTGCCAGGAATCAACTCTCCGGACAAAATCTGCTGCGCCAGCGGGTTTTCGATCTGCTGTTGAATAGCACGCTTCAGCGGGCGCGCGCCATAGACGGGATCGTAGCCATTTTCGCCAAGCAACCGCAGCGCCTCGTCGGAGATATGCACAGCATAGCCTCGCTCCTCCAGACGTTTATAAAGACGTTGCAACTGGATCTGCGCTATCGAGGCGATATGGCGCTGACCAAGCGGATGGAAAACCACTACCTCATCTATACGGTTAATAAATTCAGGACGGAAGTTATGGCTAACCACACCCAACACTAAATCCTTCATGCTGGCATAGTCCAGTTCGCCGAAACGTTCCTGAATCAAGTCAGACCCCAGGTTTGATGTCATAATGACAACCGTATTGCGGAAGTCGACCGTTCTGCCCTGCCCATCCGTCAGTCGTCCATCGTCCAGCACTTGCAACAGAATGTTGAAGACATCCGGGTGCGCCTTCTCGACTTCATCCAGCAGGATCACGGAATATGGCCGACGGCGTACCGCTTCCGTTAAATACCCGCCCTCTTCATAACCGACATAGCCTGGAGGCGCACCGACCAGACGAGAAACAGAGTGTTTCTCCATGAATTCCGACATGTCGATACGCACCATTGCATCGTCGCTATCAAACATAAAGTTAGCCAGCGCCTTACACAGCTCCGTTTTACCCACACCAGTCGGCCCCAGGAAGAGGAAGGAGCCAATCGGACGGTTCGGGTCGGAGAGCCCAGCACGGCTGCGGCGAATCGCATTTGAAACCGCTTCGACGGCTTCATCCTGGCCGATCACGCGATGGTGAAGCTCCTGCTCCATACGCAACAGCTTCTCGCGCTCGCTTTCCATCATTCGGGAAACAGGAATACCGGTCCAGCGCGCCAGCACTTCTGCGATTTCCGCATCGGTGACTTTATTGCGAAGCAGGCGCATGGTTTTCCCTTCCGACTGCGTTGCCGCCGCCAGCTGTTTTTCAAGCTCCGGAATTTTCCCGTACTGAAGCTCGGACATCCGCGCCAGGTCGCCTACGCGGCGCGCCTGTTCAATCGCGATTTTAGCCTGCTCCAGTTCCGCTTTAATGGTCTGTGTACCCGAAAGGGAGGCTTTTTCCGCTTTCCATTCCTCTTCCAGCCCAGAGTATTGACGTTCTTTATCCGCCAGTTCTTCATTCAGCATATCAAGGCGTTTTTTACTCGCCTCGTCTGATTCTTTCATCAGCGCCTGCTGTTCAAGCTTCAGCTGGATAATACGACGGTCGAGGCGGTCAAGCTCTTCCGGCTTCGAATCAATCTGCATGCGGATGCTGGATGCCGCTTCGTCGATAAGGTCGATGGCTTTGTCCGGCAACTGGCGATCCGAAATATAACGATGCGAAAGCGTAGCCGCCGCGACGATAGCCGGGTCGGTTATTTGCACATGATGGTGCAGCTCATAACGCTCTTTCAGCCCACGCAGGATAGCGATGGTGTCTTCAACCGTCGGCTCCGCCACAAACACTTTCTGGAAACGGCGCTCCAGCGCAGCGTCTTTTTCAATATATTGACGATATTCATCAAGCGTAGTGGCGCCCACGCAGTGCAGCTCGCCGCGGGCCAGCGCCGGTTTTAACATGTTGCCGGCATCCATGGCGCCATCGGCTTTGCCTGCGCCAACCATAGTATGCAACTCATCGATAAACAGAATGACGTTGCCTTCCTGTTTCGAAAGGTCGTTCAACACGCCTTTCAGGCGTTCTTCAAACTCGCCGCGGTATTTCGCCCCGGCAACCAGCGCGCCCATGTCCAGCGCCAGCACGCGACGACCTTTTAACCCTTCCGGCACTTCACCGTTAACAATACGCTGCGCCAGACCTTCCACGATGGCGGTCTTACCTACCCCCGGCTCGCCAATCAATACCGGGTTATTCTTGGTACGGCGTTGCAACACCTGAATAGTGCGTCGAATCTCTTCGTCGCGGCCAATTACCGGGTCAAGTTTGCCCTGCTCGGCGCGTTCAGTAAGATCGACGGTATATTTTTTCAATGCCTGACGTTGGTCTTCAGCACCCTGATCGTTCACGCTTTCGCCTCCACGCATTTGATCAATAGCCTGAGTAACAGAAGCGGTGGTCGCACCGGCGTTTTTCAGCAAATCTGCAAGCGTGCCGCGCGATTCCAGCGCCGCCAGAACGAAAAGCTCTGACGAGATAAAATTGTCGTTCCGCTTCTGCGCCAGCTTATCGCACAGATTCAATACGCGGACGAGATCCTGAGAAGGCTGCACATCCCCGCCTGTGCCCTCAACCTGCGGCAGACGATTCAGCGCTTGCTCAATAGCGGTGCTCAACTGGCCTGCATTCACGCCAGCTGAAGTCAACAAAGGACGCACGGAGCCGCCTTCCTGATTGAGCAACGCGCTCATCACATGAAGGGGTTCGATAAATTGGTTGTCGTGCCCAAGAGCGAGAGACTGGGCATCGGCGAGGGCGAGTTGGAACTTATTAGTAAGACGATCCAGACGCATAACTCCTCCCATAACAGGTCAAAATTGCTACTGGAGATTAAATGAGGTCATCCCTCAATTATTCAAGGTGAGTGACCTGAAATATAAGAGGTTTAAGTTACGCGTACTGGATCGTCTTGATTCAATAGGTTATATCAGCCAAATAAAACTTGCCATACGACCCGTAGTTCTGTCGCGGCGATATGAGAAAAAATCGCGCTTTTCAGTATATGTACAGCGATCGCCGCCGTAGATGTGCTCAACGCCGACGTTAGCCAGCCGCTGCCGCGCCAATTGATAAATATCGGCCAGGTATTTGTCAGCTAAAGGACGAAACGCGCGCTCCGCCTGGGCATCTTTTTCCATAAACGCTTCACGTACTTCAGGCCCTACTTCAAACGCCTGCGGGCCAATGGCAGGTCCAAGCCAGGCCATGATGTTTTGCGGTTCATCCTGAAAACAGGCCACCGTTTCTTCCAGTACGCCTTCGCATAATCCGCGCCAGCCGGCATGCGCCGCCGCCACTTCTGTAGCGCTTTTATTACAGAACAAGACGGGCAGGCAATCCGCCGTCATCACCGCGCAAACCGTGCCTGCTGTATTGCTGTATGATGCATCTGCCCGCTTAGAAGCGTAAGGCTCGCCGGTAAGCTTTAACACCGTCTTGCCGTGCACTTGTTCGAGCCAGACGGGTTTAGAGGGGAAATTTGCCGCCTCATAAACGCGTCTGCGGTTCTCTTCGACATGCGTCAGATCATCGCCGCAATGCGCGCCCAGGTTAAGAGCGTCCCAGGGAGACAGGCTTACGCCGCCGACTCTTGTGGTGCTGCATGCCGCCACGCCTTCAGGCAACGGCCACTGCGGGATAATCAATTTGCTCATAACCAGTCCACTTGATCTTTGTGCGTTTCGAAATCGGCGCGCAGCGCTTCGATCAACTCCACCATATCCTGCGGAATAGGCGCATGCCATTCCATCATAATGCCGCTGATGGGGTGATAAAGACGCAGCATTGTGGCGTGAAGCGCCTGACGGTCAAAACTACGCAACGCCTGAATGAACGCCTCGGAGGCGCCTTTCGGCGGTCGAGGACGGCCGCCGTAAAGCTGATCGCCCACCAGCGGATGGGTGATATGCGCCATATGAACGCGGATCTGGTGCGTGCGGCCTGTTTCCAGGCGCAGACGCAGACGGGTGTGAATACGGAAATGTTCCATAATGCGATAATGCGTCACCGCAGGTTTCCCCATCGGATGCACCGACATATGGGTACGCTTGGTGGGATGGCGGCTGATAGGCTCGCTCACCGTACCGCCCGCGGTCATATGACCAATCGCCACCGCTTCATACTCGCGCGTAATTTCACGCAATTGCAGCGCTTCAACCAGCCGGGTTTGCGCCGGAACGGTTTTTGCTACCACCATCAGACCCGTGGTGTCTTTATCCAGACGATGGACAATGCCTGCGCGCGGCACATCAACAATCGGCGGATAATAGTGCAGCAATGCGTTCAGCACCGTGCCATCGGGGTTGCCTGCGCCCGGATGGACGACGAGGTCGCGCGGCTTGTTGATAACCAGGATGTCTTCATCTTCATAGACGATATCCAGAGGAATATCTTGCGGCTCAAAACGCGCTTCCTCTTCGATTTCAGCATTGATGGCGACACTCTCCCCACCCAACACTTTCTCTTTCGGCTTATCGCAAATTTTGCCGTTGACCAGCACGCGTTGGTCCAGAATCCATTCTTTTATGCGTGAGCGCGAATAATCCGGGAACAATTCAGCCAAAGTCTGATCTAAGCGTTGGCCGAGTTGTTTTTCGGACACCGTTGCGGTGAGTTGTACTAGTTGTGCCATATACAGCTTCTTCGTTAACGTTGGGTTTTACGGCTTTGCCGTTTAATATAGTGTGCTATTGTAGCTGGTCTTAATCGGGAGCTGGAACAGAACCTCCCGCAAACATCTGAGGAAAGTCAAATAGTCATGACGCGCATGAAATATCTGGTGGCAGCCGCCACGTTGAGCCTGGCTTTGGCGGGTTGCTCCAGTTCTAAGGACGAGGTTCCTGATAATCCGCCTTCGGAAATCTACGCGACTGCTCAGCAAAAGTTGCAGGACGGTAACTGGAAAGCGGCGATAACGCAACTGGAAGCGCTGGATAATCGCTATCCATTCGGCCCTTACTCCCAGCAAGTGCAGCTTGATCTGATTTATGCGTATTATAAAAACGCCGATCTGCCGCTGGCGCAGGCCGCTATTGACCGTTTCATGCGTCTCAATCCGACCCATCCTAACATTGATTATGTTATTTACATGCGCGGTTTGACTAATATGGCGCTGGACGACAGTGCGCTGCAGGGATTCTTTGGCGTTGACCGCAGCGACCGCGATCCGCAGCACGCCCGCGACGCCTTCCGCGATTTCTCAAAACTGGTGCGCGGCTACCCTCGCAGCCAGTATGTTACCGACGCCAGCAAACGCCTGGTCTACCTGAAAGACCGCCTGGCGAAATATGAGCTTTCCGTGGCCGAATATTATACCCGCCGCGGCGCCTGGGTGGCGGTTGTTAACCGCGTAGAAGGCATGCTGCGTGATTACCCGGATACTCAGGCGACCCGTGAAGGCCTGGGGCTGATGGAAAATGCCTACCGCGAGCTTCAGCTCAACGCGCAGGCGGATAAAGTCGCGAAGATCATTGCGGCCAACAACAGCGGTTCCTGAAACCTGTCGTCACAGGAAAAGCCAGCCTGCGGGCTGGCTTTTTTATGGGCGCTCCGCGCTACTCTCCAGTCCAGCCTGAGCCGTCAATAAACATCATTCGGTCAGCCAGCCACTGGTTTACAATATTATCCGCGCCCTTAAGTCCATTTTCAGCCGTCCAACCCAAATCGTTCTGTAGCCATTCAGCGGTAGCCTTACGGGCAGGCTCAATCGCTGCGAGCGCTCGCTCGCGCTGCGCTTTGGGCCAGATTTTTTCATCTTTCCAGTTCTGGATTTCCGCCACCGGGCTTTCGTTTTTACCCGGTTTTTTCGTCATCGTCAGGTAATCTTCCGGCGCCACGGTTACGTGTAAATCAAAGATGCGCCAGTCGGCATAGCTGGCGTACTGGATAGTCCCGGCATCCTGGCTGACCTTCGCCAGCACATCTGAAAAAGCGTTATCTAACGTAGTCCAGGCCGGATTATCGAAAATCACATCCTGCGGCTTACAAACCGGCGCGCTGCCATCGCGGGAAGAACCATACATCCCTCCAAAGGAGGTATAAGCCACGTCGCCATGAGCCTTGAATATAAAGCAGTGCACATAAGGCCGGTCGTCGTCATCGTCGTACTGGTAATCAACACGCTCGATATTCATACGCAGCAGCGTCAATACCTTGCGATCCGCGCTCTCTTTAGGATCGCTGTCGATGTCTTTCATCACCGAATAAGCAAAATCATCGTCTCGCAACCCTTCAAGCGCCATCTGATGATATTTATGCGCTTCCTGCGCCGTCACGCCGCTTGTCGGAACAAAATGGTTCAGGTAAACCAACCATGCCGACGCGAGCGGCGTCTGGTATTGCCGCAATTTATCGGCAGCATTAACGGGAGAGTCAGGGATCAGACTTACAGCCGCATCAAAATCGCTGGCGGCCCGATGATGAATGTCTTCAAGCGCCGTTGCGCGCGCTTTCATTATGGGCTCCAGGCAAGCTTTAAGGTCGCCGGAATTATTTGCACAGGCATTACGCTTTTTAAGCCACGCGCGCTGCTCAGTACGCAAAGCGGAAGCCTGACCGACCGGCAGATCAGCCATAGCGCGCACGTAATAGTTATCGATCCGGCCATCAAGTTCATTCAACGCCGGGGTATTGCAGATAGCATGTTCGATACCAGTGCCAGCCTTTGCGCAGTCGAATGAAGCGGCGAAAGCAGGTATAGCACCGCAGGCAAACGTAAAACAGACAGCAAGCCGACAAATCGCTGTGAGTCGTAAGGGCGTTCTCATAGTTATCCTTTTTAAGTTTTATATCCGCCAGCTTCAGGCGAGCGTTACCCCGCCATTATTACTGAATCGACGTTTTTCGTGGAGCACCAGGAAAAGGTAAGCGGGAAAAATGTTTAAAAAACAGGCAATACAAAGAAGTGGATGAAAAAAGAACAGACAAGCCGGGAGTGTTAACTCATCAACTATGACCGCTTTCGCCACAGGCCACAAGTTCTAAATGCCCCCTTCCTGTCCTGCCTCACAAAAGCGCTGCATTGACAAAAAGTGACAAAATTAAGTGATCTTAATCACACAAATTGACACCCGAAGCGGTATGCTGAAGTTACCAAGACGGAAAGACAAGAGGTAAGATTTATGACAATGAACATTACCAGCAAACAAATGGATATCACCCCGGCCATCCGCCAGCATGTCACCGACCGTCTCGCCAAACTTGATAAATGGCAAACGCATCTGATCAACCCACATATCGTTTTATCAAAAGAACCGCAGGGTTTCGTCGCCGATGCGACTATCAATACCCCTAACGGGCAGCTTGTCGCCAGCGCAAGGCATGACGATATGTATACCGCCATTAATGAACTCATCAACAAGCTGGAGCGCCAGCTAAATAAAGTGCAGCACAAAGGAGAAGCGCGTCGCGCCACCACCTCAGTGAAAGATGCAAGCTTCGTTGAAGCAGAAGAAGAGTAAACTCAACCGCTCCAGTAACGCGCCTCAGGGCGCGTTTTTTATTGACAGAACAAAAACGGTGCAGGTACTTTACCTGTAGCCCTACACAGGAATCTTTGATGAAACTTCTACCGTTCTTCTTCGCTTTCTTTTTTACCTTCCCCTGAATGGGAGGCGTTTCGTCGTGTAAGAAAACAAGCGAAGACGAACTGACAGGCCTCCCAAAACGGGAGGCCTTTTTTATGGATAACGAAAAGGTGCGTTATGACTGCGGAAAACCCGTTATTAGCCCTGCGCGATAAGATAAGCGCTCTGGATGAACAACTGCTGGCGCTACTGGCTCAGCGTCGCGAATTGGCAGTGGAAGTGGGTAAAGCGAAACTTGCCACCCACCGTCCGGTACGTGATATCGATCGCGAGCGCGATTTGCTGGAGCGGCTTATCGCGCTGGGCAAACCGCACCACCTTAATGCGCATTACATCACCCGGCTTTTCCAGTTGATTATTGAAGACTCCGTTCTTACCCAACAAGCGCTGTTGCAACAACATCTTAACAACACCAATCCGCACTCCGCCCGCATCGCGTTTCTCGGCCCGAAAGGCTCCTATTCTCACCTTGCTGCGAGGCAGTACGCCGCCCGCCATTTCGATCACTTCATCGAAAGCGGCTGCGCCAAATTCCAGGATATTTTCAATCAGGTGGAAACAGGCCAGGCAGACTACGCCGTCGTGCCGCTGGAGAACACCAGCTCGGGGGCCATTAATGATGTTTACGATTTGCTCCAGCACACCACCCTCTCTATTGTTGGCGAGATGACGGTACCGGTCGACCATTGCGTGCTGGTCGCAACCTCAACGGACCTTGCGCAAATCGACACGGTTTACAGCCATCCGCAACCGTTCCAGCAGTGCAGCCAGTTTATTAACCGCTATCCGCACTGGAAAATTGAATATTGCGAAAGTACCGCGGCGGCGATGGAAAAAGTCGCACAAGCTAAGTCGCCTCGCGTTGCAGCGCTGGGCAGCGAAGCAGGCGGCGCGCTATACGGTTTACAGGTACTGGAGCGCAACCTCGCAAACCAGACGCAGAATATCACCCGCTTTGTGATACTGGCCCGCAAGGCGATCAACGTCTCGGAACAGGTTCCGGCGAAAACGACCCTGCTGATGGCGACAGGTCAACAGGCGGGCGCGCTGGTTGAAGCGTTGCTGGTGCTGCGCAACCATAACCTGATTATGACGCGTCTGGAGTCGCGCCCGATCCACGGTAATCCATGGGAAGAGATGTTCTACCTGGACATTCAGGCCAACGTGAAAGAAGCCGCCATGCAGCAGGCGCTCCGCGAACTGGCGGAAATCACCCGCTCCATGAAGGTGCTCGGCTGTTATCCGAGCGAGAACGTGGTGCCAGTCGACCCGGCCTGACAGGCCTGGCGACGGTTATATCGCTTGAGAAGCCGTTTCTTTAAACTTCGGCTTCTCAATGCCTGCCACCTCGACCTCAAGCGTAAAAATAGCGCCAGAAAGCGGACGCTCCGCCAGCTCCTGCGGCTCCATGTTTTCACGGGAAGTGGTGATAAACAGCGTTTTCATGTCCGGGCCGCCAAAGCAGACCATTGTCGGGCAGCGCACCGGCAGCCGATATTCCGCCAGTTGTTCACCCTGTGGTGAAAAGCGGGCGATACGCCAGCCGTCATAAAGCGCTGTCCAGTAGCACCCCTCTTTATCTATTGCGGCGCCGTCGGGGCCCCCTTCTCCTTCAGCAAAGCGCTTAAATATTTCGCGCTTGCCCGGCTCGCCCTGCTCATCCAGCGGTGTGCGATAAATGACTGCGTTTGGCGTATCCGAGGTATACATCCAGTCTCCCTCTTCCGTGAAGGCCAGGCCATTCGCTCCCAGAATGTCGCTATGAATGACACGGGGCTTAAGATTGTGATCCACCCGCACCAGCAGCGCGCCGTTATAATCGCCCGGGGCCCAGAAAGTGCCCGCGTAGAAACGCCCTGCGCGGTCGGTACCGCCGTCGTTAAAGCGCGCCAGCGCCGGGTTGCTGGGGTTGTCACAGACTTTATGGGTCAGCGCGCCATGTTCATCGGTAAGCCAGATGGCGTTGCGCAGCGCGACAATAAAGCCGCCCTTTTCACGCAGCGCAAAACAGCCCACCTCTTCAGGAAACTTCCAGACACGGTGCTCTGCGCTTTGCAGATGATAGCGATGGATCTCTTTCGCATTGATATCGGTCCAGTAAAGCGCCTGTTCTTCCGCATCCCAGGTTGGACCCTCCGGCAGCTCGCCGGTGTAGTCAAATAACGGTTTCGGTTCTGTCATGTCAGCCATCCTTTTGTCGCCATGAAAAAAGCCAGTGAGTTTTCTCACTGGCTTTTGAGTATAAGTCGCTTTTGGCTTACTGGCGGCTGTCGTTGGCCTGGCGCAACAGCGTGCGGCTTTCACTCTGGAACCGCTTCGCGTAATCACCGAACCAGTGCTCAACTTTACGGAAGCTATCGATAAAGGCCTGTTTGTCGCCCTGTTCTAGCAGGCCGATGGCTTCGCCAAAACGCTGATAGTAACGCTTGATAAGCGCGAGATTAGTGGGCGACGACATAATAATATCGGCGTATAGCTGCGGATCCTGCGCAAACAGTCGACCCACCATCGCCAGCTCCAGCCGGTAAATAGGCGAAGAGAGCGACAGCAATTGTTCCAGTTGTACATTTTCTTCCGCCAGATGCAGGCCGTAAGCAAACGTAGCGAAATGACGAAGCGCCTGAATGAACGCCATGTTCTGATCATGTTCAACGGCGCTGATGCGATGCAGCCGCGCCCCCCAGACCTGAATTTGCTCAAGGAACCACTGGTACGCTTCCGGCTGACGGCCATCGCAGTAAACCACGACCTGTTTAGCGAGGCTGCCGCTGTCCGGGCCAAACATCGGATGCAAGCCGAGCACCGGTCCCTGGTGGGAAGCGAGCATCGCCTGCAGCGGGCCATTTTTCACCGATGCAAGGTCGACCAGAATACAGTCTTCCGGCAGCGCAGGCAGCTTAGCGATAACCTGTTCCGTTACATGAATCGGCACGCTGACGATAACCATGCCGGCATCCGCCAGCAACGCTTCGGCGCGCGGCCAGTCTTCTTGCTCCAGAATGCGTACTTCATAACCTGAAAGCGTCAGCATCTTTTCAAACAGACGCCCCATCTGGCCGCCGCCGCCAACGATTACCACCGGGCGCAATGTCGGACAGAGAGTTTTAAAACCTTTATCATTTTCGCTGGAGTATGACTCGCGCATTACGCGCCTGAGCACATCTTCAATAAGGTCAGGCGGTACGCCGAGGGCTTCCGCTTCATGACGACGCGAGGCGAGCATAGAGGCCTCGCGCTCCGGCACATAAATCGGCAGCCCATAACGGCTTTTCACTTCGCCGACTTCCGCTACCAGTTCCAGCCGGCGCGCCAGTAACCCCAGCAGCGCCTTGTCCACTTCATCAATTTGATCGCGCAGGGCGGTCAATTCAGCCACCATAACTAACCTCTTATACGAGACGCGCCGCCAGCGAGCCGTCCAGATCCTGATGAATTTCGCGCAGCAGCGCTTCGGTGGTTTCCCAACTGATACAGGCATCCGTTACCGATACGCCGTATTTCATCTCGCTGCGCGGCTGCTCAGAAGACTGATTGCCTTCATGCAGATGACTTTCAATCATCAGGCCGATAATAGAGCGGTTGCCGTCTTTAATCTGCGCCACGGCGGATTCCGCCACGCCTGGCTGGCGACGATAGTCTTTATTGGAGTTGCCATGACTGCAATCTATCATCAGCGCCGGACGCAGTCCCGCCTGCTCCATCTCTTTTTCGCACTGAGCGACATCCGCCGGGCTGTAGTTAGGCGCTTTGCCGCCGCGCAGAATCACATGACCGTCCGGGTTACCCTGGGTTTGCAGCAGACAAACCTGGCCTGCCTGGTTAATGCCGACAAAACGGTGCGGCATAGCGGCGGCGCGCATGGCGTTGATGGCTGTCGCAAGGCTGCCGTCAGTGCCGTTCTTAAAGCCGACCGGCATAGAGAGACCGGACGCCATTTCACGGTGGGTCTGAGACTCCGTAGTGCGTGCGCCAATCGCCGACCAGCTAAACAGGTCGCCCAGGTATTGCGGGCTATTCGGGTCAAGCGCTTCGGTCGCCAGCGGCAGACCGAGGCTTACCAGTTCGACCAGCAAACGACGGGCGATTTTCAGCCCGCCTTCTACATCAAACGAGCCATCCATGTGCGGATCGTTAATCAGCCCTTTCCAGCCCACGGTAGTACGGGGTTTTTCAAAATAGACGCGCATAACCAGGTAAAGCGTATCGCTGACCTCTTCCGAGAGGGCTTTAAAACGACGAGCATAATCAATCGCAGCTTCAGGATCGTGGATCGAGCAAGGTCCACAAACCACCAGCAGACGCGGATCGCGACCAGCGATGATATCGGAGATCGTCTGACGAGACCGGGCTATCTGCGCTTCCTGATCGGCGGAGAGCGGGAATTCGGCTTTCAGTTGATCGGGAGTGATTAACACCTGTTCATCGGCGATATGTACGTTATTCAGCGCGTCTTTTTGCATGATGGCGATCCTTAGTTTGCTCGTTGCGATAGTCGTTACCCTAACGGGTGAAAACACCATATCATACAGAGTAAAGATTTCAACACGTAATACGTAAATTAATGGTTACACTAGCCGCTTATAAGCGAAAATATCTGGCTAAATATGGAAAGATAATATTACAGCAATCAGGCGAATATCATCAGGTACGAGGCCGGGCCGTAAGATCCGGCGATAAACGCAGCGGCAAGCTATGCTGAAAGTAACAACATGAAATAAGGATACACTCCCGTGCTGCGTATTTTACCCGCATTGCTTCTGGTATTGCTTACCGGCTGTCAGGTCGATCCTTACACGCATGCCCCGGCGCGCGGCGCCACCGACTGGTATCAGGCTGGTTTTGAAGACGCCACGGCAGGCGCACAGAAGAAAAACGACGAGACCCTTGCCGCTAACTTCAACGATAAGAAAGTCGATCGCCAAGCCTACCTGCGAGGTTATGCCAGTGGTCAGGAAAAAATCTGTCAGCCCGATCTGCTTTATGCCTGGGGCCTCGCCGGGAAAATTTTCCCGACGGGGTGCGACGACGTAGATACGGCGCCGCAGTTGCGCCAGCAGTGGCAAAAAGGGATGGATGAAGGCGTGAGCGCGTCGCGGCTCAATTAATTACGCCCTGCCAGGCAACAGGGCGTTACTGATTAGCCGTTTGAGCTGGCAAGACGGCGTTTTTGCCCCTGCCAGCGCACGATATCTACGATAAAGAACAACAGCAGGCTTACGCCCATCACCGGCAGCGCAAAACCGAGCAGCAGCGCAATAAGCAGCGTCGTTGCTCTGCCCGCGCCGCCAAGCGAAAGCCATGCTTCGCTCAGCGTCGCCGCCGGGCTAACCTGCGCCCCTGTGGGGCGACGCAGCCACCACAGGCGGTATCCCATGACGATGGCGACACACAGCCCGATACCGAATGCGATTAGCGCCAGTTGGTTCGGCAAACCAAACAGCACGCCCATATGAAAATCGACGCCCCAGCGGGTGAGCTTCGCCATTAACGGGAAATCTGCGAACCGGGCTTCATCTACCACCTGTAAATGCGCGGCATCGATGGCGACGGCATCCACCTGCGTTGGCCAGCGGCGATCCACTTCTGTTACCGTCCACGCCTGCTGCGCTTCGCGAGGCGGCCGGATTTCCACTTTCGCAGCATCGATTCCCGCACGACGCGCCGCTTCCAGCACCGCATCTATCCGCGAGGCGTCTGTCTTCGGCGACATCATCGCAGAAGTGTGGTGCATATGATGTTCAGCATGCGGATCGGCGAGCGCCGTCTCTCCTGCTGCAAGCGCAGTGCTGACCTGCGGCGTCAGCCAGCCCATAGCGGCGCGAAGCTTGTCCACGTTTGCGCCTGCCCACTGCGACCATGTCAGCCCGGTCGCTGAGAAGAGCAGCAACCCCGCCAGCAGAAGCCAGCCGAGCGTAATGTGCAGGCGTCGGGTCTTAACAAAGGCGTTTGCTTTTGCAGGACGCTGTGGCCGTTTCGGACGCGTCAGCCACCACAGGGCGATGCCGCCAGACGCCGCCACCCACATCCAGGATGCGGCAAGCTCGCTGTAGACTCGCCCCGCATCACCCAGCAGTAACGAACGATGCAGATAATCAATTCGCTGGCGCAGCGGCAAAATGCCGCTGGTGCCGTAGACCGTCATGTCGCCTTTCACCGCAAGTGTTACCGGATCGATGAAAATTCCCCGCGTTTCGGAGGGGCCGAGCGTGGGGTCGGCAAACATTACGCGCGTGGTTTCGCCAGGCTCAGAAGCAGGACGAATGGCATAAAGGCGCAGCGTTTCGCCGGTAGCCTCTTGAGCCGCAGCCACCTGCCGGGCAAGCGGCTGCGCCTCTCCCTGCGCATCGCTGTATAAAGCGGAAGCGTAAACCGCGTTTTCCAGTTGCGGGGTTGCCACATAGAGCGTGCCCGAAAGCGCGGCGATAAAGATAAACGGGCCGATGAACAGCCCAATATAGAAATGGAACCGGCGCAGCAGGGTAAGCCAGGCCGCGCGTGCAGATGAGGTTGTCATACTTTTCCTTAGGTAAAATGAAGCCTCGCCTTTTCGCACCAGCGGCGCAAAAAGTGTCGTAAGGGATCAGGAAAAAGCAGGCAGTCGCGGCGGCGCGCGGGTATGGGGACGAGACCAGGGCGTAAACAGCCAGAGCGGCTCAGCCCTGATGACACGCCGGATAACGCGCTGGCGCAGCCAGCCGAAAACCAGCAGCACGGCAAGCAGAATAAGCCCCGGCACATGCGTCAGCAGTACGCAGTAACCGCACGCTTCGGCGTGGTCAATATGCGATGTTAGCGGGCCATCACTATTCATGGCGTGCAATGGCATCTGCGACTGGTCGTGGTGCATCATCATGCCCGACATTTCAGGCACCTCATGATGCATCATGCCAGGCATGTTGTTAGCGGCATTCTTTTGCAAGGTGACGGAGATAAGCGGCGCAACAACAATCAGCGCCATGGCGAATAAGGCCAGCCATGCTGCACGAAGCGATGTTGTGGGTGAAAGAGAATGCACGCGTCTGTCGTCTCCCGAAAAACAGGGCGCTAGTGTAACGGATTTATAACTCAAAGGTTAAGCGTGAAGAGACTGAGCATGAACAGCATACGGATAATAAAAAAGGCCTGGCAGATGCCAGGCCTTTTTAACTGGGATGTCGCGAAAGCGAATCTTAGTTAAGACGCTCTTTGATACGAGCAGACTTACCGGTACGCTCACGCAGGTAGTACAGTTTAGCTTTACGAACGGCACCACGACGTTTAACAGCGATGCTGTCAACAACCGGAGAGTGAGTCTGGAAGACACGCTCAACGCCTTCGCCGTTGGAAATCTTACGAACAGTGAATGCAGAGTGCAGACCGCGGTTACGAATAGCGATAACCACGCCCTCGAATGCCTGCAGACGTTTTTTGGAACCTTCAACAACCCATACTTTCACTTCCACGGTATCACCCGGACGGAAGGAAGGTACGTCCTGCTTCATCTGCTCTTGTTCAAGTTGCTTAATAATGTTGCTCATAATTTAATCTCTTATCCTGGGTAAACTGATGTTTTGGGAGGCGGCGATTACGCTTCGCCTTGCCCATCATGTTTATGTTGCTGTTGCGTATGTTCCCGCTGGAACTCCGCCAGCAACCTTGCTTGCTCTTCAGTCAGAGCCAGGTTTTCCAGAAGTTCAGGTCTTCTAAGCCAGGTGCGGCCCAGCGACTGCTTCAGACGCCAGCGACGTATCTCGGCATGGTTGCCCGACAGTAATACCGCCGGAACTTCCATCCCTTCCAACACTTCAGGTCGGGTATAGTGCGGGCAATCCAGCAACCCGTCGGCAAAGGAATCTTCCGTCGCCGAAGCCTCATGTCCCAGCACTCCCGGTATAAACCGGGCGACCGAGTCAATCAGCGTCATTGCTGGCAGCTCGCCACCGCTGAGTACGTAATCACCGATTGACCATTCTTCGTCAATTTCGGTCTGGATCACGCGCTCATCTATCCCTTCGTACCGGCCGCAAACCAGAATTAACTTCTCGTTTGTCGCCAGTTCGCTGACGCCAGCTTGATCAAGCTTGCGTCCCTGAGGTGAAAGATAAATCACCTTCGCGCCTTCGCCCGCCGCGGCTTTCGCTGCATGGATGGCGTCCCGCAAGGGTTGCACCATCATCAGCATCCCCGGTCCGCCGCCGTAAGGACGATCGTCCACGGTACGGTGCCGGTCATGCGTGAAGTCGCGAGGACTCCAGCTGTCGATGCTCAGCAGGCCATTTTTTACTGCCCGGCCAGTTACCCCGTAATCGGTAATCGCGCGGAACATCTCAGGAAACAGGCTAATTATGCCAATCCACATAGCGCCGTCTTATTACCGTATTGTCCGGAGGTTCAAAAACCAGGATCCCAATCTACTTCGATAGTACGAGTAGCGAGATCGACTTTCTTGATAACCTGCCCATCGAGGAACGGAAGAAGCCGCTCCTTGATACCAAACGCATCTTTCAGGTTTGCCTTGATGACGAGGACGTCATTCGACCCGGTTTCCATCATATCGACGACTTTACCAAGATCGTAGCCTTCCGTGGTGATAACCTGGCAACCCATAAGGTCTTTCCAGTAGTAATCACCCTCTTCAAGCTCCGGCAACTGCGAGGAATCCACGACAATTTCGCAATTGGTCAGTAGATTCGCGGCATCCCTATCGTCAACGCCTTTCAGCTTGATGATGAGATCCTGATTGTGGTGCCGCCAGCTTTCCAGCTCGACTTGCTGCCACTGACCCGCCTTCTGGATAAACCAGGGCTGATAGTCAAAAATGCTTTCGGCGTCTTCGGTGGAGGAAAACACTCTGAGCCAACCACGGATACCGTAAGTAGAACCCATTTTCCCCAGCACTACCGGTTCAACAGGCGCTTTCGCGGTCTCTTGCTTGCTCATCATGACCACCGTGACAGATTAAGCTGCTTTTTTTGCTTCTTTGATCAGCGCGGCAACGCGATCGGAAAGGGTAGCGCCCTGGCCAACCCAGTGCTCGATACGATCCAGGTTCAGGCGGGTGCCTTCTTCTTTCTCGTTAGCGATCGGGTTGAAGAAACCAACGCGCTCAATGAAGCGGCCGTTGCGTGCATTGCGGCTATCAGTAACGACAACCTGGTAGAACGGACGCTTTTTAGCGCCGTGACGTGCTAAACGAATAGTTACCATAACATCCTCTTGTGTGAATAAAACACCGGGCCCCATCGAGGAACGGAGCCCGGCGTCATATTAAAAGCCCGAAAATTTTACTGATTTCTGCGGAAAAAGCAATCTACTTATGAGGCGCGTGTTTTAACGGCGCTAAAGGTCGTCGGCGGTGCAGGCAGTCTGGCGACGGCGTGCGCGCAGCCACCGGAGCGTACACGCAGTACGTGAGGATGGCGAGCACACCCCGACGTCAGAATGGCAAACAAGCCAGGCCGTTATTTTAACGGCGCTGAAGGCCGTCGGCGGTGCAGGCAGTCTGGCGACGGCGTGCGCGCAGCCACCGGAGCGTACACGCAGTACGTGAGGATGGCGAGCACACCCCGACGTCAGAATGGCAAACAAGCCAGGCCGTTAGCGACCCGGGAATCCTGGGGGCATCATGCCTTTCATCCCGCGCATCATTTTCGCCATTCCGCCTTTCTTCATTTTCTTCATCATGCGCTGCATGTCGTCGAACTGCTTAAGAAGGCGGTTCACGTCCTGCACCTGCATACCGCAGCCTGCGGCGATGCGGCGCTTGCGGGAGCCTTTGATGATGTCCGGGTTGGCGCGCTCTTTGAGCGTCATGGAACTAATGATGGCTTCCATACGCACCAGCACTTTGTCATCCATCTGCGACTTCACGTTATCCGGAATCTGTCCCATGCCCGGCAGCTTGCCCATCAGGCTCGCCATGCCGCCCATGTTCTTCATCTGCTTGAGCTGCTCAAGAAAGTCGTTCAGGTCAAAACCGTCGCCTTTCTTCAGCTTATTGGCGAGCTTCTCCGCCTGCGCGCGGTCTACTTTGCTTTCGATATCTTCGATAAGCGACAGCACGTCGCCCATACCAAGGATACGCGAGGCGATGCGATCGGGGTGGAACGGCTCCAGCGCTTCGGTTTTCTCGCCCACGCCGAGGAACTTAATCGGCTTGCCGGTGATGTGGCGAATGGAGAGCGCCGCGCCGCCGCGGGCGTCGCCGTCCACTTTGGTCAGCACCACGCCGGTCAGCGGCAGCGCTTCGTTAAAGGCTTTCGCGGTGTTAGCGGCGTCCTGGCCGGTCATGGCGTCGACGACAAACAGAGTCTCTACCGGTTTAATGGCGGCGTGAACCTGCTTGATTTCGTCCATCATCGCTTCGTCTACGTGCAGACGACCGGCGGTATCCACCAGCAGCACGTCATAGAACTTAAGCTTCGCCTCTTTCAGCGCCGCGTTAACGATATCCACCGGCTTTTGCGCCACGTCGGAGGGGAAGAAATCCACGCCCACCTGCTGCGCCAGGGTTTCCAGCTGTTTGATCGCCGCCGGGCGATAAACGTCGGCGGAGACTACCATCACCTTTTTCTTCTGCTTTTCGCGCAGGAACTTGCCGAGCTTGCCGACGCTTGTGGTTTTACCGGCGCCTTGCAGGCCCGCCATCAGCACCACGGCGGGCGGCTGCGCGGCCAGGTTCAGGCTCTGGTTCTCTTCGCCCATCGCCGAAACGAGTTCGCTGCGCACGATTTTGACGAATTCCTGACCCGGGGTCAGGCTCTTGTTAACTTCATGGCCCACCGCTTTTTCTTTAACGCGGTTGATGAAGTCGCGCACGACCGGAAGCGCGACATCCGCCTCCAGCAGCGCCATACGCACTTCACGCAGGGTCTCTTTGATGTTGTCTTCAGTCAGGCGTCCGCGGCCGCTGATATTGCGCAGCGTGCGCGACAAACGGTCAGTTAAATTATCAAACATTCTCTTTTGCCTAAGGGATAGCTTAAGGCCGCCGCAGCGACACTGATTCAGATTGTGGCGGAGTATAACATGAAGCCGCCCTGCATGTGATGCAACGGTTGGAGCGCGCGTCACGTAACGCTATACTGCTTTTCTTTCTTTGTCTTCGAATGACGAACCTTATATGCCTGTCTTTGCACTGCTGGCGCTTGTAGCCTACTCCGTCAGCCTGGCGCTGATTATTCCCGGTCTGTTGCGGAAAAACAGCGCATGGCGTCGGCTCGCCATCCTTTCCGCCGTCATTGCGCTTATCAGCCATGCGCTGGCGCTTGAAGCGCGGATTTTTTCCACCCACGACGGCGGCCAAAATTTAAGCCTGCTTAACGTTGGTTCGCTGGTCAGCCTGATGATCTGTACGGTGATGACCATCGTCGCCTCGCGAAACCGCGGCTGGCTTCTGCTGCCGATTGTCTACGCCTTCGCGCTGATAAACCTGGCGTTCGCCACCTTTGTTCCTAATGAGTACATCACTCATCTGGAAACCACGCCAGGCATGATGGTGCATATCGGCCTGTCGTTGTTCTCTTACGCCACGCTGATTATCGCCGCGCTCTATGCCTTCCAGTTGGCCTGGATAGATTACCAACTAAAGAATAAAAGGCTCGCGTTCAGCGCTGATATGCCGCCGCTGATGACCATTGAGCGCAAAATGTTTCACATCACTCAGGTCGGCGTGGTGCTGCTGACGCTGACGCTCTGCACCGGTCTTTTCTATCTGCATAATCTGTTTAGCGTAGAAAATATTGATAAGGCGGTGCTGTCTATCCTCGCCTGGTTTGTCTATATCATCCTGCTGTGGGGGCACTATCATGAAGGGTGGCGCGGTCGCCGGGTCGTGTGGTTCAACGTCGCCGGCGCCGCTCTGTTGACGCTCTCCTATTTTGGCAGCCGTGTGTTGCAGCAATTCGCCGGCTGAGTTTTAAACCGTTAAAGGGAAGGCCTTTTGGAACACATCTCAACCACTACGCTCATTGTCACGCTTATCGTGATGGTAGTGGTCTCCGCTTATTTTTCCGGTTCTGAAACCGGCATGATGACCCTCAACCGTTACCGCCTGCGCCACCTTGCCAAACAGGGCAATCGCGCGGCGAAACGGGTTGAGAAACTGCTGCGTAAACCGGATCGCTTAATCAGCCTCGTGCTTATTGGCAATAACCTGGTAAATATCCTCGCCTCGTCGCTGGCGACCATCGTCGGCATGCGTCTGTATGGCGACGCCGGCGTCGCCATCGCCACCGGGGTGCTCACTTTCGTTGTGCTGATTTTCGCCGAAGTGCTGCCGAAGACCATCGCAGCGCTCTACCCCGAGAAAGTGGCCTTTCCAAGCAGCTTCCTGCTTGCCCCGCTGCAGGTTCTGATGATGCCGCTGGTCTGGCTGTTTAACGTCATTACGCGCTTATTGATGCGTATGGTCGGCATCAAAACCGATAACGTGGTAAGCGCGGCGCTCAGTAAAGAAGAGCTGCGCACCATCGTTAACGAGTCGCGCTCGCAAATCTCGCGTCGTAATCAGGACATGCTGCTGTCGGTGCTGGATCTGGAAAAAGTGAGCGTGGACGACATCATGGTGCCGCGCAATGAAATCGTCGGCATTGATATCAACGACGACTGGAAGTCGATAGTCCGCCAGCTCACCCACTCGCCTCACGGGCGTATCGTGCTTTATCGCGATTCGCTGGACGACGCCATCGGCATGCTGCGCGTGCGCGAAGCCTGGCGCCTGAGAAACGAGAAAAAGGCGTTTTCCAAAGAGATAATCCTGCGCGCCGCCGATGAAATTTACTACGTGCCGTCCGGCACGCCGCTCAGCATCCAGCTGGTAAAATTCCAGCGCAACAAAAAGAAAGTGGGTCTGGTCGTAGACGAGTATGGCGATATTCAGGGGCTGGTGACGGTAGAGGATATTCTTGAAGAGATTGTCGGCGACTTCACGACGTCAATGTCGCCTACCCTCGCTGAAGAAGTTACGCCGCAAAACGACGGTTCAGTGATTATCGAAGGCAGCGCCAATATTCGTGAAATCAATAAAGCCTTTAACTGGCATCTGCCGGAAGAAGAGGCGCGCACCATGAACGGCATGCTGCTCGAAGCGCTGGAGGAGATCCCTGCCGTCGATACGCGGGTGCGCATCAAAAAGTATGATATCGATATTCTCGACGTGCAGGAAAACATGATTAAACAGGTGCGCGTCACGCCGGTGAAGCCGCTGCGGGAAAGCGTGGAAGAAAAGTAAGGCGCAGAAATGCAAAAGGCCAGTCCGCAGACTGGCCTTTTTTTGCATGAAGGTTATGCCTTCGCCACCGTCACCATTGCAGCGCGAATGGTACGGCCGTTCAGGGTATAGCCTTTTTGCATAACGGCAGCGACATGGTTTGGCGCAACGCCTTCCGCGTCCACCATGGCGATAGCCTGGTGAACGTTCGGATCCAGCGGCACGTTAGTTTCGGCAATCACTTCCACGCCGAACTTACGCACCACGTCGAGCATGGATTTCATGGTCAGCTCAATACCTTCGACCATGGCGGCCATATCGGTATTGTTTTTATCCGCCACTTCCAGCGCGCGGTCGAGGCTGTCGATAACCGGCAGCAGCTCGTTCACGAACTTCTCCAGCGCGAATTTATGCGCTTTCTCGATGTCCTGCTCGGTACGACGACGCAGGTTTTCCATCTCAGCTTTTGCGCGCAGTACGTTCTCGCGCTCGCGATTCTGAACTTCTGCTAACTGGGCCTCCAGATTAGCAATCTGTTCATCGCGCGGATCCACCTGCTCAGCCGCTTCAGCGGATTCCACCGTCTCCACCTCGTCATGCTGTTCCGTGATGATTTCTTCCGGGGCTTGCCCGTCAGGCGTTTTCTGTTCTTTACTACTCATGAAATTCTCCGCGTTTTTTTGCATTCATATCGCTAACTTCGCTTATTATGGGGATCAGTTTGCCGGTTTCAAGGGAACACGACAGATTGTCATGCCCTCCGTCACTAAGGACCTTCACGATAATGAATACCCCTTTTAAATGCATAGGTATTGTCGGACATCCGCGTCACCCCACCGCGCTCACCACGCATGAGATGCTCTGGCGCTGGCTTTGTGAAAAAGGGTATGACGTTATCGTTGAACAGCAAATCGCCCAGGAACTCAACCTGCATAATGTGAAAACCGGCACGCTGGCGGAAATCGGGCTGCTGGCGGACCTTGCGGTTGTGGTGGGCGGCGACGGCAATATGTTAGGCGCGGCCCGCGTGCTGGCGCGCTACGACATCAAAGTTATCGGCATCAACCGCGGCAACCTAGGTTTTCTTACCGACTTAGACCCGGACAACGCTCAGCAGCAGCTGGCGGATGTGCTTGAAGGGCGCTATATCAGCGAAAAACGGTTTTTGCTGGAAGCGCAGGTGTGCCAGCAACACTGTCCGAAACGCATTAGCACCGCCATTAACGAAGTGGTGCTGCACCCGGGTAAAGTGGCGCACATGATCGAGTTTGAAGTCTACATTGATGAAAAGTTCGCCTTCTCCCAGCGCTCCGACGGCCTGATAATCTCTACGCCAACCGGTTCAACCGCCTATTCGCTCTCAGCGGGCGGTCCTATCCTCACGCCCTCGCTGGATGCCATTACGCTGGTGCCAATGTTTCCGCATACGCTCTCTGCGCGCCCGCTGGTCATCAACAGCAGCAGCACTATCCGCCTGCGCTTTTCCAATATGCGCAGCGACCTTGAAATCAGCTGCGACAGCCAGATAGCCTTGCCCATACAGGAAGGCGAAGATGTTTTTATCCGGCGTTGCGACTACCACCTGAATTTAATTCATCCAAAAGACTACAGCTATTTCAATACGTTAAGTTCTAAGCTCGGCTGGTCAAAAAAATTATTCTGAAACGAGCCCGAGCCACTTTACTGTATATAAAACCAGTTTATACTGTACGCAAATACAGCTCTGTTGTTTTATACAGGAAGGTGGCTATGCTGGCTCAACTTACCATCAGTAATTTCGCAATCGTACGCGAACTGGAAATCGATTTTCAGTCTGGCATGACGGCGATCACCGGCGAAACCGGCGCAGGGAAATCCATCGCGATTGACGCGCTGGGGCTGTGCCTTGGCGGTCGTGCGGAAGCGGACATGGTGCGTCAGGGCGCCAGCCGCGCCGATTTGTGCGCGCGCTTCTCGCTGAAGGATACGCCTGCCGCGCTGCGCTGGCTGGAAGAGAACCAGCTGGAAGATGGTAGTGAGTGTTTGCTTCGCCGTGCGATCAGCAGCGACGGCCGCTCCCGCGGCTTTATTAACGGCACCGCCGTGCCGCTGTCGCAGCTGCGCGAACTCGGTCAACTGCTTATCCAGATTCACGGCCAGCATGCCCACCAGCTCCTGCTTAAACCTGAGCATCAGAAAACCCTGCTGGACGGCTACGCCGGCGAGATGGCGCTGACGCAGCAGATGTCCGCCGCCTATCGTCAGTGGCACCAGAGCTGCCGCGATTTAGCGCTGCATCAACAGCTGAGCCAGGAGCGCGCCGCCCGTGCGGAACTGCTGCATTATCAGTTGAAAGAGCTGAACGACTTTAACCCGCAGGCGGGGGAGTTCGAGCAGATCGACGAAGAGTATAAACGCCTCGCCAACAGCGGCCAGCTGCTTTCCACCAGCCAGCAGGCGTTGCACCTGCTTGCCGATGGCGAAGACGCCAATCTGCAAAGCCAGCTTTACAGCGTGCGCAATCTGGTTACCGAGCTTATTGGTATGGACGAGAAACTTTCCGGCGTGCTCGACATGCTGGAAGAAGCGGCGATCCAGATAACGGAAGCGAGCGACGAGCTGCGCCATTACTGCGACCGTCTGGATCTCGACCCTAACCGTCTGTACGAGCTGGAGCAGCGCATTTCACGTCAGATTAACCTGGCGCGCAAACACCACATTGCGCCGGAAGAGCTGCCGGCCTTCCACCAGAAGCTGCTGGATGAGCAGCAACAGCTGGATGACCAGGCGGATTGTCTGGAGACGTTAATGCTTGCCGTAAACAACCATCATCAGCAGGCGATAAAGGTGGCGCGTCAGCTTCACGAAAGCCGCGTCGCCTACGCGCGCGAACTGAGCGGGCTGATTACCGAAAGTATGCACTCACTTTCTATGCCGCACGGCAAGCTGACCATCGACGTGGCTTTTGAAGAAAACCACCTGACGGCGGAAGGGGCGGATCGCATCGATTTCCGCGTCTCCACCAACCCCGGCCAGCCGCTGCAACCGCTGGCGAAAGTCGCCTCGGGCGGTGAGCTTTCCCGTATCGCGTTGGCCATTCAGGTGATCACGGCGCGTAAGATGGAAACCCCGGCGCTGATTTTCGATGAAGTGGATGTCGGCATCAGCGGGCCGACCGCAGCGGTCGTCGGCAAGCTGCTGCGCCAGCTCGGCGAATCGACGCAGGTAATGTGCGTGACCCACCTGCCGCAGGTTGCGGGCTGTGGCCACCATCACTTCTTTGTCAGCAAAGAGACCGATGGCGCCATGACCGAAACCCATATGCAGCCGCTCGACAAACGCGCGCGTCTGCAGGAGCTGGCTCGACTGCTGGGCGGCAGCGAAGTAACCCGCAACACGCTGGCGAACGCCAAAGAGTTGCTGGCGGCCTAATCACTTTCTGATAAAAACGCCCTTTCTGAACATAAACCCGGCAGCAACCTGCCGGGTTTCGCTTAAAAAAAGAGCAAACCGTATCTTCAGACCGCGTTTACGGCGAAATTACCTCAACTTTTTTTCACCGTCAGGGTCATAGTGAAGCGCCTTAAGGTTTTAAACTGACGGAAGGTTTATTATCATCGGCAAATTATGTATGAGCCGCGTGCTGCTCGGGCCCGAAAAGGAATCTACTCACTATGCGCTGTAAAACGCTGACTGCTGCCGCAGCGGTCCTTCTGATGTTGACCGCAGGCTGTTCCACTCTGGAGCGAGTGGTTTACCGCCCCGATATCAACCAGGGGAACTATCTGACCCCAACCGACGTTTCTAAAGTCCGTATCGGTATGACGCAACAGCAGGTTGCTTATGCTCTGGGCACGCCGATGATGAGCGACCCGTTCGGCAGCAACACCTGGTACTACATTTTCCGCCAGCAGCCAGGGCATGAAACCGTCACTCAGCAGACCCTGACGCTGACCTTCAACAGCAACGGCGTACTGACCAATATCGACAATAAGCCGAAGCTGGACGGGCAGCGCTAAGCGCCTTCTCGCCGGAAAACAAAAAAGGTGCCTGAGGGCACCTTTTCTTTTACTCACCTTTAGCCTGAAGCTTGTTTCCGACCTGGCGTGCCAGCGCGGCTTTCTCGCGAGTGGCGAACCCGTCGGGAAAGCGCTAATCAGCGGCGTAACGCTTAATCAGGCTTATTTTGCGCCGACTTTTCTGCGCGCTTGCGGCGCAACTCTTTCGGGTCCGCAATCAGCGGCCGGTAAATCTCCACCCGATCGCCATCGTTCAGCGTGTCTGTTAGCTTCGCCGGGCGGCTGTAGATCCCTATTTTGTTCTTTTTGAGATCGATATCCTCTCGCAGCTCCAGCAGGCCGGAAGCCTGAATAGCCTGCTCGATGGTCGCCCCCTCTTCCAGCGTCAGCTTACGCAGATACTGTTTTTCCGGCAGCGCATAAACGACCTCAACGCGGATCTCAGCCGGCACGGTAAACCTCTTTGGCGCGGTTAGTGAACGCTTGCACCATGTTAGAAGCGAGTTCTTTGAAGACGCGGCCGAAGGCAAGCTCGATGAGCTTATTAGTAAACTCGAAGTCGAGATGAAACTCTATCTGGCAGGCGCTTTCGGTCAGCTCGGTGAACTTCCAGCCACCCATCAGCTTCTTGAATGGGCCGTCCACCAGCTGCATCAGAATGCTCTGGTTACTGGTCAGCGTATTGCGGGTGGTGAACGTTTTGCTGATGCCCGCTTTAGAGACATCCACCGCCGCCGTCATCTGGCCAGGCGTGGCTTCCAGCACGCGACTTCCCACGCATCCGGGGAGAAACTCCGGGTAGGATTTCACGTCGTTCACTAACTGATACATCTGCGCAGCGCTGTAAGGCACCAGAGCAGTACGACTAATTTGTGGCATAGCGATTCCCGTAAGTCATACAACCTACAAATAATAACATTTATCACCGGTTAAACAAAAACTCGCCGTCAGGCATGCTAAGATAGCCGTTTGCCGCCCCCACCGGATGGGGTGCCTTTTTTTACCGAATTACCTATACTGAGCAGCACTATGACGAAGAAAAAAGCACACAAACCCGGCTCAGCCACGATTGCGCTCAATAAGCGCGCCCGCCATGAATATTTCATCGAAGACGAATACGAAGCGGGTCTCGCCCTTCAGGGGTGGGAAGTTAAATCCCTGCGCGCTGGCAAAGCGAACATCGGCGACAGCTATGTCATCATGAGAGATGGCGAAGCCTACCTGTTCGGCGCCAACTTTACGCCGCTCAGCGTCGCCTCCTCCCACGTGGTTTGCGACCCAACGCGCACCCGTAAACTGCTGCTGAACCAGCGCGAGCTGGATACCCTGTACGGCCAAATTAACCGCGAAGGCTACACCATCGTCGCGCTCTCCCTCTACTGGAAGAACGCCTGGTGCAAAGTGAAGATTGGCGTGGCGAAAGGGAAGAAACAGCACGACAAACGCTCGGACCTGAAAGAGCGCGAATGGCAGCTGGATAAAGCGCGCATCATGAAAAACGCCGGGCGATAAGCCTGCGCTTCTGGCAGTAAAAAACCGGCGAAAGCCGGTTTTTTTATGGGCGTGTTATGCGCTGGTGTCGCAGATGAATCCTGCTTGCAGGAAGCCTCACACAAGCCCCGCTTGCCCGTAAATTGAAGAAGTGAGACATACCATCAGCCCTCACCCCGGTTCCCTCTCCAGGGGAGCAAGAGAGAAAAGCCGGGCTCTGACATAAGCAAACCGGCCCTCTCGCCATAAGTGCCAGCCGGTCCCCCTCTTCCCATTGAGGAGGAAGGTGACGCAAAACTTACCGCTCCCGCAATGCCTCTTTCACTTTGTTCAGCGGTTTTATCAGGTAATCGAGCACCGTTTTCTGGCCGGTTTTGATATCCACATCCGCCACCATGCCGGGGAGGATCGGGAATGCCTTACCGTTGCGGTTGCGCAGCTCCGCGCTTTTAGTACGAATGTAAACCCGGTAGTAAAACTGGTCGCGCTTAACCTCATCCTGAATGGTGTCCGGCGATACCATCTCCACGGTGCCGTCCAGCGTGCCGTAAATAGAGGAGTCATAGGCCGACACCTTCACCGTTGCGGGCAGGCCCGGGCGAATGTAGGCAATATCCCGCGGGTTAATGCGCGTTTCGATAAGCAGCTTATCTTCCAGCGGCACGATCTCCATCAGCTTGCCGCCGGGCTGCAATACGCCGCCTACGGTCGTGACCTGAATATCTTTCACCACCCCGCGCACCGGGGAGAAAATTGTCGCCCGGGTCACCTGATCCTCTTTACCCGCCAGCACCTGGAGCTGCGCGTCAAGGTCGGCGTTGGTTTTCACCTGCTCCTCCCGCGCCCGCACCGCAAACTCGTTGCGGGCATCGTCCATCTTTCCTTTCAGCTCCGCCGCCTGGCGCTGCAGGCGGATCACCTCCACCTGGCTTGCCGCCCCTTTCGCCACCAGCGGCTGGGTCATGCGCAGTTCATCCATCACCAGGCCATAGGTTTTGTTCAGGTTAGCCAGCGTCTCGTTGAGATTGCGTCGGCGCGACTCGTAAAGCTGACGCTCACGCGCCACCAGTTCCGGCTCCTTCATCGACTCGGCGCTGAATTTCAGCGGCTCGCCGGTCAGCTCCGAGCGCAGCCGCTCGCTGGAAGCCCGCAGCGCCCGCACCCGCGCCGACGCTTCGCCAAAGTTCGACTGAAAGCGTGTCGGGTCAAGCCGCGCCAGCATCTGCCCGCGCTCGACAATGTCGCCCTCATGCACCAGCAGTGCGTTGACGATGCCGCCGTCCAGGCTCTCGATAACCTGCGCGCGGCTCGCCGGCGTCACCTTGCCGGAGCCCACCGTCACCTCGTCCAGCGTGGCGAACCACGCCCAGACGACGAAGAGCACCAGCCCCAGCAGCGTCAGCCAGATAACGGAAGAGTAAAAGCGGCTCTGGCGCGCCAGCTCTTCCTGAATGGTCAGTTGGCTCATCGTTCCTCCTTACGCCACCGAAGCTACGTTGCTGTTGCGTTTTGCCTGGTTAAGAATGGCGTCGCGCGGGCCGTCAGCCACCACTTTGCCGTGCTCCACCACCACAATGCGGTCCACCAGCGAAAGCAGCGCCGGACGGTGCGTCACCAGCACCAGCGTGCGGCCCGTCAGCCACTGATGAAGCTGGCGAATAACATACGCCTCCAGCTGTTCGTCCATCGAGGCCGTGGGTTCATCCAGCAGGACAATTTGCGGATTACGCACAATCAGGCGGCTCAATAGCACCATCTGCCGCTGGCCGCCGGAAAGGCCGCGCCCGCCTTCGTTGATAAGCCTGTCGAGGCTGGCCGCGTCTTTCTGCACCATCGAGAGCGCACCGCTGATGCGCAGCGCCTGCAGCAGCTCGCTCTCCGTAGCGTTCGGGTGGCCGAGCATCAGGTTCTGACGCAGCGTGCCGAAAAAGAGCCGCGACTCTTGCGATAAAAAACCCACCTGGCGGCGCACGTCGGTGGGGTCGATATGCGCCAGATCGACGCCATCGATAATGACTTTGCCTTTGCTCGCCTGCGCCTGCCCGGAAAGCACTTTCAGCAGGGTTGATTTGCCGGCGCCGACTTTGCCGAGGATCGCCACCCGCTCGCCGGGTTTGATCTCAAGGTTTGGGATCCAGAGCGCCTGATCCCCCTTCTCTGCATCGTAGCTGTACTGCACATCCTGAAACTGATAGTGCCCGGCCAGCACCAGGCAGTGCGCCATTTTTCTTTGCGCATCGCGATCGAGCGGCTTTTTCAGCAGCTCGTTAAGCCCTTCCATCGCGGTTTTGGCGTGCTGCCAGCGAGAGAAAACCATGGTGAGCTGCATCAGCGGCGCAAGGGTGCGGGAAGAGAGCAGGCTGCAGGCCACCAGCGTACCGGTGGTTATCTGCCCGTCGAGCACCAGATAGCTGCCGAACACCAGCATCCCGGCGTAGGTTATCTGCTGCACCGTGGAGGCCCAGCCGCTCAGGCGAGCGCCCCAGACGCGCTGTTTCATGCCGATGTTCGCACCCACGCTGTGGGTGTGCTCCCACTGGCGCTGAAAATAGGGCTCCGCCTGCAGCGCCTTGATGTCCTCCACCCCTTCGATAGACTCCACCAGCACCGCGTTGCGAATCGCGCTTTCGCGCATCCCCTCTTTGGCGAGCTTCGCCATCGGCCACTGCACCAGAATGCCGGGAATGACGATAAGCGGAATGGCGATAAGCGGAATCGCCACCAGCGGCCCGCCCACCAGCGCCATAATGCCGAGGAACAGCAGCACGAAAGGAATATCCATCGCCGCACCCACGGTGGTGGAGGTGAGCAGCTCGCGCACCTGGTCTATCTCGCGAAGCTGCGAAATAAACGATCCGGTGGATTTTGGCCGCGCGTCGTTTTTAATCGCCAGCGCCCGGGCGAAAAAGAGCGAGGAGACGTTAAGGTCGATATGCTTGCCCATGATGTCGGAAACATGCGTGCGAGCGAGACGGATAAAAAACTCCAGCAGCGCCGCCAGCAGCACGCCAAAAAAGAGCACCCACAGCGTGGGGAAAGACTGCGCCGGAATAACGCGGTCATAAACCTGCATTGAGAAGAGAATGCCCGCCAGCGCCAGCACGTTGCCGATAACCGAAGCCAGCGAGATTTCCGCAAGCTTGCGCCCGGCATGGCGAAAGTGGCGCCAGAACCAGTGCGGCTCCCAGGGGCGGGCGAAGTCATCAATGCGGGAATCGCGCCCGCGGGCGGCGATGCCGAGCAGCACGATTTCCGGCTTAATGCGCGTAAGCAGCGCCTCCAGCGGCTCCTCGCGCACCAGGTCGCCCCCTTCGCTCAACCAGTAGCTGGCGAGGCCGTCGGCGTCGATATCTTCAATCAGCATCAGCCCGCCCGCTTCCAGCTGGACTATCACGGGCAGGGTCTGGCTGTTCCAGCGCATATTATCAAGGTCGGTGAGTTTCACCTGCAGGCCCATCAGGCCCGCCAGCCGGTCAAGCCGCGAGGCCAGCGGCAGATTTTCAAACCAGCGCATCTGCTGGCGCGCCGCCGGGGCATCGGCGGGAAGGCCGAAACGGCCCGCCGCGCGCGCCATGGCGCGGGTCCAGCTTTCTGTATCCGGGGTCTGGGACATCAAAAACTCCTTGTGTAGCCAGCGCTCAGAGCGTCGGCAGGGTATCGCCGGTCATCCGGGTGCGTTCAATGCCGAGCATGTCGAGCAGGTTGTCCACGGCGCCGGCGTAGCGCACCGCCGCATCCCAGGCATCGTAGCGGGCGGTAATCGACGAGGTGTCGGCCTGAAACACATCCTGTTCAATGCTCAGCAGGTCGTTAAGGCTGCGCTTGCTCAGACGATATTCGTCGCGATAAACGCCCCGCGCCCGTTCGGCGCTGTTAAGCTGCTGCTCGCCCGCCTGCTGGCGCTGCTGCGCGCCGGTGAGATCCGCCCAGGCGGTGGCGGCGCGCTGGTTAATGTCGAGCTTGCTCGCCTCCACGTCGGCGCGGGCGCTGGCGCGGTCACCTTCGGCGGCGTCGACGCGGGCGCTGACCGCCCCGCCCTGATAAATGGGCGCATCCACCACCAGCTGCACTTCGTCGTCCCAGTAGTCGCCGTTGTCGTTCTGGTAACGGGTGCGTCCCGCCTGCACGGAGACCGTCGGCCAGTGCTGGGCCTGCGCCTGGCGAATGCGCTGCTCGGCGGCGAGCTGTTTCGCCTGGGCGGCGCGCACCGCGTTGTTCTGCTCGTAAGGAAGAGATTTCAGCGAAATGTTCTGGCGCATGAGATCTTCCGGCAGGTCCGGCAGATTGTCGGAGACCACGCCAGTCAGCACGCTCAGCGCCGCCTGTGCGGAGCGGGTCTGCGCGCGGTATTGCTCAAGGCTTGCGTTCATGCCGGCGATGCGGGTTTGCGCCTGCAATACGTCCGACTGGGTGCTTAAGCCCGCCTCCGAGCGCAGGTTCGCCATCTCCTGCACGCTCTGAAGCGAATCAAGGTTGCGCTGCGCCGCCTGCGCCAGCGCCTGATAGCGTTTTACCTGTAAATAGGCCTGCAGGGTTTGCATGCCGACCTGGTTGAGGGTGTCGTAAAGGCCGTAGCGGTAAGCTTCGGTGAGGTTTTCCTGCTCATCGATGCTGCCGCCGGTTTTGCCAAAATCGTAGAGAAGCTGTTTGAGGTTAACGCCGCCCGCCGCGTTGCTGTTGAGCGAGCCTGCCGAGTCGGTGCGATGGCTGCGCCCGACGTTTCCCTGCAAAGAGATTTGTGGAAACCAGGCGCTTTCGGCTTCTTCAAGGTTGGCCTTGCCAACGCGGATTTGCGCCGCCGCCTGGGCGATTTTCGGGTTGCGGGCGAAGGCGCGCAGTATCGCCTCCTTTATAGATAGCTGCGCCTGGAGCTGTTCGCCTGGCGCTGTCTGCCACTGAAACGCCTCCTCTCCATAAACGTTCAGGTTTACTCCCATCAGGGCCGCCGCAAGGCACACGGAAAGCCCCAGCCGCCTGTGGCGCGCTTCGGTTTGCTTCATGGTTCCACCTTAGTTATGCCCGCCTGGGCGTCGTGGTGATATTGTTAAAATAAAGATGAAGGCCTCCTCCCTGAGGCCCTGTTGCATTACACGTGATTAACGTGGATCCCTTGCTGGATAAGCACATCGCCAAGCGTCGTGGTCTGCGAGCTGTTGTGGTAAACGTCGAACTGCACGCCGTCCACTTCCCGCTGCCCGCTCACCTCCCAGACATCCCCGGCGCCGTTGATCAGGTTCACCTGATCGCCCGCGCTGCCTTTCACCACCAGATCGTCTTCCGGCTTGTCGGTAACCGTAAGCGCCTGATGCACATCCAGCGTCAGGCCGTTGGTGCCCGATTTGCCAAGGTCGACTATCTCAACGTGCTGCACTTTGCCCGCCAGTTCCGTCAGGTTGAGCAGCAGGTTGACGCCATCCAGCACCAGGGTATCGGTGCCCGCGCCGCCGTCTATCTGGGTAAAGCCCAGCGAGGCGAGGTGGATGGTGTCGTTGCCCGCGCTGCCCTGCACTGTCTCGCCGCTTACCGACGTGCCGTCCGCAAGGTCGATGCTGAGGCCGCCGATGGTGTAAGCGCCGTCCGCCTCCGTTGTGGCGACCGTCGCGCTTTCCGTCGTCACCGCAGCGCTTTGCGTGTCATCGCGCACCGCGCTGGCGCTGGCAAGCAGGTTCTCGTTTCCGGTCTGCTGGCTGTCGTCGCCCGCCAGGCTGCTGTTTTCATCGCTCGCGCTAAGCAGTGAGAAGGCGGCCGCGTCCGACTCTGCCGAGAGCGTGCTTACGCCCGCAGGCGGCGTCGTGGAGATGATGTTGCCGCCAAGCCCGACATTCAGGTAGCCGGTGTTGCCCGCCACGTCCGTGGCGTAGATGTTCAGCACGCTGGAGAGCGACAGCAGTTGCAGGATGTTCAGCCCAAGCCCCAGTGTGGTGCTCCAGTTGCCGTTAGCATCGGTGATAGCCGTGGTGTTGACCGTGCCGTTGAGCAGCGACAGATGCACCACCGAGCCCTGCGCGAGGTTGGTGGAGCCGCCGCGCAGCGTCAGTCCATTGGTCAGCAGCGAAACCAGGTTCAGCGAAGAAAGCGGGTTAAAGGTAAGCGTCGGGGTGGTCAGTTTCACCGTCACGTCAGAGCTGGTGGTATTGGTGTTGCCCACTTTATCGGTGACCGTCACACCCACTTTCAGCGCGCCGTTGGTCAGCCCCTGAAGCACTGAACTGGCCACCGGCAGCGACCAGGTGCCGTCGCTGTTTACGGTCGCGTTGTAGTTAGCGCCGCCAAGGTTCACCACCACGGAAGCGCCGTCCGCCGCGCCGCTGATTTTCCCGCTCAGCACCTGGCCTGAGGTCGCTTCGCTGACGTTCAGGTATTTGTCGTTACCAAACAGTGAGGTCAGCGAAATCGACGGCAGCGAGTGGGTAATCACGTTCAGCAGCCCGCTGGTCGTGGAGCTGTTGCCCGCCGGGTTCACCACCGACGCGTTGACCGTCAGCGTGCCGTCGAGCAGCCCGCTGAGGTCCGTTTTCGGCACAGTAACCTGCCAGTTGCCGTCGCTGCCCACCGTGGCGGTGTAGTTCTTGCCGCCAAGCGAGACGTTCACCAGCGAGCCGACTGCGTTGGTGCTGGTGCCGGTGATCACCTGCGCGTTGAGAATATCGCTGGCGTTCAGCCCGTTATCGCCAAACAGCGACGTGATAGCGAGCGTCGGCAGCGCGCCGATATTCACGCTCACCCCGCCGGTGGCCCTTGCCGGGTTGCCCGCCGGGTCAACCGCCGTTACCGAGACGTTCAGCAGACCATCGGTCAGCGTCTGGAGCAGGCTGGCGCCGACCGGCACGCGCCAGGTGCCGTCCGCCGCCACCGTCGTGGTGAGGTTTAACGGCCCCAGCGCCACGTTGATTTGCGTTCCCGCCGCGAGGTTAGTGGCGGTACCGCTCAGCACCTGCGGATTCAGCAGATCGGCAAGGCTCAGGTTGTTGTCGCCAAACACCGGGTTGAGCGCGATTTGCGGCAGGTTCTGAATAATGGCGTTCACCACCTGCGTGCCGCTGCTCGCCACGTTGCCGACTGCGTCGACCGCCTGCGCCGTGACGGTCACTGCGCCGTTAGTCAGGTTCTGCAACAGCGAGGCAGGCACGGCGACCGACCAGACGCCATTCACCACCGGCGCCAGCAGTTCAGTGCCGTTGACCAGCACCTGTACCGTGCCGCTGGCAAGGTTCGTCGTCCCGCTGATAACCTGCCCCGCCGCGGCTTCCGCCGCGTTCAGGAAGCCATCCGCGCCGCCCAGCAGCGAAGTGATAGCCACCGTCGGCAGCGTGCCGATGCCAATATTCACCAGCGGGCCTTCGGTGGTCGAGCTGTTGCCTTCCGGCGTAGTGATGGTGATAAGACTTGCGAGGCTGCCGTCCGTCAGGTTGGCCAGTTGCGACGGCGAAACCTGAATCGAGAAGAGCCCATTGCTGCCTACCGTCCCGTTGAAGGTCTGGTTGCCTATCTGCACTGCGACAAGCGAGCCTGCCGCCGCCTGGCCCACGGAGCCGGTGATGGTCTGGCTGACCAGCGCGTCGGCGGCGTTGAGCAGGTTGTCAGTAAAGACCGAGACGGTGTTCAGCACCGGTTCAATCAGGCTGAGCGTCAGGCTGGCGCCCGCTGTTGCCCCGTTGCCATAGGCGTCCGCCACCGTCACGCTCACCGCCACATTGCCGCTGCCCAGCGCCTGGAGCGCATTCTGCACCGCCGCCGGGAGGTTAGCGGACCAGGCGCCATCCGGCCCGACCACCACATTGATCGCCTCGGTGTCACCGATGCGCACGGTCAGGCTCTGACCGTTCAGGCCGGTAGAAGTACCGCTAATCACGCCATTCAATAGCTCCGGCACGCTGAGCACGCCGTTGCCAAACAGCGGGGCGAGCGCGATCGTCGGCGCCACGTTGGCAAGCGTGAAGCTCGCGCCGGTATTCAGCACGTTACCCGCCGTATCCGTCACCTGCACCTGCAACGCGGTGTCGCCCGCCGGCAGCGCGTTTAGCAGCGTCGTCGGCAGCGTAGCGGTCCAGGCGCCGGTCGCCGCGTCCACCACCGCATTCAGCGTCTGGCCCGCGACGTTAACCACCACCGACGTCACGTCAGCCGCGTTGCTGAGCGTGCCGCTTACCACCTGGCCCGCGCCGCTGGCGAGGTCGTTGATATTAATAATGTTATCGAGGCCGACCAGCACATTGCCCACCACCGGCAGGTCGCTCAGCGCCAGGTTGAAGTCGACAATCTCATTTCTGGTATTGCCGAAAGCATCCGTTACGCCGATGTTCAGTTGCAGCGTCTGGTCAATCAGCCCCTGCCAGAGGCTCGGCGGCAGGTCGATGGTGAAAGAGCCGTCCCCGGCCAGTACCGGCGCGAGCGGAATATTCACGTCAGTGCCGATAATGGACGCGGTAACCGTCGCGCCGCGATAGTCGCCATCCACCCGGCCCGTCAGCACCTGAGTGACCAGCGACTCGGCCACGTTCAGAATGCCGTCGCCGCCGAACAGATCGTCGACCAGCACGCCCGGCCCCTGGTTGAGCGCCACGTTAAGCGCCACACGGTTGGTGGAGGTGTTGCCCGCCGCATCGGTGGAGGAGATTTGAATGACCTGCGCGCCGTCGGTCAGCGTCGTGAGATCGAGTTGCGGGAAGGTGTAGGTCCAGTTGCCGAACTCATCCACGGTCGCGGTGGTGGAGAGCGGTCCGAGGACGATGTTGACCGTCTCGCCCGGCTCGCCCGTACCAGAGAGCAGCAGGCCGCCCGCGGCGTTCACCGTGTTCAGCACCGCCGGAACGCCAAGCGCATCCACCGTCAGCAGCGGCGCGTCCACATCCACCGTCAGCGGACGCTCCGCCGTTGATACGTTGCCTGCGGCATCGGTTACGGTTGCCGTCACCACGTAATTGCCGCTTGCCAGCGCGTCCACCGCGCTCTGCGGCACCGTCGCACTCCAGGTGCCGTCGCCGTTCACCGTGGTGTAGTAGTTCACGCCGTTAAGGTTGACGGTAACCAGGCGGCCCGCTTCAGCCGCGTTCACCTGACCGCTTATCACCAGCGGCTCGCCGGTTTCTGCGGGAGTGAGGAGATCGTCCCCCGCCACCACGTTGATGCCTAACCCCTGCGGCGCGGTAACATCGACGGTGACGGCGGCCGTACCGGCAATTTCCGCCTCAGAAGGATCGATGCCCGTCGCGGTCAGGGTGTAAGCGCCCTCCGTCGGGAAACTGCTGGCTGCTACGTCGATAGCCCAGGTGCCGTCGGCGTTAACCGTGACGTTGTCCAGCAGCGCGCCGTTCAGCGATACCGCCAGCGTCCCTCCTTCAAAGCCGGTGCTTCTGCCGGTAACCGTAATAATCCCGGCGCCAAGTTCGCCTGCGTTAATGAAGCCGTCGCCGGTGATGGGGTCGATGCTCACGCTGAAATCAGGACGCACAGGATCATAGGTGACGGCGACCGGCGCGCTGGCGGCCGGGTTGCCCGCCGCGTCCGTAACGGTCGCGACCAGCGAACCGCTTTCCGGGCTGTTAAGCAGCGTGGCGAGCTGCGCCGGGGTCAGCGCCACCGCCCAGGTTCCGCCCGGCTGCACCGTGGTGGTGAAGGTCTGGCCGGAGAGCGTCACTGTTACCGTCTGGCCCACATCCACACTCGTGGTGGAGCCGGTAATGGTTTGCCCCTGCTGGCTTTCCACCCAGTCCAGCTCGCCGTCGCCAAACGGCGCGTTGACCGTAATGGTAGGCTCAGCCAGGGCGACGGTGACAGGCGTAATGCTCACGCCGGTATTAGCCGCCGCATCGGTTATGTTGACGGTAATGTTCTGCGGGCCGTTCGGGATACCGTCCAGCGCGCCAGGCGCAAGCGTTACGCTCCAGGTGCCATTGACGACGGTTGCCGGGAAATCCCGCCCGCCAATGGTGACGGTGATAACCGGCGTTTGCGTATTGACTGGCGTGGTGTAAGCCCCGGTAAGCGTCAGCGCGCTGTCCACTTCGGCAATGTTGAGATAGCCGTCCGCCAGCGCTGGCGTCAGCGCCGGGTCCAGCGTCACGGTCGGCGGCGTAAAGGCCACCAGGAACGACGGCGTGGGCTCAAGGGTGGTGCTGTTGCCGTACTGATCCTGCGCCGTCACAATCACTGGCACCTGCGCGCCGTTCTCAAGGCCCTGCAGCGAACCGGCAGGCAGCGGCACGCGCCAGGCGCCGCTGGCGTCCACGCTCGCCACATAGGTTGTGCCGTTAACGTTCAGGGTGACAGTCACGTACTGGTTTGGCCCTGTTACGCCCGTCGTTCCGCTGATGACCGTGTCGCTTGCCGCTTCCGCGATGTTGAGGATATTGTCGCCGCCAAAGAGCGGGTCAATGGTCGGCGTCGGCAGCGTGGTTTCAACGGCGAAGGTGACGGGCTCAGCGGTATCGCTGTTGCCTGCCGCATCCTGCGCCGTCACGGTAATGGTCGGTGTGGTGCCGGAAGGCAGAGACGCCAGCACTTCAGAGGGGATGGTGACGGCCCAGTCGCCGTTAGCCCCGGCCTGCGCGGTGCCCGTCCAGGTAATCGCATTCACCGTGAGCGTGACGGTGACAGTCTGCCCGGCGCCTGTCGCCCCGGTATTGCCGGTAATAGTTTGCCCCGCCGCCGCACTGGCTTCCGCGTTAGTCAGCACCTGGTCGCCAAACACCGGGTTAACGGTGACATCCGGCACGTTGTTGATTACGGCAGTAAAGCTCTCCGGCAGGCTGACGCTGTTGCCTGCGGCGTCGGTCACCACAATATTCAGCGGAATTTCGCCGTCCGGCAGTGCCGCAAGCTGCGCCGCCGGAATAGTGACGCTCCAGATGCCGTCGCCATTCGAGGTGGCGGTAACCGGCGTGCCGTTGTTGAGCGTCGCCGTTACGGTCAGCGGACGGTTCGGGTCCGTCACGCCGGTATTGATTGTAAAGGTATAATCGCCCGTCGCTTCCGCCACGGTCAGCACATCGTCGCCAAAGAGCGGCGCCGTCAGCGCAGGCTGCGGCAGCGCGGTTACGAAGCTGGTGAAGCCCTGCGGCTCGCTGGTGTCGGTGTTGCCCGCGCGGTCGGCGACGGTCACGGTCAGCGAATGGTCGCCGTCGGCAAGCGCCGCCAGCACCTCTGGCGTCAGCGCCACTGACCAGAAGCCGGTATTGTCGACCGTGCCGACAATCGGCGCGCCGCCGTCAATGGAAACCGACACCGTCTGCCCCGGCCCGGCAAGGCCGGTCGAGCCGGTCAGCGTCTGGCCTGCCCCCGCTTCGGCGGCGTTCAGGAAATCATCCGTAAAGAGCGTTTCCGGCAGCGTGGCCGTCGGCGTTTCCAGCACCAGTTCCAGCGTCACGCTGCTGGTGGCCGGGTTAGCGTAGGCGTCAGCGGCGGAGACCGTCGCGGTAAACTGCCCGCTGCCAAGCGCCGAGAGCAGCGCGCTGCCGTCCGCGCCCACGTTCACGCTCCAGGTATTCCCGGCGGTCACCGCTCCGGTATAGGTCTGGCCGCCGATGGTCAGCGTGACGGGGGTCCCTACCGCCAGGCCGGTCGAGGTACCCGTAATCAGGAAGACATCGGACGCTTCAGGGGTGTTAACCACGTTGTCGCCGGAAATGGGGTTAAAGGTCAGCGTCGGCAGCACATCGTTGCCTACATTCACCGTTATCGGCGACGTGCTGACGTTGCCCTGGGCATCCGTCGCCTGCACGGTTAATACCACGCCGTCGCCTGATAGCGCCTGCAACTGCGCCGCCGGGATGACCAGCGTCCAGTTGCCCTCTTCGTTCGCCACAACCGCAGTGGTAATCGGCTGGCCGTCCACCAGCAGCACGACGTTCGCGCCCGGCGCGGTGGTGCCGGTAAGCAGCTGATCCACCGCCGATTCGGCCACGTTCAGCAGGCCATCGTCAAAGACGTTGCCCGGAGTGATAGCGATAGCCGGGCCGCTGAAATCGGCCAGCACATCCTGGGTTGTCACCGCCGGATTCTGCGCCGCGTCAGTGGCCGTGACGGTGATGGTGTAGGTTACGCCGTCGGTAAGCCCTGCCAGCGCAGAGGCGGGAATGAGCACGCTCCACAGCCCGTTTGCGTCGGTAGTGGTGTTATAGGTAACGTCGTTGAAGGTGACGGTAACCGGCGTACCAGCCGCGAGGTTCTGCGAGGTGCCGGTGAGGGTGAGATCCGCGCCGCGCTCGGCAGCGTTGATCACATCGTCCTGCGCGACAACATCCACCGTCAGTTGCGGCAGCGATCCTGGCTGCGCCACGACGTTCACCGGACGATCGACGGTGATCGGGTTGCCGGCAAGATCGGTCACCGTCACGCTTATCGGCAGCGAACCGTCAGGAATGCCGGTGGTGGCGGAGGCCGGAATTTCTACGCTCCACGCGCCGCCTTCCTGCACCGCGCCTTCGTAGGTCTGGCCGTTGATCGTAACGCGAACGATCTGCCCGGCTTCCACCCGCTCGGTGGTGCCGGTAAGGGTGAAGGCCACGCCCACTTCAGCGGCGTTCAGGAAATCGTCGCCAGTGACAGGGGCGATTTGCAGCACAGGGGCGTTCAGCGGCGAAGCGTCGAGCGTAAAGCTGACGGTCTCGGTCGTGCTGTTGCCGGCGAAATCGGTGACCGTCGCGGTCACCGCGACCGGCCCGTCAATCGCCCCGCTCAGCGCGCCCGCAGGCAGCGTGACGCTCCAGGTGTTGTCGCTCAGCACCAGCCCGGTATAAGTCTGGCCGTTGACCTGCACGACCACCTGCTGCGGGTTCGCCGGGTCATAGGTCGCCGTGCCGGTGATTTGCAGCGGCTGCGTCACTTCAATGCCGTTAACGATGTTGTCATCGGTCAGGTCGTTGATGGTGAGCGCCGGCGCGGTTTTATCGACCACCAGCGAACTTTGCAGCACGTTCTGGTTGCCTGCGACGTCGGTCGCGGTGATGGTCAGCGGCAGCGTGCCGTCGCCGAGCGCCTGAAGCACTTGCGGCGCAAGCGTCAGCGACCAGTTGCCGCTGGCGTCCACCGTCGCCGGGTATTCTGTCTGACCGATAAGCACAGTGACCGTCTGGCCTGCCCCTGTCACGCCGGTAGAGCCGCCAAGCGTACCGCCTGCGTTCGCTTCCGCAGCGCTCAGCACCCCATCGGTAAACGGCGTGTTCAAGGTGACGACCGGCAGCGCGGTGGTGATCAGCGTGAAATCATGGGTGGTGGAGACCGCATTGCCTGCCGCATCCACGGTTGACGCGCTGAGGGTGATGGTGCCGTCGCTGATAAGCGCGGCGTCCGTCTGCGGCACAATAACGCTCCAGGCGCCGCCCTCCTGTACCGTGGCGGTGTACTGTTTGCCGTTCAGCGTGACGATAATCTGGCTTTGCGGCTCAACGTTTACCGTCGCGCCGCTGATAGTCAAACCGCTGGCGATATCGCCAAGCCCTACGCTGTCGTCGCCGGTCAGCGGCGTGACAACGATAGCGCTGAGATCGGTGTTAACGGTGAAATCACGGCTGTCGGTTGCCGGGTTGCCCGCCGCGTCGGTAACGGAAGCGGCCAGCGTATAGCTGCCATTATTAAGCCCCGCCAGCGCGCTCGCCGGAACAGTGACCGCCCAGTTGCCGTCGGCGTCGACCACGCCGCTCCAGGACAGCAGCGGCCCAAGCGTGACGGTAACCTGCTGGCCCGCCTGTACGTTAAGCGTGGTGCCGGTCAGCGTCACGCCCGCGTCGCGCTCAGCGGCGTCGATGATGTTGTTGTTGGTCACCGGGTTAATGGTAAGGAGCGGCGGACGAGTCGCATCCGCCGCCACGCTGATAGTATGCGTGGTGGTGGCGCTGTTGCCTGCGGCGTCGCTCGCGGTCACGTTAAAGACCGCCTGGCCGTTCGGCAGCGACTGCAACACTTCCGCTGGCACCGTCACCGTCCATTCACCGCCTGCGCCCGTCACCGTTCCGTTCAGGGTTGCGCCGTTGATAGTCACCACCACAGGCGAACCGACTTCCGCCCCTGCCGCAACGCCTGTCAGCGTCTGCTCCACGCCCGCTTCGGCGATGTTCAGGAAATCGTCACCGGCAAACGCGCTGACGCTAACCTGCGGCGGCGTAACGTCAACGGTGAACTGGGTATCCAGCGTATCGGCGTTGCCTGCCGCATCGGTGACGGAAACCAGCACCGGCACCGGCGACTGCGCTTCGGTCAGGCCGCTCAGCGCGCCCGATGGCACCGTTACGCTCCAGTTGCCTTCGCTGTCTACCGTGCCCTGGTAAACCTGGCCGCCCAGCGTGACGCTCACGCTCTGCCCTGCCCCCGCGTTGCCGGTTGTGCCGGTGATGACCTGATCCTGTCCGGCTTCGCCAGCGCTAAGCACGCCGTCGCCGAAGAGCGGCGCTGAAGTCACTTCCGGCAGGTTATTAATTAAGACATTCAGGGTGTGGAGATCGGTAACCGTGCCGTCCGGGAGCTGCGCCGTCGCCTGCACGGTATAAGCGCCATCGGTGGTGATAGCCAGCAGGGCTGCGGACGGGATTTCCGTCTGCCAGTTGCCGCTGGCGTCAACGGTCGCGTTATAGGTGGCGTTATTGAAAGTCACCGTCACCGCGGTGCCGACCGGCAGGCCGGCGCTGGTGCCCTGGATAATCAGCGGCGAACCCGCCTCTACGCGGTTCAGATAATCATCGGCAGAGATAATGCTGATCGCCACCGCGTCGGTGGTGGTGTCTACCGTTACTGGATAAGGAATGGTGACAGACTGGTTGAAGGTGTCGGTCACGCTCACCTGGAGCGTGTTCACCCCTTCGCTCAGCGCCTGCAAGACGGTCACCGGCACGTCAACGCGCCAGTTGTTGCTGGCGTCTACCGTTACGCTCTGCGACCCTGAAAGTCGTAGCGATATGGACTGGCGTGGCGCCTGCGGTTTCTGCTATACTTAGCGTTACACTTCTGGGGCTGATTCTGGATTCGACGGGATTCGCGAAACCCAAGGTGCATGCCGAGGTGCGGTAGGCCTCGTAAAAAAACCGCAAAAACATAGTCCTGCTCAGAGCCCTCTCTCCCTAGCCTCCGCTCTTAGGACGGGGATCAAGAGAGGTCAAACCCAAAAGAGATCGCGCGGATGCCCTGCCTGGGGTTGAAGCGTTAAAACTAATCAGGCTAGTCTGGTAGTGGCGTGTCTGTCCGCAGCTGCCAGGCGAATGTAAAGACCAGACTAAGCATGTAGTACCGAGGATGTAGGAATTTCGGACGCGGGTTCAACTCCCGCCAGCTCCACCACTTTTGATAGGACTGCAACCGGACAGCGGCAATAAAAACAGCCACTTGCGGACACTGACCAGACAGCAGGCAGACCGAGAAAAGACAAAAATATGCACGTGAAATGCACGTGCATTTTAAAAGAACCCCAGATTTCACGGTCTGGGGTTTTTCTATTTGTAACTTAGAGTAACAATTCCTCTCACCTTTTCGCGCCTTGACAGTGCAAATTTTCACAGTATAAATACTGTATAAAATCACAGGCATATTGGAGGCGGTTATGTTCGTTGAACTGGTTTATGACAAGCGTAATGTAGAGGGCTTGCCCGGCGCACAAGAGATCATACTTGAAGAACTTACACGCCGGGTTCATCTGATTTTCCCTTCCGCTGAGGTCAAGGTTAAGCCTATGCAGGCGAACGGACTAAACAGTAATGCCAGCAAAAGCGATCGGGAGAAGCTGAACCGTATGCTTGAGGAGATGTTTGAAGAGTGCGATATGTGGCTGGTGAGCGAATGATAAAAGATGAAAAAATGTATAAATCAAACGTTGGCCACATGCCAGAGCTTACTGACTTTGCCATGGTGTACAGTGCAGCTGGTAAGATAATAGTTCTCGATCTGGAGATGAAAGACTCACTGACAGACTACGTTGATGATCCTCAGCTATTCCCCGATATACACCTGAGCATTCGTGCTGATATGGCAAGAGAGTTGGCTCATGCATTACTCGAGTGCGCTGATAATATTGATGCGGGATTGACCCATCCTACGATCAGATTGGTTCAATGACTCCATTCGCAACATAAGCGTTTACTATGAAAATGCCGGGTAATAATGCACGTCACTAATGCTTGGCTGGTGGTGAGGTGGCATAGCGCCACCAACATCATCGGCACTTCATCATCCGGCGATCCTTACCTGCTAAGTTACCTGACAACAAGCAGTTCTGAAAATCGCGTCGATATAAACCTTTCTACTAAAGATGAGGGTCGGAGATGCTGCGATGGGGAATGAATCAACTAATAAAATTTTATTTTTCCACAAAATCCGATGATGTTATGCGCATTACCCAATCGAACATAATCTGTATGTGATTGCCATTAGGTCTGATTACTCCAACCTGACAAGCGTTAACGCCGGTTGTTTTCCCCTCAACAGTACGACCATCAGCCATCAGAACTCTTATGCCTACGCCCTGCTGAAAGCATTTATTGCAGATGGAAAAAAAGTCTCTACGGGTAGGTTCGGTAACGGAAGCGTTGAATTGCTCAGGTTCAATCACATACGGTTTAACGTCTGAATCAGCGGGCAACTCTTCTAACGATGCGATGTACTCCATCGAAATTTTTATCCGCTTCGTGCCTTTAGGTCGGCTTGAGGCGTAGATAATATTTTCTTCGGGATAAAACTTTGCAACGTATCCAATGATTGATAACCCGTTGCAACTTACCATTTTGACCGGAACGGCATTAAACCGAAGAAATTGAAGCCTCCTGGATAAAAGGGAATAATCGCGAGGCCAAACTTCCGCTTCCCGTCCGTATGTTATGTCGTTAACCATTAAGCAATACCTACAACTAAATCATTACGATAAACAAAATTTATATATAAAAAACCCCACCGAAGCGGGGTTTATCAAAATATATCGAATTAACGCAGCAGAGACAGTACGCTTTGAGTAGTCTGGTTAGCCTGCGCCAGAACTGAAGTACCAGCCTGTTGCAGGATCTGAGCACGGGACATGTTAGATACTTCAGTCGCGTAGTCAGCATCTTCGATACGGCTACGAGCAGAAGACAGATTGTTTACGGTGTTGCCAAGGTTGGTGATGGCAGAATCGAAACGGTTCTGCACAGCACCCAAGTCGGAACGTAGTGCGTCAACCTGTGCCAGAGCTTTGTCCAGTGCAGCCAGCGGATCGTTAGTTGCAGTGCCAGAGCTAGTAGTCTCAGTAGTAAGTTTACCATTACTATCCAGATAAACAGCAGCGCCAGCTTCAGGTTTATATTTATTATCAGTAATAGCAGCACCGGCACTATTTGTTGCAGCATAATCAGCAACAGTTACAGCCCCAGTATCTTTGTCAACTGCATAAGAAATTGTGTAATCTTTGGTTTTAGTAATATCACCAGCGTTATCAATGTAAGTATCCGCAGATTTACCAGCTGTAAAAGTTAAGGTTGAATTGAGCACTCCTGATTTCAAAGTTACCGTCGAATCAGTAGCAGCAACATTCGTTGCCGCCAGCACAACATCTTTACTTACCGAATCAGTGTAAGTGATCTTACCGCTAACATCATCTGATGTTCCAGCATTGCCATCCGTACCGACAGCGCCTTTAGCCAAGCTATATTCAACGCCTTTGAATGTTAAGGTGCCGCCATTTGCTTGAGCGTTAGTCGCTGTATTAACAAGCGTCGTTGTTGTAGCCGCTGTTGCGTTAGAAGAGTTAGTGGTTAGGTTACCGTCTTTATCAACGAAAGCAGCCTCACCACCAATAGTAATTTTGCCGCTAGAATCTACGTCAAAATTCACTGTTCCTGTGCTTGTTGTCCATTTTCCAGCTTCAGATTTACCAGGATCAGCTTTAAGCTTATTCAGAAATGCAGTGCGATCAGCAGTATCAGTAGCGGTAATTGTTTTTAACGTATTGAAATTGCCATCTTTTGCATTATAAGTATACGTTGTGCCACCAACAGCGACCGTATCACCGTCATTCATTTTACCAAGGGTATCTTTGACGGTCAGTGCTGTATTACTGGTTTTAATGTCATAGTAGCCATCAGCTTGAGCCGCACCGCTCCCTGCCGCATTCAAATCACTTACTGTTGCGGCTTTATTCGCAATAGTACCTTTACCATTCACATTAAAACCATTCAGGCCCAGAGTGCTGGAGGTAATTTCTTTCAGGTCGATAGTAATAGTTTCACCATCGTTAGCGCCAACCTGAATTTTCATAGAGCTATCAGAAGCCAGCACTTTTACCCCGTTGAACTGAGTCTGACCGGATACGCGGTCAATTTCACCCAGACGTTGGGTGATTTCTGCTTGGATGGAGTCCAGGTCAGATTGTGAGTTGGTGCCATTGGTAGCCTGAACAGACAGTTCACGAACACGCTGTAAGTTGTTGTTGATTTCAGAAAGCGCACCTTCAGTGGTCTGTGCGATGGAGATACCATCGTTGGCGTTACGGGAAGCCTGAGTCAGACCTTTGATGTTAGAGGTGAAGCGGTTAGCAATCGCCTGGCCAGCGGCATCGTCTTTTGCGCTGTTGATACGCAGACCGGAAGACAAACGCTCAATAGCGGAGCTAAGGGAAGACTGGGATTTGTTCAGGTTATTTTGGGTCAACAGCGACAGGCTGTTAGTGTTGATAACTTGTGCCATAAAATTTTCCTTTTAGGTTTATTACGCCAGGCGTGCCTGTGTCACTACAAGTTATCGTCAGGTCATTTTGAAACTTTATAAAAAAACCATAAAAAACTTTATTTATTTGTTTTAATTAGAAAAATCATAGTCAATCAACGTCTAAACAAAATCTATATTCATCAATGATGCCCTCATCAGCCACTCACCTACTGAAAAATGTTTGTATCGAAAAAGGTTTTATTAAAGAAAAGTCTTATGTTACCGATATGTTATACACCTGCGTCCTGAACGCGGGATATCAAATAAAAAACCTAAGGGATTGACGCCCGCGCCCGTGCGGGCTTTTTTTCAAATTATTCTCTTCCCTCTGCTTCAGCGCTTTGACTTGCTGAATCCTCAGGCTGATTTTGCTGCTATTTCTCCCGCAGTTGTCGCTCATGTTCTGAACTCAGCTTTATCCATCGGTTCACCTCTTTCAGCGTCCACATCCAGTTGACAGCGTGAAGCTCTTCTCTATCTCCATTGCGGCTCTGAAGGCCGTTTCAATATCTTCTCTGCGCGGCATATCCCCTCCCAATAAAATTATACTGTTTGGATATACAGTAGTTTTATCGAGGAGGGAGATCAAGACGCTTGTGAAAGAAAGCCCTTCGAAGTGGGCTGCCTACAGACAGCAAAAAACAGCCGGAACGGGTGTCTTATTTTTGGTTGTGTCGATCAATATCCGTTGTAATGCTACACTTCTGTCCTTTCCGAATTCACTGATTTCCATAATGTTAAAGTCATTCGCCAAGTACACGTCTATAGGCGTTATCAACACGCTCATTCATTGGGTGGTATTCGCTGTTTGCATCTATGTATTCCACACAGGACAGGCTCTCGGTAACTTCGCCGGGTTCGTTGTGGCAGTTAGTTTCAGTTTCTTCGCTAATGCTCGATTCACCTTTAACAGATCTACCACGACTACGCGCTACATGCTTTACGTGGGCTTCATGGGGTCGCTTAGCGCAGCTGTTGGATGGGCTGCTGATAAATGCTCTCTCCCGCCAGTTGTGACACTGGTCGTGTTCTCAGCTATAAGCCTGGTGTGCGGGTTTATCTATTCGAAATACATCGTCTTCAGGGAAGCGAAATGAAGATTTCACTTGTGGTTCCTGTCTTCAATGAAGAAGACACTATCCCTATTTTCTATAAAACCGTCAGGGAATATGAGCTTCTTAAATCGTTTGAGGTGGAAATCGTATTCATCAATGACGGAAGTAAGGACGCTACAGAGTCAATTATCAACGCGCTGGCTGTGTCAGATCCGTTAGTCGTGCCTTTGTCCTTTACTCGCAACTTCGGGAAAGAACCAGCCCTTTTCGCAGGCCTAGACCACGCAACCGGCGACGCGGTTATTCCAATTGATGTAGATTTGCAGGACCCGATTGAGGTCATCCCGCAGCTGATAGAACGCTGGCGGGCTGGCGCAGATGTCGTTTTAGCTAAACGCACTGACAGATCGACAGATGGGCGACTGAAGCGCAAGAGCGCCGAAATGTTCTATAAGCTGCACAACAAAATCAGCAATCCACAGATTGAAGAGAATGTTGGTGATTTCCGGCTCATGAGTCGAGAGGTGGTAGAGAACATCAAGCAACTGCCTGAGCGCAACTTATTCATGAAGGGCGTACTTTCATGGGTTGGTGGCAAAACTGATGTAGTCGAATACATACGCGCAGAACGTGTGGCTGGCAACACTAAATTTAATGGTTGGAAGTTGTGGAACCTGGCACTTGAAGGGATAACAAGCTTCTCGACTTTCCCTCTTCGGGTGTGGACATATATTGGACTTTTCGTGTCGGCAATGTCTTTCCTGTATGGCGGCTGGATGATATTAGATACGCTAATTTTTGGTAACCCAGTTAAAGGATACCCCTCCGTCATTGTTTCGGTGCTATTCCTTGGGGGGGTTCAGCTTATCGGCATTGGCATTATGGGTGAATATGTCGGTAGAATTTACATAGAAACTAAAAAAAGACCAAAGTATATTATTAAGGATTGACATGAACAACCGCATAAATGTAACTTCAACAGCTCTTGCTTTGCTGTTCTTTTTACCTTTTATATTGCTGGGGCCTAAATATTTTGACGACCTTAGCAGACTAAATTTAGGTTACTTCTATTGGTCTGTGGATGGTCGGCCATTAGCGGAGCTTATATTTAAAGGTATTTCCTTTGGTGGTCAGCTGACTGACCTTTATCCATATACATACATCTTATCTATAATTTTATTATCTTATTCAACGGTCAAATCTGCGCCAAGCGAACTGGGGGTTAAAGGCGTCATCATATTTTCTTTATCTTTTATAAGCTGGAATTTCATTCCAAACGCGGCTTATAGATTTGACAATGTAACGATGTCTTTGTCTCTGGTGATGTCCATCCTTGCTGCTGTTAAAAGCTTCAAAAGGCATGACGCCATTATTAAAATCATCATGATCATATCCTGTCTTAGCCTTTATCAGCCATCACTTGGCGCGTATTTATCTATAGGCATTTGTTATATATTCGTTAAAGCAGCAAAAGAAAAGCATATCTCTTTGAGTTCTTTTTTAAAAGTGGGATGTATAGCAATTATTTCAATTGCGGCTTATAAGATTTTAATAGTTAACTTTTTTGTGGCTGGAGACTATGCAGGAAGTAACGGAAAAATAGCAGGAAGCACCAATGAAATAATAAATAACCTTTATCTATATTATAACTTCTTGAACGCTAGCATTCCACAATTTATGTTTTACATGTATGCGGGCACTCTGCTTGCTTGCTTTGCACTTTGTTTTATTCTTGCGTTTAGTCATGAAATAGATAAAAAAAATAAATTAACAAATATTGCCATATTAGTATGCCCACTAATCGTTACTTTATCGACACCTTCTTTTTTTCTTATATTACATAAAGCACCTGATTACGCCAGAGCGTATACATCTTTTGGGGCTTCGTATGTCAGCCTTATTGTTATATCTATATCATGCGGATTTATAATTAAAAATAAGTTAGGGGTATTTTTATCTAGAGTATTTACTGTTTTTGCAGTCATATCTATATGCTATACTCTATCAGCAGTATCTGCGTTCTGTGGCGTTTATTCTGATATGGAAAAAAAATACGAGAATGTAGCCTACACAGCCTCTATGTACGTGAATGAAAGCACCAAGTGCCTCGCAGTAAATGGAGTGATGCCAGAAAACAAAAACGAAGGACTTATATCGTCAAAATTCCCTTTCATGAAGGGAATTAGACCTGTATATGCTGAAAATTATTTGTCATGGATGGTTTTTTACATGAACAACTACGGATTTGACTTACGTTCATGCGACAACGAAAAATGGAATGATAGCGTTAAAAACTTAGCTAGCTACGAGTTAAAATTTCAATCTCCACTCTTTGATGTAAGATCAAAAGACGAAGTTATACTCATAGATTTTAAAAATTAAAAATTCTGGGTGGAATTCCACCCAGAAAATATCTACTAAATTACCCCAGCCTAATAAATTCTCCTCCGCTAGCTGCCACCCAGTCTTCACCGCCAGCGTTTATAACAACCACCTTAGCGTTAGCGCCGCTAACAACGGGCGCTGTGTTATTGGTTTTGGTGGTGTCGCGCGACAAATCTCCACCGATAAACGTGACTTTAAGCGACCCTACGCCGCCACTATCAACGGAATAAATCGGAGTAGGCCCGGCAGCTGCTTGTTGATCGATTGGTAAATACCCGTTCACCGTCAGAGAGCGTACAAAGCTGGGGTTAGCGAACGAACTCAGGGCCTCTTCCACTGCGTCCAGGTGTGCCGGTTCATTCAGCCGGATTACTTCCAGCACCCACAGATAAGCATCCGTCTGCTTATGCCCGGTGATTTTCCGTTGCTCAGGAAGCGGCTTGATGTTCGCCGGTGCAGTGATATGAGCTGCCGTCGGAATGGTGAAAAGTGCTTTATGTTCGGTGTTATCTGTACGCATTACGCAGCCGCCTTTTTCTTGTGAAAAACCAGTTCACGAACCTGATCGCCGTTCATGAGCATGTTGTTGAAGTCATCGTGATCCGGCCAGTAGACGCTTACCTGTTGAAGGTCGTTCTTTGCCAGAAGATTGGCATGGGCGCACTCGTAAGCCGCGGCCAGCCCTGTAGCGCTGTTCTCATCACGATCAGCAAAAATAATCAGGTGCCTGACTCCCGCCGGCACCCGGAATTTCTTCATGAATCCGCTGTTGATGGTCGCCCAGGTATTCACCTTGTAAATCTGGTGCGCAGACAGTGCTGTTTCGATGCCCTCGGCGATGCCCAGCGTGCTGGCCACCGGAAACATTCGGATTGCCACAGACCGGGCGTGATCCAGATAGTTATTCTCCTGCAGAGACTTGAGGCGCTTGGCGCTGGTGCCGATGTCGGCTTTTTTTGAACCGTCCAGAAGCGTCTGGTGCAGATAACAGAGCTCCCCTTTGTCATCGGTTGCCAGTGAATAGAGAGACTGGAAAACCAGACCGTTATGGCGCTGCTTATCATTGAAGCGAATAGCTTCTGCTGGCAGCTGGTAAATGCCGCGCGCGTTCAGATACTGCGCGCCTGAAGTGCCACGCAGAGGGGTAAGCTTTGCGAATTTGCTGAGTACCTTTCTCCGCAACTTGGAAGCGTCACTAGCCTCGGGAACTTTGTCACGCCTAAACGTATTGCCGATCAGTTCATCGATTTCACGGCAAACCTCGTTGAATGGTTTGCCCTGGGTGGTGGTCACCAGTTTCAGACCGTCGCCGCTGCCGCACGTACAGATCCAGGTGCCCGCTCCATCACGATCATCAATGCGGAATTTGCCAATCGAGTCACATACCGGGCACTTCCCTTTGAAGTGGTTCTTCCCGGTGATCGGCGGCAGCCCGTAATGCTCGAAAATCATGGCCCACTGGCCCTTTGCTGCTTCTGCCGTCTTCATACTCGTTTCCCTAACTGCTGTCTGATATCACTTACGATCTTTTGCGCCTTTTGCAGCGCCGCCGGGTTCGGCTGAGTGTCCTGCTGCGGTTGCTGCTTTTCTCGCTGCTTGGCAAAAGCAATCTGCTTGTGCTTGATGAAGTTCGAAACCGTGGGGGTAATGTCCATCGGATAGTCGCTCAGTCCGCGTGGCCACTCGCCGAAACGCTCATGGAACGTGTGCTTACACCAGCCGTCACTTACCGGTGTTTTGCCCAGGGATTCGCGCTGCTTCTGGTAAAACTTGATCTGACTCCACCAGGCTTGTTTTTCGGCCTTCGTCGGCTGCGGCTTATCCTTACCCAGCTTTTTGAGCTTGCGCCCGGTGTCGGTGTCGATGTCCTCGCCTGCCAGCGGCTTATGGCCGCACTTCGGGCAGACATAGACGCCAGCTGGTTTCATGTAGTGGCATTGCGGACATTCGTGCGGCAGCTTTTCTTCGCGTTCCTCAGCTGCCCGGCGTGCGCTTTCCTCCATGCCGTCAGATTTACCGGGGAGATCGTCATACTCGATAGAATCCGGATAGCCCAGGCGGTGAACGGTGCCGCTGTGATCAAAGATGAGGCAGGACTCTTTTCCCGGTGCGGTGCGCAGACCACGCCCGAGCGCCTGCAGCCAGCGAATTTCGCTCTTGGTTGGCCTGGCGTAGATGATGCAGCGAACGTCGCTGTCGAACCCGGCCACCAGCACGCCCACGCTGACGATGATTTTCGTGGCGCCTGTTTCAAAGCGGTGAATGATGGTCTGCCGTTCATCCACCGGGGTATCAGCGGTCATTACCTCGGCATTTACGCCAGCCTGGTTAAACCGGATGGTCAGGAAATTGGCATGGGCTACGTTCACGCAGAACGCGATTGTCGGCAGATCCCGGCCATGCTCCAGCCAGTTTTGGACGATATCACCCACCAGAGTAGAGCCGCACATAATCTCGGCCAGCTGCGCCTCGTTGTAATCGCTGCCGAACTCCAGTGATGGAGATGATTTAACGCCTTTCAGATCCGGCTTGGTGGGCGCGTAAAACTCGTAATTACTCAGGTCACCGCGTTGAATCAGCTCGCCGATGGTGGTCGGTTTAATGAGTCGGTCATAATATTTTCCCAGGAACGGGGAGAACGGTGTACCCGACAGGCCAATGACTTTCACGCCTTTAGCGCGCAGGCGAACAATATCCTGCAGGATGCGTTTTTTACGCAGGTGCGCTTCGTCGATAATCAGCAGATCGATGTTGTCAGGGAAAACACGGCGAATAAGTGTATCGGCGCTCGCAATCTGAATTTTCCGAGCCGGATCGTAATTCGGATGGTCTGCCCAGATATAACCAATCTCATCGCCGGGCAGCCCATACTCAACAAAGCGATTAGCTGTCTGACCAATCAGGATGGTGTATGGCGCGCAGAACAGAACTCGCATGCCACGGCTGACGAACCCGGCAACGATGAAAGCGGCCAGCCCTGTTTTACCGCTGCCGGTCGGCGAGTACACCATGAAGGTGTCGTGTGCCTTCCAGTTACGGCGCAACATGTTGAGCGCGCGTTCCTGTGCAAAGTTCGGTGTGATAGTCAGCTGCATTGTGCTGCCCCCGCGGTAATGAGATAATAATTTTGTGACGTGGTGTTCATGGATACCTCTTCACATGGCTGGCGGCCTCCCCAAAGGTTGCCAGCCTCCTTTCTGAATCAGCTCCCCTGAAATGCACTCTTCCAGGAAGAACCTTCCTCAATTCTCTGCGCCTTCAGCTTCTGTACTACCTTGCTGATACGGTCGCTTTTTTTGGTGTAGCCCTTAAGACTGAGATCTACCTAACCTATGGATCTCTCCTGTTGGAAAAGGCCCTATTCCTACCCCTGCACCCAATCCCCCCCTTACCCCCCTTTCCCTCTTCCCCATAAAAACGTACTATTTCCCTAGTACATATGAGGAATCGGGTAAGACGATTGCTAACCTGAACAGGCACCTTTAAGCCTGCATCTGCTCGGGTGCCTTTAAACCCGAAACTATCAGGAGTTCAGTTGCGCTCCAGCCAGGGGCGGTTCGGCGGTATACCCCTGCAAAGCCCTGCCCTGGTTCTTCACAAAAAGACGGAGCCGGGTATTTGCCTCATGCCTGGCCCGGTTCTCCTTTCGGAAACTTACGGGCTCAGCGTCTAACGCTTCCTGGTACACAGCTGCATATCGTTGAACTGCTTTTTGCCGTGCTGCTGGGGTCAGGATCAGCAGCTGCTGCTTAATCCACTCTGAATCTGCCTGGCTACATATTTGCGGCATCGACAGTTCTGCCTTAAAGAAATCATTCTCCATAAAGCAACCAGTGAGCTTCACACCCAAGCGCTGCAGCCAGTTCAATAAGAAGGCGTGGCCTCTTGGTCTCTCCAGACTCAATTGCCTGTAACGATTGCTGACGCATACCTACCTTTTGAGCTAACTGGGTCTGGGACAGGCTTAACTCAGCTCGTTTTTGCTTGACTCGATGAGCGAGATTCATCATAAACACCTCACAGTTTTATCTGTATATTTCTACAGAATTTACTGTTTGTCAATTACAGTTTAACCTGTAAGCATTAATAAACTCACTTACAGGAGCAGGCGCATGGGATTGGCAGAGCGGGTAAAACAAAAAAGAATTGAGCTTGGACTTACCCAAACAGAAGCAGCAGAACTTGCCGGCATACGTCAGCAATCATGGCAAAGTATTGAGGATGGAAAGACTCTAAAGCCACGTAACATCATTGGCATAGCGAAAGCGCTACGTTGTGATGCCAACTGGCTTATGAATGGCGGAGCATTTAAGCCGATCTCGGAGGTGAACAGCAGGAGAGTTCCATTGATTAGCTACGTTCAGGCAGGAGCGCTCGCAGAAAAGCCACCAATAGAAGCCTTTGACGGTAGCTTTGAGTACATCCTTACTGATTCTGATTTATCTGAGTTTAGTTTCGGGCTTCGTATCGAAGGTGATTCTATGGAGCCTGATTTCAAGGATGGCGATGTAATAATCGTTGATCCCGAGATTGAGCCTTGTCCAGGAGAGTTTGTAGTAGCAAAAAATGGCGGTAACGAAGCTACTTTTAAAAAATATCGTCCAACTTACACTGACATGAATGGCTGTCAGCATTTCGAACTCGTCCCTCTTAATGATGATTACCCTATAATCAATAGCGATAACCAGCCACTAACCATCATCGGGGTGATGGTTGAACATCGGATTTTTCGCAGAAAACGGTAACGCCCCTTTTAGATTTAAAACCGGCTTTTGCCGGTTTTTTTTCGCCTTACATAATTAAATATTCAGAAAATACAATTACATATGTGAAATTGCCAAATTTTACAGCTTTATCTGTTGCCATAATTACAGTTTTATCTGTATTCTTTAACCATCTTAACCAACAAGGGCATAAAGATGAGCACTGCTAAATTTTATCAGATAGTAACTATTCCTGATTTCCGCTACGAAGAGAGCGATAAATGTGATTACCCTGGCATTGCTGCTGACGCTGATGGGAAAACCATTTCTTTATTAGAAGCAATACAGTTTATCAGTACTGGCATGCGCAATCTGATAGATAATGGCGAAAGCGAACCGCATAAATTAATTGCTCTCTCAGATGTTATTTTTGATTTATCTGAATTAGCAATTGCAACAAATAAAGTCTCTCAGTCTGCTGCATATCTTTCTGGGTTAAAGGATGGCACCCATGGCGCATGAAATTTCTCTGAAACAAGCCCTCGAAAAATCCTGCCTTATGGAAACAGTATTGAGGATGCTTGAAAGCTATCCCGATAATATCGATAAGGCGCAGCTGAGTTCCATCGTAACTCTTACGCGTCGCCTGGCGGGAGAGGTGTATTGCTGGTTACTTGAAGAGCAATCACAAAGAGGTGACAAATAATGGCTATTTGTCTACTGAGCGCCAAGAACCGGGTTAAACAAGCTGAGGCAGTTCTTGGTGTGTGGCTGGAAAGCCCTCGGGATGATTACGAAGCAACGTTAATATCATCCGTAATAACACTTCTGGAAGGTGTAGAGGAAGCAATTAACGAAGCCGATATTAAGCTCTACTCGCTAAAAAAATAATACACCAATAATAACTGAATAAATAACAGCTAACCGCTGCGGATTCGCTCACCTTAAAAATGGAGTGAAAAAAATGAAAGATAAATTAGCCTTCAAATCAGCATTGATTCTCGCGCGCCTGGGCTACTGGGATATCGCAATGCTTCACCTGAAAAAAGCTTACGGGCGGTAACCTATGAAAACGCAACAAAGGCAGGACATCCAGAGTGTCAATTTAATTGCCGAACAGCTCAACGCATTAATGCAAACCATTTGCACCCATCATAAAGATTTTGACAGTCAACAACTGGATGGGTTGTTAGGGCTCGCATACGACCTCGCTGGTTCTGTTTATTCCTGGACTGATGCAGAGGAAAAGATAGTTTTCGCAATTGAAGATGCCCAGAGGGAGCGTAAGTAAATGGAAAATAGCATTCTCACTTATCGCCGCCGCATCGTTAAAGCAGCGCTGTTGCGCCACTTACGCAAAACTGGCGGTAACGCAATTGTTATCAAATTACCGAAAGGCGGCATTACCACTATCGAATTAACAGAAATTGTTATGGACGGTCTGTTATCCCGTTTTGAGTTACTCGCCCGCGGCGAGGCTGGAACATCAAAGGGAAATGAGACTATCAAAGATATTTATTACCGGTCCCTTGATGTAAACGGACATGGGGAATATCTGACCGAGACAGGGAAGTTATTGGTCGATGAGCTGATAGCGGAAATGGTGGCTTACGCCAAAAAAGCGGGAATTAGCAAAGAGGTGCAGGAATGAATTTAACAGCATTTCGCGTACCAGCATGGGTTCATGCACGAGCTGTGCATTTACTCAATCAGTATCGCCACCAGCGGCTGCGACCGCGCCGCATTCTCAGGACAGGTTATCTCAGCCTTCAAGTTAATCCTCGCTGGCGGCTTCTCTTTAAAGACGGCGGGAAAAACTGGGAGGTAATGAGTCATGAAAAATATAACGGAGCGAAAGACAGACGATGAACGATTCCAGAAAAGAAAATATTAAGCAACTGGTCGCCAGGCTGAAAGATGTAAAGGAACGCAGTGGTTTTGCAGTGCCTGAATGGATGCTGGACGAAGGCCGATACGATAAAGATGCCCTGACGCCTGAGGAGCAGATGGAATGGGCTGAAACGATTGTCCCTCATGTGCGCGCCAGCACTGCCCTTCTTTACCTTATCGAATGCGATAAACGCTGGGGGCTTCGTGAAGGTAAATACCAATTCAAAAACGGTGAGCATGTTTTTGAAATAACGCAGCAGCTGATCGAGAGCGTGCTTATCAAATACGTTGAAGAGGAGCTTGCCGATGCCAGAAACTACCGGGCAGAGTCACGCTCTCTCCTGGCGAAACAAATCGATCCACAGGAACATCAGCAAGAACAACTGCGCAGTTCGCTTGAAGCTAAAACCAATACTTTTCAACTCGTGGCTGAACGATGGTGGAATGTGAAGAAAGGCAGCGTGACAGAGGACTATGCGGAAGATATCTGGCGCTCTCTTGAAAGAGATGTCTTTCCTGCAATTGGCGACATTAGCGTTACAGATATTAAAGCACACACACTGGTTCAGGCCGTCCAACTGGTTCAGGCCAGAGGAGCACTGGAAACCGTTCGTCGCCTGTGCCAACGTATTAATGAGATCATGATCTATGCCCAAAACACGGGGCTGATTGATGCTGTTCCCAGCGTCAATATTGGCAAAGCATTCGAGAAGCCGCAGAAGAAAAACATGCCCAGTATTCGTCCCGATCAACTGCCACATTTAATGCAGACGATGCGAACGGCCAACATTAGCCTTTCGACACGGTGCCTGTTCATGTGGCAACTTCTTACTATTACCCGCCCTGCCGAAGCGGCTGAAGCCCGTTGGGAAGAAGTAGACATGGAAGCGCGAGAATGGAAAATCCCTGCGTCACGGATGAAAATGAACCGTGACCATACTGTTCCTTTATCAGATGAGGCAATGGCTGTTCTGGAAATGATGAATCCGTTAAGCGGGAACCGAGAATTTATCTTTCCTAGCCGTATCAAGCCCAATCAGCCAATGAATAGCCAGACCATTAACGCATCGCTAAAACGTGCAGGTTTTGGTGGAGTGCTCGTTTCGCATGGGCTGAGATCAATTGCCAGTACGGCTCTTAATGAACAAGGCTTTCCGCCTGATTTTATTGAGGCAGCACTCGCTCATGTGGATAAGAATGAAGTTCGGCGTGCTTATAACCGCAGCGATTATCTTGAGCAGAGACGCCCGATGATGCAGTGGTGGGCTGATTTTGTTAAAGCTGCTGATAATGGAAGTATGATTGAAGGGGGAATAAAAAGTATGCGGCTGGTTGGATAACTTATGTGAACGGAAATTAGACGAAGATTTTGGGATAATCTAAATAAACTTTATATTTCATTCAGTAAGTGTCTAAAGAAGACCTCACATTTGACTATTTTCACCCTGCGAAACACTTACCGCTAAGCAGTAATCTGTTCATTTTTATTCAGCATTCGGAGCAGGTACTGCTCTAGCTCTTGCTAGGTATAAAAAACCAACTTTAAGTTTCAGTATTCATAAATTGTCATTCGGTACAACATCGATATTGCCTCGGTGTATATGCGCAAGATCGTCAAGAAGGCGTTGGCACTGGTAGGGTAACGTTATTGTTGCCAGCAGAGGCACTCCGTTCTTTACTCAATGTGTTCTAATCTGAGATTGAGGGGCTTAACTCCCCAATCTCAGAAAAGTAGTTCTACTCTTCTTCATCCAAATCCGTAAATGCTTGGAGCAAGATTGCGGCTTGAACCTCCTCTCTAACAACATCCATTTCTGCGGAAGCTCCAGCTTTGAATAAGTCACGAAGTGAGATATGCGTTTCAAAGGTTCCCACTCGCGAGGCAATTTTGGTCATTTGCCTTAAAGCCATATGATGACGATCATAGTCACCGGCTCTCACCATCTGCGGAAGCATTTCAATCACAGGAGACATAGGCACGCCTTGTTCAGCGGCTTTGTAAGCGGCTATCTGTCCAAGCACGCCGCAGAGAAAGCCGATATCAGGCGCAATGCGTATAGCAAATCGGCGGGCCCGTTGTGCTGTAGTGGATTGGTTTGCTTGCTGCTTAACCTCTCCCTCGTGCTTTCGAATGAACGCCAGGAGCCAATGCTCGATTTCGATAAGTGTTCGCCCTGCGCACCACATTGAAACCAATGTTTTGAGTGCTCTCAATATTCTTTTAGAAGAAGCCCTAGGTTTTGTTGTATTCGTGTAAGAACGACCAAAAACGGACTCAAGAGCTGTTTGTCTGACGAAAATTGTTAAATCTAAGGGATGGTCAGCAACTATATCCAGTAGCCAGTTGATCCAGTGCTCTGTCGCCGTCTTTTCAACTGGCGCTGTATCAAACGCCGCAACCAATCTTTCAATCAGCTTTGGTGGAACACCATTACGGATAGCAATTTCCCGTTGCCAATCGAGAACGAGGGGGTCTTCCAGTTGTTCCTCAGCAGCCTTGAGAGCTATTCGACGATGTTCGAGCCACTGGTCAGCTCGCAAAGCATTAGTTTCCCTACGCCGAAAAAAACCTAATGAGCGGCAAACGATATCGTCGAAGCCGCTCTCTCCTGTTGTGGTGACAGCAGACATACGCCGGATAATTGACTGCACTTTAGGATCCGAATTAGCGGATATTTCGATCCGGTCAAGAAGTAACTCTATCGGATCATATATCTCTTCACATGCATCCTGTTCCGAGAAAATGATCTTCATAATTCCATCCGACGGAAGGGAGAGGTTATCCATTTCCACACAGATAGGTGTTGCAGGAACAACGATTGCCAAGCCGGTTGCGGCATACGCCGCACGACCAGCCCTCCCGAGCGCATTAAGTATCTCGTGAGGACGTAAGTCCGCACGAGGGTTCCCGCTGGGATCATCAACCGCACTTCTATCGGTTCCAGCAAGAATCACAACATCACACGGCAGATTAAGTCCCTGCGCAATTGTGGATGTTGCGGCAACCACATCAAGTCCCAGGTCCTCGCTATCAGTATCCCTACGAGCCCGAAAAAGGCTTTCAGTCAGCCGTCGTTCCAATGGTAGCAAGTCACCATGATGAACTGCAGCTCTGCACCCCATAGGGTCAAATGTAGCTTCGGCCGCTCCAATATCCCTAATAACTGATTTACGCATTTCCTCCTGCGCCGCATCCAGAGCGATGGTGGCTGGTGCCAGTAGTTCATTGATCTGGCCTGCAACGCTCCCGCACGCTTTGGAATCGTTGCAGAAGACGATCACCCGCTTTCCTATGGCCGCATAGTCTGCCGCGATTCGCGCAGCGACTTCATTTCTGTTTGATGTCAATTTTCCTTTGACATTTTTAAGAAGCGACGGTTTTTGATCCGTGAGGGCCTGTATTACTAGCTTCTCTGGCCTTTTAGGATGCCATCCAGAAATCAGGGAAAAGAGTCCAAGAGGTTGTGCGGGAACCCGATTCCTTGCTGCTTTGGTCTTTGCCTTTGATGCAACTTGTACGGCCTCACGCACGTCAGAGCGGTCATAGATGACGCAAGAACGAAGCTGTCGCGTTGGCTTCCAAGGATCGTCGAACGACTCAACCTCCGTTCCCGTTACAGACCGCAACCAACGTGCGATTTCTGCGCCGTTAGAGACCATAGCTGACAGCAGTAGTAGATCTGCTCTCTTACGATGGCGGAGAAACGTCAGGAGTGCCAACATCGAATCAATGGCTCGTGTACTAATTTTCGATGAAGTAGCGGGATCATCTGCACTAATGAGGTGAAACTCATCGAAGACAAGGAGACCGACCTTGTCAAAAAGCTCAGGTGCGAAACCAAGGAGGGCAAGGCAACGTTCAGGAGTCATGACAGAGAATGGTGGCAGCTTATCCCCAAGCTCTTCGAGCGCAACGTCTTCAACGACGCTCACCACCTCTAACTCGCCGATTTGTGCGGAGAGATCGGTCTCGACTTGATCGACGAGCGCGTGAGTAGGAGCTAGATAAACAACGCTCTCACCCGAACATAAAGTTGCTGCGATTTTTAGTACGGATAGCGTAGTTTTGCCCGAACCAGTCGGTGACGTCATCACCATAGACCTGCCACGGTTCAGATATCCTGTCCCGATAGCTTTTAAATGATTGATCCACAGAAATGGACGGGAATGTGTCTGAGACAGGAGCCAGTCAGCCCATGTCTTCGGTTGCGCACCTGATGGTGCTGGCAGGCGAATCAGCATCGCAGCCTGCACTCCATCAACAAGCCGGCTCAACAAAGTGGCCAAATGATGCGGACCGGCAAACTGGTGATGAACTTTCCCTTCCAACGCTGCGTTGATCTCTACCTCTGAGGCCTCCGACAGGTGGAGAACACGCTTGAGTCTTGAACGAATATCAGTGTCGGGCACAGCGCTTCCACGCGCCTCCTGTCCAAGCCCCTGAACTACATAAGCACATTCCCTTAAAAGAAGGTCAGTGGCTACTTCTCGGCTATCACGCGTTGCGATGGTGTCTTCGCCGAGATCACGCTCTATCAATGTCGTGAGATTACCAGTTGCCAATTCCCGAAGGCTCAGGATCAGTGAACGTCGTACTGCCCGACGTTCACCCTTCGCCCGGAGCTGACTAGCGACTTCCGCTGCGTCTGCTGCCCGACCAGCAATCAGGAATAAAAGCGTCGCTGAAATTGACGATCCTATTGCATCACTTGAAACAACGGTTGGGCGATCCATTGCGGTCTCGCGAACGCGGCTCAATATTTGATGAGCGCTCGCGGCGACAAAAGCCGTGGCGCGCGTTTGCTCTGGTCGAAGATCGAGTGCAACATAGGCTTCGAAGGTCGAAGCAAGGCGTCGAACCTGGTCGAGTACATCGCTTATGGCCTCAGGTTCGCCTTCGCGAGACAAAAGCCGTACAGTCGCTAGTTCTATGTGTGCAGCCGTCAACAGTTCGTCTAGAGTTTCAGGAGCGAGGCCGGGCAAATCAGGGGCCTGTCGCAGGAGCGCGCGGGAACTAGGGTCAAACATTGGCGATCTCCTCGACTTTGGCAGCCACCTCTCCGGCGAGAAGATCCAAACCCGTACGCACATCTTCGAAGGCCAACACACCAGCCGTGCGAGCTTCAAGTTTACCACCAGCCGCAGTTTTGAAACCGGCTATGATATGCAAAAAATTCCCAGCTCTGCGCTGATCTTCACCAGTCGCTACAGCAACTCTGAACTCGCGAGCGCCTTCCCAGAAAATTTTATCCACAGCCTCTTCTGCGTCGATACTTGGAACACTCCTAAGCAAAGTTACGAGGTCGGCGAGGATCTCATCATCGCGATCGCCGCTCCGAATTGTTCTTATTTCAGGCCACACGCTAGAGGTTATAAGATTGCGCGGTGTTTTCGAAGCCTTGTCCTCACAGAGCACAATTCGTTTGATCTCACACACTCTCTCATCTAGCTCGATGATAAAACCGTCAAAGCCTTTATCCGCCTGTCGAACGTGAGGTGACGTCATATAGCCGTCCGAAAGTTCTAGCCGAGCGGCAATCCAGGAAATATGCTGAAATAGAAGTCCATCCCGGTGAATAATAGATGTGTTGATCCGCTTTCTCGCTGCCTCCTTCTGTGCTTCGGTTCCTGACTGAAGTAGCTCGACGTCTTCAGCACGCGGAGCCGTCAGTTTTCTCACGACATTCTCAGCCACCCTGCCTTTCGAAACCCGCCGTCGCGGCTCTAGAGCATCAATTACTCTCTGAGCATTTTCTTCCTGCCGTAAATATAAATAGGCAATCACTTCAATCAGCTTAGCTCGGCTTTTATTACTGATTGTCCATTCTGAAAACTCGCACTCTGCAGTTAAGGCCTGATTGAAGGTTATTGGCATCCTATTTTTTCACCTGCAATAGAAGTAATTAATTATAATTTCAGCATGAGAAATTTTTATGAAAACATGTTTGATTCAAAATGCTTACGTAAGGAAAACAGGCTTTTTAATTGCATCCGATCACCTTGGTGTAGCTGCACCAATCGATCTTGCAACCAAAGCCACAAGTCAATACAAAAATATAATAAACGAAATACTTCCTTGCGTCTCTGCCATGCGAATCGCTTTGCACAATATTCGCTAGCCAAGAATGAAAACGTGATACCGACTTTTGCCTAACACACCAAGCTGAAATCCGTCCTCGAACTCTGCTCTATAAATTAAGGCGTGTGGCGAGGACGAACATCTCAACGCGCACCAAACAGCGAGTCGCGAAAATCATGCTAGGTCACAAAATGTCCTTAGCTTGATAGTAATGTTAACAGCATGATTATCAGCCGGATACGGCGAAAACCAGATTCAGCAGCTAAGAAATTTAAATGGGAATATGGTAGCTTGGGGGCTACGGTTAAGGAGGAACTATGGGCTCGTTTTCCAGGCGACAGGGTTATTCAAGACCTGACGCAGAAATCAGCATCAGACACGAAGCTCCAGAATCGCTGAGAGCGGCGATCGTGCCTATCGCCTACCGATCTGGCTTCGCCCCCAGCGAACTTCATCATAGGTTGTGCGGCATCCTTTATAAAACTCCAGATAAGAGCAACTGGTCAGAGTATCCGAATATTGATGACGAAGTCAGAATCCTGATGGACGAGCTTGAATGGTTCGAGGTCTACGATTTCATTGAGCATTTAGCTGAAAAGTCTCTTTACAAGGGCGGTGACTTTTCGGGAGAAGTTAACAGCTATTTTAGGGTGGTCGGCATCGGTTGGCAGCTTCTCGATCAAAAGATTCAAATGCGAGGTACTGAAGCCTTCGAGATAGCAGTGAAAGAAGGACAATTACTACTCTCCCAGCAGCATCGCACGACCGCAGCATATGAGCTACACGAGGCTCTGCAGGATCTATCACGCAGGCCTCAACCTGAAATTAGTGGAGCGATCCAGCATGCGATGGCTACTCTGGAATGCGTGGCGCGAGACGTTATAGGAAGTAAGGACACGCTTGGTCAATTGATCCAGCGAAATCCCGGGCTTTTTCCCAAGCCTGTAGATCAGATCGTAGAGAAGGCATGGGCCTACTCCGCCAACTTCGGCAGGCATCTCATGGAAAAAAAGCCCCCTGAGTTTGAAGAAGCGGAATTGATGGTCGGGGTGAGTGGAGTGCTATGTCGATATTTAGCGCGTCGTACAGGTAATTCAACCTTATGAGTACAGCACGCCACTATGGGAACGGCATTCGGCTATTTATCGGGGAACGGATAGAACACGCCTCGGATCGCGATGTCTTGGTCACCGTTTGCGATATTCTAGAAAAGGGCACTGGATGGGCCTACATATTCGCCAACTTCAACGTTAACGGGCGTCAGGTTGATGTTGCAGTCTTTTCCGCCACAACGACTCTCGTTATTGAAGCTAAGGGATACACACTGCCCATCAAGGGAGGTGTGAACGGCCGCTGGACGCAAGTCGGACCGTACGGTAGCCGAAAGCTACGCAACGGGTACACTCAAGCGTTGGATGCCAAAAATGCATTGCGTGATTCAATGGTCGAGTTATTCGGCACTCTTTCCGGGTATCCCAACGCCTTATTAGCCATTACGCCAGCGATTCCATCTGGCTCCTCATTGCCACCGAGTGACTTCAAGGTGAAATCTGGCGGACTGGATGCGATCAAGATTGCTCTCGGTTCAATATCAGGAGCCTTGCTAAGTGAAGATCAATGCCAAGCACTCGCAGCCCATTTAAACCTTGAAGGCGTATCGGGAATAGATGCAGCAATTGATGAAACTGTGCTCATATCGGAGCGAACAGCGTCTTGTTATGAATCCGCTTTCTTGGAGTATCATGGGCCAACTGGTGCACGACTGTTACAAGACCAATACCTCCTTGATGACAAACTGATTTCGGCATCAAATATTCTAAAGAAGGCGATGTCATCGCGATCTGCGCTTCTGATCAGGGGGCCATCAGGATGTGGAAAGTCCTTGCTGAGTGCACGTATCGCCACAGAATGTATGCAGGCTGGTTTACTGCCTATCCACATACAAGGCAAAGACTTCGAGGGCAAGCTTCAGAAAATAATTGATGCCGAGCTTATGTTACTCGGCGCTTCCGTGCGCGATGTACTGAGAGCAAGTCGTCTCCTTGTAAGGCATATTGTCCTGTTTATTGATGGCTACAACGAATGCCCAGAGCATTTGCAAATTGCTTTGACACGCAGTATTCAAGCGTTTTCACTACGCTATGGTGCCGGCGTCGTTATCACCTCACAAGGTGCATTGGCTAGACAAGAGCTTTTGCCCGTCGAAGAGATTCAAGTCCGCCCGCCGCAACATGCACTGAAGTCACAGATCGCAAAACTTAGCCAAGAAGATGAAAACTTCATGAACTGCCAAGCCCTACTTAAGATAGCACTCTCTGGGCTTGAAGCGGAACTCATTGGGCAGGCGGCCACATCTTTGCCTGCCGGGGCAAGTACGTTTGTTCTATTCGACACGGTCGCCAGGATGCGCCTAGGCAGTTTCGCAACTGCGGGAATTAGGGCTCTTTCCGGGTTTGCAGAAGAACTAATCTCTCAAACTGCGTTTAGTATGTCCATTCGAGAGTTCGACAGATTTTGCGATGCAACAAGCGTAACAGACACAACTCGGCACGCGATCCTTGACTCACGGCTTGTGCTACAGCGCGGTCACAGACTTAGTTTCTCTCATGAAATGTTTTTCTATGCCTTCATAGCGGAATCTGCGATTCGTGTAGCGCGCACAGACTCTGAGCGTGTGCAAGCTTTTCTACGATCTCCACGATTAACTGGTTCTAAGACTCTTATTGTCGGCGCGATGGAAGACGATTCGACGCTAAGGGATATTTTGGAGAAGACAACTGATCGGGGCATCCTTGAGTCTTGCGTGCGGGGAGAGTGTGGAGATACCGCGAGACGTATTGTAAAAGCAAAGCTCGATGTGATAATTGCCGAAATGATCGCAGAGATTTCTGAACTGCGCTTCCTACTAAATGGCGAGGGATGGCATAGCTGTTCAATTGAAACTGGAGTTAATCGGCCAATCCTCTCGAAATTCGAAGTTTTTCTTCCCGCTATCGGCTGGCTTTTAATGCAGGGTGTCTACTTAGAGCAAATCATGACAGCATGTCGCGTCATGGACGAGAAAATTGCCGAAGCCAATCGTGATCTCTATGAAGAAGCAATAGCCAAAAAGGTGCCACTTCGGCACGAGACATTTAGCCAAGCCTATGTGTTTAATCGTAAGATAGCGCTTTCGCAGCTTGTGTCCTTCGTCCATAGTGGCGGCCTTAGTTTTCGCCATAGCCCAGGGGGTAAATTTAGTGAAGCTTTGAAAAAATCATGGAAGGAAGCGAGCACGCATAGCGAATTCTACGTCATTCTCGGAATCACCAAGTTCACGAAGCAAGAATCATGGGCAGCGCCATGTGTGTTGAATCTTCTTAAACATCTGAAAAGCTTGCCCTACCACCTCCAGCTAGACACGATAGACTTTTGTGTCCACTTAAATAATGTGGATGATTCCGTCAAGGCAAAGATGATCTTGGCACTAGAAGATTCCATAGACAAATTGGGCATATTTATGAACTCTTTGATTTTGGATGCGCTTAAGGGTTTAGGTGGACTAGATGCCGAAGAGGAAAACTACAGAGCGGTGGTCTTAAAGGAGCTCGAAAGTGTGTTCTCCGAGTCAGGAACGCAGTCCGAGACGCGAGCATGGAATATCTTCTCTCGACAGTTCGATCACCCCTATGACAGCATTTATTGGGAAGAGATAAACAATCTCGCCAAGGATCAGAAACAGGAGTTCCTCTTCAAGTCACTCAAAGGGGCGAGTACCGAGTATGTTTTGTTTGTCAGTACTCTAATTAGTCAGCTCGCAAAATTCGGTGACCCAGCAGTTTCCGAGGCTATTGAACCATGGCTTACGTTGCCAGCCAAAAGGTCGGTCATGCCGCAAGATGCTGTCGAAGTTTTTTTTGCAGCGCACGAAGCGATGGGGATTTTGGGCCTTCCACTTCCTACTAATACGACATCACCTGTCGATATTGATGAAGCTATGCAGGCCTGCGGGGAGTTAACTTACTGGGCTTGCAAGCTGAACAATAGTGAACTCGAGTCCTCGCCTCAGACTCTTAATGCGCGGACTACGTTACTGACTTACTCCGCTACGGCAAGTGCCGGAGCACTATGGTCTTCAACATCACGAATGTTGTCTACGGATGGTGCAAGAGTTAACGTTGCAACGCGCTATCCGAAAACAGCCCTGGCTATCTGCCGCGATGCATTGACCAACCATGAGTCGCAGAAAACGTACCACGAACACGGGTTAATGAATGATCGGGCGAGCATAGCTTCCTTTTCCATTCAAGTGATTGGGCAATTTGGTGACGCCGATGACCTGCAACGTTTACGCAGCCTTTGCGACGAAGAGGAGCTAGGTCATGAAGCACTCAACGCGATCCAGAAGATTGAAGACCGTATTCGTTATTTGAAGTAGATGCGTCAGCTTTGAATGCCGAAAAATTATAAAATTCAATGCGCTAGTCCGGTTCTCTTTGTCCACAATTATCGAGAGGCGGTTGATAGTGGATAGGTTTACTCGGTGTATCAGCGAAAGCGAACCTAATACACAATCAATTTTTCAGGAGTACAGATGGAAGTTACCCGGTTTTCGGTGAATTCAAATCTAGGTCTCTCTTCCTCAAGACAAATTCAGATACGCTCGGCGATACATTATTTTGAACAAGCTTTTCTCAAAGGTGAAATATCGAGTTCGATAAAGGCCCTCTGTACGCATATATTGGGGCAGGTTCATTTATTCACCAAGTTTCTCCCCAAACTCAAACAGAGCTTGCTTTGAAGCGTGCGAGGCGCACGAATGTGTATCCATAGTGTAAGAACCAGGACAAAAATTTTTTACTAAGGTGAAGGCGTGGCAATCTTTGACATTGAAAAGGACGAATTACTTCGGCTTTCCGATACTCAGCTAGAAGACCTGATAGCTCGGCTAGCAGAAGCTGAAGTGGCAATGCACGGCCATAGCCCTGCATGTGTAAATTGGTCTGGTTCAATTACAGCCCCTGACGGAGGAATTGACATCCATGTTCAGGTTCCAGTTGATCAACTGAAAGCAGGCTTTCTTGTAAGACCTGATACGGTCTTTCAGGCAAAGAAACATAAGATGCCTAAGGCTGCAATTGAGAGGGAAATTGGCACCGGCAAAGCACTTTCTCCCATCATTTCTGAACAAGCCAGAAAGCAAGGCAGTTACATCATTGTCAGCCTGGGTGATGATTGCTCGCCGTCAGGAAAGAAGGATCGTCTCAAAGCGATGAGGGATGCTGTAAAAGATGATCCTAACGAAAGTTATCTTCATCTTGATTTCTACGACCGCTCCAAACTCATCCAATGGTTGCGCCAACATCCATCAGTCATGCTGTGGGTAAAAGCAAAGCTTGGGCAAGGGTATTCCGGCTGGCAACCCTACGGAGCCTGGAGCAATCCATCACAAGGTGTTACAGACACTTTAATCTCAGCCCCAGGCGTAACCATTACTTTACCATCGGGAAAGGGGCAAAAACTCAAAATTGATGAAGCAATTAACCCAATGCGAGCACTGATCCGTTCGACGAATAAGGCTGTTCGTATTACAGGATTGTCTGGTGTTGGGAAGACTCGAATCGTTCAGGCGCTCTTCGATGAAACTGTTGGAACAGATGCGCTTGACCGGACAGTTGCTATTTATGTTGATACTGGCTATGAGCCAGTACCGTCGGCTACAGCAATGCTTGATAACCTGCTCGCTGAAGGCCGACGAGCAATTATGATCCTTGATAATTGCCCATCAGAACTCCATGCTTCGCTTGCCAGCAAAGTATCAGCCGCAGGGAAAGAAGTAAGTCTCATCACGATCGAGTACGACATTAGGGATGACAAACCACAGACAACTGAGGTCATCCACATTGAGACAGATGGTCCAGAGGTGGCAGAGCAACTTCTTATCCGTCGCTTCCCTTCTATTGGTCAGAATAATGCCCGTCGGATTGCAGAGTTCGCAGATGGGAATGCAAGAGTGGCTTTGGCTATAGCGGAAAGAGTGGAGGAAGGTGAGAGTTTAGCCCTACTTTCAGATGCGCAGTTGTTTAATCGCTTGTTTGAACAACGTAATCATCCCGACGGCCATTTACGGGAGCAAGCTGAAATATTGTCACTGGTGTATTCGTTCTCGATATCTAGTCCAGATGCAGCTACCGATGAACTGGAAATATTGGGTGCGCTCTCTGGGTATCCCAAAATCCAGTTATTCAAAACTGTTACGAAGTTGATGGAACGTCACGTTGTTCAGAAAAGATCCCACTGGAGAGCCATCCTTCCCCATGCCATTGCTAACAAGTTGGCGGCATCTGCACTTAATAGTATTCCGATTGATCAACTTAGGACGACCTTTGAAGCTCCGGATCGACCACGATTATTGATGTCGTTCGCGCACAGGTTGGGACTATTGCACAGCCATGCTGTGGCTAAAGAGATTGTTGAAGCTTGGTTACAGCCCGAAGGGCTGCTTGGAAAAATAATAGACCTAGATGATGTATCGACAAGCATTCTGAATTATGTCGCTCCAGTTGCCCCGGGAGCTTTGCTTGAGCGGATCGAAGAAACACTTGTTACGTCTCATTTTGAGCATTTTAAATCACGCTACAACCCACAACGAACAGCAATTATCAAATTGTTGCAGTTACTTGCATATGAATCGAAGTACTTTGAACGATGCATTAAGCTCTTAATCCGTATCGCAGATCAGGAAAGCGCGAGCAATAATTATGATTCGGCTCGAAATAAGATAAAGACGTTTTTCCAACCTTATCTATCCGGTACCCATGCCTCTTTAGAACAACGTGTTGCGGTCATGAATGAATGCATTGGTTCAAGTATGGCCGGACGTAGAAGGCTGGGGCTCGAAATGCTTGAAACTGCTCTCGGCGGACCACCGTGGACAGGATTCGGGATTAATGAGTTTGGTGCCCGGCCAAGAGATTATGGATTTCGGCCCAGCTACAATGAGCTTGTTGAGTGGCTAATCACCTTCATCGACATTATGGTGAGATTAGGAACTTCAAGAGTTCCCGAACTTGAAGACGATGCTCGGCTGATCTTAGCTAATAAATTTCGCTGGATTTGGCGTCAGGAAGGAATGAGGTCAAAATTACTTGATGCGGCTCGCAAATTACATGCCCATCGTCCTTGGGGTGAAGGCTGGAAAGCGGTCCGCTCAACAATATACTTTTCCCATACCAAAAGAAATGACAACGAAGATTTAGATCCTTTGCCGGAAGGACTTGTGACATTGGAACGAGAATTGGAGCCTAATGACTTGGTTCCGGCAGTCATGGCTTATGTACTCAGTAAGGGGCGTGATTTTTGGGCGCTGAATGCCGATTTTGAGCGTGAGGGGCCTAACAAATTCATAAAAATAAAGGAAATACTTAACGCAAAAGCGTTCCAGTTAGGGCAAGACTTTGCAGTATCCATGCATGAACTTGATGAGTTAGGCCCTAATTTATTCTTACGAGATGGGATGCCCTATCGCGTCGAATTCGGTAAAGGCTTAGCTAAAGGAGCACCTGACCTACGAGTTTATTGGCAGAAACTCATCACTCAAATGAATCTACAGCATAAATCTCAAAGTGATTTTTCTGTTATTCGAGGTTTCATAGAAGAGACGAATTCTATCGATAAAGCATTAGCGCAGGAACTGCTCGATCAGTGCGCACAACATTCCGAACTTCGATTCGAATTAGTCAACCTACATCCTTGGCAGGCGTTTACTGAAATCGATCTGGATCGTTGCATGTCGCTTCTGGATGACTCTGACATACGGCCCCATATGTATGGGGCAATTCTGTGGGGTGAGCAATTCTCTAATTTGCCAGAAAGCAGGGTTCTCGAGCTTGCTCAAAGGCTGCTGAGTAAACCGAATGGTGATGAAGTAGTATTGGAAGCACTGAGTATGAAACTAGCTGATAAAGGAGATGCTACGGATACACTAGGTCTTGCGCTACGAACAATCGGACTATCCGCTGCAATCCAGAGGTTCCAAAGAGATCACAACGATCTCGGCGGATATCTGGATTATGCAATGGAACGTGTTATCGATGCCACATTGCGCTTCGATGGCAACGAGGCTGAAAAGCTAGAATGGCTGAATACAATCTTCGCTGTTGTTGATGAGCATTTTGGCTACATTTATTCTTTCGAAGACGCTATCGGTATCACCGCTGCATGGATGCCAAAAGAATTTCTCAGTCGCATTTTTGATGGTACGGAGGATCAACAACAGAGGCGGCTGCATTTCATCAATCATGATGATTCACATCAGTCTCCTATTGCGAAAATCGATGTAGATATTTTGATTGTATGGTGCGCGACCACTAAAGACCCTCAGGTTTGGGCTTCAGTCGCTTCAGGTATTAATCTATGGTCAAAAGACGGGGAGCAAAGTCCTATTTGCTTGCAGGATGATGCTCTGAGATTTCTAGAAGCCTCACCCGAGCCACGAGCCGTCCTTGAGATCTTTGCCGAACACGTAGCACCTTCATCATGGTCCGGTAGTCGTGCGAACGTGATGCAACCCAGGGTTGAAGCGATAGGCCGGTTGGTCACCCACGAGCGTGCAGACATTTCTAAGTCGGCTAGAGCTGTTTATGAAAAACTGACTAACTGGGTTGAAAAGGAAAAAGAACGTGAGCGATTGGAAGATGAGGCATTGGAACAACGGTTTGAATGAAGGCTAGTAGCCGCCTTCACAGGAATTCTGTTTAAAGGAGAAATCATGGAATCTGCACGTGATAAATATACCAGTGAGATTATTGAGGCAGAAGATCTTTGGTTACTTGATGTTGTAGATACGAACGGTTACGTATGCTGGGGATGTGGGATTGAAATGTATCCTTCTGCTTGGCAAAAAGGAAGTAAGAAAAGACCTTCGTTTAATAAAATGCCTGGAAAAGAGCATATTAACTGCGATGCTGATGCTGAAAGCACAGTGGTTAAACAGGGACACAAGAAAAGCGTCCACCACATGCTGGACAGCGCACCGGGTTTGATGCCCGCAGGGTTAAAACTGATTGAACAACGACCTGTTGTTGATCCTGACACTACTGGTAGCAACAACAAACCCAATCCAATACGTTCTACAACATCAGCATCCAGTGAGGGAAATGCTCCAGCGCGGCAATCCCGCCGCCCGGTTAATGCTATTCGCCAGATTTGTAGGGCATTTATTCGCTTCCCGTATGACCGTGGTATGTCATTAAATATCCCTAGTATTGATGCCGATACTTACATGACCGCGTTTAAAAAACTTAAAGATCCGGTTCAGCCTTACCCTGAGCGCCGAATTTTTTATTCACAGTTGTTGTGGCAGAAATTTGAGCAAGACGAAAACCGAATTGTCATTCCGCTCTCGGGAGAATGGGTAAAAGACGAATCTGGTAAGTTTAAGCCCTCGCGTAGCTATAAACTACACGTTGAGTGGGGATACTGGTCAAAAGCCAAAAGGACTATGCTTTTGAATGAGCTTGAAACTGTGCAGGAAGAAGCAAAAGAAGCAGTAAATAAAAAAACTAAAGAGAGAGCTCACGTCTTCTTTATCGGTAAGCAAAGTGCTGAAAATCCGGAAATCTTCTACGTTAATGATTACCGTTTAATTTGCGCGATTATGGGATATATAATTTACCCTTAATGTAAACGGGCCTTCCTGCAAAAGAGAAGACCTGTTCAAATAATTATTTGTGACTACCACCGAGGCTGCGTTCATCCTATAAATTTGAGCCTATTTCTCTGTGCCTCGTGTAGAAATAATTACTACAACACACATTATAATGCTCACATCATTATAAGGTGTATGCCAGCATTATCGAATCTGCGGGAAAATCAAATCCGTAGGTGAATTTTCAAATGAGGCGGCTTTTGCATGCAGGTAAAGGTCTTATCGTGCTCTCTATCGCTATTTCTGTTTATGAAATATACACCGCTGAAAACAAGATTTCAGAAACAGGACGGCAAATAGCTATCAACGGAGCAGGAATAGCCGGCGCAGCTGCCTCTGGCGCAATAGCAGGGCTAATGTGTGGCCCAGGCGCACCGGTATGCGTATTGATTGGTGGTTTTGTTGGTGGGGCACTTGCGGCCTAGCAGATGGGACTTATGTGGAGTTAAAGATGCAAACAGTCAGCACGGTAACATTAGAAAAAAACCAAGAAGCGACGGATTTCTCTCAGGCAAAATCGGCGGTTATTGTTGAAGGCAAACCCACCGGAATAGAGGTGCCAGGGCAAGTGCTGGAAGCCGCTGTTAAGGTCGATACCCATCGGTACCTTCTTTTCATCACTGACGATGTGATATTCGAAGAAGCACTAACTATTGTGCTCATACATACTAATCAGGGCCTTCTGGAAACGCTTCACTTAGGTAACGAATACGCCTCCGGATACTTTGAGGAGTTAACCACTATCGGGAACAGTGTTAGTTTTAAATTTATTGGCGATACAACGTGGACAATAAACGTGTCAGAGTCGCTACGTTTACGTATTCCTTTCTTGTCTGATCCAAGTGGTGTGAAGCGCACTCCGGGGCTGAAAAAATATCTTTCTGTTACTGCTAACCCTGCTCCTGCCAAGGCAAAGTAATTTATAAAGAATGTTTGCGGCAGCCCAAAGGTGAAACCGGCGGGCTTGCTTCTATATCCCGTTATCACTGCCCGAAGCGCAGTTGAATATCTGCACCATTTGCTGCATCCAGCTCCTTCCTCAACACCAACCGGTAATCTACCACCTCGCCTTTCTTCTCCAGCTCAATCACCTGATACCCATTTTTTACCAGCATCATCAGCATGGCCGGAAAGCTATTGCGCGTCTTTACCGATATGCTTTTATAACCTTTCTCTTTCGCCCAGTTTTCCTGTGCTTCCAGCAATGCCTGCGCAACCCCGTCTCGTCGGTACTCAGGCAGCACGCCGCCAAGCCAGCTATAGAAGTTGTCTTTATCCAGTGCATAGCCGAGCTTAAAACCTGCTGGTTTTTCGCCAACATAAGCAATCAGCGCGCAGGCAGCAGAAGCACCAATGCGCTGTTGCAGCGCCGCGTTATCTACAGGCAATGTGAATTCCGGGATGCGATGATAGAGGCTAACAATCTCATCAAGCGTGGCGTAGCTAATAGTCAGTGACATAATCTTCATCCGTGGCGCTGAAAAAGACAGTTCTAAGCATTAACGCCAGAATAAGGCACCCCTGATTCTGGCGGTTAATACTCGTTGTTATTTAGCTTGATGAAATATGCGCGACCATTGGCGATTTCAAAACCTACCGTCACGCTGCGATTGGTAAACTTGTCACCCCCATCCAACCCATTCGGCGACAGCACATAATCCGCAACATCAAGCTCTTGAAAACCCGTAAAATGAAAGCCCTTGGCGGGTTTTCCTGTTGTTGGCGATTCTCAGGCTTACTCAATCCTGTTTAAGTGATGCCTGAATTCCTTAAGAAACAGAAAAGGGAATTTCACCCATAGATCGCTACCGACCTGAGCCCGCCCGTTATCGGTCTGCATGGAGCATAAACTCAAGGTCCGTGTTTCTAATCTTCCTAAATTTCTGTTATGCCTCGCTTCGCATCACGCTTTTATCCTTAACGAATGCGCATGTATAATTTGCTGTCAGAGGTGATTAAGGAAGCGACAGGATGATTGACCATCAAATGGCAGCTAAGCTACGGGCGAATGGTTTTACTGACATGGAAATAGATAAGCTATGCCGCGAACTCGCTAATCCAAATCGTAAGGGCCAAACACTCCATATAGTGTTAATTGAGCTTAAAAGGCGTTTGTATGGCGCCTGTTTGTTAAGCATTGCGCTACTCTTTTTCGCAGGTTATGCCTCAGCCACATCCAACAACACTAATGGCCCGTTATATTTTCTGGGCGTTATCATTTTTTGTATTTTTTCGCTGGCTATTACTCCTCTGCCGCTTGCCTGGAAATCAGCTAAATTTTTACGGAAACAAGGCTAACTTCTTTTTAAAACATTAACGCCGGAATGAAGCTTATCAATTCTGGCAGTTAATATTCATCATTATTTAGCTTGAGAAGATGCGCCTGCCCATCTGCAATTTCGAAAGCCACAACAACGCGTCGCGCAACGAACTTATCTCTAGCATCGACGCCATTGGGTGTTAGTACATAGTCAGCAACGTACTGCCTGCCATTCTCGAATCGATAAAATGAGGGAGGAATACATAACTGCCCTTCACTGACTTTAAGGTTTGGTCTGTCGGTAAACGACTGGGCTTTCAAGGGAATACCCCTGGGGTTAATGGCTATGATAATGGGTTGATAATCCCTTTGGTTCGCTACAAAAAAGCAAACATTATCATTGTTTATGGTCACGCTGGTCGTCTCCACTGGCACCATGATGTCGCCATAACCAGGGCAACCGGTAAGCGTAACAACCAGTGACAAACCCAGAGCGGCCCGAATTATATTGTAAATTCCACTTTTCATATTTATCTCCCCGGGAACCCTGACAATGCTCTCAGATAAAGAGGCCTTATCACCTCTTCCCTGAGATCGCCATCCAGCGTTACCATTCTATTACCGCGTAATACTAACCAAATCCGGTATCCAAATTTACTTAAAACAAAATAATCCGCAATGACTTGTGCTTGCTGCTCCATAGGGTATTGCCAGAGAAGTCGGTTATCAAGCCGGTAGTGATAGTTAGCCCCCCAACTTAGCAAGCCTCTGAGCATAACATGCATGCCACGCTCTCGCTGCCAGACATGCCCCATCTCGTGAATAAAAGTGTGTTGATAGTCCGCAGGTTGAATGGAAAAATCGCTTGCATACCAGTTCCTGAAATATATCTCACCATCGGGCGCCATTGAGGTGTTTTTTCCTTGTAGCCCCAAAGGAAAATAACTTCCATGATGAATCCATACCTTAGGGTAAGTGATAGCGTTGCCAAAAACGCTTCTTGCTAAACGGAGCTCTCCAGGCGTGAGCAGTCGTAGCGTGCCTTCCTTTTCCTGCCGCATAACGGTTCCTGTTAAAAGCATTATTAATAAAGTAGCTTTCCTCCCTTTAATTTTAACGACGTTCTGATTATTAATAAAAACAAACCAACACTGAAACGATAAATAATATCTTAAACTCCCGGTAAAACGGTGTTATTGCCAGGTTAACAATCAGGATGGCTTTATAATTACCTCGACCATTAAAAAGCCTCCAATATTATTTAAAACTACAAAAGGTTAAAAAATGACATATGGGAATTTATCGTGAAATAACCGAGTAACTGATAAATATATCTGCTTTGTACCCTTATCTTCCCCATTCACCCCACTTGTTATAAAAGTGTAACAATCCACCCCTACACTGGCTTACGTTCTTCGAATGCCCCTCTGGCAGCACATGACAGGAAGCCACTATGAGCAGACCATTAATCAAAAAAGAACACAGTGAAGAGATCAGCAACCGCAGCAGCAACCCGGTGTTCTCGGACGTTGCCGACGCCTTTCTTTCCCGCCGCCGCTTTTTACAGCTCGGCGTGGTGGCGGGCGCCGCCGTCTCCTTCCCTCTGTTGCTGAAGTCTGAAAACGCCCTGGCCGCCAGCGGCGCCAGCCCGTCAAAAATCGCGAAAGCGGTCTCGCTGGGCTTTACCAGCATCCCGGTCTCTTCAGAAGACACCGTGATCGTCCCGGAAGGATACATCGCGCGTCCGTTCTACCGCTGGGGCGACGCGGTGGGCCTTAAGGGCAACCTGCCTGCGTTTAAAAAAGATGGCAGTAACACCACCGAAGAGCAGGCCGCGCAGGCGGGCATGCATCACGACGGCATGGCGTGGTTCAGCCTGCCGCAGGGCGGCGAAAGCGCCGACCACGGCCTGCTGGCGATGAACCATGAATACATCGACAACGGCATGCTGTTCAAAGACGGCGTGGCGAACTGGAGCGCCGACAAAGCGCGCAAAGGCCAGAACGCCATGGGCGTGTCGGTTATCGAAGTGAAGAAAAACGGCCAGCAGTGGGAAGTGGTGCGCCCCTCCGCGTTCGCCCGCCGCATTACCGTCAACACCCCAATGCAGCTAAGCGGCCCGGCCCGCCACAACGACCTGATGAAAACCGCCGCCGACAGCAAAGGCGAAGTGGTGCTCGGCACCATGCAGAACTGCGCCAACGGCCACACGCCGTGGGGCACCTACCTCACCTGTGAGGAGAACTGGTCCGATATTTTTGTGAAAAAAGGCGAGATGAACGCGCTGGAAAAACGCTACGGCATCAGCGACAGCGACGACTCATACCGCTGGAACGAAGTGGACGAGCGCTTCAACGTCGACAAAACGCCGAACGAGCCGAACCGCTTCGGCTGGGTAGTGGAGATAGACCCGTATAACCCGAACTCGACGCCGCGCAAGCACACCGCGCTGGGCCGCATCAAGCATGAAGGCGCGGCGGTAACCATCGCGCCGGATAACCGCGTGGTGGTCTATATGGGCGACGACCAGAAGTTCGAATACATCTATAAGTTCGTGTCGGACAAAAAATATGACCCGGCGAACCGCGAAGCAAACCTGTCGCTGCTGGAGTCCGGCACGCTGTATGTGGCGAAGTTTAACGACGACGGCAGCGGCGTATGGCTGCCGCTGGTGCACGGCGAGGGCGGCCTCGACAGCAGTAACGGCTTCGCAAACCAGGGCGACCTGCTTATCAAAACCCGCATGGCGGCGGACGTGGTGGGCGCCACGAAGATGGACCGCCCGGAGTGGATAGCCGTGGACCCGCACGCCGCAGGCAGCGTCTACTGCACATTGACCAACAACAGCGACCGCGGCAAAGAGGGCAAAGCGCCGGTCGATGCCGCCAACCCGCGCGCCAACAACGTCTTCGGCCACATCATGCACTGGGTGGAAGAGAACAGTGACCCGGCCGCGCCGCGCTTTACGTGCGACATTCTGGTGATGGCGGGCCGCACCGACGGCGAGGACGAAAAAGCGAAAGGCTCGATGAAAGGCGCGGCGTTCGGCAGCCCTGACGGCCTCTCCTTCGACCCGCGCGGCGTGCTCTGGATCCAGACCGACGTCTCCTCCAGCACCATCAACAAAAAAGCGTACGAAGGGATGGGCAACAACCAGATGGTGGCGACCATTCCCGGCACCAACGAGTACCGCCGTTTCCTGACTGGCCCGCGCGGCTGCGAAATCACCGGCATCGCCTTTACGCCGGATAACCGCACGCTGTTTATTAACATCCAGCACCCGGGCGAAGGCGGGGACGATCTCACCGACCCGGCGAACCCGACGGCGGTCTCCAGCTGGCCGGATGGCGATAAAGCGGGTCGTCCGCGCTCCTCAACCGTGGTTATCACTAAAGCCGACGGCGGCATCATCGGCACCTGACGCACCCTGAAAAAAAGAGGCCTGCGGGCCTCTTTTTTATACGCGGTGGCCGGGGTTGTTATCTGAAAGCGCATTGGCCGCGCAGATAAACGCCAGGTGGCTCAGCCCAAGCGGCATGTTGCCGCGCCAGCTCTGCGTGCGGGTGTCGTACATCTCGTTGAAGATCTGGATATTGCCGGTGTTGCAGAGGGTGTCCAGGATCTCCTGCATATCTTTCTGCGCCTGCCCGGTTTTTTTCAGCTCCGCCAGCGCCTCGACGCGCCAGAAAGCGCAGGCGACGAAGGTGCTCTCTTCCACTTCCACACCGGAATAGCGGTAGAGCATCGGGCTGTTGTGGCCCAGCTCCTGATAAATCGCCTCCAGCGTGGCGAGCATGCGCTTGCGGTTGACCCGGCTGCCATAGTAATGCGTGAGCGTAATGGCGGCGTCGAGCCGCTCGCTGCCCGGGTAAAAAGTATAAGCCTGGCGGGACTCGCTCCAGCAGTGCTCCTCCACCCAATCGCGGATGCGGTCGCGCTCGCGCTCCCAGCGCCCTTTCCACGTCGGCTCGATGTGCCCGCCTTCCGCCAGTGCCACCGCCTGGTCAAGCGCCAGCCAGCAGGCCATTTTCGAATGGGTGTAGTGCTGCTCTTCGGGCAGTTCCCAGATGCCGGAATCGCGTTGGCGCCAGGAGTCCGCGCAGCGGTTCGCCAGGTGGCCCAGCAGGCGCGATGTGGCGAGATCCAGCACGTGGCCGACCTCAATAAAGAGCCGGGCGGTGGCGAGGAGATCGCCATACATGCTGAGCTGCTGCTGGGTGCGGGCGTTGTTGCCGACCCGCACCGGCTTCGAGCCCCGGTAGCCCTCCAGCTCCGGGTAGCGCTCTGCGGGCACAAAATCGCCCTGCAATGTGTAGCAGGCGCGCAGCTCGGCGTCGTGGCGGATGATGGTGGAGGTGAGCCACGAGAACGCGGCTTTACAGTCCTCCAGCGCGCCGAGGTAAACGAACGATTTAATGATCAAGCAGGCGTCGCGCACCCAGGCGTAGCGGTAGTCGTAGTTTTTTTCCTTACCGAGGCCTTCCGGCAGCGAACAGGTGGCGGAGGCGGCCAGCGCCCCGGTCGGCGCGTACCAGAGAAACTTCAGCGCCAGCGCAGAGCGTTTAATATGTTCTGGAAACGGCCCTTCCCAGGTGAGGTTGTTGACCCAGTCGCACCAGGGGCATGGCTGGTCTCGATGCGCTGGTCGATTTTCCCGACGGGCGGTACCGCCAGCGGCTCTTTTTCCGTCGCCACCAGCCCCACCACGGCGCGCGAGCCGGGCGACGTGGTGAGCGTAGCGACAAGGCCTTCATCGTCGCTGCGGTCGATAACTACCTCATCGGAAAAGCGCGGCATCACCATCAGGTCGCCTGCGTGAAAAACAGGCTTCTTTTGCACCCTGTCGAGCCACGGCGAGAGTTTCTCCGCCTGGGTGCCGAGTTTCATCTCAAGGCGCAGCCGCACTTCGCCTTTTATTCCTTCAACCCGACGCGCCAGCTCGCTCCACGGTAAACGCCCGGCGAAGGTGCTGTTAATCGACTCGGTGATCAGCACTTCGCCGGAGGCGGTGGTATAGCGCGTTTCCAGCACGTTGCTGTCGTCGCGGTAGCTGCGGGACATCTCCCACTCCTCTTCCGGCGCCAGCTTAAAAAAACCGCCCAGGTTTGCATCCAGGATACGGTCAAACAGCGGCGGTGAATCCAGGTCAGGCACGCACCACCAGTCGATGGCGCCATCCGGGGCGATTAAGGCGACCGAGCGGCCCTCGCCAATCGCGGCGTAATCGCCAAGCTCAGCGTAGCCGTCTTCTCTGGCGGGAGATCGATAGGTTTTATTTTTCACGTGTGACGGGTTCCCTGGTGACAAAAGTAATCCGTTGTCCTTCAGACAGTGGAAAGACAGTGAAGCGGTACGTTTTCAGCATAGTACATCTGTGATCGCTATCACTGAGGTAGAGAAAAAGCGGGAACCGCCCTGGCGGGGAGGAATCGAAATAACCTGCTGTAAAAATTAGCTTTTTTACAATATTAATGATGTCAGTTAATTATCCTGCTAATTTTTTTGCATCTTGTGCGGTTTCAACTACCTTTGGTGGTAGTTATTGGCTGACTTTTTGATCGTTTATCTTTTATCGCATTTTTACATTCACCTTTATTTGTTACAGGTTCGCAAAATGAACGTCTCCAGCAAAACTGTCATTCTCCTTAACTGTCTGGCTGCCGCAGGTCTCCTGTTGACGCTCTCCGTGCGTTTTCAATGGCTGTGATGTTGCGAATTGCGCCTTAAGAGACTGTGCCGTCTGCCCCCTGCCTGACAAAAAGCCCGCTGAAGCGGGCTTTTCTGTTTATGTTATGCGGCGTTGGGCGGGCTTAATTACGCGTCTGCACCCAGAAGGCGTGAATGAGGCCAGGGATGTAGCCCAGCAGCGTCAGGATGATGTTCAGGATAAACGCCCAGCCGAACCCTTTACCAATCAACACGCCCAGCGGCGGCAGAATAATAGTAATAACGACTCTCCAGAATCCCATAGTTACTCCTGTATTGTTTTTTGCAGGTTCTTGTAAAAACATCAATTTTTATTAAGTCTAGCTGCTGTGGCGCAAATCGCTACCTGCCATACAGGACTTTACGGTTACTAACGCGGGTATACAGAGAATAAACGATGCGATTATCCCTGTTTGGGGTTAAAAAACTTCTGCTGATACCGTCTCCGCCCTTAAAAAGCGCAAGACCCGCCTCGCGACCCTTTCACGTGCGCACGGTCTGAGTTCATCCACGCTTGCCAACGCCCTCACTCGCACCCGTGGCCGAAAGGCGAACAGCCGATCGCCGGTGCGATCGGCGTTCCGGCCGCTGAAATCTGGCCAGCTCGCTATTTCGACGAACAGGATCGCAGCCAGCGTATTGGTGCCGCGCGGCCACGCAGCGTATTACGTCCAGGCATAGTGTAAAAACAAGGGGGGAAGGAATGCCCTGAACTTTGAGCACACAAAGAAAACCCGCCGGAAGGCGGGTTAAAAATGGAAGGTGATGGTTTACCTGCGCGGCGTTAATAACTGATTAACCATATCATCAACCTTTTCCGCTTCCCTGAGCGCAGTAATGGCGGTGATCCGGTTGAGCTTTTCATACAGCCGGTAATCCGCTTTGATTCTTTGCTCGTGATACTGCTTTAGCTTCAAACCGATCTCCTGCATGCTTGCCACATCGTAGCCGCTGACCTGCGCGGCCTCTCCGCTGCATAAGAAGGTATACAGCCGCTGGTGAACGCCTCCGGGTAAGCTTTCTCCAGAGAGCGTTTTAACAGGGATCCGATTGCCGGTGACGCGCATTGCGGAGTGATACATCCCATAGTAAGCGCGGCTGATGGCGCTTCGCGTCCACGCTTCGCCGTTTTTCTCCAGCGCCGCTTGCGCCAGATGGAAAAAACAAGTGTGTTCAACTGCCATGGTTTCCCCTACGCCACAAAGTAGCCGAAACATGGGCTCATTTGCAGACTATGCGCGATTAAGCCGCTTATCATTTCGTTATTAAGCACAGAAAGCTGGTCGGGATCTGTGGTTTCCACCGTTACCGAGAACGTCAGGGTTCCTTCCTCAAAACAGTCAATGCAGGCACCGCCAAGGCGCAAGCGGTGTTTATCCGCAATGTTCATCATAAGAAAAGCGATGCGCTTTAAATCCGCTACGCTGTCGCCTTGAGAAAGAAGGAACGCAGACAAGCGTACAGCTTGCTCGCGCTCCTGATGATGAGGCAGCGACAGGGTGTTTATAAGCGAAACCACATGATTAAGCGTATCGACGTCGCCCCAGTAAGCGCTGGCGATAGCCAGCTCTGTCAGGATGAAAGGGTCATTCCCTTCCGCGGCGTTTGTTAACAACGCATAGCTTTTACAATGCTCCCCCTGCGAGCGAAGCGCCTGCACACGGTTCAATAAAGAAACCGTCTCTTCAGGCGCGTCTTCATCGGGCGCGCCTGACATGCGGCGGTCTGCATAACCCCGCTTCGCCAGGCTTTTAAAACTCAACGGCTGATAAGGCGGGGCGAAGATTTCCGACTCGTTAACCCTGCACTGCTGCTCTGTTTCGCAGAACGGTTGATTCCCCTGAAACAGAGAAGGCGTCCGGTTTTCCATTACGGGATGACATTTTGGTTGTTCTGTTTGCATAGTTTGCCGCTTCCTGTAACAACGTTATCTGTCTGCGCAGCCGGGGCGCGCCGCACTCTTTAAAGTAACGAAAGTGTACTGCCGGAAGCGGGCGCCGGGCCCGAGCCAAATTCTGATTACTGATCAGCGTGATTCAGCACTGCGGGACGCCTCGCATCGTTTTTGTAAACGTTGCAGGTTAGCGGGTTGCAAACGGAAAAATTCGCCACTACAACATTTTCTTATCATGCTAATAACGAGCGCGTTACCAATCCGCTTGTCGGCACGCGCTGGCCTGCGCTAATGTTGCTGAACGACATAAACAATTCAGGAGGTGAATATGTTCCAGCCAGGCGATCTGGTGCAGCCGCGTCTCGGCGGCCCGAAGCTTAAAGTTCTGGAAGTGCACAGCGACCAGGTTGTCGCCGTGCGCGCCGATGACGAAAACGGCGAGAAATTTACGCTGAAAGCGGCGGATGTTGCGCTTTATAACGAAGAAGGCGACTTTGGCGTTTGCTAAGCCGTGGGCCCCCTCCGGCGAGGGGGTTAGTTTTTTTCAGCCAGCTCGCTTTTTTCTCCTGCGTTTTCCTGGGGGCACGCCAGCGCCATATAAGCGCCCCACTCCCGGTAAAACGTCACGATTTTTCTGCGTAATTCCGCCAGCGCCGCTTCGCTGTGAAGAGTAATGGCGCCGCGTTCTTCATCGCAGAAGTGCGTTTTAATATCGACAAACATCTGGCGTAAAGGCGGGGGAATTTGCTGAGCCGACGTCGCCGTTAGCCACACCAGCCAGAAGCGCAGCAGGCGCTGTTTCGGCTCCCCCTCACCACACAGCGCAATCAGCGCCTCTTCAAGCTCCGCCAGTCCCTGAGCGTAAACACTAAGCATAGTTTTATCCTGAGTACTTAACATGGCGCTCAGCATAGCGCCGCGCCGCGGGCAGTGGGGTTACTTTGGTTAAACTCTCTTTTGCAACGGGCTTATTAAATAACCAGCGTGAATAGGTCTGCGCACGAGTGAAGCGCAGAGCAATAGCCCGAGCAAAACCGCATAAATAGTCATAAAAATGAATAATTACCCACGCCATTTAACAGAACAAAATCCTGTAAAAAGCTGACTTGTAAAATTAAAAGACGACAGCGCGCCTGAATCGTTTCATTCAGCAGATTCCACTCTGTAAAGCGATACGCCAGGCATTCACTCAAAGATGAATAACCACAATCAAAAAATTTAAACTATTGTTTTTAAATAAATAATTCAGGTTAGCAACAAAAAATCACGATCGGAGGGCCAAAACGATTTGTTAAAAGCATTTTGTTAACCAAACGGCGTTAAATAAAAATAAACCGCTAATTGTCTGTTTATATGCAGTCATATAACCTGACATCATACGCAAACCCCTTTGCATAATACTAATCACCCGCCATTCTGCTGGGTTATCACGCTGCTTTCCCTGAGGAGTAATAAAGATGTTTTCGCCGCATTCTCGCCTGCGTCACGCCGTTGCCGACACGGTCGCCATGGTAGTGTATTGCTTCATTGTGGGGATGATGATTGAAATTTTTATCTCCGGGATGAGCTTCCAGCAATCGCTCTCTTCACGCTTAGTGTCCATTCCGGTGAATATCGTGATCGCTTTTCCGTACGGCATTTATCGTGACGTCATGATGCGACAGGCGCAGCGGCTGAGCCCGGCGCGAACGGTCAGAAGCCTGGCGGATATGCTGGCCTATGTGACATTCCAGTCGCCGGTTTACGCCGCCATTCTGTTGTTTGTGGGCGCGGACTGGCAGCAGATTGTCACCGCCGTCAGTTCCAATATGGTGGTGTCGATGCTGATGGGCGCAGCCTATGGCTATTTCCTGGAGTTTTGCCGTCGCCTGTTCCGGGTGAGCGCTGCGCCGGTTAGCGCGGAAGCGTGATGAAGAAAAGCAGCGCGACAGGGTAAAGCCTGTCGCGTTTTTTACTGGTCGCCAAAGAGACCGGAAAGATAGCGCTCCAGCGCCATGCGTGAACTAAACCCATGCGGAATACCGTAATGCTCCTGCGCTTCGCCGCCCAGGTACAGAGGAAACTGCTGATAGTGATCGCAGGTTTTCATTTCCGAAGCCGGTTCCGCAAGCGATGAGCTGCGCTCTTTAAGCGTCGGATGAATGATAAGCGCAGTGCGGCCCATACGCGCTTCGCGGTTCACATACACATAATTATCACCGCGGCGGTAACCATAGGTTTTGGGCGTCACCACATCCATTGTAAAGCCAGCTTTTTCCAGGACGCGCGCCACCTCGTCGGGTCGTAAATACATACCTTTTCCTCGTCATTTTCTTACTGCATCGCAACCTTACAATAAGCAGCATTAGCAGGGCTTTCGGAAAAGTCCATAAACGCCCGAACAAGGCGTGACGGGCTTCAAGCGGCAAAAATGTGGTCTACACTGTTAACTACATGACTGAAAAGGAGGATTCAAAATGGCTAACAAATTTACCCGTACCGATGCCCAAGAAGGCGTACAAGAAATTAACGACGATGTGAGCCGTCTGGCAGATTCCCTTGAGGAACTCCTGAAGTCCTGGGGCAGTGATGCCAAAGACGAAGCGGATAACGCTCGCCGTAAAGCTGAATCGCTGTTGCGCGAAACCCGCGCCCGCATGCAGGGCCGCAATCGCGTGTCGCAGGCCGCGTGCGATGCCGTAAGCTGCGCGGATACGTTCGTGCGTGAAAAACCCTGGTCAAGCGTAGGGATTGGCGCGGCTGTCGGCCTGTTCCTCGGCGCCCTGCTGGCGGGTTCGTCCTGCCGCCGTTAATCGCTTTCGCTCCCCGGCCCTGCCGGGGAGTTTTATTTTAAGGCCTCGCGCAACGCACGGGCCTGTTTCCTCGCCTGCTCGGGCGTTGCGATGTTTGTAAAGCTCATGATTAATCCTTTCTCGCCTGGGTGCGCGATACGCCAGTCGCTCAACGCCTGCACCGCCAGCCCGGCGGCGACCGCCTTGCCCGCCAGCTCGCTATCTTCACGCTCGACCGGCACCACAAGCTGAATGCCGCCCTGCTGCGGGGTGACGCTGAACCCCTGCTCCGCCAGCGCGCTTTCCAGCCACTGGCGTCGTTGCCCATAGCAGTGACGCATTTTCCTGAGATGCCGCCAGAAATGCCCTTCACGGATAAAATCGGCGATGGTCTGCTGGTAAAGCGGCGGCACCGTGCAGGGGAGCTGTTTTGCCGCCGCCTGAAACGCCGCCACGCACTGGGGCGGCACCACCAGCCAGGCGGTGCGAAGGGCAGGGAAAAGCGATTTGCTGAAAGAGCCTGCGTAAATAACGCGTTGCGGGGCGTCGAGGCTTTTCACCGGCGGCAGCGGCCTGCCCTGGTAGCGAAATTCGCTGTCATAGTCGTCTTCAATAATCCAGCGTGCGTTAAGCGCCGCCCAGTCGAGCAGTTCGCGGCGACGAGGGAGTGAAAGCGCCACCCCGAGCGGGCTCTGGTGCGCCGGAGTGATAAGCACGAAGCGGGCGTCCGGGTGTTGTCTTATCCCTTCACGAACATTCATGCCGTCGCCATCCACCGGCACCGGACAGAAGCGCAGCCCCGCCTGCGCCAGCACCGGACGAATAAACGGAAACCCCGGGTCTTCCAGCCAGATACCGTCGCCTGGCTGCGCCAGCGCGCGCATGGTAAGCGTCATCGCCATCCCGTACCCGGCGGTGATGAAGACTTGCTCCGGCTGGCAGTCGATGCTGCGTGAAAAACGCACATAATCGACGATGGCCTGACGCAGCGCGGTTTCCCCTTCGCTTTGCGGCGCGGCGAGATCGAAACGGGTTTGCAGCCGCAGCCTGCGCCCCATCAGCCGTGACCAGAGCGCACGGGGAAACGCGTCCAGCGCGGGCAGCCCCATCTGAAACGGCAGCGGCTCGCCATTGCCGGCCGGCGCGGCGCTGGCAGTAAAGCCAGGCTGCGCCGGAGAAAGCGTCTGGCTGACGAACGTGCCCGCCTGCCCGCGCCGCTCCAGCCACCCCTGCGCCACCAGCTCGCCATAGGCGTTTTCGATAGTAGCGCGGGCAACGCCCATCTCCAGCGCCATGGTCCTGCTGGAAGGCAGACGACTGCCGGGCGCCAGCTCGCCGCTGAGAATAGCCTGGGTGAGCTGACGGGCGATTTGCTGATAGCGCGGCAGCGCATGCCCGGATGAATCCTTCTCCTGCCTCATGGTCTGTTCACCTGAATAACTTTCGTGAATAGTTGCAGGCCATTACAGGAGACTGGCCTGCCCGAAAAAGCGATTTTAGCCCGTTTAACGCGCCGGACCATACCCGCTGTAGCCCCTTATTACAGGCTTTTTGCCCGCCAGCGCGGGTTGCCATCGCGTTGATCATTCCACTTTCTTCAATCGGAAAATCCCATATATTGCGTGGTTGAAAGTTATAGCAACTATATCTAGTATCTTCTTTAACAACGACCACTATCCTTCCACGCAGTAGCGCGGCAGGTTTCTATTCACAAGGGAAATACGAATCATGCGTATACTCATTTACACCCGCAATGACTGTGTACAGTGCCACGCGACCAAACGAGCCATGGAGAGCCGCGGTTTGCGCTTTGAGCTGATCAACATTGACGAACAGCCGCAGGCCGCTGATGAACTGCGCGCTCAGGGCTTTCGTCAGCTGCCGGTGGTGGTGACGGATGAAACCAGCTGGAGCGGCTTTCGCCCCGACATGATCAACCGTCTGCGCCCGGCGGGCGGTCTTGCGGCCAGCGCATGAGCACGCTGGTCTACTTCTCCAGCGCGTCGGAAAACACACACCGTTTTATCACGCGTCTGGGGTTGCCGGCGGTGCGTATCCCGCGCGATATGCACCGCCGGTTACAGGTAGACGAGCCTTACATCCTGGTGGTTCCCAGCTACGGGGGCGGCGGTACGGCAGGCGCCGTGCCGCGCCAGGTTATCCAGTTTCTTAACGATGAACATAACCGATCGCTGTTACGAGGCGTGATTGCCGCCGGCAACCGTAACTTCGGCGAGGGTTTCTGCCGCGCCGGGGATGTCATCGCCCATAAATGTCACGTGCCTTACCTTTACCGCTTTGAGCTGATGGGCACGCAGGCCGATATCGACAACGTGCGTAAGGGAGTAAGCGAATTTTGGCAACGACAGAAATCACCCGCGTAACGCAGAGCGCGCCGGACTATCATGCGCTGAACGCCATGCTGAATCTTTACGATAAAGCAGGCCGCATTCAGTTTGAGAAAGATAAAGACGCGGTGGCGGCGTTTATGGCGCAGCATGTAGCGCCGAACAGCGTCGCGTTCGCCAGCCCTCAGGCGCGTCTCGACTATCTGCTGGCGGAGGGCTATTACGACAAAACGGTGTTGCAGCGTTATAACCCGGCGTTTGTCGACGCGCTTTTTGCGCAGGCGCACGAGAGCGGCTTCCAGTTCCAGACCTTCCTCGGCGCATGGAAGTTTTACACCAGCTACACGCTGAAAACTTTCGACGGCAAACGCTACCTGGAGCATTTTGAAGACCGCGCCTGCATGGTGGCGCTCACGCTGGGCCAGGGCGACGAAACGCTCGCCAGCCGCCTGCTTCAGGAGATGTTAAGCGGTCGCTTCCAGCCTGCCACGCCCACCTTCCTCAACTGCGGCAAAATGCAGCGCGGCGAACTGGTCTCCTGCTTTCTGCTGCGTATTGAAGACAATATGGAGTCGATAGGCCGCGCGGTGAACGCCGCGCTGCAGCTCTCCAAACGCGGCGGCGGCGTGGCCTTATCGCTTTCCAACCTGCGGGAAGCGGGCGCGCCTATCAAGCGCATCGAGAACCAGTCTTCAGGCGTGATCCCGGTGATGAAAATGCTGGAAGACGCCTTTTCTTACGCCAACCAGCTCGGCGCGCGTCAGGGGGCGGGGGCGGTCTACCTTAACGCCCACCACCCGGACATCCTGCGCTTTCTGGATACCCGCCGCGAAAACGCCGATGAGAAAATCCGTATCAAAACGCTCTCGCTTGGCGTGGTCATCCCGGATGTCACGTTCCACCTCGCCAGGGCCAACGCGCAGATGGCGCTCTTCTCCCCCTATGACGTAGAGCGCCTCTACGGCAAAGCGTTTGGCGATATCGCCGTTACGGAGATGTATGACCAACTGGTGGCGGATGAGCGGGTGCGTAAAAGCTGGATCAACGCGCGCGATTTCTTCCAGACGCTGGCGGAAATTCAGTTCGAGTCGGGTTATCCGTACATCATGTTTGAAGACACCGTCAACCGCGCCAACCCGATTGCCGGGCGAATCAACATGAGCAACCTCTGCTCGGAGATTTTGCAGGTCAACAGCCCGTCGACGTACGACGAAAACCTCGACTATGCGCAGGTGGGTAAAGATATTTCCTGCAACCTCGGCTCCCTGAATATCGCCCACACCATGGATTCGCCCGACTTTGGCCGCACCGTGGAGGTGGCGGTGCGCGCACTGACGGCGGTGTCTGATATGAGCCACATCCGCAGCGTGCCGTCGATTGAAGCGGGCAACACGAAGTCGCACGCCATCGGGCTTGGGCAGATGAACCTGCACGGCTATCTGGCGCGGGAAGGCATCGCGTACGGCTCGCCGGAAGGGCTCGATTTCACCAATATCTATTTTTACACCATCACCTGGCACGCGCTGCACACCTCAATGATGCTGGCGCGCGAGCGCGGGCAGCGCTTCGAGGGTTTTGAGCAATCGCGCTACGCCAGCGGCGAGTACTTCGATAAGTATCTTGAGCAGACGTGGATGCCGAAAACCGCCAAAGTGCAGGCGCTGTTCGACCGCGCCGGCATCGCCATTCCGACACAGGAGATGTGGCGACGACTGCGCGACGAGGTGATGCAGTTTGGTCTTTACAACCAGAACCTGCAGGCGGTGCCGCCGACCGGCTCCATCTCTTACATCAACCATGCGACGTCGAGCATTCACCCGATTGTCTCGAAGATTGAAATTCGCAAAGAGGGCAAGACTGGACGCGTTTACTACCCGGCGCCCTTTATGACCAACGAAAACCTGGCGCTCTATCAGGACGCCTACGAGATTGGCCCGGAGAAAATTATCGACACCTACGCCGAGGCGACGCGCCACGTCGACCAGGGGCTGTCGCTGACGCTTTTCTTCCCGGATACCGCCACCACGCGCGATATCAACAGGGCGCAGATTTACGCCTGGAAAAAAGGCATCAAGACGCTCTACTACATTCGTTTGCGCCAGATGGCGCTGGAAGGAACCGAAATCGAAGGCTGCGTTTCGTGCGCCCTGTGAGGAATTAACATGACCCGTTTAAGCCGTATTTCCGCCATTAACTGGAACAAAATCCAGGATGAGAAAGATTTAGAGGTGTGGAACCGCCTGACCAGCAACTTCTGGCTGCCGGAGAAGGTGCCGCTCTCTAACGACATTCCGGCGTGGCAGACCTTAACGCCGCAGGAGCAGCAGTTAACTATCCGCGTCTTTACCGGCCTGACGCTGCTCGACACCATCCAGAACACCATCGGCGCGCCGGCGCTGATGGCGGATGCGCTCACGCCGCACGAGGAGGCCGTGCTCTCCAACGTCAGCTTTATGGAGGCGGTGCACGCCCGCTCCTACAGCTCTATCTTCTCCACGCTGTGCCAGACGAAGGATGTGGACGCCGCCTACGCCTGGAGTGAAGAGAACGCCCCGCTGCAGCGCAAGGCGCAGATTATCCTTGAGCACTACCGCAGCGAAGATCCGTTGAAAAAGAAAATCGCCAGCGTTTTTCTGGAGTCTTTTCTTTTCTATTCAGGCTTTTATCTGCCGATGCACTGGTCGAGCCGCGGGCGACTTACCAACACCGCCGATCTCATTCGCCTTATCATCCGCGACGAGGCGGTGCATGGCTATTACATCGGCTACAAATACCAGCAGGGGCTGTTGAAAGTGGACGCCGCGCGCCGCGACGCGCTGAAAAGCTTTGCGCTGGATATGCTGATGGATCTCTACGACAACGAGCTGGCCTATACGGAGGCGCTTTACGGCGAGGTGGGCTGGACGAACGAGGTTAACGCTTTCCTCTGCTACAACGCCAACAAAGCGCTGATGAATCTGGGTTACGACGCGCTCTTCCCGCCGGAAATGGCGGAGGTGAACCCGGCTATTCTCGCCGCGCTTTCGCCAAATGCCGATGAAAACCATGACTTTTTCTCTGGCTCCGGCTCTTCCTACGTCATCGGAAAAGCCGTGGAAACCACCGACGAAGACTGGGATTTTTAAGGCACTGCGGCACGGAAATAATCTCCCTGTTTTCCGTGCCGATTATTTCTTGCAACAGCCATTCCTCTCTGAATATCCCCTGGCCGTTTTGTATTAATATCGCCGCCATTTTTTTGGCGCGATATTGTGGTTTCCGTTGGCATTTCAAGACGATTGCCAAAAAATTATCCTGCCCGGCAGTTCTCCCTCAGCCCTTATATCATGGGGCGTTACGGCAAACCATAACAACAATAGGATGGGAAGCATCCCACATTAAGGGTTGTCTCAGAATCTGAGTATGCTAGGGTATGGCCCAGAAATTATTTCCATCAGGAATTGTTTAGCGCATAAAATAACGGGAACACTGATATTGCATGGCAATTAAATTAGAAATTAGAAACCTGTATAAAATATTTGGGGAACATCCTCATCGCGCCTTTAAATATATAGATAAAGGTTTGTCGAAAGCAGAAATTCTGGAAAAGACCGGGCTGTCTGTTGGCGTAAAAGACGCCACTCTGGCCATTGAAGAAGGCGAGATATTCGTGATCATGGGATTGTCCGGCTCCGGAAAATCCACCCTGGTTCGCCTTCTCAATCGCCTGATTGAACCCACCCGTGGACAGGTGCTGATTGATGGCGTCGATATCGCCAAAATTTCAGACGCCGAGCTTCGCGAGGTGCGCAAGAAAAAGATTGCGATGGTCTTCCAGTCATTTGCCCTGATGCCGCACATGACGGTGCTGGATAATACCGCCTTTGGCATGGAGCTTGCGGGTGTGGCGGCGAAAGCGCGCCAGGAAAAAGCGCTGGACGCGCTGCGCCAGGTCGGCCTTGAAAATTACGCGCACGCTTATCCGGATGAACTCTCCGGCGGCATGCGCCAGCGCGTCGGTCTCGCCCGCGCGCTCGCCATTAATCCCGATATCTTATTAATGGATGAAGCTTTCTCGGCGCTCGACCCATTAATTCGTAATGAAATGCAGGACGAATTAATTAAATTACAGGCGAAACATCAGCGCACCATTGTCTTTATTTCTCACGATCTTGATGAAGCCATGCGTATTGGCGACCGCATCGCCATTATGCAAAACGGCGAAGTGGTGCAGGTCGGCACGCCGGATGAAATTTTGAATAACCCGGCAAATGATTACGTGCGCACGTTCTTTCGCGGCGTGGATATTAGCCAGGTCTTCAGCGCCAAAGATATTGCCCGCCGCACCCCGGTGGGGCTGCTGCGCAAAACGCCAGGTTTCGGCCCGCGTTCGGCAATTAAATTATTGCAGGATGAGGACCGGGAATTTGGCTATGTGATTGAACGCGGCAATAAATTTGTCGGCACCGTGTCGATTGATTCCCTCAAAGCGGCGCTGGCGGCAGGCCAGGGGCTGGATAACGCCCTGCTCGACGCGCCTGCGGCGGTGAGCGCCGAAACGCCGCTTAGCGAACTGCTCTCGCCGGTCGGGATGGCGCCCTGCGCCGTGCCGGTGGTCGGCGAAGCGCAACAGTACATCGGCATTATCTCCAAGGGGATGCTGCTGCAGGCTTTAGATCGCGAGGGGGCAAACAATGGCTGATCAAAACAATCCGTGGGATACCGGCGCGACCAGCGCGGCGCAGAGCAGCACCGCCGCTAACAGCGCCGACGCGTGGGGTAGCCCGACGCCTGCGCCCGAAAGCGGCAGCGCCGACTGGCTGAACAGCGCGCCTGCGCCGCAGCCGGAGCATTTCAATATTCTCGATCCGTTCCACAAGACGCTGATCCCGCTCGACAGCTGGGTAACGCAGGGGATCGACTGGGTGGTGATGCACTTTCGCCCGCTGTTCCAGGGCATTCGCGTGCCGGTGGATTATATCCTGAGCGCTTTCCAGCAACTGCTGCTGGGTATGCCGGCGCCGGTGGCGATCATTATCTTCGCGCTGCTCGCCTGGCAGATTTCAAGCCTCGGCATGGGCGTGGCGACGCTTATCTCGCTCGTCCTCATCGGCGCGATTGGCGCCTGGTCGCAGGCGATGGTGACGCTGGCGCTGGTGCTGACCGCCCTGCTCTTCTGCGTGGTGATAGGCCTGCCGCTGGGCATCTGGCTCGCCCGCAGCCCGAAAGCGTCGAAAATTATTCGCCCGCTGCTGGATGCGATGCAGACCACCCCCGCGTTTGTTTATCTGGTGCCGATCGTCATGCTGTTCGGCATCGGCAACGTGCCGGGCGTGGTGGTGACGATTATCTTCGCCCTGCCGCCGGTGGTGCGCCTGACTATCCTTGGCATCAACCAGGTGCCGGAGGATTTGATCGAAGCGGCGCGATCGTTCGGCTCAAGCCCGCGCCAGATGCTGTTTAAGGTGCAGCTGCCGCTGGCGATGCCGACCATCATGGCGGGCATTAACCAGACGCTGATGCTGGCGCTCTCAATGGTGGTGATCGCCTCGATGATCGCCGTCGGCGGGCTTGGTCAGATGGTGCTGCGCGGCATCGGCCGTCTCGACATGGGCCTCGCCACCGTGGGCGGCGTGGGGATTGTTATCCTTGCGATTATCCTGGACCGTCTGACCCAGGCGGTCGGCCGCGACGCGCGCAGTAAAGGCAACCGCCGCTGGTACGCCACCGGGCCGCTGGGGCTGCTGACCCGCCCGTTCACCCGTTAATGCAGTTTGCCCGGCGACGCCGTTCGCCGGGTCCCTTTCCTGAAGGCAGTTCGTGCTGCCGCCATTCATACCGATAAAAGGAATAACGATGCGACATTCTGTTCTTTGCGCCACAGCTTTTGCCACACTCGTTAGCACCACCGCTTTCGCCGCCGACCTGCCGGGCAAAGGCATTACCGTACAGCCGATACAGAGCACTATCTCTGAAGAGTCGTTCCAGACGCTGATTGTGAGCCGCGCGCTGGAGAAGCTCGGCTACACCGTTAACAAGCCGAGCGAAGTGGATTACAACGTGGGTTACACCTCTATCGCCTCCGGGGACGCGACCTTTACCGCCGTGAACTGGCAGCCGCTGCATGACGATATGTACACGGCGGCAGGCGGCGACAAAAAGTTTTACCGCGAAGGGGTTTATGTCACCGGCGCGGCGCAGGGTTACCTTATTGATAAAAAAACCGCCGAACAGTATCACATCACCAACATCGCGCAGCTGAAAGACCCGAAGATTGCGAAGCTGTTTGACAGCAACGGCGACGGCAAAGCGGACATGATGGGTTGCACGCCGGGCTGGGGCTGCGAAGCGGTGATTAACCATCAGAATGAAGCGTTCGACCTGGCGAAAACCGTCACCGTGAACCACGGCAACTACGCAGCGATGATGGCCGACACCATCGCCCGCTTCAAAGAAGGCAAGCCGGTGCTTTATTACACCTGGACGCCGTACTGGGTGAGCGACGTGCTCAAGCCGGGCAAAGATGTGGTGTGGCTGCAGGTGCCGTTCTCCTCACTGCCGGGCGAGCAGAAAGATATCGACACCAAACTGCCGAACGGCGCGAACTATGGTTTCCCGGTGAACACCATGCACATCGTCGCCAATAAAGCCTGGGCACAGAAAAACCCGGCGGCCGCGAAGCTGTTCGCGGTGATGAAGCTGCCGATTACCGATATCAACGCCGAGAACGCGATGATGCATAGCGGCAAATCTTCAGAGGCGGATATCCAGGGTCACGTCGACGGCTGGATCAAAGCCCACCAGCAGCAGTTCGACAGCTGGATCAAAGAGGCGCTGGCCGCGCAGAAGTAATGGCTTACGCCTTTTGAAAAACACCCGCCTTTATGGCGGGTGTTTTGTTTCAGGGCGGCGATAAACATTCCTGCTGTCCATTGCTGATGGATAGCGCAACGCTTATCCCACTTATGCCGTTACGCGGTGCAAATGGCGCTGCGCCTGCGCCAAAAGGCACAATCCGACACGTAACAACTTCTCAACAATATGGCGCTATCGTGTTGTTTCGTTATGATATTACCCCATGGCAAGGGCGCATCGCCCACGCATTTACCCCAACAAAAAGACCAATGACTACAAAATCTCAAGGACTTAGCCCGGCGCTTATCGCGCTGATGTCTGTCGCCACCGGCCTGACCGTCGCCAGCAACTATTATGCGCAGCCGCTGCTGGATACCATCGCCCGCGCCTTTTCGCTTACCGCAGGCCAGGCCGGGTTTATCGTTACCGCGGCGCAATTGGGTTACGCCGCCGGGTTGCTGTTCCTCGTACCGCTCGGCGATATGTTCGAGCGCCGCAAGATGATTGTCTCGATGACGCTGCTCGCCGCCGCCGGGATGCTTATCACCGCCAGCAGCCAGTCGCTCTCGATGATGATCCTTGGCACCGCCCTGACCGGCCTCTTCTCGGTCGTGGCGCAGATTCTCGTGCCGCTTGCCGCCACTCTTGCCGCCCCGGAAAAACGCGGCAAAGTGGTGGGCACTATCATGAGCGGCCTGCTGCTCGGCATCCTGCTGGCGCGCACGGTGGCGGGGCTGCTTGCAAGCCTTGGCGGCTGGCGCACCGTTTACTGGGTGGCGACGGCGCTGATGGTTATTATGGCCCTCGCCCTCTGGCGCGGTCTGCCTGCCGTGAAGCAGAACACGCACCTTAATTACCCGCAGCTGCTGGCTTCCGTTTTCTCGCTGTTCACCCGCGACAAGCTGCTGCGCACCCGCGCCCTGCTCGGCTGTTTCACCTTTGCTAACTTCAGCATTCTCTGGACCTCGATGGCCTTTCTGCTCGCCGCGCCGCCGTTTAACTTCTCTGAAGGGACCATCGGCCTGTTTGGCCTTGCCGGCGCGGCGGGCGCGCTGGGCGCGCGTCCGGCAGGCGGGCTTGCCGATAAAGGCAAAGCGCACCTGACCACGACCATCGGTCTTATTCTGCTGCTGCTCTCGTGGGCGGCGGTGGCGCTCGGCCAGTTCAGCGTTATCGCGCTGATAGTCGGCATTCTGGTGCTGGACCTCACCGTGCAGGGCGTGCATATCACTAACCAGAGCGTTATCTACCGGCTCTACCCGGACGCCCGTAACCGCCTTACCGCCGGGTATATGACCAGCTATTTCATCGGCGGCGCGGCAGGCTCGCTGCTGTCGGCCTGGGCATGGCAGCACGGCGGGTGGAACGGCGTCTGCCTTGCGGGCGCGACGGTGGGCCTACTAAATCTGGTGGTATGGGGATTAGGCTATCACCGTCAGAGCGGGGATGACCTGCATTAATCGTCGCCTTAAGGCGCACCACGGGCAATTGAGGGTGTTAAGGGCGCTAACAGTCTGTTAAGGTTATGTAGACTTATTCATTCGAGTGATTTTAACGCCGGTGATTTATCAATAACTAATATGGAAAGCCCTGCACCCCTTAGCGTGACCCACACCGGCAGCGAAGCGACGCTGCGGGAAGGGGTCAGAGACAGCCTGCCGGTGGTTATCAGCTATCTCCCCGTTGCGTTCGCTTTTGGGCTGAACGCCACCCGCCTGGGGTTCTCACCACTCGAAAGCCTTTTCTTCTCCTGCATTATTTACGCAGGCGCCAGCCAGTTTGTGATTACCGCCATGCTGGCGGCGGGCAGCTCGCTGTGGGTCGCCGCGTTAACCGTCATGGCGATGGATGTGCGGCACGTGCTTTACGGCCCTTCGCTGCGCACCCGTATACATCACACGTTAAATAAAAAGAAAACGGCGGTCTGGGCCTTTGGCCTGACGGACGAAGTGTTTGCCGCCGCCACCGCCAAACTGGTGCGCGATAACCGCCGCTGGACAGAAAACTGGATGCTCGGCATCGCCTTTTGCTCGTGGTTCTCCTGGGTTCTCGGCACGCTTATTGGCGCTTATTCCGGCAACGGGCTGCTGGAGGGGTATCCCGCCGTTGAGGCGGCGCTCGGTTTTATGCTGCCTGCGCTGTTTATGAGCTTTTTGCTCGCCTCTTTTCAGCGCAAACAGAGCCTGAGCGTCGCGGCTTCGCTGGCAGGCGCGTTGTCTGGCGTTACCCTCTTTTCTATTCCCGCCGCGATTCTCGCGGGCATCGTCTGCGGTTGCCTCACGGCGCTGGTGGAACACCTTCGCAAGGAGGCCGACAATGCGCACTGACGTGCTGCTGCTCGGCCTGCTGGTCGGGTGCGTTAACTATCTTTTTCGCTATTTGCCATTGCGCCTGCGTGCCAGCGCGGCGTCCCCGGCAAAACGTGGAGCGACCCGCGTGTTGCTCGACACAATTGGTATCGCGTCTATCTGTGCGCTGCTGGTGGTCTCCAGCGTACCGGAAATCCTTCACGATACTCGCCGTTTGCTCCCGACGCTTGTTGGCTTTGCGGTTTTGGGAGTGAGTTACTACAAGACTCGCAGCATTATTTTTCCCACGCTGTTGAGTGCTCTGGGCTATGGAGTTGCCTGGAAGCTCCTGATGTTTTTATAGATTTTGCTGATGAATAACCGTGATTAATATGTTTGCTTTATTTGTCACAATAGTTATTATATCGGCTGTAATTAATGAGGTTATGCCCAAATGGATAGTTCGTTTACGCCCATTGAACAAATGCTGAAATTCCGCGCCAGCCGCTACGAGGATTTTCCTTATCAGGAAATTCTGCTCACCCGCCTGTGTATGCATATGCAGGGCAAGCTGCTGGAAAATCGCAATAAGATGCTAAAAGCTCAAGGGATTAACGAGACGTTGTTTATGGCGTTGATTACGCTTGAGTCGCAGGAAAACCACAGCATTCAGCCAAGCGAGCTGAGTTGCGCGCTGGGTTCCTCCCGCACCAACGCCACCCGCATCGCCGATGAACTGGAAAAGCGCGGCTGGATTGAACGCCGCGAAAGCGACAACGACCGCCGTTGTCTGCACCTGCACCTGACCGCCAAAGGCCAGGAGTTTTTAAGCCAGGTGCTGCCGCCGCAGCATAACTGCCTGCACCAGCTCTGGTCTTCGTTAAGCGCAAGCGAGAAAGAGCAGCTTGAGCAGATCACGCGTAAGCTGCTGACTCGTCTCGACCAGATGGATGAAGACGAAAGCGTGCTTGAAGCGGTGCGCTAATTTCCCATCAGCGCGTTTGGCATTATTTCAAAAAGACTGACACGACAGGCCAGCAGGATACTGCTGGCCTGTCTGGCTAAAACCGGTCGGCACAGCCGATAACAAAAGAAAATAAGAAGAACGTGGAGAGAAACATGAGCGCAAATGCGGAGAGCCAGACCCCGCAGCAACCAGTCAAAAAGAAAGGGAAACGCAAGGGCGCCCTGCTCTTACTGACTTTGCTCTTTGTTATTATTGCCGTGGCATATGGGATCTATTGGTTTTTAGTGCTGCGTCATTACGAGGAAACCGACGACGCTTACGTGGCGGGCAACCAGGTGCAGATTATGTCCCAGGTGACCGGCAGCGTGACCAAAGTCTGGGTGGAAGACACCGATTTTGTTAATAAAGGCGACGTGCTGGTCACTCTCGACCCGACCGACGCCCAACAGGCCTTTGAGCGCGCGCAGACGCAGCTTGCTTCAAGCGTGCGCCAGACCCGCCAGTTGATGATCAACAGCAAACAGTACCAGGCCAATATCGAGCTGCAAAAAACCCAGCTCGCCCAGGCGCAGAGCGACCTTAACCGTCGCGTGCCGCTCGGCAGCGCCAACCTGATTGGCCGTGAAGAGTTGCAGCATGCCCGCGACGCGGTAGCGAGCGCGCAGGCGCAGCTTGATGTGGCGGTGCAGCAATATAACGCCAACCAGGCGATGATCCTCGGCACGAAGCTTGAAGATCAGCCTGCGGTGCAGCAGGCGGCGACCGAAGTGCGCAACGCCTGGCTTGCGCTGCAGCGCACCAAAATCGTCAGCCCGATGAGCGGCTACGTCTCCCGCCGCGCCGTTCAGGTAGGCGCGCAGATTAGCTCCAGCACGCCGCTGATGGCGATTGTTCCCGCCACTAACCTGTGGGTGGATGCGAACTTCAAAGAGACGCAGCTTGCGCATATGCGCATCGGCCAGCCTGCTACCGTGGTGAGCGATGTCTACGGCGACGAAGTGACCTACAACGGCAAAGTCGTCGGCCTGGATATGGGCACCGGCAGCGCCTTCTCGCTGCTGCCTGCGCAGAACGCCACTGGCAACTGGATCAAAGTGGTACAGCGTCTGCCCGTACGCGTGGAAATCGACGCCAAACAGCTGGAGCAACATCCGCTGCGCATCGGCCTTTCCACGCTGGTGAAGGTGGACACCACCAACCGCGACGGCGCTGTCCTCGCCACCCAGAGCCGCAAGCAGCCCGCGTATGAAAGCAACGCGCGTGAAATCAGCCTTGAGCCGGTTAACAAACTGATCAACGACATTGTGCAGGCGAACGCGGGCTAATCCGCGGAGGTGGTATGCAACAACGTAAACCGCTTGAAGGGGCGAAACTGGTCATCATGACCATCGCCCTGTCGCTGGCGACTTTCATGCAGGTGCTGGATTCCACCATCGCCAACGTGGCTATCCCGACCATCGCCGGTAACCTTGGCTCTTCGCTGAGCCAGGGCACCTGGGTTATTACCTCGTTTGGGGTGGCGAACGCTATCTCTATCCCCATAACCGGCTGGCTTGCCAAACGGGTCGGCGAGGTAAAGCTCTTCGTCTGGTCAACCATCGCCTTCGCCATCGCCTCCTGGGCGTGCGGCGTCTCCAGCAGCCTGACCATGCTGATTTTCTTCCGCGTGATCCAGGGGATTGTCGCCGGGCCGTTGATCCCGCTTTCGCAGAGCCTGTTGCTGAGCAACTACCCGCCCGCCAAACGCTCCGTTGCGCTGGCGCTCTGGTCGATGACGGTTATCGTTGCGCCTATCTGCGGGCCGATTCTCGGCGGCTGGATCAGCGATAACTATCACTGGGGCTGGATCTTCTTCATCAACGTGCCGATTGGCGTCGCCGTGGTGTTAATGACGCTGCAAACCCTGCGCGATCGCGAGACGCCTACCGAGCAGCGACGCATCGACGCCGTGGGCCTGGCGCTGCTGGTCGCGGGCATTGGCTGTTTGCAGATGATGCTCGACCGCGGTAAAGAGCTCGACTGGTTTAACTCCACGGAAGTGGTGGTGCTGGCGGTCGTGGCGGTTGTGTCGATTTGCTTCCTGATTGTCTGGGAGCTCACCGACGAACACCCGATAGTCGACCTTTCGCTGTTTAAGTCGCGAAACTTTACCATCGGCGTGCTCTGCATCAGCCTCGCCTATATGCTCTACTTCGGCTCGATAGTGCTGTTGCCGCAGCTGTTACAGGAGGTCTATGGCTATACCGCCACCTGGGCGGGGCTCGCCTCGGCGCCGGTGGGGGTTATTCCGGTCATCCTCTCGCCGATTATCGGCCGTTTCGCCCATAAGCTCGACATGCGTAAGCTTGTGACCTTCAGCTTTATCATGTACGCGGTCTGCTTCTACTGGCGCGCTTACACGTTTGAGCCGGGCATGGATTTTGGCGCTTCGGCGTGGCCGCAGTTTATTCAGGGTTTTGCGGTGGCCTGCTTCTTTATGCCGCTCACCACCATCACCCTTTCCGGCCTGCCGCCGGAGCGGCTGGCGGCGGCGTCGAGCCTGTCGAACTTCGTGCGTACGCTGGCGGGCTCTATCGGCACCTCCATTACCACGACGCTCTGGACGAACCGCGAGTCGCTGCACCACGCGCAGTTTACCGAATCGGTCACGCCTTATAACCCGAACGCCCAGCAGATGTACGACCAGCTGCAGGGCATGGGCATGACGCAGCAGCAGGCTTCCGGGTATATCGCCCAGCAGATAACCAACCAGGGGTTGATTATCTCCGCTAACGAAATCTTCTGGGTCTCTGCCGGTATGTTTGTGGTGCTGCTGGGGCTTATCTGGTTCGCCCGTCCGCCGTTTGGCGCAGGCGGAGGGGGCGGCGGCGCTCACTAACGAAAAAACCCGCTTACGGCCTGGCCGGGCGGGTTTTTCTTTTAGCGCTTCTCTATTTGCGCTTTCAGTTCCTCAAGCGGCATCGGGCGGCTAATCAGGTAACCCTGCGTTTCGTCGCACTGGTACATCTTCAATTGCTCCAGTTGCTCTGGCGTCTCCACCCCTTCGGCGGTGATGCTGAGCGAAAACGCTTTGCCAAGCCCAATCATATTCTCAACGATATTATTCGCGTTCTCTGAATGCGGCATACCCGCCACGAAAGATTTATCGAGCTTGATGCCGTCAAACGGGAAGTTACGCAGATAGCTTAGCGACGAATAGCCGGTGCCGAAGTCGTCGATTAACAGCCGCACCCCCAGCGCCTTCAGGCCGTTCATGATCTCAAGGCTGCTCTGCGGGTTCCAGAGCGTAGCGTTTTCGGTGACTTCAAGCTCCAGACGCGCCGGGTCTAGCTTCGACGCCCGCAGCGCGTCGCGCACGCGGCCCACCAGCCCGCTGGTCTGAAACTCCACGGCGGAAATGTTGACTGAAACCGACATTCCCTGCAGTTCATGCTGCGCATCGCGACAGGCGGTGTTCAGCACCCAGTCGCTGAGCGAAATGATAATCCCGGTCTCTTCCGCCAGCGGAATAAACTGATCCGGCATCAACAAGCCGTGGAGGGGATGATGCCAGCGCAGCAGCGCTTCTACCGCCACCACGCGGCCCGCTTTCATGTCGTAACGCGGCTGATAAACCAGGCGGAACTGATCCTCTTTCAGCGCTTCGCGCAGGCTTTTTTCCATTTCGCGCCGCTGAACAATCTGCTCTTCCATATCGGCGCTGTAGAAAACCCAGCCGTTACGCCCGGCGCTTTTCGCTTTGTACAGGGCGATGTCGGAGTAGCGCAGCAAATCGGTAGCGTTTACCGCATCCTGCGGCGCCAGGGCGATACCCATGCTGGCGCCGATAAAAATCTCATGCTCCTGAATATAGAGCGGGCGGCGGATTTCGCGGATGATACGCTCGCACAGCTGGTCGAGATCCTGCTTCTGTTCGATATCCGGAATAATAAGGATAAACTCATCGCCGCCCTGACGCGCCACCAGGTCGAACTCCCGCAGGCAGGCGCGCAGCCTCTCAGAAACCTGATGCAGCACCTCGTCCCCTACCCCATGACCGAAGAGATCGTTAACCGGCTTAAATTTGTCGAGGTCGAGGCTAATCATCGCCAGCGGATGGTCGCGGGTCGGCATAGATTGCAGCTTCCCTTCCAGAAACTCCTTCATCCGCACCCGGTTCGGCAGGCCAGTCAGCTCGTCGTGTCGTGAGAGGTATTGCACCCTTGCCTGCGCTTCCACCTCCAGCGTGACGTCGGTGGCGGTGCCGCGATAGCTCAGCTCGCCTTCAGCCGTGGTGGTTGGTTTTGCCACCAGGTTGCAGTAGCGCTGATGGCCCTGCGCGGAAAAATAGCGGCAGTGCGTCAACCCACGGTGCGCGGTCTGGCCCGGTTGCAAGAGCCAGTCGGCAAGTTCAATCTGCTCGCATTCAATAAACTGCGTTATGGGGCGCCCCAGCCAGTCGTCAATACGGTGGCCGGTAATGACCGGGAAACGCTCGGAGATCCAGGTAAAACGCAGCTGGTCGTCAGTCTCCCAGATCCAGTCGGTGGTCGCTTCCACCACGTCGCGAAAGCGCCTTTCGCTCGCCGCCAGCGCCTGACGGCTCTGCTCCAGCAGAAAATGGTTTTCGTCGTTTAGCCGGGCTTTATTAAGCGCGTTACGCATCAACCAGGCGGCCAGCAGCGCGGTCAACAGCAAAATGGACAGCAGCAGCGGCAGCACGACCAGCAGCAGGTTGCGGCCAGGGTTTTCACTGCGCCACGCCAGAGCTATCGGCGCGTTATAAAATGTGAGCGGTAAAACGACCTGCCGGTAGTCTGCTTTACTGGATGAGCCCGTCTGCACATGCAGCTCGTGAATGCCGTACTCTTCGCCCAGTTCGCGTAACTCAGCCGGTCGCAGTTGGTCTATGAACACCAGCATGGAAGGCGGGCCGGGCAGCGGCTGCACATCCTCATCGCCGCCCGTGGTTATCCAGGCGGCAGCCACCAGCGCCGGTTGGCCGTTAACGGCAAGCGAGAGCGCGGCAGGTTCATCAGGATTCTTAGCAAGCGCCGTTCGTAAAGCCGCCTGCGGATGCGTGCCAGCCCACTGCTCAAGCGTAAGACGGACTCGCTTGCCGTTAACCACGGCGTAGCGCGTATCGCCGCCCGGGCCGAGGACAAAAATGGCTTCATAATGAAAGTCCTCGAAAAGCGAGGCGCCAAGGTTCTGCTTTTGCCAGGCCCAGTCGGTATCCAGCGTCTTATGCAGATGCGTATAAGATTCGCCCCACTCGGCATAATCCTGCGTGTGAACTTTCATGGTCGCCTCCTGATTTTGCAGCGCTTTTTGCAACAGGTTGCGGCTCTGATCGTCGGCACGGTTATTGATGTCGCAGGCAATATGCAGCAGCGCCAGAATAGCTATCAGAAAAAAAGTGCCTAACAGGGAAAGCATAAACATCAGCGAACGCTTTACCACCGAGGTGGTGCTGCCTGCGGAAGAGGTAAATAGTGGAGTATTCTCTTTTATTGCCAGCCATCTCATCATCGATTATCCGTATTTCCGGCGTAATGCATCTTATTATTATTGCTCCCCGCTTCACTTTTCGCCCGGCGAAAAAATTATGCGGCGGGAACAGAGAATAAGATGCTTTGACAGTACTTCAGGCTCGTCAGGCGGCGGCTGATAAGGCCGTGCGCCTGGCGGCCAGACAGAATAAGTGGCTTCTGTAAAAAGCGAAATAGAAATAGCGGGCTCTGAGGAAAAATAAAGCTAAGCCATTTTACCTCCGGTGAGAATAACGACTTAAGAATAACCTTGCTTGAAAAAATGTTAATTCCCGCTTCACAGGTTATGCCTGGTTTTTAGCCGTTCCGTTTTTAGATAATCACCTGATGGTTATTTTTTATAAATGATTATCAGTAACAAAACATTCTGCTGAAAATAAAAAAGGAGACGCGAAGGTCTCCTTTTTCACATTGCGGGCGCTGAACTAGATATGCAGTTCCTGCAGCTTTTCTTTTGGCAGCGCCAGCTCTTCGTTGCTGTTCACGCGAACATCACGCTCCAGAATGTGACGCGCAATGTCCTGCGCTTCCTGCAACGAGTGCATCTGATAAGTACCGCACTGATACACATTCAGCTCTGGGATCTGGTTCTGATCCTTCACTTTCAGCACGTCCTCCATCGCGGCTTTCCAGGAATCCGCTACGCGCTGCTCATCCGGCTCGCCGATAAGGCTCATATAGAAGCCGGTGCGGCAGCCCATCGGAGAGATATCGATAATCTCAACGCCGTTGCCGTTCAGGTGATCGCGCATGAAGCCTGCGAACAGGTGCTCCAGAGTATGGATGCCTTTCTCCGGCATGACTTCCTTGTTCGGCACGCAAAAACGCAGGTCAAAAACGGTAATGGTATCCCCGTGCGGCGTATGCATCGTTTTGGCTACGCGAACAGCAGGCGCTTCCATACGGGTATGGTCGACAGTGAAGCTATCCAATAACGGCATCTGGTCACCTCCGATAAGTGATTTTTTTTAAATTAAACTGAACTCTTGGTTCCGGGGCGAGTCTGAACATATGAAAGACGCGCATTTGTTATCATCATCCCTGTTCACAGAGATGAAAATTCGGCCACAGTGATGTGGCCTTTTTCTTTTTTAAGCCTGCTTCGCCAGCCATGCTTCAAACGGCTCGCGGTCATTTTCTTCAATTTCGCGCTGGCGCTGCCAGGAAGCGTCGTGCTCTTTCGCGAAATCGTCCTCTGAAAGCACTTCCAGCGGCTCTTCGCGCAGCATGGCGCGGTACTGTTCCGCCAGCGCAAGGCCGGTGCCGCCGATGCCATTATCAATCATAGAACGCAAAATACGCGCCGAATAGGTTAATTCCGGGTCGTCAAAGCAGGCGACAAGCTGGTCGCAGACCTGCTGGTATTCATGATTGCCGGCGATGTTATCGAGCGTGACGGCGACGCGTCGCAAATCCTTAAAGAGATCCTTGCCGACTTCGCTCAGCGGATGCTGTGCGGTTTCGCAGCCCATTCCGAGCGTCAGGCCTGGCTTACGCCCTTCCAGAATCACACGGTTCCAGTTTTTACGCGTACAGAGCAACTCGTCGCTGCTCATTTCCGGCGCATCGGCCAGCACGCACCAGACCATAAAGAGATCCAGGAAGCGCACCTGCTGCTCGTCCACGCCAATCGGCGAGAAAGGATTAATGTCGAGCGAACGCACTTCAATGTATTCGATACCGCCGCGCAGCAGCGCATCGGACGGCGATTCGCCTTCGCGGGTCACGCGTTTCGGACGGATTGGCGCATAAAGCTCGTTCTCAATCTGCAAAATATTGGTGTTGATTTGCAGATGCTTGCCATCCTTCACTAACCCCATACGCGCATACTCCTCGGAAGGGGTTTTGATCGCGCGCTTCAATCCTGCCACATAGGTCTGCAAATCGTTAAACGTAATTCCGAGATTGCTTTGCGACTTATTGGTATAGCCGAGATCGCTCAGGCGCAGTGAGGTAGCGTAAGGCAGATAGTACATGCCGCTTTCGGTCTTTTCGAACGGCAGCGTTGTAGGCTTGCCTTGCAAAAACGAAGGACAAATCGCAGGCGACGCGCCAAACAGATACGGGATCACCCAGCCAAAACGGTAATAGTTGCGAATAAGGCGGAAGTAGCCTGCGGAGATCGCTTCTTTGCCGCTTTGCGCATCCTGCACGCCACATTTCGCCTGCCAGAAGGCCATCGGCAGCGAGAAGTTATAATGCACGCCGGAGATGGTCTGCATCAGCGCGCCGTAGCGGTTTTTCAACCCTTCGCGATACAGCGTTTTAAAGCGCCCGATATTAGAGGTGCCGTACTGAGCGAGCTCAATGTTCTGCCCGTCTTTAACATAGCAAGGCATACTAAGCGGCCACATGCGCTCATCGCCCAACGCCCGCGCCGTGGCGCGATGAATGTCACGCATGACGGTTAGCATATGGTCGATATCGCCATCAACCGGCGTGATAAATTCAAGAAGGGCTTCGGCGAAGTCCGTCGTGATCCACTTATGGGTTAGCGCTGAGCCCAGGCTTTCCGGATGGCCGGTGGTCGCCAGCTGGCCTTCGGGTGTAACGCGCAGCGTCTCACGCTCCAGACCGCGGCGAATGCCTTGCAATGCCTGAGGATGTTTTTCCAGCCAGGCCAGCGCCTGTGATACGTCCGGGATCAATTTGACCTCCCGCCTGTCGAAATCATTTTTATTAAGCATAATTGTAATGGTTGACGATTAAAGGTCACTCAAGCAATTCAATTGTGCCACCACGTTATCCCTTGTAACGCCGCCACGGCCACCACCAGATAGCGTAGCGCCTTGCCAAGGCACAAAAAGAAGATAACCGGTCCCCATGAAAGACGCAGCCACCCTGCCAGCAGACAGAGAAGATCGCCTATCGCAGGTAACCAGCTTAGCAGCAGCGCCGCCGGGCCAAATCGTTGCAGCCAGGCGAGCGCTTTTCGCTGCCAGCGCGATGATTCGCGCTGCGGCAAAAGCCGCCCAAGAATAACGTTAGTCAGCCCTCCGAGGCTATTACCGATTGTTGCTATTAAAATTAACAGCCAGGGCTGACTCTTTTCGGCGAGCAGCAATGCCGCCAGTACCACTTCTGAACTGCCCGGCAGAAGCGTGGCGCTGAGAAAGCTACTCGCGAACAGGGAAGCGAGCGACAGTACGTCGCTCACAATAAGCGAACGTCCACCGCATCCATCCCGGCAAGGCGCGCGGCCTGGAGGCCGAAATCGGCGTCTTCAAACACCACGCATTTTTCCGGCGCCACGCCCATTAATTTCGCGCAGAGCAGAAAGGTATCGGGGGCGGGTTTATGGTTTTCAACATGATCGGCCGCGACAACGGCAGTGAAATACTTTCGCAGCCCCAGGTGATTAAGCAAGGCCTCCGCGATATCGCTTTCGCTGCCGGTGCCGACAGAAAGCGGACGGCGGCCATACCAGGCTTTCACCACGTCGACCAGCGGCAGCGGCTGCACGGTATCCAGCAACATGGAGCGCACCGCTGCTGTTTTTTCCTGCGCCAGCGCGTGAGGGTCAAGGTCGGCTTGATTAAGCTCAATGATAGTCTGAGCGATACGCCAGGTCGGCGAACCGTTAAGCATCACCAGCGCTTCTTCGTCGTAATGCATGCCGTAGCGTCCCAGCACGTCGCGCCAGGCTTTACGGTGAGTCGGTTCGGTATCGAGGATGGTGCCATCCATATCGAAAATCAGCCCGTCGTAACGATCGTACATCATGCCCTCATTCACTAAAGGTAAGGATGTTACTTTAACGTAAACAGGAAAGATTGTCGCTTTTTAGGAGGAGGCTTAAAGGCGTAGAAGCTGTCTGAGAAAGAGGACGCGAAAAGAGAAAAGGAATTTTATTAATAACATGAGGGAGTAGATGATTGCGGCAGGTCGCTTATTATATCAGCTGCTTTTACTGACGCTCTGGGGAAATGGTGCATCCAGGAGGATTATTCGGCTTTGCCTCACCCTTACGGGCCGCTGCTGAAGCAGCGTTATCCTCCCTGGCGCTCGCGGTTATCACCGCTTACCGGGTCATACTGTCGTTGCTGACAGCATGGAGAAGTATGGTGCATCCGGGAGGATTCGAACCTCCGACCGCTCGGTTCGTAGCCGAGTACTCTATCCAGCTGAGCTACGGATGCATCGGGATTTACTGCTTTGCTTCTGGCTTACGGCTATACCGCTTGCCATGCCACACTGCCTTTGCTGACAGCATGAAGAAGATGGTGCATCCGGGAGGATTATTCGGCTTCGTTTCACCCTTACAGGCCGCTGCTGAAGCAGCGTTTCCTCCCTGGCGCTCGCGGTTATCACCGCTTACCAGGCCACACTGTCTTTGCTGACAACATGGAGAAGTATGGTGCATCCGGGAGGATTCGAACCTCCGACCGCTCGGTTCGTAGCCGAGTACTCTATCCAGCTGAGCTACGGATGCATCGGGATTTACTGCTTTGCTTCTGGCTTACGGCTATACCGCTTGCCATGCCACACTGTCTTTGCTGACAGTATGAAGAAGATGGTGCTCCGGAAGGATTATTCGGCTTCGCCTCACCCTTACGGGCCGCTGCTGAAGCAGCGTTATCCTCCCTGGCGCTCGCGGTTATCACCGCTTACCAGGCCACACTGTCTTTGTTGACAACATGGAGAAGTATGGTGCATCCGGGAGGATTCGAACCTCCGACCGCTCGGTTCGTAGCCGAGTACTCTATCCAGCTGAGCTACGGATGCATCGGGATTTACTGCTTTGCTTCTGGCTTACGGCTATACCGCTTACCAGACCATACTGTCTTTGCTGACAGTATGAAGAAGATGGTGCATCCGGGAGGATTCGAACCTCCGACCGCTCGGTTCGTAGCCGAGTACTCTATCCAGCTGAGCTACGGATGCAAAATGGCGGTGAGGGGGGGATTCGAACCCCCGATGCAGCTTTTGACCGCATACTCCCTTAGCAGGGGAGCGCCTTCAGCCTCTCGGCCACCTCACCACACGCCTCTTACGAGTGCTTCGAAGAACTTGTTTCTGCTCATCGTCGCTGCGTGGCGCACATATTACTTTCTGAGACTTATAAGTCAAACAATTTTTCCCACCCCTTAATCGTTTGCACATTTCACAAACAATCCGCCTGCTTTGCCAACAAAACGAGTGTTTTATCAACATAGAAAAGCGTACCGGGAAGGATCTGGGCAAGAAAAAGGAAATAGCGAAGAGACGGCAGAAGGGAAAATTAAGGCAAGAAAAAGGGGGCGCCTCGCCAGCTCTCAGCGAGACGCGATAACTCAGTAACTGGACTGTTGCGATTTTTCAGCCTGGATACGCTGGTAGATCTCTTCACGGTGTACAGAAACTTCTTTCGGGGCGTTAACACCGATACGTACCTGGTTTCCTTTTACCCCAAGCACAGTCACGGTCACCTCATCCCCAATCATGAGTGTCTCACCAACTCGACGAGTCAGAATCAGCATTCTTTGCTCCTTGAAAGATTAAAAGAGTCGGGTCTCTCTGTATCCCGGCATTATCCATCATATAACGCCAAAAAGTAAGCGATGACAAACACATGGAGTGTAAGCAGTCACGGCATTACATTCTGTTAAACCTAAGTTTAGCCGATCCAGAAAAATTCAACCCGACTTTATCGTTATAGATAGCGTAGCGACGAAAACGCCATAACGGCAAATCCGTTATGGCGCTCCGCTCACGCTTCACTGTTATTACAGCTTAGCTGTTACCCAATTTTCGACACTTGCCAGCGCCGCAGGCAGAGCCTGCGCATCGGTACCGCCAGCTTGCGCCATATCAGGACGTCCGCCGCCTTTCCCGCCGACCTGCTGGGCGACCATGCCCACCAGCTCGCCAGCCTTAACGCGATCCGTCACATCTTTCGACACGCCTGCGATAAGAGAAACCTTACCTTCAGACACGGTAGCCAGCACGATAACTGCAGTGCCCAGCTGATTTTTCAGGTCGTCAACCATAGTGCGAAGCATTTTCGGTTCAACGCCGCTGAGTTCACTTACCAGCAGTTTAACGCCTTTAATTTCCTGCGCTTTGCTGGTCAGAGAGGCGCTTTCCTGAGCCGCCTGCTGCGCTTTCAACTGCTGCAGCTCTTTTTCCAGCTGACGGGTGCGGTCCAGCATCGCGCGCACTTTGTCATTCAGGTTCTGGCTATCGCCTTTCAGCAGTTGTGCGATGTCGTGCAGTTGCTCATTCTGCGCATGTACCATCGCCAGCGCGCCTTCCCCGGTGACCGCTTCAATACGGCGAACGCCTGCAGCAGTGCCGGATTCAGATACAATGCGGAAAAGACCGATATCGCCAGTACGGCTGGCGTGCGTGCCGCCGCACAGCTCAGTAGAGAAATCGCCCATGCTGAGCACGCGTACGCGCTCGTCATATTTCTCGCCAAAGAGCGCCATCGCGCCTTTCGCTTTCGCCGCTTCGAGCTCCATGATGTTGGTCTCGACTGGCAAATTACGGCGGATCTGGGCGTTGACGATATCTTCCACCGCACGAATCTCTTCCGGCTTCATCGCTTCAAAATGCGAGAAGTCGAAGCGCAAGCCTTTATCGTTAACCAGCGAGCCCTTCTGCGCTACGTGGGTGCCCAGCACCTGACGCAGTGCCGCATGCATAAGGTGAGTGGCGGAGTGGTTAAGGCGAATGCGCTCGCGGCGCGCCTCGTCAACTTCCGCTTTCACGCCATCGCCAACCTTCAGCGCGCCTTGCGCCAGTTTGCCGATATGGCCGATAGCCTGACCATATTTCTGCGTATCGTTCACGGTGAAGACAAAGCCGTTGCCTTTCAGCTCGCCTTTATCGCCGACCTGGCCGCCGGATTCGCCATAGAAAGGCGTTTCGTCCAGCACCACGACTGCATCCTGGCCCGCGCTAATCTGCTCAACCGCTTTGCCATCAACAAACAGCGCGGTGACTTTTGCAGTCAGCTCGGTATGGTCGTAGCCCTTGAACTCGGAAGCGGAATCAACGCGGATCATGGCATTGTAGTCTGCACCGAAGCCGCTGGACTCGCGTGCGCGACGGCGTTGTTCTTCCATTGCCGCTTCAAAGCCTTTTTCATCCACTTTGATGTTGCGCTCACGGCAAACATCTGCAGTCAGATCGACCGGGAAGCCATAAGTATCGTACAGGCGGAAGGCGGTTTCCCCGTCCAGCGTATCGCCTTTAAGGTTCGCCAGTTCTTCGTCCAGCAGCGCCAGGCCGCGCTCAAGCGTACGGGCAAACTGCTCTTCTTCGGTTTTCAGAACCTGTTCAACCTGCGCCTGCTGGCGTTTCAGGTCTTCCCCGGCAGGACCCATAACTTCGATAAGCGGAGCGACCAGCTTATAGAAGAACGTGTCTTTAGCGCCCAGCATGTTGCCATGACGGACCGCACGACGAATGATGCGGCGCAGCACATAACCGCGGTTCTCGTTAGAGGGAATAACGCCGTCTGCGATAAGGAATGCGCACGAGCGAATATGGTCAGCGATAACGCGCAGCGATTTATTGGAGAAGTCGGTTGCGCCAGTTACTTTCGCCACGGCCTCAATCAGCGTGCGGAAGAGGTCGATTTCATAGTTGGAGTTAACGTGTTGCAGCACCGCAGCGATACGCTCAAGACCCATGCCGGTATCCACGGACGGCTTCGGCAGCGGTTCCATGGTGCCATCAGCCTGGCGGTTGAACTGCATAAATACGATGTTCCAGATCTCGATATAACGATCGCCATCTTCTTCCGGGCTCCCCGGAGGGCCACCCCAGATGTGATCGCCGTGATCGTAGAAAATTTCGGTGCATGGGCCGCAGGGGCCGGTATCGCCCATCTGCCAGAAGTTGTCGGATGCGTACGGACCACCCTTGTTATCGCCGATGCGGATAATGCGCTCGCGCGGAATACCGACTTCTTTTTCCCAGATTTCGTAAGCTTCGTCGTCCGTCTCATAGACGGTCACCCACAGACGTTCTTTCGGCAGGTTGAACCACTGCTCGCCGGTCAACAGTTCCCAGGCGTACTGAATGGCGTCATGTTTGAAGTAGTCGCCAAAGCTGAAGTTACCCAGCATTTCGAAAAAGGTGTGGTGACGCGCGGTGTAACCGACGTTTTCCAGATCGTTGTGCTTACCACCTGCGCGAACGCAGCGCTGCGCAGTGGTGGCGCGGGAATAATTACGCTTGTCGAGACCAAGGAAAACATCCTTGAACTGGTTCATCCCTGCGTTGGTAAACAGCAAAGTCGGGTCGTTGTTAGGTACAAGGGAGCTGCTCGCAACTACCTGATGGCCTTTACTATGGAAAAAATCGAGAAACGCCTGACGGATCTCAGCGGTGCTCTTGCTCATAATTATCCTGAAATCAAGCTAACGAAATGTCGTCGCCCGGCGTAACGTACGGAGTACGCAAACATTACCGGGCTTAACGGAAAAAAGTGGGAATAAGATAAGTTTTCTTCACAGGGAAGTAAAATCCCGTATGGCTTCAGGAAGCAAAATTTCGGTATAAGTCCTGAATGTCTTCCATATAGTAGCCACGATATAGCAAAAAACGCTGCACTTTGGCTTTTTCCGGGTACTGTTTTGGTAAAGGCGAACCGAATTTTCGCTCCGCCTGCTCGCGCGCCAACGTGCCCCAGTCGATATCACACTCCGCCAGCGCAGATTCACACTGCGCACGTGAAATGCCCTTCTGCTGTAGCTCCTGGCGAATACGCTGCGGGCCGTAACCCTTACGGCTGCGGCTGGCGATAAACTGCGCGGCGAAGCGTTCGTCATCAAGCCAGCGATGCTCATAGCACCAGGCGATGACCTGATCGATCTCTTCAGCGGTAGGTTCGGGGTCTGTTTCGGCGACCTGGCGGGATTCTTGTTGACGCGGTTTAACTGGCGAAGGCGTTGTCAGCTTGCGGCGCAACTCCTGCTCGCTGTGGTCACGCATCGCGAGAATGCGCGTAGCGCGATCGAGAAGGCGGGCGTAGGCAGTGCGGCGGGAAGTAGCGTCAGTCATAAGCAATCAGGGGAAACAAAAAAAGGGCTGCATTCGCAGCCCTTATAGCATTAAAACTCTTCGTTTGTCTCTTCGGCGTTGTCACCGTCTTCAGCGGCGAAGGCCGGGATAGCGTCGTGGTTATTGAGCAGCAGCTCGCGCAGCTTTTTCTCAATCTCTTCCGCCATCGGTTTGTTCTCTTTGAGGAAGTTGGTCGCGTTAGCTTTACCCTGACCAATTTTCTCGCCGTTGTAGCTGTACCATGCACCCGCTTTTTCAATCAGCTTGTGCTTCTTTTACTCCTGTCATGCAGGGTGAAGCACTATGCGCCACGCTGCCTTTGTTTCTGTTGCAGCCATTATACTGTATGGCTATACAGTATCAAGCTTTTTGTCGAATGTTTTGCCACAGCGTCTGTAGGGCGAAAACCGTGGCCTGACGCCGCACCGCTTCACGATCGCCAGGAAAATTTTGCAGGTAAGTTCGCACCTCACCCTGGTCATTCGCGATGCCGAACCAGACGGTGCCGACAGGCTTTTGCGCGCTGCCGCCATCCGGCCCTGCAATGCCGCTGACAGAGACCGCCCAGGTTGCGGCGGCGGCATTCAACGCCCCCAGCGCCATCTGACGCACAACCGGCTCGCTCACTGCGCCATGCGCCTCAAGCGTGGCGCCGTCGACGCCAATCATCTGCTGCTTGGCTTCATTACTGTAGGTAACAAATCCGCGTTCAAACCAGGCGGAACTACCGGCGATATCGGTAATCATCTTAGCCACCCACCCGCCAGTGCAGGATTCAGCCGTCGTCACCGTTGCGCCGAGTTGGCGCAACGCCTCGCCAAGTTGCTGACTTAATTGCATCATTTCGCGGTCATTCATGACAGCTCCGATTGTAAGCAGATCCCCTGTTTGACAATAGCACTTCCCCTTTGTTGCAGAGGATTACATTGCGTTTTTCGGGCTAAATTCAAGGTTAGCGCAGGCAAAAAAGGAGATCCCGCGCCGGGACGCGGGAAGAAGATCACTGAATGCGAGCCAGCGCGACCGCCTGGCCCAGTTGCCAGACCGCCATCGCATAATGCGTGCTGTGGTTATAGCGGGTGATTGCATAAAAATTCGGCAGCCCGTACCAGTACTGGTAACCCGTGCCGATATCCAGACGCAGCAGGCTGGCCTCCTGATGATTACCGATCGGTTGCTGCGGCGTTAAGCCCGCCACGGCAAGCTGGCTGATGCTGTATTTCGTTTTAAAGCCATTCTCAAGGCCTGGCGCCTGACCGTTTGCCGGTACGGCCACCGCATCGCCCTTCACCCAGCCATGTTCTTTAAAGTAGTTCGCTACGCTGCCAATGGCATCGACCGGATCCCAGAGATTGATATGGCCATCGCCATTGAAATCCACCGCATACTCTTTGTAAGAAGAGGGCATAAACTGACCATACCCCATTGCGCCCGCAAAAGAGCCTTTCAGCGCCAGCGGATCGTCCCCTTCATCACGCGCCATTAACAAGAAGGTTTCCAGTTCGCTGGCGAAGTAATCTGCGCGGCGAGGATATTCAAAAGCAAGCGTGGCAAGCGCATCGAGAATGCGGGTTTTCCCCATTACGCGTCCCCAGCGGGTTTCCACGCCGATGATGCCCACGATAATTTCCGGCGGCACGCCGTAAACCTGCCAGGCGCGATTAAGCGCGTCCTGATATTGGTTCCAGAACACCACGCCGTTTTGCACGTTATCCGGCGTGATGAATTTGCTGCGATAGCGCAGCCATGCGCCGTTCGGCCCCGTTGGCGGCTGCGTAGTCGGCGCCTGCTGATTCATCAGGCGAAGCACGTAATCCAGCCGTTTCGCCTGTGAGAGGATTTCATGCAGTTGTTGACGATCAAAACCATGCTTGCTCACCATCTTATCGATGAACTGCTGGGCGGCGGCGTTATTCGCGAAATCGCCGCTGGGCATGAGCATGTCGTGCTGAGGCTGCAGCAGAAAGCCTCCTGAAGGTGCGGAAGCAGGCGCGCCGGCTGTGGCGTCGGCCGCTTCCGTTTTTGGCTTGCTGCTGCAAGCGGAAAGAAGAACAAGTGTCGATAATAAGGCGGTGTAGCGACGCTTAAGCATGAAATATCCCTATGGCATTCGAAGACAAGTGGCACTAATGGTAGATCATCTCAAGCCAGCCGAGAAAGCGCCGCAAGCGTCCTTCAGACGGCTTTATTTATTGCGAGCTGATAAGCCTGAAAAAGCTGATTGATATCGCAGGTTTTATCTTTTCCTCACGATACGGGACGAATGCGCCGCCGCTCGCAATTCGCCTGAATCTGAAGTGCTAAACGCGCTAAAGCTTGCGAAACAAGCCGCAAGCTTCGCCTTCTCCCCTCCCCTGTTGCTTTTTACGCTGCTACTGTCACCGACGTTTAAGGCAAACAGGATTGCGCGCTCTGCGGATGAAAGCAGGGGATTATCAATGATAAGATGGCCGTTTCTACAGGGCATCACACGCCGTACCTCGCTTCAAGAAATGAGCAAAATCAAATGACTGAGTCTATCGATAAGGACTTTTCCGACCATACCCCAATGATGCAGCAGTATCTGAAGCTCAAGGCGCAGCACCCCGATATCTTGCTGTTCTACCGCATGGGCGATTTCTACGAGCTGTTTTATGACGACGCGAAACGCGCCTCTCAGCTTATGGATATTTCGCTGACGAAACGCGGCGCTTCGGCGGGGGAGTCAATTCCCATGGCGGGCGTGCCGTATCACGCGGTGGAAAACTATCTGGCGAAGCTGGTGAGCCTTGGCGAGTCGGTGGCGATTTGCGAACAGATTGGCGACCCGGCGACCACGAAAGGCCCCGTGGAACGCAAGGTGGTGCGTATCGTAACGCCCGGCACCATCAGCGACGAAGCGCTGCTGCAGGAGCGTCAGGATAACCTGCTGGCGGCTATCTGGCAGGACAGCCGCGGCTTTGGCTACGCTACGCTTGATATCAGTTCCGGTCGCTTTCGCTTAACGGAGCCGGAAGACCGTGAAACCATGGCGGCGGAATTACAGCGCACCAACCCGGCAGAACTGCTGTATGCCGAAGATTTTACGGAAATGGCGTTGATTGAAGGCCGCCGCGGCCTGCGTCGCCGTCCGTTGTGGGAGTTTGAAATCGAAACGGCGCGCCAGCAGTTAAACCTGCAATTCGGCACGCGCGACCTGGTGGGTTTCGGCGTGGAGAATGCAGTACGCGGTCTCTGCGCGGCAGGCTGCCTGCTTCAGTATGTGAAAGATACGCAGCGCACCTCCCTGCCTCACATTCGCTCTATCACTATGGAGCGCCAGCAGGATGGCATCATCATGGATGCCGCCACGCGTCGTAACCTTGAGATAACCCAAAACCTGGCGGGGGGCATCGAAAACACCCTCGCCTCGGTGCTTGACTGCACCGTAACGCCAATGGGCAGTCGTATGCTCAAGCGCTGGCTGCATATGCCGGTACGTGACGTAGCCGTGCTGTCGCATCGTCAGCAGGCCATCAGCGCATTAATGGACCTGGCGGGAGAAGTGCAGCCGGTATTGCGTCAGGTTGGCGATCTGGAGCGTATTCTCGCGCGTCTTGCGCTACGCACCGCTCGCCCGCGCGACCTGGCGCGTATGCGGCACGCCTTCCAGCAGTTGCCTGCGCTACGGGAAATGCTGGCCCAAAGCGACGCCAGTTACGTACAGACTCTGCGTGAAAACATGGGCGAGTTTACCGAGCTTCGCGAACTGCTGGAGCGGGCGATTATTGAGGCGCCGCCCGTGCTGGTGCGCGACGGCGGCGTCATTGCGCCGGGTTATAACGAAGAGCTCGACGAATGGCGCGCGCTGGCGGACGGCGCGACCGATTACCTCGACAGGCTGGAAATCCGCGAGCGCGAGAAGCTGGGGCTGGATACGCTAAAAGTCGGCTTCAACGCCGTACACGGTTATTACATTCAGGTAAGCCGCGGGCAGAGCCACCTGGTGCCTATCCATTATGTCCGCCGTCAGACCCTGAAAAATGCCGAACGCTATATCATTCCGGAGCTTAAAGAGTACGAAGACAAAGTCCTCACCTCAAAAGGCAAAGCGCTGGGGCTGGAGAAACAGCTTTATGATGAGCTTTTCGACCTGCTGCTTCCCCACCTGCCAGCGCTACAAAAGAGCGCCGCGGCGCTGGCGGAACTGGACGTATTAGCTAACCTCGCCGAACGTGCCGAAACGCTGAATTACACCTGCCCGACGCTGACCGATAAACCTGGCATTCGCCTGGTGGAAGGGCGTCACCCAGTGGTGGAACGCGTCTTGAACGAGCCGTTTATCGCTAACCCGCTGAATCTTTCACCGCAGAGACGGATGCTCATCATCACGGGTCCGAATATGGGCGGTAAAAGCACCTATATGCGCCAGACTGCGCTGATCGTGCTGATGGCCTATATCGGCAGTTTCGTTCCGGCGCAGCGGGCGGAGATAGGCCCGATTGACCGCATCTTCACTCGCGTCGGCGCGGCGGACGATCTCGCCTCCGGACGTTCCACTTTCATGGTGGAGATGACCGAGACGGCGAATATTCTACATAACGCCACCGAGCACAGCCTGGTGTTGATGGATGAAATAGGCCGCGGCACCTCCACCTATGACGGGCTTTCGCTCGCCTGGGCCTGTGCGGAAAGCCTGGCGAACCGCATTAAGGCGATGACGCTGTTCGCGACCCACTATTTCGAACTCACCCAACTGCCAGAAAAAATGGAAGGGGTGGCGAATGTGCATCTGGACGCGATTGAGCACGGCGACACCATCGCCTTTATGCACAGCGTGCAGGACGGCGCCGCCAGTAAAAGCTACGGTCTCGCGGTTGCCGCGCTGGCTGGGGTGCCAAAAGAGGTGATTAAGCGGGCGCGCCAGAAACTGCGCGAGCTGGAAAGTCTCTCAGGGAATGCCGCCGCCACGCAGATAGACGGCACGCAGATGTCGCTGCTAACGCCCGCGGAAGAAACCTCACCTGCGGTGGAAGCGCTGGAAAATCTTGACCCGGATTCGCTTACGCCCCGTCAGGCGCTGGAGTGGATCTATCGCCTGAAAAACCTGGTGTAACGCTGGAAAAATAGCGGGTAGCGCTTCGCTACCCGCCTTGCGACAGTTTTAAGCATGGTAAAAATGCTTCGCTTATCTGCCTTACAGTTATCCCATATTAAGCACGGCAGATTTCGCGCAGGCGAAATTAAAAAGACGGGTAGAATGCGCCTCTCCCGTCCTTTTCATTATCCGCCAACGCTTTTTTACCGCTTTGATTCCGCCAGTAGCGGCGGTATCGTCGGTACCTCTGGCGCCTCATCAATATCTTTCTGCGTCATGCGAAACGCTTCGGGATAATGCTCGCGGCTGGTCCGACGCAGCGGCTCGGTATCTCGCCAGGTGTAAAGACAATGCTGGCACTGAAATACTGTCCAGACGCCTTTTACAGGTGATGTCGCCATCACTTCAATTTGTTCATCAGCGCAACGTGGGCAAATCATTTCTCCCTCCTTATTTACGGTTGGCGAGCATAGCGGTGAGCTTTTCAACCCACTGCGCGGTTTCCGGCAGATCTTTCACCGGTTGGCTGTAGTGCCCGCGGTTATCCGGCGCGACGGGTGTGGTGGCGTCGATAATCAGCTTGTCGGTAATTCCCGCCGGGCTTGAGCCTGGATCCAGCTCCAGCACGGACATATTTGGCAACTGCACCAGATCCCCTGCCGGGTTAACTTTGGAAGAGAGCGCCCACATCACCTGCGGCAGATCGAACGGATCGACATCTTCATCGACCATGATAACCATCTTCACATAGCCAAGACCGTGCGGCGTGGTCATGGCGCGAAGCCCCACGGCGCGGGCAAAACCGCCATAGCGTTTTTTCGTGGAAATAATGGCAAGCAACCCGTGGGTATACATGGCGTTAACCGCCTGCACTTCCGGGAACTCTGCTTTCAGTTGCTGATAGAGCGGCACGCAGGTGGCGGGCCCCATCAGGTAGTCGATTTCAGTCCAGGGCATGCCCAGATAGAGCGATTCGAAAATCGGCTTCGTGCGATATGAAACCTTATCGATACGCACTACCGTCATATTGCGGCCGCCAGAATAGTGTCCGGTAAATTCACCAAACGGCCCTTCTATTTCACGCTTGCGGCCTTCAATCACCCCTTCCAGGATCACCTCTGAGCCCCACGGCACATCAAAGCCGGTCAGCGGTGCGGTAGCGATCGGATACGGGCTTTCACGCAGCGCCCCCGCCATTTCATATTCAGATTGATCGTATTTCAGCGGCGTGGCGCCCATCAGCGTAATAATCGGATCGTTGCCAAGCGTAATAGCGACAGGCAAATCTTCGCCGCGCTCTTCGGCTTTGTGCAGATGCAGGGCGATATCATGCATCGGCACAGGTTGCAGGCCGAGCTTACGTTTGCCTTTGACTTCCATCCGGTAAATGCCGACATTCTGCTTGCCGAAATGTTCAGGATCGAGTGGATCGCGCGAAACCACGCAGGCTTTATCGAGGTAAAAACCGCCATCGCCGTCGTTCAGACGAAACAGCGGCAAAATGTCGAACAGATTGATGGCTTCGCCGTCTACGCTGTTTTCCGCCCAGGGCGGATTGTCGCGACGCTCCGGCGTCACCGGAAATTTATCCCAACGGCGAATAAATTCCGCAATCTGCTGTTTTACCGGCGTAGCGGGCGGAAGACCAAGCGAAATAGCGTGGTTCTGCCAGGAGCCGATAGTGTTCATCACCACTCGCGCGTCAGTAAAACCACGGATATTATCGAACCATAGCGCCGGCGCGCCTTCGCCAATACGTCCGGTCGCGTTGGCCGCGGCGGCCAGATCTGGCTCCGCCTGCACTTCCTCGCTTATTTTCAGCAGTTGTTTCTGCTCGTCCAGCGCGCGTAGAAAGCCGCGCAAATCATCAAAAGCCATGCGTGAATCTCCTGTTATGCATGATGTGAATTCGCTGAGCCTGTACTGTGCAGGCCTCCCCAACGCCGTGCCTGCGGATCGTTAAGCCCAAACTGATCCAGCACGCGCGCGACAATATGGCGGGTAATGTCTTCGATGGTTTTCGGATGGTTATAAAAAGCGGGCATGGGCGGCACCATTGCCACGCCCATACGGGATAGCGCCAGCATATTTTCCAGATGAATAGTACTAAGCGGCATTTCACGCGGCACCAGCACCAGCTTGCGCCCCTCTTTCAACACCACATCGGCGGCGCGTCCAACCAGCCCTTCGGCGTAGCCAGCGCGAATGCCCGCCAGCGTTTTCATGCTGCATGGAATAACAATCATGCCGTCAGTGTGAAACGACCCCGAAGAAATCGTCGCCGCCTGATCGGCGGGGCTATGTATAACATCCGCCAGCGCTGCGACTTCCCGGGCGTTATAAGGCGTTTCCAGTTCAATAGTGGTTTTGGCCCACTTCGACATCACCAGGTGCGTTTCCACTTCCGGCATCTTCTGCAGCGTTTTTAACAGTGCTACTCCAAGCGGCGCGCCAGTGGCGCCCGTCATGCCCACTATTAATCTCATCCTTACCTCACAATATTGTTCGTATACGAACGTTTTAACCAAGCCTATCGCCAGCCAGCGGGATGAACAAGCCCACAGGAGCAAAACCGCACGAATCGCTTATTTTTATAAAGGTTATAAAGGCTGCCGTAAGCGGCTATGATGGCGGGATGGACGATAAAACAGGAGCCGCCATGTATCTTCGTGAAGAGGCTTTTCACCTGCTACGCCAGCTTTTTCAACAACATACGTCGCGCTGGCAGAGCGAACTGCCGGAACTGACCAAGCCGCAGTATGCCGTAATGCGTGCGATTCAGGAGCAGCCGGGCATTGAACAAGTCGCGCTGACCGACGCGGCCGTCAGCACTAAAGCGACACTGGCGGAAATGCTAAGTCGTATGGAAAGCCGTGGACTGGTTCGACGAGAAAACGATCCGGCCGATAAGCGGCGACGTTTTATCTATTTGACGCCGGAAGGCGAATCTCTGCTGAATGCCATTATCCCTGTAGGCAACGCGGTGGATGAACGGTTTCTGGGTAAACTGGAAGCGGATGAGCGAGCGCTTTTTACACAGCTAATTGGAAAGATGATGGACAAGCAATAGGGCTTATCCTCTCTGTTTTGCAAAGGCCGTAACCCACGGAAATAAAAGAAAAAGGCCGGTCAAATGACCGGCCTTTTTGGCTGAAAACAACAATTCGTAGCTTATTCGCGGAATAGCGCTTCGATATTCAGCCCTTGCCCCTGCAGGATTTCGCGCAGGCGACGCAGACCCTCAACCTGAATCTGACGAACACGCTCACGAGTCAGACCGATTTCCCGGCCCACATCTTCAAGCGTTGCCGCTTCATAGCCGAGCAGGCCGAAACGACGAGCCAGCACTTCACGCTGCTTGGCGTTCAGTTCGAACAACCACTTAACGATGCTCTGTTTCATGTCATCGTCCTGCGTGGTATCTTCCGGACCGTTTTCTTTTTCATCGGCCAGAATATCCAGCAGCGCTTTCTCTGAATCACCACCCAGCGGGGTATCAACAGAGGTAATGCGCTCGTTCAGGCGCAGCATACGGCTTACGTCATCAACCGGTTTATCCAGCTGCTCTGCAATCTCTTCCGCGCTCGGCTCATGATCCAGCTTGTGAGAAAGCTCGCGTGCGGTACGCAGATAAACGTTCAGCTCTTTAACAATATGAATCGGCAGACGAATCGTACGGGTTTGGTTCATGATAGCCCGTTCGATGGTCTGGCGAATCCACCAGGTTGCGTACGTTGAAAAACGGAAACCGCGCTCCGGATCGAACTTCTCAACTGCGCGGATAAGGCCCAGGTTGCCTTCTTCGATCAGATCCAGCAGCGCAAGACCGCGGTTGCTGTAACGACGGGCAATTTTCACCACCAGACGCAGGTTACTTTCGATCATGCGGCGGCGTGAGGCGATATCACCACGCAGCGCGCGGCGTGCGAAGTAGACTTCTTCTTCTGCTGTTAGCAGAGGAGAGTAACCGATTTCTCCCAGATACAGCTGAGTCGCATCCAACACACGCTGTGTGGCACCCTGCGACAACAACTCCTCTTCTGCCAGGTCGTTATCACTGGGTTCCTCTTCTATCAAGGCTTTTTCATCAAAAGCCTCTACTCCGTTCTCATCAAATTCCGCGTCTTCATTTAAATCATGAACTTTCAGCGTATTCTGACTCATAAAGGTGGCTCCTACCCGTGATCCCTAAGCAAAGCACCTGACAGAAGCATGCTTTGCCGATTTATCGCTGCGGCAAATAACGCAGCGGGTTTACGGATTTCCCCTTGTAACGAATTTCAAAATGCAAGCGTGTAGAACTGGTTCCGGTGCTACCCATGGTAGCGATTTTCTGCCCCGCCTTAACTTCTTGTTGTTCCCGGACCAGCATTGTGTCGTTATGGGCGTAGGCACTCAGGTAATCATCGTTGTGTTTTATGATGATAAGATTACCGTAACCGCGCAGAGCATTACCGGCGTAAACGACGCGACCGTCAGCGGTAGCGACGATAGCCTGGCCTTTACTTCCTGCGATATCGACCCCTTTATTGCCCCCTTCGGAAGCAGAAAAGTTCTCGATAACATTGCCCTCAGTCGGCCAGCGCCATGCTGCTATCGGCGCGCTAGTGGACGTACTGCTGACTGTCGGTTCGGCTGTAGTGTTAACGGTTGGCGCGGTAACGGGTGCCGTTACGACAGCACCGCTATTTCTGTTACCAGGCAACATTTTGTTATCACTTTGTTCACCTGAGTCCTCAGAATAAATAATTGTGGGTTTCGACGCAACCACCGTGCTGGAATTTTGTGCAGGTTTTGAGACAATTCCTTGAGCATTTGCATCTGCCTGTGTAATTGCATTGCCTCCTGTGATCGGTGTACCGGAAGCATTGCCTACCTGCAGCGTTTGCCCAACATTCAGGCCATACGGGGCTGGAATGTTATTGCGCTGGGCCAAATCACGGAAATCGTTCCCGGTAATCCAGGCGATATAAAAGAGCGTATCGCCGCGCTTAACGGTATAAGTGCTGCCGCCGGTATAGCTGCCTTTCGGAATGTTCCCATACTGACGATTGTATACGATGCGGCCATTTTCGGTCTGCACCGGCTGCTCGATCACAGGCTGAACCTGACGAGGCTGCGAAACGGGAGGCTGCGCGGGCTGAATTTGCGGCGCAGAAACGGGGGCGGAAACCGGTGCGGCAGTAGAGGCGCCCATTTTGGGTGGCGGCGTAATCATCATACCGCTGCTGCTCGTGCTGCTGGCGGCTGCGCCGCTGTTTCCCTCTACAGAACTTATCGGCGCCTGAGAGGCGTCATTGGATGAACATCCCGCCAGCCAAAGTGAAATGAATGTTGCTGTTGCTACCCGGCGTGCTGTGAATTTTGGGCTTCCCGCGCTCATTTATCCCCCAGGATTGTTATCTGTCAGTGACTACTTACGACGACCGTGGCTCTGCACGTCCGGCAGGCTCAAAATGAGCCCACCATACGCGGATAACGCCTGAAAGTAACAGGAAAAACTCCTGGATTACGCCAGATCCCCTTTCACCAGAGGAACGAAACGCACGGCTTCCACGGTGTCGATAATAAATTCATCTCCCCGCCGACGAACCCGCTTTAATAGCTGATGCTCATCTCCAACGGGAAGCACAAGAATGCCGCCGTCATCCAGCTGCGACATCAACGCAGGCGGGATCTCCGGCGGCGCGGCCGTCACAATAATAGCGTCAAACGGGGCACGCGCCTGCCACCCCTGCCAGCCATCACCGTGACGGGTAGAAATATTGTGTAAATCAAGCTGCTTCAGGCGACGACGAGCGTGCCACTGCAAACTTTTGATGCGCTCAACGGAACAAACGTGGTGGACGAGATGCGCCAGAATCGCCGTCTGGTAGCCCGAGCCGGTGCCTATCTCCAGCACCCGTGATTCGGGCGTGAGCTCCAGCAGCTCGGTCATCAGCGCCACCATATAAGGCTGAGAAATGGTCTGCCCGGAGCCGATAGGCAGCGCCACGTTCTCCCAGGCTTTGTGCTCAAGCGCTTCATCGATAAATTTTTCGCGTGGCACGCGGGCGAGCGCTTCGAGCACGTGCTCGTCGCGAATGCCCTGAGCACGCAATTGATTGAGAAGAGTTTGAACGCGATTGCTTACCATTGCCCGTTCACTCCGGCGCGGTCTAACCAGGTTGAGACAACATCATGCGCACTGTGCGCTGTTAAATCCACATGCAGCGGCGTGACGGAGACATAACCTTCCTCCACCGCGGCGAAGTCTGTATCCGGCCCGGCATCGCATTTTTCGCCCGGAGGGCCTATCCAGTAAAGCGTATTGCCGCGCGGATCCTCCTGCGGAATAACTTTATCCGCCGGATGGCGGCTGCCGCAGCGCGTGACGCGGATGCCTTTGATCTCCGCCAGCGGCAGATCCGGCACATTAACGTTCAGTATGCGGCCGGTACGCAAAGGTTCACGCATGAGCGCCCGCAAAATCGTACAGGTGACCGCCGCCGCCGTGTCGTAATGCTGGTAGCCGTTAAGCGACACCGCCAGCGCCGGAAAGCCCAGATGACGCCCTTCCATCGCCGCGGCGACGGTGCCGGAATAAATGACGTCATCGCCCAGATTAGGTCCGGCGTTAATGCCGGAAACCACCACGTCAGGACGAGGACGCATCAGCGCGTTGACGCCAAGGAACACGCAATCGGTCGGCGTGCCCATCTGCACGGCGATATCGCCATTTTCAAAGGTGAAAGTGCGAAGGGAGGATTCCAGCGTCAGAGAGTTGGACGCGCCGCTGCGGTTACGATCGGGAGCAACGACCTGCACTTCGGCAAATTCGCGAAGCGCTCTCGCCAGGGTCTGAATGCCCGGCGCATGGATCCCGTCATCGTTACTCAGCAATATCCGCATAATCACCCGCTGTGTTCATTAATTCCCGCACGACGCTGGTGGCAAAACTGCCCGCCGGCAGCCAGAAGCGCAGTTCGACAGTCATATCGTCCCACCACTCCCAGCGAAAATCGTGGGGAAAGAGCCGCATCGCCCGGCGCGCCGCTTCCACTTTTTCACGCGCCAGCAGCGTCTGCAACGTTGTTTCTCCAGCAATGGCCTGCTGTTCGTTCGCCAGCGCTTCACGCTGGGTACCCCACTCTCCGCTGCCAGGCAGCGCGGCGGTGATAAGCAAAGCCTTCGCGTCTACACGAGCCTGCAGCTCCGGCAGCTCTTCTGCGGCTGCGACAAACCAGCTGCCGCGGCCCGCTAATTGTAGCGCATCGCCATCAACAACTTGATTAAATTCTGGTTTTTTCAGACGTTGGCTGACTATCTGATTAAACAGCGCGCTGCGCGCCGCAGACAAAGCAAAACTGCGTTTGTTGCGCTCGCGGGGCGGCGTAGCCGTCTCGCCCCAGCGCTGCGCCTGCAACAGGTTGCTGCCGCCGATGCCAAAACGCTGCGGGCCGAAATAGTTCGGCACGCCTTCGTCACGCACCGCCTGCAGACAGGTTTCCATCTCCTCCCGGTTCGTCACCTCGCGCAGCACCAGCCGGAAGTGGTTGCCTTTCAGCGCCCCTAAACGCAGCTTGCGCTTGTGGCGGGCATACTCCAGCACCTGGCACCCTTCCAGGGAAAAGGCGCTTAGATCCGGCATCTCTTTGCCCGGCAGACGGACGCAGAACCACTGTTCCGTGACGGCGTGCTTATCTTTTTGCCCGGCAAAGCTGACTTCCCTGGCGTGCACTTTAAGGAACTTAGCCAGCGCGTCCGCCACAAAGCGCGTATTGCAGCCAGTTTTGACGATGCGCACCAGCAGATGTTCGCCCTCGCCATCCGGCTCGAAGCCTAAATCTTCCGTTACGACAAAATCTTCCGGGTTGGCTTTAAGCACGCCGCTGCCCTGAGGCTTGCCATGCTGGTAAGTCAGTTGATGCACGTCGATCATACGCCAGCCTTAAGCAGCAGCGCCACCGCCTCGCAGGCGATGCCTTCGCCACGTCCGGTAAAGCCGAGCTTCTCGGTGGTGGTAGCCTTCACGTTGACCTGCTCCATATGGCAGCCCAGGTCTTCGGCGATAAAAACGCGCATCTGCGGGATGTGCGGCGCCATTTTCGGCGCCTGGGCGATAATCGTGACGTCAACATTGCCAAGCGCGTAACCTTTGGCCTGTACGCGGCGCCAGGCTTCACGCAGAAGTTCGCGGCTATCCGCGCCTTTAAAGGCCGGGTCGGTATCCGGGAAGAGTTTGCCGATATCGCCCAGCGCCGCCGCGCCCAGCAGCGCATCGGTCAAGGCGTGTAGCGCGACATCGCCGTCGGAATGCGCCAGCAGCCCCTGCTCGTAAGGAATACGAACGCCGCCAATAATAATCGGCCCAACGCCGCCAAAAGCGTGTACGTCAAAACCATGTCCGATGCGCATTATGCATTCTCCATATGGGTTAACCGGGTAAGATAAAACGCCGCCAGCGCCAGGTCTTCAGGGCGCGTCACTTTAATATTATCCGCGCGGCCAGCAATCAGTTCAGGATGAAAACCACAATATTCGAGCGCCGAGGCTTCATCAGTAATGGTGGCCCCTTCGTTGAGCGCGCGCGTCAGACAGTCAAGCAGCAGTTCGCGAGGAAAAAGCTGGGGCGTGAGCGCGTGCCAGAGATCTTCTCTGTCGACCGTATGGGCGATAGCGGGTTTACCCGGCTCGCCGCGCTTCATGGTGTCGCGCACGGGGGCGGCGAGAATGCCGCCGACAGCGCTGGTTTCGGTAAGAGTGAGCAGACGCTCAAGATCGTCCTGATGCAGACAGGGGCGGGCAGCGTCATGCACCAACGCCCAGATGCAGTCGTCGGCCTGCTTTAGCCCTGCCAGCACCGAGTCGGCCCGCTGCGCGCCGCCCTGCACCACCTGAACGCGGGGATGGGAGGCCAGCGGCAACGCCATAAAGCGCGCATCGCCAGGACTGATGGCGATAATCACCCGGCTGATGCGAGGATGCGCCAGCAGCGGCGCCAGCGCGTGTTCGAGGATCGTTTTTTCACCAATGGTGAGATATTGTTTCGGACATTCCGTTTGCATGCGGCTGCCAATTCCGGCAGCCGGCACCACGGCTATCACGTCCGCAAAGGAAGGCGCCATGAGTTAACCCGAGTCTGGTTAGCGATTGTTTTGCCCTGACCCGTTAGGACGCTTTGAGGCGTCCGGCACCAGACGATAAAAGGTTTCGCCAGGTTTGGTCATGCTTAATTCATTGCGTGCGCGCTCTTCGATAGCTTCTTGTCCGCCATTGAGATCGTCAATTTCGGCGAAAAGCTGATCGTTGCGCGCCTTAAGTTTGGCGTTAGTAGCCTGCTGTACGGCGACGTCGTCGGCGACGCGGGAGTAATCGTGAACGCCATTTTTGCCGAACCACAGCGAATACTGTAGCCAGACCAGTAAAGCCAGCAACAGCAGCGTTAGTTTACCCATTCCGCCCCCTGAAAAACGGCCTTATCATCCCATAACTTCCTGCCAGGCTCTACACCCGATACAGTCCCCAGGCGCAGCAGCGCTGCCAAAACAGCGGCAGAATGTACCACAGAACGCGGCGCGATGCGTACTGCACATATTTGTAACATATTCATGATAAAACGACAGGCGCAGGCTTGTCTTAGCCCATCAGCCAGAAAAACAGCAGCCCGAACATCAGGACCACCGTTAACAGTGTTGCAATGCTGCTGTAAAGAAGCTTGCCGTTAAGCAGAGAATAGAGCGCGATGCCCACCACGACCGCTACGGGCATTAACGCCAGAAAGAAAGGCCAGGTATACAGAAAGAAAAACAGCGTGTTGGAGCCGTAGACCAGAAAGGGCGGGCCCAGCGCGATGAGCCACGAGATAAATCCCAGCACGGCGCCAGGCCACGACCAGGTCGTTTCTTCAGCGGGTGGCGTCTGAGCCTGTGAGATGATGATATTGGTGCCGTTGCGCATAACTTATCCTGTGACCTGACATGCCGGGAAGCGGCTTCCCGGCGCCGTCTCAGGATTTGATGATATCGTCCCGGCGCAACAGATCTAACAATTGCGCAATCAAATTTGTTACTAATTGTTGGCCATCGAGGTGAATTTCCGGCTTTTCCGGCGCTTCGTAAACCGAGTCGATGCCGGTAAAATTGCGCAGCTCGCCGGCGCGGGCTTTTTTATAAAGCCCTTTCGGGTCGCGCGCTTCGCACACCTCAAGCGGCGTATCCACAAACACTTCAATGAACCGCCCCGCCCCTACGCGCTCGCGCACCATAGCGCGCTCGGCGCGATGCGGCGAAATAAAGGCCGTCAGCACCACCAGACCTGCGTCGACCATCAGGTTCGCCACTTCGCCAACGCGGCGGATATTCTCCTTACGGTCAGCGTCGCTAAAGCCTAAATCGCTGCACAGCCCATGGCGCACATTGTCGCCATCCAGCAGGTAGGTGCTGACGCCAAGCTGGTGCAGCGCCTCTTCCAGCGCGCCGGCCACCGTCGATTTACCCGAGCCCGAAAGCCCGGTAAACCAGAGCACAACGCCACGGTGGCCGTGGAGGTGTTCGCGCTGTTCGGCGGTCACGGGATGGGCGTGCCAGACGACGTTCTCGTCATGCTGCGCCATTATTTGCCTCCCAGCAGGTCGCGCGCGCCCCAGTGCGGGAAGTGGCGACGCACCAGCGCGTTCAGCTCCAGCTCAAAAGCGCTGTAAGCGGAAGGCTCCTGGTAGACCTCGGTTTGCGGCTCGCGCACCATGCCGGCGCCCACGGTAACGTTGCTCAGGCGATCGATGAAAATCAGCCCGCCGGTCACCGGGTTCTCTTGATATTTATCCAGGCTCAGCGGCTCGTCGAAAGTAAGGTCTACCAGCCCGATGCCGTTCAGCGGCAGGTTTTCCACTACGCGCTGGGTCAGGTTATTGATATCCACCTGATACTGAATGTTGTCGACACGGGCGCGGGTTTTCTTACCGGCGATTTTAATGTCGTAGCTCTGGCCAGGCGTCAGCGGCTGCTCCGCCATCCATACCACGTCTACCGACGCGCTCTGCACCGCAGGCACGTTCTGGGCGGCGTCCACCAGCAGGTCACCGCGGCTGATGTCGATTTCATCTTTCAGCACCAGCGTAATCGCCTCGCCTGCGCCCGCCTCGTCTAAATCGCCATCAAAGGTCACAATACGGGCAACGGCGGATTCCACGCCGGAAGGCAGCACTTTCACGCGCTGGCCGACTTTCACGGCGCCGGAAGCCACCGTACCCGCATAGCCGCGAAAATCGAGGTTCGGGCGATTAACATACTGCACCGGGAAGCGCAGCGGCTGCACATCGACGCCGCGATTTATCTCGACGGTTTCCAGCACTTCCAGCAGCGTCGGGCCGGTATACCAGGTCATGTTCAGGCTGGAGAGAGCGACGTTGTCTCCTTCCAGCGCGGAAAGCGGCACGAAACGGATGTCCAGGTTGCCCGGCAGCTGCGCGGCGAAGTTAAGGTAATCCTGTTTGATCTGCTCGAAACGCTCTTCGCTGAACTCCACCAGGTCCATTTTGTTCACCGCGACCACCAGGTGCTTAATCCCCAGCAGCGTAGAGATAAAGCTGTGGCGACGCGTCTGGTCCAGCACCCCTTTACGGGCGTCGATCAGCAGAATCGCGAGATCGCAGGTGGAGGCGCCGGTCGCCATGTTGCGGGTGTACTGCTCGTGCCCGGGGGTATCGGCGATAATAAATTTGCGCTTTTCGGTGGAGAAGTAGCGGTAAGCCACGTCAATGGTGATGCCCTGCTCGCGCTCCGCCTGCAGGCCGTCCACCAGCAGCGCCAGGTCGAGCTTTTCGCCCTGGGTGCCGTGACGCTTGCTGTCGTTATGCAGCGAGGAAAGCTGGTCTTCATAAATCTGGCGCGTATCGTGCAGCAGGCGGCCTATCAGGGTGCTTTTCCCGTCATCCACGCTGCCGCAGGTCAGAAAGCGCAGCAGGCTTTTGTGCTGCTGGGCGTGCAGATAAGCCTCCACGCCGCCCTCTTTAGCGATTTGTTGTGCGATGGTCGTGTTCATGACGGCTCCTTAGAAATAACCCTGGCGTTTTTTCAGCTCCATCGAGCCTGCCTGGTCGCGGTCAATCACGCGACCCTGTCGTTCGCTGGTGGTCGATACCAGCATCTCTTCAATGATTTCCGGTAGCGTCTGCGCGCCGGATTCCACCGCGCCGGTCAGCGGCCAGCAGCCCAGCGTGCGGAAACGCACCATCCGCTGCTTGATCTCTTCGCCCGGCTGCAGGTCGATGCGATCGTCGTCGATCATCATCAGCATGCCGTCGCGCTCCAGCACCGGGCGCTCTGCCGCCAGGTAAAGCGGAACGATTTCGATATTTTCCAGATAGATGTACTGCCAGATGTCCAGCTCGGTCCAGTTGGAAAGCGGGAAGACGCGAATGCTCTCGCCTTTGTTGATCTGGCCGTTATAGTTATGCCACAGCTCCGGGCGCTGGTTTTTCGGGTCCCAGCGGTGGAAGCGGTCGCGGAAGGAGTAGATACGCTCTTTAGCGCGAGATTTTTCCTCGTCGCGGCGCGCTCCGCCGAAGGCGGCGTCAAAACCATATTTGTTAAGCGCCTGCTTCAACCCTTCGGTTTTCATGATATCGGTGTGTTTGGCGCTGCCGTGCACGAACGGGTTGATGCCCATCGCCACCCCTTCCGGGTTTTTATGCACCAGCAGTTCACAGCCGTAGGCTTTGGCGGTACGGTCGCGGAACTCGTACATCTCACGGAATTTCCAGCCGGTATCGACGTGCAGCAACGGGAACGGCAGCGTGCCCGGATAAAAAGCTTTACGCGCCAGGTGCAGCATTACGCTGGAATCTTTACCGATGGAATACATCATCACCGGGTTAGAAAATTCTGCAGCCACTTCACGAATGATATGGATGCTTTCCGCCTCCAGTTGCCGCAGGTGAGTGAGTCGTTTTTGGTCCATAACCTTTCCTTATAAGGCCTGGTGCAGCAGGCGTTATTGTTGCAGCCAGTTTTGTTACGGCCTGCGCGCAGCAACCGCAGCGTACACAAGTACGTGAGGATGGCGAGCACAGCCCGGAACAAAAAGGGCAAATAAACTAGCCTGTTGCGCCAGGACTAAGCCAAATTAACCACGGAAGAGCGGAACTCTTCCGCCGGGTTGGATTGTTGATACCAGGCCAGTTGCGGGTGAAGCGTCACCACTTCCCCAATCACCAGCAGAGCTGGCATCGGCGCCTGTTTCGCAAGCGCATCGAGTTGTTGTAGCGTGCCGGTGAAGACCTGCTGATCTTCCCGCGTGCCGCGGCTGATAACCGCCACCGGCGTATCGGCGTCGCGGCCGTGTTGAATAAGTTGTTCGCTTATCTCAGCGGCTTTCATGGTGCCCATATAGATGGCGAGCGTCTGGCGGCTTTTCGCCAGCAAGGCCCAGTCGAACGGCGCGCTATCGGGCTTATAATGTCCGGTGACGAAGACCGCGCTCTGGGCATAATCACGGTGCGTCAGCGGGATGCCGGCATAGGCCGTCGCACCTGAAGCCGCCGTGACGCCAGGCACCACCTGAAAAGGCACCCCCGCGGCCTTCGCCGCCTGAAGCTCCTCGCCGCCGCGCCCGAAGATAAACGGGTCGCCGCCCTTCAGGCGCACCACGGTTTTCCCTTCCCGCGCGAAATCGATAAGCATTTGGTTGGTTTCGTGCTGCGCGACGGCATGCGAGCCCGCGCGTTTGCCTACGCAGATACGCTCGGCATCGCGGCGCACAAGATCGAGCACCCCGTCGCTGACCAGGTGGTCATACAGCACCACATCCGCCTGCTGCATGACCTGCAATCCGCGAAGCGTCAGCAGCCCCGCGTCGCCCGGCCCGGCGCCGACGAGAATAATTTCGCCCTGCTCGCTCTCAGGCTCCGCCAGCGTCTGCGCCAGGGTCTCCTGCGCCGCCTGCTCATTGCCCGCCGCCATCTGGCTTGCGAAACGGCCGCGGAAAGCACCTTCCCAGAAGCGACGACGCGCATCGGTGGTGGTCAACCGCGCTTTAATCTTCTCGCGCCAGCTTCCCGCCACTTCCGCCATGCGACCGAGATTCGCGGGCAGCAGCGCCTCAATCTTCTCCCGCAACAAGCGGGCCAGCACCGGCGCGTTGCCGCCGGAGGAGATAGCCACCACCAGCGGCGAGCGGTCGACAATAGAGGGAAAGATAAACGAGCAGAGCGGCTGATCGTCCACCACGTTGACCAGCCGCTGGCGGGCATTCGCCGCGTCAAAAACCCGGCGGTTCAGTTCGCTGTCGTTCGTGGCGGCAATGACCAGAAAAACCGTATCCAGCTGCGCTTCGTCAAACGCCTGCGCGAACCAGTCGATAGCTTTCGCTTCAGCGAGCGCCGCCAGTTCCGGGTGCAGCGCTCGCGCCACCACCCGCACCTGCGCGCCCGCGCGAGTCAACAAAGCGATTTTACGCGCCGCTACCTCACCGCCGCCGACAACCAGCACGGGGCGATTTTTTAACGCGGCAAACAGGGGGAGATAATCCACAACGGCAAAGCTCGCAAGTAACAGGGACTACGGGGGACTATAGGGGGCGCTTGATAACGAATGAAATTACGAATTGGCATGAGTAGTTCCACAAAGGAATAAGTCGCTGGCAAAGCAAATACCAAAAAGTGCTTAAGACGTGGTTTTTCGGGCGTTTGGGATGAAATGAAATTGTGTAAGCCCGGTCACAGTTTCATACTAAGCGGAAAAATTTTTCCGCTCTTTTTCGATTAAGGATTATCTATGCTTTCCGCAGTGCGCCGCTTAACCCTGAGCCTGGCGCTGAGCGTATGCTTTACTCTGCCTGCCGCGGCGCGCGCCCCTGTGCTGGGGGAGACCGCCAATCAACAGACTCGCTATATCGCCACTTATTTTCCCGGCCGGATGACCGGCTCGCCTGCTGAAATGCTCTCGGCGGATTACCTGCGCCAGCAGTTCGCGCAGTGGGGCTACCAGAGCGATATTCGCGCTTTTCACAGCCGTTACGTCTATACCACCGAGAATAAACACGCCAACTGGCATAACGTCACCGGCAGCACAGTCATCGCCGCGCATGAAGGAAAAGAGCCGCAGCAGATAATCATCATGGCGCACCTCGACACTTACGCGCCGCAAAGCGATAACGATGTCGATAACAATCTGGGCGGGCTGACCCTGCAGGGCGTGGATGACAATGCCGCAGGGCTCGGCGTGCTGCTGGAACTCGCGCAGCGCCTGAAAGCGGTGCCCACGCGCTACGGCATTCGCTTTATCGCCACCAGCGGTGAAGAAGAGGGCAAGCTTGGCGCGGAAAATGTCCTCAAGCGCATGAGCGAAAAAGAGAAGAAAAATACGTTGCTGGTGATTAACCTGGACAATCTGGTCGTGGGCGACCGGCTTTATTTCAACAGCGGTCAGAGCACCCCCGCCGCCGTGCGTAAGCTCACCCGCGACCGTGCGCTGGCTATCGCGCATCAGCATGGCATTCCCGCCGCCACCAACCCTGGCCTGAACCCGCGCTACCCGCAGGGTACGGGCTGCTGCAACGACGCTGAGGTGTTTGATAAAGCGGGTATTCCGGTGCTTTCGGTTGAAGCGACAAACTGGTCGTTGGGCAAAAAAGATGGCTACCAGCAGCGCGCGAAAAGCAAAGCGTTTCCGGATGGCAACAGCTGGCATAACGTGCGCCTCGATAACCAGCAATACCTTGATGAAGCACTGCCGGGCCGCATTGAAAAACGCAGCCGTGATGTAATGCGCGTCATGCTGCCATTGGTGAAAGAGCTGGCAAAGGCGGGGAAATAAAAAAACGCGACATTTCGTCGCGTTTTCTCTTTTAACCTTCGTGCAATCCACATTCGCGCTTGAGGCCGAAGAAGCGGGTTTCTTCTTCCGCCATGCCCGGCTCCCATTTGCGGGTGGTGTGGGTGTCGCCGACGGAAAGATAACCCTCGTCCCACAGCGGGTGATATTTCAGCCCATGCTTTTGCAGGTACTGATAAACGGTGCGGTTGTCCCAGTCGATAATCGGCAGGATTTTAAATACGCCGCGCTGAACGCCTAATACCGGCAGGCTGGCGCGGCTGCCGGACTGCTCGCGGCGCAGGCCTGCGAACCAGGTTTGCGCGTTAAGCGCGTTGAGCGCGCGGTTCATCGGCTCGACTTTATTGATCTCGTTGTACTTCTCAATCCCTTCCACGCCCTGTTCCCACAGCTTGCCGTAGCGCGCTTCCTGCCAGGCCGGGCTTTGCTCGGCGCGGTAGATTTTCAGGTTCAGGTTGAGCTTTTCCGTCAGCTCATCAATAAAGCGGTACGTTTCTGGAAAAAGATAGCCCGTATCGGTGAGGATGACGGGAATATCCGGGCGCTCGCGCGTGACCAGATGCAGGCAGACCGCCGCCTGGATGCCGAAGCTTGAAGAGAGCACAAACTCGCCGGGCAAATGCTCCAGCGCCCAGCGCACCCGCTCTTCGGCGCTCAGCGTTTCAAGCCGGGCGTTGGTTTCGGCGAGCGCCGCCGCGCGTTCTTCTTTCGTCTGACCATTAAGCGCGTGCAGATCGAGTTGAGACATGTTGACCTCGCTTGTTTGAGTTCGCTTTCAGCCGGGTGAAGCGTATCGCTTCACCCCGTGAGGCGGGTAAGCGCAGCGCCACCCGCCAGGCCTGCTTATTCCCAGAAATCCCGCGCCGGATCGAGAACCGGACGGATTATCCCGGTGCGCACGGTGAAGTCGCCGAAGCCTTCGCCCGCTTCGCGCTCTTTCGCCCAGCGGCCCACCAGCTCATCTATCGTTTCCAGGATCTCCGGCTCGGTGATGTTCTCGCGATACATCCGCGGAATACGCGTGCCGATACGGTTGCCGCCAAGATGCAGGTTATAGCGCCCCGGCGCTTTACCCACGAGACCCAGCTCCGCCAGCATCGCGCGGCCACAGCCGTTCGGGCAGCCGGTAACGCGCAGGACGATATGCTCATCCGCCACGCCGTGCTTCGCCATCAGGGCGTCCACTTTATCGATAAACGTTGGCAGGAAACGCTCGGCTTCCGCCATCGCCAGCGGGCAGGTCGGGAACGACACGCAAGCCATGGAGTTTTCACGCTGCGGCGTAACGGCGTCCATCAGGCCGTGCGCCCGCGCCAGTTGTTCAATCTTCTCCTTATCGCTTTCCGGCACGCCCGCCACGATAAGGTTCTGGTTGGCGGTGAGGCGGAAATCGCCTTTGTGGATCTTCGCAATTTCCAGCAGGCCGGTTTTCAGCGGACGGCCCGGGAAGTCCAGGATACGGCCGTTTTCAATAAACAGCGTCAGATGCCATTTATTATCGATGCCTTTTACCCAGCCGATGCGGTCGCCGCGACCGGTAAATTCGTAAGGACGGATCGGCTCAAACTTAATGCCCGCGCGACGCTCCACTTCCGCTTTGAACACGTCCGGCCCGACACGCTCCAGCGTATATTTGGTTTTAGCGTTTTTACGGTCGGTACGGTTGCCCCAGTCGCGCTGGGTCGTCACCACCGCTTCCGCCACGGCAAGGGTATGCTCCAGCGGAATGTAGCCAAACTCCGTCGCGGTGCGCGCGTAGGTTTTCTTATTGCCGTGTTCGATAGACAGCCCGCCGCCCACCAGCAGGTTGAAGCCCACCAGCTTGCCGTTTTCGGCAATCGCCACGAAGTTCATGTCATTAGCGTGCAGGTCGACATCGTTCTGCGGCGGCACCACGACCGTGGTTTTGAACTTACGCGGCAGGTACGTCAGCCCGAGAATCGGCTCTTCATCGGTGGTCGCCACTTTCTCCTGGTCGAGCCAGATTTCCGCATAAGCGCGGGTGCGCGGCAGCAGATGCTCAGAGAGCTTTTTCGCCCACTCATACGCTTCGGCGTGCAGTTGCGATTCCACCGGGTTAGAGGTGCAGAGCACGTTGCGGTTCATGTCGTTGGCGGTCGCCAGCGCGTCCAGCCCGACAGAGTGCAGCATCTGGTGCGCCGGCTTGACGTTTTTCTTCAGCAGACCGTGATACTGGAACGTCTGACGGTTGGTCAGGCGAATGCTGCCGTAGATAGTGTTTTCGCCCGCGAACTTATCAATCGCCAGCCACTGCTTCGGGGTCATGATCCCGCCTGGCAGACGGCAGCGCAGCATCATCGCGTGGCGCGGCTCAAGCTTCTGCTCGGCGCGCTCGGCGCGGATATCGCGGTCATCCTGCTGATACATGCCGTGAAAACGGATCAGCAGGAAGTTGTCGCCATTAAAGCCGCCGGTCAGGCCGTCATTTAAATCTTCGGCGATGGTGCCGCGCAGGAAGTTACTTTCGCGTTTCATGCGTTCCGCGTCGGTAAGTTTTCCTTCGACCACCAGAGGCCCTGGGTGTTTTTCGCTCATTAATAGACGTCTCGCTGGTAACGGCGCTCTACGCGCAGCTCACTTAAATATTCGTCTGCCGCCTCGGCGTCCATCGCGCCGTGTTCGGCAATCACTTCCAGTAAAGCCTGGTCGACATCTCGCGCCATGCGAGTCGCGTCGCCGCAGACATAAATGTGCGCGCCGTCGTTAATCCAGCGCCACAGCTCCGCGCCCTGCTGGCGCAGTTTATCTTGTACGTAAATTTTTTCTTTTTGATCCCGCGACCAGGCAAGATCGATGCGGCTCAGCACGCCCTCTTTAACGTAGCGCTGCCACTCCACCTGGTAGAGGAAATCTTCAGTAAAGTGCGGGTTGCCGAAGAAGAGCCAGTTTTTGCCCTGCGCGCCATCTGCCGCACGCTGCTGCATAAAGGCGCGGAACGGCGCGATGCCGGTGCCGGGGCCAATCATAATCACTGGCGTATCCGGGTTGGCTGGCAGACGGAAGTTGTCGTTATGCTCGATAAATACGCGCACTTCGCCATCTTCCTCCAGACGGTCCGCGAGGAAGCTTGACGCCCCACCCGCGCGCGGACGGCCTTCGATATCGTAGCGCACCACGCCCACGGTGATGTGCACTTCGCTCTCCACTTCCGCCTGTGAAGAGGCGATGGAGTAAAGACGCGGCGTCAGCGGACGCAGCAGGCCGAGAAGTTTATCGGCGTCCAGCTGCGCAGGCGCGAAACGCACCATATCCACAATCGGCACCGTAGCGGCATAGTGCTGAAGCTTCGCTTTATCGCCCACCAGCGCCAGCAATTGTTCGTTGCGGGTCAACGTCGCATAGTTTTCCACGATGTTGGCGGTATTCACGGTCAGCTCAAAGTGCCACTGCAGGGCTTCGCTAAGCGGCAGGGTTTTCCCTTCCACCTCAACAGGCTCATCGCCTTTCAGCCACAGCAACTCCACCAGCTCCTGCACCAGAGCCGGGTCGTTCTGATACCAGACGCCCAGCGCGTCGCCCGGCTGATAGCGCAAGCCGGAATCGCCCAGATCGATCTCCAGATGACGAACGTCTTTCCCGGAGTCGCGGCCGGTGATTTTCTGGTTAACGGCAAGCGTCGCCGTCAGCGGCGCTTCTTTGGTGTAAGGCGTGGAGTCTACCAGGTTGACAGCGCCCTGGGCGGCAATGCTTGCCTGCGCAGGCGCAGCCGGCGCGCGGGCTTTCAGCACTTCTACCACGCGCGCGCGCCACTCTTGCGCAGCCGCCTGGTATTCCACATCCGCATCCACGCGGTCGAGCAGACGCTCAGCGCCCAGCTCCGCCAGCTTGCTGTCGAAATCTTTCCCCGCCTGGCTGAAGAACTCATAAGAGGTATCGCCCAGACCAAAAACGGCGAAAGCGGCGCCATTGAGTTTCGGCGCCTTTTTCGAGAACAGGAATTTGTGCAGCGCGACGGCCTCTTCCGGCGGCTCCCCTTCCCCCTGGGTAGAGGTGACGATCACCAACAGCTTTTCAGAAGCGATTTGCTTAAACTTATAGTCACCGGCGTTAACCAGCTTAACGTTCAGCTTCGCCGCGAGCAGATCGTCGCGCAGCGCCTCCGCCACCCGGCGCGCATTGCCGGTCTGAGAAGCCGAGATAAGCGTAATGGCTGGCGCTTCGGCGACAGGGGCGGCAGCTTGCGCCGCGGCACCCGGCTGGTTGGAGATCCCCCAGAAATAGCCTGAAAGCCAGGCGAGCTGGGTGGGCGTTAAATCGTGGGTCGCCGTCTGAAGGCGAGCCAGCTGCTCCGGGCTCAGCGGGAGCAAAGCGCTTGGTGGGGCCTGCGTCGTCATGCGTCGTTATGTTCCAGTAGCAAAGCTGTTTTTTATTGTAAAAACAGAAGAGAAAGTAAGGTTAACGGGCGGCATAGTAACAATTAAAGAAGGGATGGAAATAATAAATAACCAAAAGCACTAACCGCTTTTATCACTAAGACTAAGCGGCAAAAGTGGTTAATCATCTTTTTGATTACAAAGGATTAATTTCACCAGCGAAACGCCATCCTGCCGCTTATCGTTAACGACGGTTTTAGTTAATGCTAAAAACGGTCAATTCCGGTACTATGCGGCGGTTTTTTGCCAGACTGAGACTGCGTTATGCCTACCACCCTGTTTAAAGATTTCATGTTCGAAGCCGCCCACCGCCTGCCACACGTACCGGAAGGCCATAAATGCGGACGTCTGCATGGGCATTCCTTTATGGTGCGCCTGGAAGTAACAGGCGAGGTGGATCCGCATACCGGTTGGATCATCGATTTTGCCGAACTGAAGGCGGCCTTCAAGCCGGTTTACGACCAGTTGGATCACTATTATCTCAACGATATTCCGGGGCTTGAGAATCCGACCAGCGAAGTGCTGGCGAAATGGATTTGGGACCAGATGAAGCCGAAGATGCCGTTGCTGAGCACGGTAATGATTAAAGAGACCTGCACGGCGGGCTGCGTATACCGCGGCGAATAAGCGCGGCGTCAGCGAGAAATAAAAAAGGGGCTTACGCCCCTTTTTTCATGCAATGTTCAGGTATTTATGCGTTTGCATGGAAAGCCGCCAGTTGCGGGCGATACAGGTTTCAATGCACAAACGGGTGGCATCCTCTTTCTGGCTGATAGGCTGGAGCGCAATCACGCGCTGCTTATCGTCATGCAGCCTTGCCAGCAATTCATCCAGCGCTTCTATATCACGCATGCGCCCCACCGGGTGTTTCACCTCATCGGCGCGCTGCAACGCCTGGTCCAGCACCTCATAACCGCCGCGCATATTCACTTTTGGCGACACCGTTACCCAGGTGGTGGGCGTACAGCGCACTTCATGTGTGCCGCTGGTTTCAATCTGGCAGCTAAAGCCGTTTTTCTCCAGCAGGTGAGTGAGCGGCAGCAGATCGTGAATGCACGGCTCGCCGCCAGTGATAACGACATGGCGCGCGGTATACCCCTGGCGGCTAATGACCGCCAGCAGATCTTCACTGCTGGCTGCGCCCCATTTATCGCTCTCTTTGGTTTTGGCGATCACGCTGTAAAGCGACACTTCCCGATCGGCGAGCTTATCCCACGTGTGTTTGGTGTCGCACCAGGCACAGCCAACCGGGCATCCCTGCAATCGAATAAAAATGGCGGGAACGCCGGTAAAGTAACCCTCGCCCTGCAGGGTCTGGAACATCTCATTAATCGGGTACTGCATGATACTCTCTGCAAATGGTGTAAACCGTAATTATCGCAGAAGTTACGGTCGGGGTCATGTGTTGCGGCGCCTGCGCGATGAACACAGGCGCCGGTAGCGATGCTCAGGCTGGCTTACAACGCGGTTTTACGCTTGAAATCAATCACCATTCGGCCTTTGATCTTCCCTTCTTCCATTTCATGGAAGATAGCGTTGATATCTTCCAGAGGACGCAGGGTAACATTCGGCACCACCTTACCCTCGGCAGCGAACTGGAACGCCTCCGCCAGATCCTGACGCGTGCCCACCAGCGAACCGACCACCTCGATGCCATCCAGCACCAGGCGAGGAATATTGAGGCTCATCGATTCCGACGGCAAGCCTACCGCCACAATGCGCGCGCCGGCGCGAACCGCATCCACCGCGGAGTTGAACGCCGCTTTCGCCACCGCCGTTACCACTGCCGCGTGCGCCCCACCTGTCTTTTCCTGAATAATTTTAGCCGCATCGTCGTTACGGGAGTTGATAGTTAGCTCAGCGCCGCTCTCTTTAGCAAACTCAAGCTGCATATCATTTACATCCACGGCGATGACTTTCGCATTGAACACATTTTTAGCGTATTGCAACGCCAGGTTGCCAAGCCCGCCAAGGCCGTAAATCACAATCCACTGGCCGGGACGGATATTCGAGCTTTTCACCGCTTTGTAAGTCGTGACGCCTGCGCAGGTGATGCTGCTGGCTGCGGCGGAATCCAGGCCATCCGGCACTTTAACCGCGTAATCCGCCACCACGATGCACTCTTCCGCCATACCGCCATCCACGCTGTAGCCGGCGTTTTTCACATTACGACAGAGCGTTTCATTGCCGCTGGCACAATATTCGCAATGCCCGCATCCCTGAAAAAACCAGGCGACGCTCGCGCGATCGCCAGGCTTAAGCGAAGTGACGCCCGGGCCGATGGCTTTGACGACCCCAATACCTTCATGCCCCAGCGTCCTGCCAGTGACATCGCCAAAGTCGCCATTTTTTACATGCAGATCGGTGTGGCAAACGCCGCAGCACTCCATGGCGAGCAAGGCTTCGCCATGTTCCAGCGGGCGCAGGGTTTTATCGATGATTTCAACCGAATGGTCTTTGCTGACAACGGCGGCTTTCATAGTCTCTCCTCATAGCATGGACAGGACTTTGTTATTTATTGCTTTTAAGCATCAAGCGTTACATCTCGCCGTTAAGTATGGAGGAAGCACAAATGAGCGCAAAAAGCGCCCATAAAAAAACCCGCCGAAGCGGGTTTCAATTACTTTACAGGGTCAGCATTACGCCTGGCCTTTGATCTCTTTACGACCGTTGTACGGCGCTTTTTCACCCAGCGCTTCTTCGATACGAATCAGCTGGTTGTATTTAGCAACGCGGTCAGAACGGCTCATGGAACCGGTTTTGATCTGGCCTGCAGCGGTACCTACTGCCAGGTCGGCAATGGTCGCGTCTTCGGTTTCGCCAGAACGGTGAGAGATAACGGCAGTGTAGCCTGCATCTTTCGCCATCTTGATAGCAGCCAGCGTTTCGGTCAGAGAACCGATCTGGTTGAATTTGATCAGGATGGAGTTAGCAATGCCTTTCTCGATGCCTTCTTTCAGGATCTTGGTGTTGGTTACGAACAGGTCGTCGCCAACCAGCTGGATTTTGTCGCCCAGCACTTTGGTCTGGTAAGCAAAACCGTCCCAGTCAGACTCGTCCAGACCGTCTTCGATAGAAACGATCGGATACTGTTTGGTCAGATCTTCCAGGAAGTGGGTGAATTCTTCAGAGGTGAAAGCTTTGTTGCCTTCGCCAGCCAGAACGTATTTACCGTCTTTGTAGAATTCAGAAGCCGCGCAGTCCATCGCCAGAGTGATGTCTTTGCCCAGCTCATAGCCAGCCGCTTTAACCGCTTCAGCGATAACCGCCAGCGCTTCAGCGTTAGAACCCAGGTTCGGCGCGTAGCCGCCTTCGTCGCCAACAGCGGTGTTCATGCCTTTGGCTTTCAGAACTTTCGCCAGGTGATGGAAGACTTCAGAACCCATACGGATGGCTTCTTTAACGGTCTTCGCGCCAACCGGCTGAATCATGAATTCCTGGATATCAACGTTGTTGTCAGCGTGCTCGCCGCCGTTGATGATGTTCATCATCGGAACCGGCATAGAGAATTTGCCCGGGGTGCCGTTCAGCTCAGCAATGTGCTCGTACAGCGGCATGCCTTTAGCGGCAGCGGCAGCTTTAGCGGCAGCCAGAGAAACAGCCAGAATGGCGTTTGCACCGAAGTTGGATTTGTTTTCAGTACCATCGAGGTCGATCATGATTTTGTCGATGGCAGCCTGGTCTTTAGCGTCTTTACCTACTACAGCCTGAGCGATTGGGCCGTTTACCGCAGCAACAGCTTTGGTTACGCCTTTACCCAGGAAACGGGATTTGTCGCCATCGCGCAGTTCCAGCGCTTCGCGGGAACCCGTAGAAGCACCTGACGGTGCAGCGGCCATACCTACGAAACCGCCTTCCAGGTGAACTTCGGCTTCAACAGTCGGGTTACCACGGGAGTCGATGATTTCACGACCGATGACTTTAACGATTTTGGACATTAGGTTTTCCTCAGTACAAGTTAAACTAAAACTCCAGACAAACAACGCGCGAAAAATTCGCGCGTTGCCGTTCTAACTCTGCTTACTTCGCCTGACGCTTCTGGTAATCGCTCGCGGCTTTCACAAAGCCTGCGAACAGCGGATGACCATCGCGCGGGGTGGAAGTAAATTCCGGGTGGAACTGACAAGCGACAAACCACGGGTGATTCGGCACTTCGATGATCTCGACCAACTGATCATCGCCGGAACGGCCCGCAACTCGCAGACCTGCTGCTTCAATTTGTTTCAACAACATATTGTTGACTTCGTAACGGTGGCGGTGACGCTCGACAATGGTCGGCTCGCCATACAGCTGGCGCACCAGGCTATCGTCGCTGAGCTGACACTGCTGCGCGCCAAGGCGCATCGTCCCACCGAGATCGCTTTTTTCCGTACGCGTCTCAACGTTGCCATTTTCGTCGCGCCACTCAGTGATCAACGCAACGACTGGATACTTACAGTCTGGCACAAATTCAGTGGAGTTGGCGTTGTCCATTCCCGCAACGTGACGGGCATATTCAATCAGCGCAACCTGCATACCGAGGCAAATGCCGAGGTAAGGAATATTGTTCTCGCGAGCGTAACGCGCGGTGGCGATTTTGCCTTCCACGCCGCGATAGCCAAAGCCGCCAGGGATAAGGATAGCGTCCAGTCCCTTAAGCACCTCTTCGCCGCGCGTTTCCACATCCTGCGAATCGATAAGCTTAATGTTGACGGTCACGCGGTTCTTAAGCCCGCCGTGTTTCAGCGCTTCAATAACGGATTTGTAGGCGTCCGGCAGTTCAATGTACTTGCCGACCATACCAATCGTCACTTCGCCTGCCGGGTTAGCTTCTTCATAAATCACCTGTTCCCATTCTGACAGGTTCGCTTCCGCGCAGCTGAGGCTGAATCGTTTACAAATATAATCGTCGAGCCCCTGCGATTTCAACAGGCCCGGAATTTTATAGATGGAATCGACATCTTTCAGAGAAATAACCGCTTTTTCCGGTACGTTACAGAACAACGCAATCTTGGCGCGTTCGTTCGCCGGCACGGCGCGATCGGAGCGGCAAATCAGCACGTCCGGCTGAATGCCGATAGAGAGCAGTTCTTTTACGGAATGTTGAGTCGGCTTGGTTTTGACTTCGCCCGCCGCCGCCATGTAAGGCACCAGCGTCAGGTGCATAAACAGCGCGTGTTCACGACCGATATCAACCGCCAGCTGACGAATCGCTTCGAGGAACGGCAGGGATTCGATATCGCCCACGGTGCCGCCGATTTCAACCAGCACCACATCGTGGCCTTCGCCGCCTTCAATGATGCGTTCTTTAATGGCGTTGGTGATGTGCGGAATAACCTGTACGGTCGCGCCCAGATAATCGCCACGGCGTTCTTTACGCAATACGTCAGAATAGATACGACCCGTGGTGAAGTTGTTGCGACGGGTCATCTTGGTACGGATGAAACGCTCGTAGTGACCCAGGTCCAGGTCGGTTTCAGCGCCGTCTTCAGTAACGAACACTTCCCCGTGTTGAATAGGGCTCATGGTGCCCGGATCGACGTTAATGTACGGATCCAGTTTCATGATAGTTACGTTGAGGCCACGGGCTTCGAGAATGGCTGCGAGGGAGGCTGCGGCAATGCCTTTACCCAGAGAGGAAACGACCCCGCCGGTCACAAAAATATAGTTCGTTGTCATGCTGAACCTGAGAAGTTAGGTTTAAAGACGATGGAATAACCAGGACGGGAAAGTAGTATACCCGAACACGACAGGGCTCACAAACTTTCATTCTGTGCGTTCAGCGCCAGGTCTTGCCAATCTCAAGCCGTGAGAAAATAGCGGCTTTGCGCGAAATGTTTTTGACGCAAATCAAGCGCTTGTTAATTAAGTTTTCCCACAACAAGCGCTTAATAAGAAAAAGCCTTAGCGATCAGTTTCCTGGCGTTTTACTTCCTGCCAGGCCGCTTCCATTTGCTCGAGCGTGGCGTGCTCCATTTTCACGCCCTGCGCGTGGATGATTGACTCAACCTGGCGAAAACGGCGTTCAAATTTCCGGTTCGCTTTTTGCAGCGCGATCTCCGCTTTGCTGCCCAGATGACGAGAAAGATTCACCGTGGCGAACAGCAAATCGCCAATCTCTTCCTCAAGCTTCGCCTCATCCACGACAGCCTGCTGCGCTTCATGCATCACCTCATCGATTTCTTCATGCACCTTTTCCACAACAGGGCCAAGAGAGGTCCAGTCAAACCCCACCGCCGAGCAGCGTTTCTGAATTTTATGCGCGCGCATCAGCGCAGGCAGACTCTCCGGGATATCGTCCAGCGCGGAGTGCTGCGCTTTTTCGGCGCGTTCGGCGCTCTTGGTCTTTTCCCAGTTAGCCAGCACTTGTGCGCTGTCGCTGAAATTCGCTTCGCCGAAAATATGCGGGTGACGACGCTCCAGCTTGTCGCTGATGGCGCGGCAAATATCGTCAAAGTTAAAGCGCCCCTCTTCCTGCGCCATCTGGGCGTAAAACACAACCTGGAAAAGCAGGTCGCCCAGCTCGCCGCGCAGGTCGTCAAAATCCTCGCGCGCGATAGCGTCCAGCACTTCATAGGTCTCTTCCAGCGTATAGGGCGCAATAGTGGCGAAAGTCTGTTCTTTGTCCCACGGGCAGCCGTTTTGCGGGTCGCGCAGGCGCTGCATAATGCCAAGCAGGCGGTCGATCTGATTCATGGTTAATCCTTGCAAATTCGGGGATTTCTTCTCCTGCGAGAAGGAGAAAAGAGAGGTAAGGTCCGCTCTGCGGCTTTGGATGTCAAGGGAGGCGGCCTCCCACGAAAGCGCAGGGGCGCCCACAGCGCCCCTGTCCGTCGCGGTTAACCGTGCAGCCGCCGGGCGTCGATTACATCCGGCACCTGGTTGAGTTTGCCGAGCACGCGGCCCAGTACCTGCAGGTTGTATATCTCAATTTCCATATCGATGGTGGCGAGCTGCTGGCGCGTGTCGCTGCGGCTGGTGACGCCAAGCACGTTCACCTTCTCGTTGGCGAGGATCGTGGTGATATCGCGCAGCAGGCCGCTGCGGTCGTTGGCAGTTACGCGCACAATCAACGAGTAGCCCGCGGAATAGCTCTCGCCCCATACCGCGTCGACAATGCGCTCCGGCGCATGCGATTGCAGTTCCGCCAGCTGGTCGCAGTCGGCGCGGTGGATGGAGATGCCGCGTCCCTGGGTGATAAAGCCGACAATATCGTCGCCCGGAATCGGCTGGCAGCAACGGGCGATATGGTGCATCAGGTTGCCGACTCCCTCTACCACCACGCGGCCGTTGTCTTTGCTGCGCCCCTGCGGCGTATAGCTTTTCTGCGTGAGCTGGCGCAGCGCCGCCGCATCCTGCTCTTCCGCACTCGGCTTGTTGAACTGCGCCTGCAGGAAATTCACCATCTGGTTGAGGCGAATATCGCCGCCGCCAATCGCCGCCAGCAGCTCGTCGATTTCATTGAAGTTATAGCGCGGCAGCAGATGTTTTTCCGCCTCTTTCAGGCTGATGCCCAGATGCGCCAGTTCATCATCCAGAATCTGCCGTCCGGCGAGAATGTTTTTATCCCTGTCCTGCTTACGGAACCAGGCGTGGATCTTCGAGCGCCCGCGGCTGGTGGTGACATAGCCAAGGTTCGGGTTTAACCAGTCGCGGCTCGGGTTTGGCTGTTTCTGGGTGATGATTTCTATCTGGTCGCCCATCTGCAGCTGGTAGGTAAACGGCACAATGCGTCCGCCAATTTTCGCGCCGATGCAGCGGTGCCCTACATCGCTGTGGATGTGATAGGCGAAATCGAGCGGCGTGGAGCCCGCAGGCAGATCCACCACATCGCCTTTGGGCGTAAAGACGTAAACCCGGTCGTCGAAGACCTGGCTGCGCAGTTCGTCGAGCATTTCGCCGGAGTCGGACATCTCTTCCTGCCAGGCGATAAGCTTACGCAGCCAGGCAATACGGTCTTCATGCCCAGTGCGACCGCCGCTGGTGGCGCCCTCTTTATATTTCCAGTGCGCCGCCACGCCGAGCTCGGCGTCCTCGTGCATCTGTTTGGTGCGAATTTGAATCTCTACCGTTTTGCCGCCAGGGCCCAGCACCACGGTGTGAATAGACTGGTAGCCGTTCGGCTTCGGGTTGGCGACATAGTCGTCGAACTCATCGGGTAAATGGCGATAATGCGTATGTACTATCCCCAGCGCGGCGTAGCAATCCTGCAAGCGCTCGGCGACGATACGCACGGCGCGCACGTCAAACAGCTCGTCAAAGGCGAGATGCTTTTTCTGCATCTTGCGCCAGATACTGTAGATATGTTTGGGGCGCCCGTAGACTTCCGCCTTCACGCCCTCTTCTTTCATCGCCTTGCGCAGGTGCGCGACGAACTCATCGATGTAATGCTCGCGATCGATACGCCGCTCGTGCAGCAGCTTAGCGATGCGCTTGTACTCCGCCGGGTGCAGATAGCGGAAGCAGTAATCTTCCAGCTCCCATTTGAGCTGGCCGATGCCGAGGCGGTTGGCGAGCGGCGCGTAAATGTTCGTACACTCTTTCGCCGCCAGCACGCGTTCATCTTCCGGCGCGTCTTTAACCTCGCGCAGATGCGCAATACGTTCGGCAAGCTTAATGACCACGCAGCGGAAGTCGTCGACCATCGCCAACAGCATGCGACGCACGTTATCGACCTGTTCGGAAGAGACGGCGTCGGTATGCGTGGCTTTCAACTGGCGAATCGCCGCCATGTCGCGCACGCCATGAATCAGCGTGACGACCGGTTTGCCCACGCTTTCCGTCAGCACCTCTTCGCTGACGACTCCGCTGTCCACCAGCGGGAAGAGCAGCGCGGCGCGCAGGGTATCGATATCCATGCTGAGCATCGAGAGGATTTCGACCATCTCAACGCCGCGCCACAGCACCGCCTCCGCCTGCGGATGACCGCTGGTTTGCTGTTCACAATAACGCCAGGTCTCGGTTAAGCGTTCACAAGACTGCTGACTGGCGATGCCAAGGCTCGCCACCCATTTTTCATGGTCAAATTCGCCAGCTTTATTGAGATGCGCACTTCTTACCGCAACCATCGTCCTCTCCTTAAGGGACCAGCCGCCGCGCCCGCAGGCGAGCGGCCATTACTCTCGAACAAACAGCACCATCGATTCCAGGTGGCCAGTGTGCGGGAACATATCCAGCATTGCCAGCCGTCTGATCTGGTAACCCGCCGCCAGCAGCGCGTCGCTGTCGCGCGCCAGCGTGGTGGGGTTACAGGATACATAGACCACACGTTTGGGCAGTAATTTCACAATATGATGCATGACACCAGCCGCGCCCGCTCGCGCCGGGTCGAGCAGCACCTTGTCAAACCCCGCTTTCGCCCAGGGCTGACGGGTGACGTCCTCTTCCAGGTTCTCGTGAAAGAAAGTGACGTTTTTCAGCGAGTTAAGGCGGGCATTATAGTCGCCTTTCGCCACCAGCGCAGCTACGCCTTCCACGCCGACCACGCTCTGCGCCCGTTTTGCCAGCGGCAGCGTGAAATTGCCCATGCCGCAGAAAAGATCGAGCACCCGCTCGCCGGGCTCAACCGAAAGCCACGTCAGCGCGCGCGCCACCATCTGCTGGTTTACCGCGTCGTTCACCTGGATAAAATCGCGCGGGCTGAAGCTTAAGCGTAGCTGGTCCGAGGTATACCAGGGCGCTTCGCCGCTTACCTGTTCAAGGGTATCGCTTTGGGCGGCAAGGTACAGCGCAACGCCTTCGGAATGCGAAAAGCGTTCCAGTTTTTGTCGGTCTGCGGCGCTGAGCGGAGCGAGATGACGAAGCACCAGCAGCGGCCCGTTATCCGCCAGCACCAGTTCGACATGTCCCGGGTTGCGGATAGTTTCCAGTTCGCTCAGGCAGGCGCGCAGCGGCGCCAGCAACGCCTCAAGGCGGGGCGCCAGAATGGGGCACTGGTGAACATCCACCAGCTCATTCGAACTGGCTTTGCGAAAGCCCATCTGCAACGTCTGGTCGCGAGGGGAAAACGCAAGGCTCAGCCGGGCGCGGCGGCGATAACCCCACTCCGGCCCGGCTATCACCTCGTCCACATCGCGCTTCATCAGGCGGCTTAACGCCTGGGATTTGCTCTGCTGTTGCAGGCTGACGCTGGCGTGCTGCTGCTGGCAGCCGCCGCACACGCCAAAATGCGGGCAGCGCGGAGGCACCCGCTCCGGGCTGTCGGAAAGCCGTTTTTTCACCGCGCCGCGGGCGAACTGCCGTTTTTCTTCCGTCAGCGTCACTTCGCCCGTTTCGCCCGGCAGCAGGCCCGGCACGAACAGCGCTTTGCCTTCGTGACGCGCCACCCCCTGCCCGAAAGGATCGAGATCGGTTACGTTAACGGTTATGATCTGACGCGTCGTCACGCGTCGCTTTGCAGAGTAGAATTGCGCCATCGCCGAGATTTTTCTCAATCAACCATATTGACGCTGATTGTCCCATAACGGAACCCCATGACCAACTACAGCCTGCGGGCACGCATGATGATCCTCATACTGGCCCCCACCGTTCTTATTGGCCTGCTGCTCAGTATTTTCTTTGTGGTTCACCGCTACCATGACCTCCAGCGCCAGCTGGAAGACGCAGGCGCGAGCATTATCGAACCGCTGGCGGTGGCGAGCGAATATGGCATGAGCCAGCAAAATCGCGAGTCTATCCGCCAGCTCATCAGCGTCCTTCACCGTCGCCACTCCGATATCGTGCGCGCCATTTCTATTTACGACGACCAGAACCGGCTGTTTGTCACCTCCAACTTTCATCTGAGCCCTGATGAATTGCAGCTCCCGTCGGGCAAGCCGCTGCCGCGGGGAATGAGCGTCGCCCGCGACGGCGAGCAGATGATCCTGCGCACGCCGATAATCGCTGAAAGCTATTCGCCGGATGAATCAGAAGTCACCGACGCCAAGCCGGAAGGCAATATGCTTGGCTACGTGGCGCTGGAGCTGGATCTCAAATCCGTCCGTTTGCAGCAGTATAAAGAGATGTTTATCTCGGTGATGTTGATAATGATCTGCATCGCCTGCGCCCTGCTCTTCGCCTGGCGGCTAATGCGCGACGTAACCGGCCCTATCCGCAATATGGTCAACACGGTCGACCGCATCCGCCGCGGCCAGCTCGACAGCCGCGTGGAAGGCTTTATGCTCGGCGAGCTGGATATGCTGAAAAACGGCATCAACTCAATGGCGATGTCGCTTGCCGCCTATCACGAAGAGATGCAGCACAATATTGATCAGGCGACCTCCGACCTGCGGGAAACGCTGGAGCAGATGGAGATCCAGAACGTTGAGCTGGATCTGGCCAAAAAGCGGGCCCAGGAGGCAGCGCGCATCAAATCGGAATTTCTGGCGAACATGTCTCACGAGCTGCGTACGCCGCTTAACGGCGTCATCGGCTTTACTCGCCTGACGCTGAAAACGGGGCTGACTCCGACCCAGCGCGACCATTTAACCACCATTGAGCGCTCGGCGAACAACCTGCTTTCCATCATTAACGACGTGCTGGACTTCTCCAAGCTGGAAGCCGGCAAGCTGATGCTGGAGAGCATTCCCTTCCCGCTGCGCACCACGCTTGACGAAGTGGTGACGCTGCTGGCGCATTCGGCTCACGACAAAGGGCTTGAGCTGACGCTGAACATTAAAAACGATGTCCCGGACAGCGTAATAGGCGACCCGCTGCGCTTTCAGCAGGTCATCACGAATCTCGTGGGCAACGCCATTAAGTTTACTGAAAGCGGCAATATCGATCTCTTTGTGGAAAAACGCTCTATCAGCAACAACAAAGTGCAGGTTGAAGTGCAGATCCGCGATACCGGCATCGGCATTCCGGAACGCGACCAGTCGCGGCTCTTCCAGGCGTTTCGCCAGGCGGACGCCAGCATTTCGCGCCGCCACGGCGGCACCGGGCTTGGGCTGGTCATTACGCAGAAACTGGTTCACGAAATGGGCGGTGATATTTCCTTCCACAGCCAACCGAACCGCGGCTCGACCTTCTGGTTCCATATCAGTCTGGATCTGAACCCGAACGCCATGGTCGATGGCCACGCGACCGACAGCCTGGCGGGGAAACGCCTCGCCTATGTCGAAGCGAACGCGGCGGCGGCGCAAAGCACGCTCGACCTGCTGGCCGCCACGCCGCTGAAAGTTATCTACAGCGCCACGTTCGCCACCCTACCCGATGAGCATTACGACATGTTGCTGCTGGCGGTGCCGGTAAACCAGCGTGAGCCGCTCTCCATGCAGCATGACATGCTGGCGAAGGCGGCGACGCTTACCGACTGTCTGCTGCTGGCGCTGCCCTGCCACGCGCAGGTGGATGCCGAAGCGCTGAAGAAAGAGGGGGCGGCGGCTTGCCTGATCAAACCCGTTACCTCGGCGCGCTTGCTGCCGCTGCTGATTGAACATTGCCAGATGCAGCAAGCGCCCCACCGTCTTGCCGACGCGCGCGGCAGGCTGCCGATGAAGGTGATGGCGGTGGACGACAACCCGGCCAACCTCAAGCTTATCGGCGCGCTGCTGGAAGACCAGGTGCAGAGCGTGGTGCTGTGCGAAAGCGGCCAGCAGGCGGTGGACTGCGCGAAGCAACAGCAGCTCGACATTATCCTCATGGATATTCAGATGCCGGAGATGGACGGTATTCGCGCCTGCGAGCTTATCCGTCTGCTTCCACATCATCAGCAGACGCCGGTTATCGCGGTGACCGCGCATGCGCTGGCCGGGCAGAAAGAAAAACTGCTCGCGGCCGGCATGAACGATTACCTCGCCAAGCCGATTGAAGAAGAGAAGCTGCATTCCCTGCTCTTACGTTATCAGCAGGGGATGCCCCTCGTTCCTGGCGCGCTTTCCACGCCGGTTTCCCCCGTCACGCCTGAAGTCCGCCACGACGTGACGCTTGACTGGCCATTGGCGCTGCGCCAGGCAGCCAATAAAACCGACCTCGCGCGCGACATGCTGAACATGCTGCTCGAGTTTTTGCCGCAGGTGCGAAACACCGTGAAAGAGCAGCTGGTAGGAGAAAACCCGGAAGGCCTGCTGGAGATTATTCACAAGCTGCACGGCAGCTGCGGCTACAGCGGCGTGCCGCGTCTGAAGAATCTCTGCCTGTTGATTGAGCAGCAGATGCGCAGCGGCGTGGCGGCGCAAGCGCTGGAGCCTGAGTTTCTGGAATTGCTGGACGAGATGGATAACGTGGCGCGGGAGGCGCGGCGCATTCTCGGCTAGCGTTTAAGTTCCTCTTCAGGCGGCAGCACGCGCACAAAAAGCTTCAGTCATGCGAACGCTTTCAAAACCACCCCGACGTTTTAAAAAAGAAACGGCGCCTGAGGGCGCCGCTTCGAACCTGCTGAAAAACCTTAACGCACCATGCAAGGGCGCTTGTTATCGAATGTCCAGCCCGGGATCAGCGACTGCATCGCCAACGCATCGTCGCGCGCGCCAAGGCCATGTTTTTGATAAAGCTCGTGCGCTTTCATCACCTGGTCCATGTCCAGTTCAACGCCAAGGCCCGGTGTCTTCGGCACCTGCACCTTGCCGCCCGTGATCTGCAACGGATCTTTGGTCAGGCGCTGGTTTCCTTCCTGCCAGATCCAGTGGGTGTCGATGGCGGTAATGTCGCCCGGCGCGGCGGCGGCCACATGGGTGAACATGGCGAGCGAAATATCAAAGTGGTTATTGGAATGCGAGCCCCAGGTAAGGCCGAACTCATGGCACATTTGCGCCACGCGCACCGAGCCTTGCATGGTCCAGAAATGGGGGTCCGCCAGCGGAATATCGACAGATTGCAGCGACAGGGTGTGCCCCATCTGCCGCCAGTCGGTGGCTATCATGTTAGTGGCGGTCGGCAGGCCGGTGGCGCGTCGGAACTCCGCCATCACTTCGCGACCGGAGTAACCCTGTTCGGCGCCGCACGGATCTTCCGCATAAGCCAGCACGCCCTTCAACTGCTTGCCGATACGGATAGCCTCTTCCAGCGACCAGGCGCCGTTCGGGTCGAGCGTCACGCGCGCCTGCGGGAAGCGCTTCGCCAGCGCCGTAATCGCCTCGGCCTCTTCTTCGCCCGCCAGCACGCCGCCTTTGAGTTTGAAGTCGTTGAAGCCATATTTTTCATACGCCGCTTCGGCGAGGCGCACCACGGCGTCCGGCGTCATCGCCTCTTCGTGGCGAATGCGGTACCAGTCGCAGCGCTCATCCGGCTGGCTCTGGTAAGGCAGGTTAGTGAGGTTGCGATTGCCGACAAAGAAAAGATAGCCGAGCATCTCGACTTCATCGCGCTGCTGGCCGTCGCCAAGCAGGCTTGCGACATTAACGCCAAGATGTTTGCCGAGCAGATCGAGCAGCGCCGCTTCAATGCCGGTCACCACGTGAATGGTGGTGCGCAGGTCGAACGTTTGCAGGCCGCGTCCACCCGCGTCGCGGTCAGCGAACTGGTTGCGAACAGCCGTCAGCACATTTTTGTATTCGCCGAGGGTTTTGCCCGTCACAAGCGCCGCAGCATCTTCTAACGTCTGGCGGATTTTTTCGCCGCCCGGGATCTCGCCCACGCCCGTGTTTCCCGCGTTGTCCTTAATAATGACGATGTTACGGGTGAAGAAAGGCGCGTGCGCCCCGCTCAGATTCATCAGCATGCTGTCGTGCCCGGCAACCGGGATCACTTGCATGGACGTCACAATGGGGGTCTGTTGTGTACTCATGATCTCAATCCTTTTCTTCGTTCAATCAATGACGGCCAAAAGCGGGTCGCTTGCGGTCGAATGTCCAGCCAGGCACCAGATACTGCATCGCAGTCGCGTCGTTGCGCGCGCCGCCCGGCAATGATTTGTAGGCCTCATGCGCCTGCTGCACGCGGTCCCAGTCCAGCGCAATGCCAAGCCCCGGCGCATCCGGCACGGCGATTTTGCCGCCTTCGATGCGCAGCGGTTCACGCGTGAGCCGCGCATCGCCCTCCTGCCAGATCCAGTGGGTGTCGATGGCGGTAGGGTTGCCAGGTGCCGCGGCGCCCACATGGGTAAACATGGCGAGCGAAATATCAAAATGGTTGTTGGAGTGGCAGCCCCAGGTTAATCCCCAGTCGTCGCACAGCTGCGCCACGCGCACCGCGCCGGAAAGCGTCCAGAAGTGCGGGTCCGCCAGCGGAATATCCACTGCGTTCAGCATGACGGCGTGGCCCATCTCGCGCCAGTTGGTGGCTATCATATTGGTAGCGACTGGCAGGCCGGTGGCGCGGCGAAACTCCGCCATCACCTCACGCCCGGAATAGCCCTGCTCCGCGCCGCATGGGTCTTCGGCGTAAGTCAGCACATCCTGCATGCCTTTACAGAGCGCGATGGCTTCATCCAGCAGCCAGGCGCCGTTCGGGTCTACGGTAATGCGGGCGTCCGGGAAGCGCTTTTTCAACGCCTGCGCCGTCTCAATCTCCTGCTCGCCCGGCAGCACGCCGCCCTTCAGCTTAAAATCTTTGAAGCCATATTTATCCTGCGCCGCCTCGGCAAGCTTTACCACCGCCTCGCTGCTGAGCGCTTCCTGATGACGCAGCGCATACCACGGGTGCGTTGCCTGCTCGCCCGTGAGGTAGGGCAGATCGGTTTTGCGTCTGTCGCCAATGTAGAAGAGATAACCCAGCACGGTCACCGCGTCGCGCTGTTTGCCCGGACCGAGTAGCTCGCAAACCGGCACGCCAAGCGTCTGGCCGAGGAGATCGAGCAGCGCCGCTTCCAGCGCCGCTACTGCGTTCACACGCAGTTCAAATGTCCAGGCCCCTTTGCCGAACGTATCGAAATCGGCGGCCTGGTTCCCTTTATGAACGTTCTGCACCACCTTGTTCAGGCGCGCGACCTCCTGTCCTACCACCTGAGGGATCGCGTCCCGCAAGGTTTTCAGGATGGTTTCACCGCCGGGCGCCTCGCCCACGCCGGTGTGCCCGGCGTTATCGGTGAGTACAACAATGTTGCGGGTAAACCAGGCGCTGTGCGCGCCGCCGATATTCAGCAGCATGCTGTCGCGGCCCGCCACCGGAATAACCTTCATGTCAGTAATAATCGGGCTTGCTTGCGTTGTCATTATTTCGTCTCCGCAACCGGTTTGAGCTCAATACGTTTGATATCGCCCACCAGGAAGAGGTAGCTCAGCACCGCCACCAGCGCATGGACGCCAACGTAAATCAGCGCGCCGTTAAAAGATCCGGAGACACCGACGATATAGCCGATGGCGATAGGCGTGACGATGCCGGAGATGTTGCCGAACATGTTGAACAGGCCGCCAGATAGACCGCTTATCTCTTTCGGCGCCGTGTCCGCCATGACCGCCCAGCCCAGCGCGCCGATGCCCTTGCCGAAGAAAGCCATCGCCATAAAACCGATAATCATCCATTCCACATCGACATAGTTACAAAAAACCATGGTCATGGAGAGCAGCATGCCCAGCACGATGGGCGTTTTGCGGGCGATGTTGAGCGAGCCGGTGCGGCGCATCAGCCAGTCGGAAATCACGCCGCCCAGCACGCCGCCGATGAAACCGCAGACGGCGGGAACAGAGGCCACAAACCCCGCTTTCAGAATCGACATGCCGCGCGCCTGCACTAAGTAAACCGGGAACCAGGTGATGAAAAAGTAGGTCAACGCGTTGATGCAGTACTGGCCGATATAAACGCCAATCATCATGCGCGAACCCAGCAGTTGTTTAATCTGCCCCCATTTCTGGCGCATCGGCACTGTGGTCTGTGCCTTTTTCTGATCCATGTTGATCAGGCCGCCGCCCTGCTCGATGTATTCCAGCTCACGTTTATTCACGCCCGGATGCTGGTTCGGTTCATGAATGACTTTCAGCCAGATAAAGCTGATAACGATGCCAAGGCCGCCCATGAAGAAGAAGACGTGCGACCAGCCCACCTCGTGCGTCAGCCAGCCCATGATGGGCGCGAAGATAACGGTCGCGAAGTATTGCGCGGAGTTGAAAATCGCGACCGCCGTGCCCCTCTCCTGGGCCGGGAACCAGGCCGCGACGATGCGGCTGTTGCCGGGGAAGGAAGGCGCTTCGGCAAGCCCGACCAGGAAGCGCAGCGTAAAGAGCGCAACGATAATGCCGAAACCGCTGAAGATATCGACGAAGCCCTGCAGCAGGGTAAAGAGCGACCAGATAAAGATAGACCAGAAGTAGACGCGTTTAGAGCCGAAGCGGTCGAGCAGCCAGCCGCCCGGGATCTGGCCGATGACATAGGCCCAGGAGAACGCGGAGAAGACGTAGCCCATGCCCACCGGATCAAGCCCGATCTCTTTCGCCATTTCCGAACCGGCGATGGATAAGGTGGCGCGGTCACCGTAGTTAAACGAGGTGACGATAAACAACATCACCACAATCCAATAGCGGGCGTTTGTGCGTTTTTCCGCCACGCTCGCCGCCTGGCTTAATGTATTCATTGTTGCACTCCTGAATCATAGCGGTTGGCTACATTCATTCTGAACAGCACAACCTGTAGGGTAATCAGAATGACGGGGTAAGGGTTGTCGCAGTTCTGGCGCCGGGAAATCGCCCCTTTGCTGCTGCTTTTTTATCTGACGGTCTGAGTATATCGGCGGGTTTTCAGGCTCTCATCGTGCAGCGCCCTAACATTACAGGCACGATTAACTGTCTATTTTTGGCATTCGCCCAGGCGAATGGGAGATATTTCACACAACCGTAAATGAAAGTGGCTTATTTGCAGAGAGAGGCAAGGCTGGTTGAAGGAGTGTGAGGTGTGTCGCTTGACGCCGCAGCGGCGGTGAAATAAGAGAGGATGATACAGGGAAAACTGCCCGGCGAACCGGGCAGCAAAGGGTTACTTGAGCAAGGCGCTCCAGTTCTCAACCCAGGGATTGGAGAGCGTTTCCGGCTCCGGGTACTCGCTTGCGTCGATAGTCAGCACTTCGCCTGTGCGGGTCGCGCCCTGCTCCTGCAACAGCGCGTCGAATTTTTTACCGCCGCCGCAGAAGTTAGCGTAAGTGCTGTCGCCGAGCGCAATCAGCCCATAGCGTAGTTCCGGCTGGTAGCCGATTTTATCTTTAATTCCTTCATACAGCGGCACGATGCTGTCCGGAAGATCGCCCTGCCCGGTGGTGGAGGTGACGACAAGAACATACGCGTTGCGATAGTTCTCCCAGTCCGCCAGTTCCGGGTCTTCGTAGACGGCGGCGTCATGGCCGTGGCCTTTAAGGATAGCCTCCGCCTCTTCCGCCACCAGCAGCGAGTTTCCATACATGGTGCCGACAAAAATCCCTACTTTCGCCATCGTTGTACCTCTTAAGTGTCAGGCTCGTTTAGCTCATCCTGGACGTCAGGCGCGTTAAACTCAAGGTCTTCATTCATCGGGAGAATTCCCCGCCAGCCGAAATGTGACAGTGCTTGCATCCAGGTGGCGTCAAAGCGCGCCCGCAGCGTTAACGGCTCGCCGGTAACCGGATGCGCGAGCGACAGTTCGCTTGCGTGCAGCATCAGCCTGTCGCAGCCAAACTGCGCCGCCGCCGCGCGATTCTGGCGCAAGTCTCCGTGCTTTGAATCGCCAATAATCGGGTGGCGAAGATGCGCCATATGACGACGTAACTGGTGCTTGCGTCCGGTCTTCGGCAACATCTCCACAAGACTGTAGCGCGCCGTAGCATAACGCCCCACTGCGACCGGCATTTCGGTAACGGCAAGTCCACGGTAGTGGGTGACGGCGGGTTGCGGCGCTTTATCGGCGCGGGAATATTTATCGCCGATTTTATCCAGCTCTTCGGTAAGCGCGTAGTCCAGTTCGCCCTCAGCCTGCAACCAGCCTCGCACAATGGCGTGATAACGTTTCTGGATTTGGTGCTGCTCAAACTGCTGCGCCAGCAGGCGCCCCGTCTCGCTGGAAAGCCCCATCAGCAGTACGCCGGAAGTGGGTCTGTCGAGGCGATGGGCGGTAAAAACGTGCTGGCCTATCTGGTCGCGCACCGTCTGCATCACCACGATTTTCTCATCGCGATCCAGCCAACTGCGATGCACCAGCCAGCCGGAGGGCTTATTCACCGCCACCAGCCACTCGTCCTGGTAGATAATCTCAAGGCTCACGCGTCGTCACCCGTGAACAGCGCATCAAGCTCCAGTAATTCAGCCAGCACGGCCTCACGGCCCGGGTGCTGCGCCTCCAGAGCTATCTCATAATAAGGCGCCACCGCAAAGGCGCCCGGCAGTTCGCCGCCCGCATCCAGCAAAGCGTGCATACGCGGGATCAAAACCCACTGCAGCCATTCGTAAGGCTCCAGCGTATCCATGCAAAAAGGCTGCGTGCTGCTGAATGCGGCAGCATCCGGTGGCGTGCTTTGCCAGAGCTGATGCTGGCGGAGCGCTGCTTCAACGCGCAATAGCTGCTCACGGAGTTGTTCTTCGCGTTTCATGAAGACCTCGACTGGGTAAAAGCGTGGGGGCGAAGCATAGCATTGTGCGGGGCGGAGGAAAAAAGCATAAAAAAAGGGAGCACTGTAAAAACAGTGCTCCCGGTTCGTTTCGCAGCAGTCCGGCTACTTCTTAATGCTCCCTGCTCGTCCGTGACAACTTTTCCAGCGGCCTTTCGACCTGTCATCCTTTTTAATGCATCCTGCAGCACATCATCCTGACGTTTACTTTGCGCCCCCCTGACGCATCGTCCTTAGTCATCCTGACCCACCGTTCATCCTGATCGGCTCTCATTCTCCTTCCTGGAGGTGTCCCTTAGCGCTCCTGCGCTCTCCTTTCGCTTCGTTCCTGAAGCCTTCCTTGCAACGCACTCCGGCGTGTCCTGTTGTGAAGCCCTATCATCCTGACAGCCGCTTCACTGTGCGACTCCTTGTCGACGCAGATAGAATCGCCTATTCACTGAAGTCTTACAAGGCACTGTTTGATTATGATTTCACTTTAGTTTCATTCGTAAGTATGAGATCGCTTTATAAGCCGTTAATAATTAAGGAAATGTAAATACTGGCTTTTAAGGAAATCCCGAAATATGACGCTGATGTCTTACAGACTTGTGAGACATCTCTTACAAATTGAGGAGCAAAATTGTCTTACACATCAGGCCTCAACGCTTGCAAAAATGCGGCGAGACCCGGCGACAGCACGCTTCGCTGCTTCGTGCCCACTCTTTCACGCACCACTTCGCCGGTGAGATTACAGAGCGAAACCACTTCCATTTCATCTTCCAGCGTGGCGAGAAAAACCGTCGGCGACAGCTTCAGGCGCTTTTGCATAACCAGATGGCCAATTAAATTTTCCTGAACGCGTTGAAAATCATCTTCGCTCCAGGCCTGCAGCAGGGTTAACGTCATATCGTTGAACCGCGCCGGCATGTCGCCTGCAAGCTGCGAGGCATAAAACGCATGCGCCGCTGGTTGAATCTGAATCTCCAGCGCCCGCTCTACCGCTTCCAGCGTGGCCGACGAGGAAAAACGCTGCGGCTGCCACTCTACGGTTTCGCCCCGCGTGGCGACAACACAGGGCGACGGTACGCCATAAAGCGCTTCACTTTGCGGGCCGGTGCCCGCTTTTTGCCGCCAGGCTTCACAATAAAGGTCGGTAAAAGCGGCGAGCGCCAGTTGTACTTCGTTATCCACCAGATTCTCTCTCTCTACCAGGTACGGTACACTTAACGTCATATTGTACCCGTATTATTGATGGTGACGCATGTCTTACGAAAACCACCAGGCGCTGAGCGGCCTGACGCTGGGTAAAACCACGGATTACCGCGACGAATATGACGCCGCCCTGCTGCAACCTGTTCCGCGCAGCCTGAACCGCGACCCGCTCGGCCTGAGCGCCGAAAGCCTGCCGTTCCACGGCGCAGATATCTGGACGCTCTATGAGCTCTCCTGGCTTAACCAAAACGGCCTGCCGCAGGTCGCCGTGGGCGAAGTCTCCCTGGATGCTCGCAGCCGGAACCTGGTCGAGTCAAAAAGCTTCAAGCTTTATCTTAATAGCTTCAATCAGACGCGTTTCTCATCCTGGGAAAACGTGCGGGAAACGCTACAGCGCGATTTAACCGCCTGCGCGGAAGGCGACGTTGAAGTACGGCTTTATCGCCTGAGCGAACTTGAAGGCGAACCCGTTGCGCACTTCCACGGCGAGTGTATCGACGAGCAGGATATTTCGATTGATAACTATGAGTTCGACGCCAACTACCTGAAGGGGGCGGCGGGCGAAAAGATTGTGGAAGAGACGCTGGTCAGCCACCTGCTTAAATCCAACTGCCTTATCACCAATCAGCCGGACTGGGGCTCCGTGCAGATTAGCTACCGCGGCCCGCAACTCGACCGCGAAAAGCTGCTGCGCTATCTGGTCTCTTTCCGTCACCATAACGAATTTCACGAGCAGTGCGTGGAGCGCATTTTTAATGACATTCAGCGCTTCTGCGGGCCTGAGAAACTGAGCGTCTACGCCCGCTACACCCGCCGCGGCGGCCTGGATATCAACCCCTGGCGCGCCAATACCGTTTTTCACCCCGCCACGGGCCGTCTGGTGCGCCAGTAAACGAAGCCGCCCGCCGGGACATTTTCTCCCGGCGGGTTGTTAAACCGAACAGGCCGGGGCTATTGTAATCAGAGGGAGCGGCGATTCTCGCCCCGTAAGGAGCTCACTTGATTACACATATTAGCCCTCTTGGCTCAATGGATTTATTGTCGCAGCTGGAAGTGGACATGCTCAAACGCACCGCCAGCAGCGATCTTTATCAACTTTTTCGCAATTGTTCGCTTGCGGTGCTTAATTCGGGGAGTCAGACCGACAACAGCAAGGAATTGCTGTCACGTTTTGAGAATTTTGATATCAACGTGCTGCGTCGCGAACGCGGGGTCAAGCTTGAGCTGATCAACCCGCCGGAAGAAGCTTTTGTGGACGGGCGCATCATCCGTTCCATTCAGGCCAACCTGTTTGCCGTGCTGCGCGATATCCTGTTCGTTAATGGTCAAATCTCTAACGCCGGGCGCTTCCAGCATCTGGATCTGGATGATTCTATCCACATCACCAACCTGATCTTTTCCATTCTGCGCAACGCCCGGGCGCTGCACGTTGGCGAAGCGCCGAATATGGTGGTTTGCTGGGGCGGTCACTCCATTAATGAAACCGAATACCTGTATGCTCGCCGTGTCGGCACGCAGCTTGGGTTGCGGGAGCTGAATATCTGCACCGGTTGCGGCCCGGGCGCGATGGAAGCGCCAATGAAAGGCGCGGCGGTTGGCCATGCCCAGCAGCGCTATAAGGACGGGCGCTTTATCGGCATGACCGAGCCTTCTATTATCGCCGCCGAGCCGCCTAACCCGCTGGTCAACGAACTTATCATCATGCCGGATATCGAAAAACGCCTTGAAGCCTTTGTGCGTATCGCCCACGGCATTGTGATTTTCCCGGGTGGCGTCGGCACGGCGGAAGAGTTGCTTTATCTGCTCGGCATCCTGATGAACCCGCACAACCGCGAACAGGTGTTGCCGCTTATTCTCACCGGTCCGAGAGAGAGCGCCGATTACTTCCGCGTGCTGGATGAGTTTATCGTCAATACGCTGGGACATCAGGCGCGCGAGCATTATCGGATAATCATCGACGATGCCGCCGAAGTGGCGCGCCAGATGAAAAAAGCGATGCCGATGGTGAAAGAAAACCGTCGTGAGACCGGCGACGCTTACAGCTTTAACTGGTCGATTCGCATTGCGCCAGACTTACAGGTGCCTTTCGAACCGTCGCACGCCAACATGGCCAACCTGAAGCTTTACCCGGACCAGCCGACGGAGCTGCTGGCCGCTGACCTGCGCCGGGCGTTCTCAGGCATTGTCGCAGGCAACGTGAAAGAGGTGGGCATCCGCGCCATTGAGCAATTCGGGCCGTATAAAATTCACGGCGACCCGCGCATGATGAAGCGAATGGACGATCTGCTGCAGGGCTTTGTCGCCCAGCATCGTATGAAGCTGCCAGGATCGGCCTATATCCCATGTTATGAGATTTGCACCTGATTAACCCCCCTTTCATAAGGCGGCCGAATGGTCGCCTTTTTTATTTCCTTTCCGCCTCAAGGCGAAAACGATTGCGACGCATTTTTCACCAGCAATAATCATTCGAATTTATCTATCAGCAAGGTGAAACGCTGTGACTCGCCATATTTTCAGCAAAAAATGATCTATTCGATTTCCTTATATTTACCTCAACATCCACAAATGGCAGGCTTTGCGTGCGTTAATGCCAATTGATGCCGTGAAAGTAGACAGATGCCCTAAAAAATACCCTTAATAAAGGTGGATTATTGCAATTGCGATCGGGATCACTGATGCATTCGTAACATGAATGTATCTTTCCGCCCGCCAATAGTTACGGGGAAAAATTATAAAAAACCCGTCATCAACAGCGTTTCATTTTACAGTCAGGCTATTTTTCGTTGGATATGACTAATAACCGGCTTTTTATGCGTTCTTCAGGAGATACAGATGGAAACCACTCAAACCAGCACCGTTGCTTCGGTTGAAGCACGAAGCGCCTGGCGCAAAACCGACACCATGTGGATGCTGGGTCTTTACGGCACCGCTATTGGCGCAGGCGTACTTTTCCTGCCCATCAACGCAGGCGTAGGCGGCCTGATCCCACTTATCATTATGGCAATCATCGCTTTTCCCATGACTTTCTTCGCGCACCGCGGTCTGACTCGCTTCGTGCTCTCCGGTAAAAACCCGGGCGAAGATATTACGGAAGTGGTGGAAGAACATTTTGGCGTGGGCGCAGGCAAGCTCATCACCCTGCTCTACTTCTTCGCTATCTACCCGATTCTGCTGGTTTACAGCGTGGCTATCACCAACACCGTTGAGAGCTTCATGACGCACCAGTTGCAGATGACGGCTCCGCCGCGCGCCATCCTTTCGCTTATCCTGATTGTCGGTATGATGACCATCGTGCGTTTCGGCGAGCAGATGATTGTTAAGGCGATGAGCGTGCTGGTTTTCCCATTCGTCGCCGCGCTGATGCTGCTGGCGCTGTATCTGATCCCGCAGTGGAACGGTGCTGCGCTGGAAACCCTCTCCCTGAGCAGCGCAACGACCGGCAACGGTTTGTGGATGACGCTGTGGCTGGCGATCCCGGTTATGGTCTTCTCCTTTAACCACTCGCCGATCATCTCCTCGTTCGCCGTGGCGAAACGTGAAGAGTATGCCGAAGGGGCCGAGAAGAAGTGCTCCAGCATCCTGGCTCGTGCGCACATCATGATGGTGCTGACCGTAATGTTCTTCGTCTTCAGCTGCGTGCTGAGCCTGACGCCGGAAAACCTGGCGGAAGCGAAAGCGCAGAACATCTCCATCCTTTCTTATCTGGCGAACCACTTTAACGCGCCGGTTATCGCCTGGATGGCGCCTATCATCGCGATTATCGCTATCACCAAATCCTTCCTCGGCCACTATCTGGGGGCGCGCGAAGGCTTTAACGGCATGGTGATTAAATCGCTGCGCGGTCGCGGAAAAACCATCGAAATCAGCAAGCTGAACCGCATGACCGCGCTGTTCATGCTGGTGACCACCTGGATTGTCGCCACCCTGAACCCGAGCATCCTCGGCATGATTGAAACAATGGGCGGCCCGGTTATCGCGATGATCCTGTTCCTGATGCCGATGTACGCCATTCAGAAAGTGCCGGCGATGCGTAAATACAGCGGCCATATCAGCAACATTTTTGTGGTTGTGATGGGTCTTATCGCTATCTCCGCTATTTTCTACTCCCTGTTTAGCTAATTGCTCTCCTGCGCCGCCCCCTGCGGCGGCGCACCTCGCTTCTCTGCGCAAGCCACGGACGCATCATGATCAGTGTTTTCGATATCTTTAAAATTGGCATTGGCCCTTCCAGCTCTCACACCGTAGGGCCGATGAAAGCGGGCAAACAGTTTACGGACGACCTTATCGCGAAGGGAGTACTGCACAACGTCACCCGCGTGGTGGTGGATGTTTATGGCTCGCTTTCGCTGACCGGCAAAGGCCACCATACCGACATCGCCATTATTATGGGGCTGGCGGGCAACCTGCCGGACACGGTAGAGATAGACGCCATCCCTCACTTCATTCAGGACGTGAATACTCACGGTCGCCTTATGCTGGCGAACGGTCAGCATGAAGTCGAATTCCCGATAGACCAGTGCATGAATTTTCACGCCGACAACCTTTCGCTGCACGAGAACGGCATGCGCATTACCGCGCTGGCGGGCGAGAGCGTGCTCTATAGCCAGACTTACTACTCCATCGGCGGCGGCTTTATTGTCGATGAAGCGAACTTCGGCCAGACCAGCGCCGCGCCGGTTGAAGTGCCTTATCCTTATAGCAACGCGGCGGATCTGCAGCGTCACTGCCAGCAGACCGGGCTTTCACTCTCAGGCCTGATGATGCAAAACGAACTGGCGCTGCACAGCAAAGCGGAGCTGGAAGCGCACCTGACGAGCGTCTGGGAGGTAATGCGCGGCGGCATTGAGCGCGGCATCACCACCGAAGGGGTGTTGCCCGGGAAACTGCGTGTGCCGCGCCGCGCCGCCGCGCTGCGCCGTATGCTGGTCAGCCATGATAAAACCACCGTTGACCCGATGAACGTGGTGGACTGGATAAACATGTTTGCGCTGGCCGTTAATGAAGAGAATGCCGCGGGTGGACGCGTGGTTACCGCGCCGACTAACGGCGCGTGCGGCATCGTACCGGCGGTGCTGGCTTACTACGACAAGTTCATCCGCGAAGTAAACGCTAACTCTCTCACCCGTTACCTGCTGGTGGCGAGCGCTATCGGTTCGCTCTATAAAATGAACGCCTCGATCTCCGGCGCCGAGGTGGGTTGTCAGGGAGAAGTGGGCGTCGCCTGTTCGATGGCGGCGGCGGGGCTGGCTGAGCTGCTCGGCGCAAGCCCTGCGCAGGTTTGCATCGCCGCTGAAATCGGCATGGAACATAACCTGGGGCTGACCTGCGACCCGGTAGCAGGCCAGGTGCAGGTGCCCTGTATCGAGCGTAACGCCATCGCGGCGGTGAAAGCGGTTAACGCCGCGCGTATGGCGCTGCGCCGCACCAGCGAACCGCGCGTCTGCCTCGATAAGGTTATCGAAACCATGTATGAAACCGGCAAGGACATGAACGCCAAGTATCGCGAAACCTCCCGCGGGGGGCTGGCGATGAAAGTCGTCGCCTGCGATTAAACCACACGCTTTTCCGCCCCGCCCGGGGCGGAATTTTTTGCGAGACACCTTCCTGATTTGCGCCCTTTTCTGGCCCGCACCCTGCTGAAATGATAGGGTTAGCCCATCTTTTACAGTGGGATAAGACAGTGGCTCATTTATTAATTGTCGACGCACTCAACCTGATTCGGCGCATTCATGCGGTGCAGGGCTCCCCCTGCGTTGAAGCGTGCCTGCACGCGCTTGACCAGTTAATTTTGCACAGCCAGCCCACGCATGCGGTGGCGGTTTTTGATGATGAAGCGCGAAGCCAGGGCTGGCGGCACCAGCTGTTGCCTGACTATAAAGCCGGTCGTCCGCCGATGCCGGAAGCGCTGCAGGCGGAAATGGGCGCGCTGCGCGAGGCGTTCGCCCGTCACGGCGTACCCTGCTGGGTAAGCGAAGGCAACGAAGCCGACGACCTTGCGGCGACGCTGGCGGTAAAAGTCGCGGCGGCGGGCCAGCAGGCGACGATTGTCTCTACCGACAAAGGCTATTGCCAGCTGCTTTCTCCCACCATCCGCATTCGCGATTACTTTCAGAAACGCTGGCTGGACGCGCCGTTTATCGCCGCAGAGTTTGGCGTAGCGCCGCAGCAGTTGCCTGATTTCTGGGGCCTTGCCGGCATCAGCAGCAGCAAAATTCCAGGCGTGGCGGGCATTGGCCCCAAAAGTGCGACGCAGTTGATTATCCAGTTCGGCAGTCTGGACACGCTCTATGCACAGCTCGACGACGCACCGGAGAAATGGCGCAAGAAGCTGGCGGAGCATAAAGAGAGCGCCTTTATCTGCCGCGATGTCGCGCGGCTCAAAACGGATTTACAGCTGGACGGCAACCTGCAGCAGTTGAGGCTGGCGGGCAGATAAAGCGGCCAGCGGTACGCCGCTCGCCGCACGCATTGTGAATCCCCTGAACGGCCATTCGGGGCGGCGTGACGCTTATAAACTTTATAAAGAAACGACCGGTGACGGGAGAGACGAAAATCGCCTCAGCTTTTTTACGGTGAAGGGGGCGCACCCGAGGGACATGCCTGACCCGAAGCCAGCGGCAAAAAGATAAGGTCTTCCCGTAGGGGCGATTATCCGCCGAGAGGCGGGGTTGTTAAGAGGGCGACGAGTCTCCTGAACGCGTTCGCGTGAGAAAAGTGACGTAAAGCACTCACGCGTCGGCGAACGTAATGTCTTCTCACTTCTGCATACGCAGCTTCGCACGTTGGGCGTATAAAAAAGGCGGATACGCTACGCTTATCCGCCTCTCATCATCACATTTCACTTTTGCAGGTTAACGGCTTACCGCTCGTCGCGACGCCCACCCACCGCGGCCCACCAGCGGCGGACATGCACGGTAACTTCTTCACGGTCATGGTAGAGCTGGCGCGCCTGAATTTCAGCGTTAATGCCGTTTGCTTCCAGCTGCTCGCGAATAAAGGCGATATTCTGCGAAACCTCTTCATAACGCTTTTTCATCGGCAGCTTCAGGTTGAAAATGGTTTCACGGCACCAGCCGTTGACCAGCCACTGCGCCATCAGCGCCGCCACCTTCGCAGGCTTCTCCACCATATCGCACACCATCCAGGAGATGTTGTTGCGGTTCGGGCGATATTTAAAGCCGTCTTCGCGCAGCCAGGTGACTTGTCCGGTATCCATCAGGCTCTGCGCCATCGGACCGTTATCCACCGAAGAAACCCACATGTTGCGTTTTACCAGCTGATAGGTCCAGCCGCCCGGACAGGCACCGAGGTCTACAGCATACATCCCGTTTGCCAGCCGTTCGTCCCACTCATCAGCCGGGATGAAAACGTGAAACGCCTCTTCCAGCTTGAGCGTTGAGCGGCTCGGCGCGTCAGCCGGAAACTTCAGCCGCGGAATGCCCATATAGAAAGGCGAGTTGTTGTCTGAATACGAATAGCCGGTATAACAACAGCCTGGCGCAATAAAGAAGACATGCACAACTGGTCGCTTCGGTGTTTCATAGCTCGCGAGGATCTTCGCCTCACGCAGCGCCGCACGCAGCGGCACCGTGAACTTGCGGCAGAACTTCATCAGTTCTTTGCTTTCGTTGGTATCCGCCACTTCCACGCGCAGTTCACCGCCCTTTTCCACCACGCCCTGCAGCATGCCGACAATCGGCGTGACGCGGTCTTCCGGCGGCAAATCGGTTAACAACTCGCCCGCCACTATCATCTGGCGCGCAAAAATCAGCGAGCTGAACGGCAATTCGCGTCCCAGCTTGTCCGCTTCTTGCGGCTGGTAGCACTCAAACACCACATAGCCGGACTGCTCTTTCACGCGGGCGAAACCGTAGACGCCACGCTGCGCCGCTTTGTCGGTTATCTCCGCCGCGCACTCTTTCTCAAAACCCTGGCGGCAGTACAAAATGACCTTATTCATGAACCGAACCTTTACGCTTCAGACGCACCGCGCCAATTAACATTAACACCCAACCGGCGAGAAAACTCACGCCGCCTACCGGCGTGACAAACGCCCAAAGCCGCAGGTGCGAAAGCGCCAGACAATAGAGGCTGCCGCTGAAAAGCACCGTGCCGAGCGCGAGAAAAACGCTGCTCCAGTAAAACCAGATGCTGATGCGGCGCTGCATCGCGACCGCAAGACCAAGGATAGCCAGCGTGTGGAACGCCTGGTATTCCAGACCAGTCTGGATCCAGCCCATCTCCACAACGCCTAAAGATTTGCTTAAAACATGCGCCCCAAAAGCGCCGAGAGCCACAAAAATAAAGCCACTTACCGCGGCGAAAATCAGCATAAAACGGCTGGTCATAATGTAACCCTAAAAGTCAGGCGCGCCGGGGCGCGCGATATGTTGTTATTGCTCGTAGCGAAAACGAAATTTTTCCTGCTCGCTGGCCGCTTTCGAAAGAATCCACTGACGAAAGGCCGCTATTTTACCCAGTTCTGCCTGACTGTCATGACAAACCAGATAAAACGCGTTCTTACTGACCAGCACATCGTTAAACGGGCAAACCAGGCGGCCCGCCTCAATCTCTGATTGCGCCATAACATTATTAGCAAGCGCAATGCCCTGGCCATGAATAGCCGCCTGCAGCACCATGGCGCTGTGGCTGAAAATCGGCCCTTGCTGCACGTTAATATGGTTAAGACCAAGCTGACGCGTATAAGTTTGCCAGTCGCGACGAGAGGCGTCGTGCAGCAACGTGTGCTTTTCCAGATCTTGCGGCGTTTTCAAAGGCTTATCGCCCGTGAGCAGCAGCGGAGAACAGACCGGCAGCAAATATTCGGCATAGAGCTTTTCTACCCTCAGCCCAGGCCAGTTGCCGCGCCCGTAAAAAATCGCCACGTCGACATCATCCGCCAGCTTATCTTCTTCGCGGTCCACCGCCTGGATACGCACATCAATGCCCGGATAAGCGGAGTTAAAGCTGGAAAGCCGTGGCACCAGCCAGTGTATGGCGAAGCTTGGCAGCAGGCTCACCGTCAGCGCGCCTTTGGCGCTGCGGGCCTGTAGCTTGCGTGTCGCTTCGGTAAGCTGAGAGAAAATCTCTTTAATATCGAGAAAGTAGCTTTGCCCCTCTTCGGTAAGCAGCAGCGAGCGGTTGCGCCGCCGAAAAAGCTTCAGCCCCAGGAAATCCTCAAGCGACTTAATCTGATGGCTGACCGCCGCCTGGGTAACAAAGAGTTCATCAGCGGCTTTGGTAAAGCTTAAATGGCGCGCGGCGGCGTCAAAAACGCGTAATGCGTTCAACGGGGGTAATCGCTTGGACATGGTTGTCGGGTTTCGTGTTAACGCTCATTAACAAAAAGGATGACAGGACGTCACCTATTAGTTTTTTTTATCTGAGGCATTATAAATTGTCCGTTGAGGTTGCACCAGCAAATACCTATAGTGGCGCCACTTCCTGAGCCGGAACGAAAAGTTTTTCGGGATGAGCGTTCTGAGGGACTTTTGGCTTACGGTTGTGATGTTGTGTTGTTGTGTTTGCATTTGGTCTGCTATTCAGACCATGGTAGCAAAGCTACCCTATTTCACTTCCTGTACATTTACCCTGTCTGTCCATAGTGATTAATGTAGCACCGCGAATTGCGGTGCTTTTTTTTGCCTGCTCGCTTATTTCTCCAGCGCCACCATCTCTTTCACGTCAGAGCGGTTGATCTGCTGCTGGTTGCCGTTGGCGTCTTTATACTTAATCATACCGGTGTCATCGTCAGTCTTCGGTTTGCCGTCAGAGACGATAGAGCGGCCATCGTTGGTGTGCATTACGTAGTTAGGGCCAGAACAAGCACTCAGAGCGAAGGCCATAATACAAGCAGATACTACAGCGGCTGTCTTTTTCATATTCTTCTCCTTGTAGAGTTTAATGCTATGTAAACTTCTTCTGCTGACAGGCTTAAATGTTCACCTAACATTATTCAGCATAACCCTCCCTCCCCGTTTTGCCAGAATAAACAGACTAATCCGATGGTTATGAACTCCCTTGTCCTGACGCGATAAATGCGCGACGATCGAGCGCTATCACGAGGAGCATTATGACAGCATTTAATCCCGCCCGTTTTCGCGGGCAGTTCCCGGCGCTGGCCGACGCGGGCGTCTATCTCGACAGCGCCGCCACCGCCTTAAAACCGCAGGTGGTGATTGAAGCGACGCAGCAGTTTTACAGCCTGAGCGCAGGCAACGTGCATCGCAGCCAGTTCGCCGAAGCGCAGCGTTTAACGGCGCGCTATGAAGCAGCCCGCGAAGCGGTGGCGCGGTGGCTTAACGCGCCGGACAGCAAAAATATCATCTGGACCAAAGGCGCGACCGAAGCGCTGAACCTCGTCGCACAGTGCTATGCACGCCCGCGGCTGAAAGCGGATGACGAAATCATCGTCAGCGAAGCGGAGCATCACGCCAATCTCGTCCCCTGGCTGATGGTGGCGGAACAAACCGGCGCGCGGGTGGTGAAGCTGCCTGTCGGCGCCGATCGCCTGCCCAATCTCGCAAAGCTTCCTGACTTACTCAACGAGCGAACCCGTATTCTGGCGCTGGGACAGATGTCGAACGTGACCGGCGGTTGCCCGGACCTTGCGCGCGCCATCACGCTTGCGCATCAGGCGGAGGCCGTGGTCGTGGTGGATGGCGCTCAAGGCGTGGTGCACTGCCCGCCGGACGTTCAGGCGCTGGATATCGATTTTTACGCCTTTTCCGGCCATAAATTATACGGGCCGACCGGCATCGGCGTACTTTACGGCAAAGGCGAGCTGCTGGAGGCGATGTCGCCGTGGCTCGGCGGCGGCAAAATGATCACCCACGTCTCGTTCGACGGTTTCAAAACCCAGCCGGTGCCTTACCGTTTTGAGGCGGGCACGCCTAACGTGGCGGGCGTGATTGGCCTGAGCGCGGCGCTGGAGTGGCTTGGCGACATAGACTTGTTGAAAGCGGAAAGCTACAGCCGCGGGCTTGCCACGCTTGCTGAAGCGGAGCTGTCAAAGCGCCCGGGTTTTCGTTCTTTCCGCTGTCAGGATTCGAGCCTGCTCGCCTTTGATTTTGCAGGCGTACACCACAGCGACATGGTGACGCTGCTTGCTGAATATGGCATCGCGCTGCGTGCGGGCCAGCACTGCGCGCAGCCTTTGTTGGCGGCGCTGGGGGTCAGCGGCACGCTGCGCGCCTCGTTCGCGCCTTATAACACCCAGGGCGATGTCGAAGCGCTGATTGCCGCGGTAGACCGCGCACTGACTATTCTGGTGGACTAAATGACAACAGGTTACCTTGCCGGGCATCCGTTCGGCGTTTCCATTACCGCCGACACGCTGCGGCAAACTTTTGGCCCGCTCACGCAGTGGGAAGACAAATATCGTCAACTCATCCTGCTTGGCAAGCAGTTGCCTGCCCTGCCGGAAGATCTAAAGCGCGAAGAGATTGAAATACCAGGCTGCGAAAACCGCGTCTGGCTTGGCCACAGCCGCCAGCCAGACGGGACGCTGCACTTTTACGGCGACAGCGAAGGGCGCATCGTGCGCGGTCTGCTGGCGGTGCTGCTGGTGGCGGTAGAAGGGAAAGCGCCGCAAGCGTTGCTGGCGCACGACCCGCTAGCGCTCTTCGACGAACTGGGGCTGCGCGCGCAGCTTAGCGCGTCGCGCAATCAGGGGTTAACCGCGCTGGCCGAAGCGGTGAAGCAGGCGGCGCGCGCAGGGTAATTACCGCGCCTCGCGCGCCGCTTTCGCCATCATCTTTTTCAGCGCATGCGAGACCGCCACAAAGCCAAACGTGGCGGTTACCATCGTCGCCGCGCCGAAACCAGAGGCGCAATCCATCCGCTTCGGCCCTTCGGCCGTGCTTTTCATGGCGCACACCGTGCCGTCCGCCTGCGGGTAGACCAGCGCTTCGGTGGAAAAAACGCAGTCGACGCCAAGCTTGCCTTTGCTGTTTTTCACCACGCCAAAGTCGCTTTTCAGCCGTTCGCGCAGCTTCGCCGCCAGCGGATCCTGAATGGTTTTCGCCAGATCCGTCACCTGAATCTGCGTCGGGTCAATCTGCCCGCCCGCGCCGCCGGTGGTTACCAGCGGAATTTTATTACGCCGGCAGAATGCGATAAGCGCCGCTTTAGGCCGCACGCTGTCGATGGCGTCGATAACGTAGGTGAAGTCCTGGTTCAGGTGCTGCGCAACGTTGTCGGCCGTGATGAAATCATCCACCACCGTGACCCGACATTCCGGGTTAATCTGCCGGATACGCTCCGCCATGACCTCCGCTTTCGCCAGCCCCACGTTGTCGCGCAGCGCATGGATTTGCCGGTTGGTATTGGTAATACAGACGTCATCCATGTCGATAAGCGTAATGGCGCCAATGCCGGTGCGGGCCAGCGCTTCCGCCGCCCACGAGCCGACGCCGCCGATACCGACGACGCAGAGATGGGCGTTGGCGAAAAGCTCAAGCGCGGTTTCGCCATATAAACGGGCGGTGCCGCCAAAACGGCTTCGCCAGGCATCAGTAAGAACGACTGCCATGATAACCTCGGGTAATACGAATGAGCGGGCGGCTGAACCGCCCGCGAAAGGCAGGGATTAACCGCTGAAGACGTTGCCCGCGCCAGGCGCCGATTTCAGCACCCATACGCGACCGTAGTGATTATACCATCCCGCGCGATGCCCCGCGTCGGGGCCGATGCCCTGATAAATATCGAAGTGCTGGCCTTTGATAGCGCCGCCGACATCCAGCGCCACCATCAGGCGCAGCTCATATTGTCCGTTGAACTTGCCGTTGTTGTCCAGCAACGGCACTTCTGCAAGCAGCGTGGTGCCCGCCGGGATAATCGAACGGTCGGAAGCGACCGAGGCGCGGCCTATCAACGGCACTGCGCTCGCCCCTTTTACCGGCGCGTAAGACTGCGGTTTAAAGAAGACGAAAGAGGGGTTTTGCTCCAGCAGTTCACGCACTTCCGCTTCGCTGTGGGTTTCGCCCCACTGGCGGATCGCCTGCATCGACATATCCTCTTTTTTCACTTCGCCGCGGTCGATAAGCACCTTGCCGATGCTGCGGTAGGCGTGGCCGTTTTTACCTGCATAGGCGAAGAAATTGAGCGGACGACCATCGCCGAAGTCGATATAGCCGCTGCCCTGCACGTCCATAATGAAGTTATCCATCAGGGAGTTGCTGTAAGCGAGCACGTAGTTTTCACTCAGCGCCCCCGCGTAAATCTCGGCGCGGGAAGGCAGACGGCCGCGCTTGGGCGGCATGCGGTAAATCGGGTACTGGAATTCGCCCTGACGGGTGTAGCGCGCCTGCACGACCGGGGTGTAATAGCCCGTGAACTGCACGTTGCCGTAATTATCCGCCCCTTCCATCTGCCAGGCGTCGATGCCGAACTGGCGCAGCGTGCGGGTGTCGCCGCCTGAGCGCAGCCACTCTTGCACGGCGTTATAAACGCTGCTCTGACTGCCGTATAAGCGCGACGAGGCGTTACGAATTTCGCTGACCTGCTGGGAAAAATCGCCCGCGTTGATGGGCGCGCCCACGGCATCCGGCTGGTTTACCAGTGAGAACGGCTGATGAAACTTGCCGTCTTTATATTGTTGACCGCGATCGGTCGGTTTAGAGGAACAGGCCGCGAGGATAGCCACCATCGCTCCTGTCGCCAGATATCTTGCCAGACGCCCTTTCATTACTCTCTCCAGGTTACCGCTTTCCGCAGGCGAAGATAGCAAACACGCGGGGTCAATGAAACGGATTCGCCTTAAGTAGAATCAAATAAGGATAAAAAATAAACAGATGGCGGGATATTTCAGCAACAGGGCAGAGGAATAGCGGTTTGTTTTAAAAAAAGGTTGCATCAAGATGTCAGCAGAGTATAGTGCGCTTCCACGGACGCGGGGTGGAGCAGCCTGGTAGCTCGTCGGGCTCATAACCCGAAGGTCGTCGGTTCAAATCCGGCCCCCGCAACCAATAACGCGCCGTGCGCGACAATGTGAAGAAGTATGACGGACGCGGGGTGGAGCAGCCTGGTAGCTCGTCGGGCTCATAACCCGAAGGTCGTCGGTTCAAATCCGGCCCCCGCAACCAACAATAAAATGAACACCCTTTCGGGTGTTTTTTTATGCCTGAAATTTGCTAAAAGGCGCGTTAACCGCGCCTTGCCAGCGTTCCGCCATCGGCGAAATAGGCTTTAATCCCCGCCAGAATCGAAACGGCCACCTCTTGCTGAAACGCCGCGGTGCGCAGCTTTTTCTCTTCTTCCACGTTACTAATAAACGCGGTTTCCACCAGAATGGAAGGGATATCGGGCGCCTTCAGCACCGCAAAGCCCGCCTGATCCACGCTGTTTTTATGCAGCTTATTCACGCCGCCCAGGCGGTTTAATACTTCTTTGCCAAACTTCAGGCTGTCGGAAATGGTCAGCGACTGCACCATATCGAACATGGTGTGGTCGAGATAAACATCCCCGCTCTTGCTGACGCCGCCCACAAGGTCGGCGGCATTCTGCGTCTGCGCCAGATATTTCGCCGCGGCGCTGGTGGCCCCTTTTGTCGAGAGCGCAAAAACGGACGAGCCGCGCGCCGCCCGGCTGGTAAAAGCATCGGCGTGAATGGAGACAAACAGGTCGGCGCGCTGCTTCTGCGCCTTCGCCACACGCACTTTGAGCGGGATAAAGATATCCTCGTTGCGCGTCATATAGGCTTTCATGTTGATCTCTTTTTCAATCAGCGCCTTGAGCCGCCTTGCGATTTGCAGCACCACATCTTTTTCACGCGTTTTATATTTACCGATAGCGCCGGGGTCTTCCCCACCGTGCCCGGGGTCAATCATGATGACAATAGGTCGGTCGCGCCCCGCTTTACCCGGCTGCGGTCCACCCTGCGGCGTTTTTTGGTCGAGTTCGCCTTTATTGTAATCTTCCAGCAACGCCAGCAGCGGATCCTGCTCGCTGGCGCTGTCCGCCGGGTAGAGATCTATCACCAGACGCTCTTTAAACTCCGCCACCGGAGCAAGGGCGAAAAGGTGCGGCGTAACGTTCTTTTTCAGTTCAAATACCATGCGCACCGTTTTCGGGTCGAACTGCCCGACGCGCGCGGATTTGATAAAGGGATCGTTGTCGCTTATGTGGTTGCCAAGCCCTTTCAGCACGGAGTTGAGGTGTACGCCTTCGATATCGACCACCACCCGCTCAGGGTTGCTCAGCGCAAACTGGCGATACTTCAGTACACGGTTAGATTCGAGCGTAACGCGGGTATAAGCGGAGGCGGGCCAGACGCGCACCGCCACCACCTGGCTTGACGCGGCGAAACCAATCTGGCTGACGCTTAATAACCACATGGCGCCCGTCCCCTGCAACAGCTGACGACGGCTTAAAGATTTACTGGAACCAGACATGCCTCTCCCGAGCAGAATAAAAACCAAACCCTGACATAACATCGTAAAAACAGGCGGAAAACTTTAGCGAATGGTGCTTTAGCTGTCATCTATAAAAGGGTAAACAATCACGTTGGGCGGCTTTTGCCCGATGTTCAGCGCTTGCATTGCGCGAAATTGTTGCTTGCATGGTGGGCAGGAAAAGAATAAAAATACATAAATCACGAATAATCATGCATTGAGAGGTTTAGCCGTGGTGAAGGAGCGTCGAACCGAGCTGGTCCAGGGATTCCGTCATTCTGTTCCCTATATTAACGCGCATCGGGGAAAAACGTTTGTCATTATGCTTGGCGGCGAAGCCATTGAGCATGAGAATTTCTCTAATATCGTCAATGACATCGGCTTACTGCATAGTCTTGGCATCCGGCTGGTGGTCGTCTATGGCGCTCGCCCGCAAATAGACGCTAACCTTGCGGCCCATCATCACGAACCGATTTATCACAAACATACCCGCGTGACGGACGCCCGCACGCTCGACCTGGTAAAACAGGCGGCTGGCCTTCTACAACTCGACATTACCGCGCGCCTCTCCATGAGCCTGAATAATACGCCGCTGCAGGGCGCGCATATCAACGTGGTAAGCGGCAATTTTATTATCGCCCAGCCGCTCGGCGTGGATGACGGCGTGGATTACTGCCATAGCGGGCGCATTCGCCGCATTGATGAAGAGGCGATCCATCGTCAGCTCGACAGCGGCGCGATTGTGCTGATGGGGCCGGTGGCGGTTTCCGTTACCGGTGAAAGTTTTAACCTGACATCGGAAGAGATTGCGACGCAGCTGGCCATCAAACTGAAAGCAGAAAAGATGATCGGCTTCTGCTCTTCGCAGGGGGTGATGGACGAAACCGGCGCTATCGTCTCCGAACTTTTCCCGAACGAAGCCCAGGCGCGGGTGGAAGCGCTGGAAGCGGCGGGAGACTATCACTCCGGCACCGTGCGCTTTTTGCGCGGCGCAGTGAAGGCCTGCCGCAGCGGCGTGCGCCGCAGCCATTTAATCAGCTATCAGGAAGATGGCGCGTTGCTGCAGGAGCTTTTCTCACGCGAAGGGATTGGCACGCAGATAGTGATGGAGAGCGCCGAGCAGATCCGTCGCGCCACGATTAACGACATCGGCGGCATTCTGGAGCTGATCCGCCCGCTGGAGCAGCAGGGCATTCTGGTGCGCCGCTCCCGCGAACAGCTGGAGATGGAGATAGACAAGTTCACAATTATTCAGCGCGACAACCTGACTATCGCCTGCGCCGCGCTCTATCCTTTCCCGGAAGAGAAGATTGGTGAAATGGCCTGCGTGGCGGTGCATCCGGACTACCGCAGCTCGTCGCGCGGCGAGGCGCTGTTGCAGCGCGTGGCAAGCCAGGCGAAGCAGATGGGGCTGAGCAAACTTTTTGTGCTCACCACCCGCAGCATCCACTGGTTCCAGGAGCGTGGCTTTACGCCCGTGGACATCGACTCGCTGCCCGAGAGTAAAAAGCAGATGTACAATTACCAGCGGCGCTCCAAAGTGCTGATGGCGGACCTCACCTAGCGCTCAGGCCGCGCGTAAGCGGCCTTCTATTCCTGAAAATGCGCCATCAACCCGCTGCGTCGCTCGGTACGGGTGGCGATAGCCTGCTCAAAGACCCGGTCATCGGTATAAAGCGAAAGCCGGCTGCGGGCGCGGGTAATGGCGGTATAAACCAGCTCGCGCGTCACAACCGGCACAAACTGACCGGGCAGGATCAACGCCGCGTGATCAAACTCCGACCCCTGTGATTTATGTACCGTCATCGCCCAGGCGGTATCGTGCGCCGGAAGACGGCTCGGCTGCACGGCCTTCACGGTGCCATCCGGCATAGGGAACCAGACGCGCAGCCCCTGCCCCCGGTCGAGCGCAATGCCGATATCGCCATTAAACAGCCCCAGCGCGCTGTCGTTACGGCTAATCATTACCGGCCTGCCTTCATACCAGCGAGAAAGCGGCGCGCGCGTAATAACCCGCCGCTGCGCCAGCGCCTGCTCCAGCCGTTCGTTTAATCCGGCAACGCCGAAAGGCCCTTCGCGCAGCGCGCAAAGCAGCTGAAATTCGCCGAATGCCTGCAAAACCGTTCGCGGTTCGGCGCCTTCCTGCAACGACGCGAGAAAACGCTGATAGCCCTCCAGCGACTCGGCAATCATGCGCGTGTAATCTTCGCCGCTTTGCAGCGGCTTTTTGACGATATCCTCAAAATTTTGGGAAAAGGCGCTGCGCGCCGCCCGGTGGTCGCTGCCGTTGACCGCAAAAGCCAGCCGTCCGATACCGGAATGGCTGCCGAAGCGATAGCTTTTTTGCAGCAGGCAAAGGCAATCCCGGAGTTGGGCGGCCTGTTCGCTCTCTCCTGCGGCTATCTGGCAGCCCGTAATACGGCTTAACTCCTGCGCCCTGGCGGCGGTAAAGCCATGGCTGACGTAGTGGCAAATGTCACCCAGCACGGCGCCGGCTTCGACTGAGGCGAGCTGGTCGCGATCGCCCAGGAAGATCACTCGCGCATGAGAAGGCAGCGCCGCGATAAGGCGCGCCATCATCGGCAAATCGATCATTGAGGCTTCATCCACTACCAGTACATCCAGATGCAGCGGATTACCCTCGTGATAACGCAGCCGCTGGCTGCCAGGCTGCGCGCCCAGCAGGCGATGCAGGGTGCTTGCGTCGTCCGGCAGCGCCTCTTTTTGCGTTTTCTCCAGCGGCAGACGGCGCAGCGCAGCGCCGAGCGACTCAGTCAGGCGCGCCGCCGCTTTGCCGGTCGGCGCGGCGAGGCGAATGCGTGGAGGTTTGTCGCCCGCCAGCCGCACTATCGCCGCCAGCAGTTTTGCCACGGTGGTGGTTTTGCCGGTGCCGGGACCGCCGGATATCACCGAGATACGGCGGGTTAACGCCACCGCCGCCGCGACTTTCTGCCAGTCAACCTCGTCAGTTGGCGCAAACAGTTCATTAAGCACCTGGTTTAGCTTCGCCTCATCCGCCGTGATGACCAGATTTTGCTGGCGGAAGAAGGCGGCGACCGCCTGTTCATGTCGCCACATGCGGTTGAGATAAAGCCGTTCGCCAATCAGCTTAAGCGGCGTTGGCGCGCCGTCTTCGCTGACCGCTCTTGAAGCCAGCAGCACCTCGCGCCAGTTTTGCGGATTGCCTGCGGCGTCGAATAACGCCTGCGCGAGCGGCTCCTGCGGCCTGCCGGGGAAGCAGTGCTCAACGCAAAGCCGGCTTACAGGCAGGCAAACATGCCCTTCACCTGCGTCGCGGCTGACCAGCGCTGCGGCCAGCATCATCGCGGGCTCTTCATTGCTCGCTACCATCATGGCGAACTGCGCATCCAGCGGACGCAGCAGCTTGTGCCGGACCGCCTGTTGAATAAGTTCCTGCATCTTCATGACGCTACCTCCTGCTCACCGGCAAACAACGCATCCATACCTTCTACCAGCTCAAGCGCCGGGCGGGTGGTGAAAATGCCCTGCGAAGCGTCATCACCCGTGACCCCGCGCAGAAAAAGATAAATTACGCCGCCAAAATGGCGCTCATAGTCATAATCCGCCAGCCGGTGGCGCAAATAGCGGTGCAGCGCCAGCGTATAAAGCTGATATTGCAGATCGTAACGGTGCGACTGCATCGCCTGCGCCATCGCGTCGCGGGTATAAGCCGCCGGGCTGTCGCCAAGCCAGTTCGATTTATAATCGAGCAGGTAGTAACGCCCCTGCCAGCGAAACACCAGGTCGATAAAGCCTTTCAGCATGCCGCGAACCTGACGGAAATCGAGTGGCGGACAGCCAGCGGAAAGCGGATCGTGACGGCGAATCAGCGCGTCCAACGCCTGCGGGGCGAGCGTGGCGTTAATCGGCACATAAAACTCCAGCTCCACCTGTTTGTCCTTCGCAGCGAGCTGATTTAACGATACGCCGCTATCATTTAGCGGCGCGCGCAGTACGCTTTCTATCCACTGCGTCATAACAGGCTGCCAGCTTTCGTCAAAACCGCCCAGCAAAAGCTGCTCGCTGACCCACTCCTCCCGCACAGGCTGGGTGAAGTCCAGGTTTTCAAACAGGCCGTGCAGGAAAGTGCCTGGCGAAGCCCCGCGAGGAAAGGTGTGCGGCGTCATCGCTGGCGCGCTTTGCGTCTCGCGATCGCCTGCCGCGTCGATATCAAGCTTCGGTACCCAGTCCTGAGCAAAAGTGGGGCCGTGCTGCTGTAACCCGGAATAGCTGGTGACGCGCCATTCATCAACGATACGACGCTGCAACTCACGCGCAGCGAGGCTCAACGCTTCGCCGGGCGGCGGCGTCCAGGGGCTGTTGTCCGGCTCTGCCGGCTCGTTTAAGGCGATAGCATCATCGCAGAGAGCCTCCAGGCAGCGTTTGAGGCCGTTTGCATCCAGCGCCTCGCCTCGCTGAATAAGACGCCCAAGCGCGCTACGGTGCAGATCGGTTTCACCATTCTTCGCTCCGCGGCTGCGAAAAAGCGGCGCAATGCCCAGACTGCAATGCCAGACCGAACGGGTTAAGGCGACATAAAGCAGACGTAAATCCTCCGCCAGCCGCTCCGCCTCGGCAAGCTCCACGCTGCTCGCGTCGTTGCTCAAATCCAGCACTGCCGCAAAGGTTTCGCGGTCATGGTAAAAACCCATTTTTTGTTCGCGGAAGTCGGCGATAAAAGGCAGCCAGACCAGCGGATATTCCAGCCCTTTGGATTTATGGATAGTGACTATCTGCACCAGATGCTTATCGCTCTCAAGGCGCAGTTGCTGGCTGGCGGCGTTCGCATCCGGCTCGGCGATATGCTGCGCCAGCCAGCGCACCAGCGCGTACTCGCTGTCCGCTTGCGCGGAAGCCTCCTGCAATAATTCGCTCAGGTGCAGAATGTCCGTTAACCGCCGCTCGCCACCTGGCGTCGCCAGCAGGTTTTCCGCAACCTGACGCTTTGTCATCAGCATGCGCAGCATAGGCATTACGCCGCGCTTAAGCCAGATTTGTCGGTAGCCGTCAAACTCTTCGACCAGTTCATCCCAGGCGCTTTCATCGCGGTTAAGCGCTTCGATGGCCCGCGCGTCCAGCCCGAGCATGCTGGCCGCCATTGCGCTGCGCAGGCGGGTTTCCACCTCCGGCGCCAGTACGGCCTGCAGCAGCCAGAGCAGTTCCAGCGCCTCCTGAGTGGCGAAGACGCTGTCGCGATTCGAGAGATAAACCGAAGGAATATTCAGCGCATTCAGCGCCTCGCGCACGACCGAAGCTTCAATACGGTTGCGCACCAGCACGGTAATATCGGAAGCCTGCACCGGCCTTGCTTCATCGCCTTTGCAAAGCAGCGCTTCGCCGCGCAGCCCTGCCGCCAGCCAGTCGCGGATCTGGTGGGCGCAAACCTGCGCCATATATTGTTGGTAATCGCTTACTCCGGCGCCTTCGCCCTCCATTAACCAGAACCTCATGGAAGGCTGGGTCTGGCCGTGCATAGTAAAACGCAGCGACTGATTGCGCGGCGCGGATTTTACCGGCTGGAAAGGAATATCCTGAAACAGAAAAGGATTATCGAGCAGGCTGAAAAGTCGGTTAACGCTTTCCACCATTCCCGGCGCGGAACGCCAGTTGGTATCAAGAGTATAGTGAGCGCTAACTTCGCTACGGGCCTTCATATAAGTAAAGATATCTGCGCCGCGAAACGCGTAAATCGCCTGTTTCGGGTCGCCAATCAGCAGCAGCGCGGTATCAGGCTGGCCAAGCCAGATGCGACGGAAGATACGGTATTGTTGCGGGTCCGTATCCTGAAATTCATCGATCATCGCCGCTGGATAACGGGTACGGATAGCCAGCGCCAGCGCGTCGCCTCCTGGCTGATTCAGCGCTTCATCCAGTCGACTTAACATGTCGTCGAAGCCAAGCTCGCCGCGACGGCGTTTTTCCTGGGCGACGGTCGCGCGGATCTCCGCCATCGCCCGCGCCATTACCAGGTCGCGGATGGTTAATGGCTCCAGCAACAGCTCGTCGATCGCTTCAAATAGCGGATGGCGAGGCGGCTCGCCCTTTTTCGTTTTTTCAATCAGGTTGGACTGAGCGAATTTGCCCAGCGCGTCCGGCAACTGGTAAGACTGCGTTTCTTCCTGCGCCCAGGCGTTGACCTTATCAAGCCAGGCAGGCAGGTTTTTACTGCTGAAGCTTCGCTTATCGACGCCGGAACCGGCGATCATGGCGCCAATCTCATCCGCAAGCGAACGCCACTGGCTTTTAATCTGATCGATACGGTCGATAATTTGTTGATGCCGCGCCTCCAGGGTTTCCGCATCCTGCGGCGGCGCTTTAATTTGCGGCGCTTCGCCATGCAAAAAGCCGCTGATATCGCGCAGCAGCGACTCCGGCCCGTCCCACAGTTCGCTGATGGCGCGGGCGACCGCTTTAGGCAGCGGGTAACAGTGGCGCCGCCAGAAATCGGCGCACGCCTGGTAGCGCAGCAGAGATTCATCTTCAATCAGCTGCTGTTCAAATGGCATACCGGACTCAAAAGCATTCAGGCTCAGCATGCGCTGACAAAAGCCGTGAATGGTAAAGATAGCCGCTTCGTCCATCTGCCGCTCTGCCAGCAGCAGCGTTTGCGCCGCGTGACGCTTATCCGGGATTTCATCCAGCAGCCGCTGATAAAGCGGGTCGTCGGTGCGTTCGCGCAGGCAGGCGACGCGCAGCTCGTGGATATTGCTGCGGATACGCCCGCGTAGTTCTTCCGTCGCGGCCTCGGTAAAGGTAACGACCAACAACTCTTCAACAGATAGCGGACGGGGATGGGCGTTCTCGCCGCCCAGCCCCAGCAAGAGCCGCAGATAAAGCGCGGCGATGGTAAAGGTTTTTCCGGTCCCGGCAGAGGCTTCAATCAGCCGTTCACCCAACAACGGCAAGCGAAGGGGATCAAGGGACTCTGCGCGTTCATCGGTCATTCTTTGTCACTCATCAGGGGTAAAGATTGTTGCAAACCGCTGACGCTCTCCTGCACTTCCCAGCCTTGCGGCGCGGCGTATTCCGCCTTGCCGTTATGAATACCGGAGACCTGAGACAAAACGGCCATGCCGGTAGGGTCAATCACAGCCTGATGGAAGAAATCGGCCAGTTTTTGCGGCGTCAGCGTTTTAATTTCCGCGATTACTTTATCACGTGAATCAAAAGCCATATTCCCCCGGTCAAAATCTTTACTTACCCGAGAGGCTTCTTCCGAAAGCGTCTGGGGAGCCTGGAGCATCTGGTTGATAACGCCCTGCTGCGTTTGGGCAAACTCCTGCGGGTCGAGCTTACGCAGGCGCTCTTCCGCCGTGGCGAAGAAGGCTTTATACCGCTCCCACAGGAAAGCGGGCTGCTTATCGCTGCTTTGCAGCAGGAAACCCAGCCCCCACTGGCGGCCAATGCCCATCGGGAAAGCGAAAACGGCATATCCTAGCTGTTCCTGAGTGCGCAGTTGGGTATAGAACCATGGCTGAATAATCTGGCCAAGCAGCGCGCTGTAAGCGGAGCTGACGGTTTCGTTATACCCCTTCGGTACGAACACCGCCGCTAATGCCGAATCAGTGCTGCTGCCCGCTTTGTTAAAAATAACCTGCCGCTTTTTGTCCACCACCACGTCTTTATTACGGCACCACTCGTTGCCATTCGCGCCAAGTGATGTCTTTACATCATGGGCGAGCTTGCTGGCCTGCTCCGGCGTTATATTGCCAAGCATCAGGAATTCCGGGCGCCCCTGAGTTTTGAGGTTGTCGCGATAACGCATGACCTCCTGCAAGGTTATCTTATCCAGCAGCGCCCGACGCGCTTCGCGCTGAAAATAAGGCACCTGAGAAACCATCTGCACGGGCATAATAGCCTGCTCGTAGGCTTTGCCTTTATCTGCCGATTCCAGCATTCGGCTATACCAGGATTTCGCCTGCGCCAGCTGCTCTTCCGTTGCGCTGTAGGAGAAATAACCGTTCAACAATGCCTGGAAAAGCTGCGGCAACCGCTGCGTGTAACCGTTAGCGTTAAGCATCAGTCCATTGTTGGCATTGGTGGAAAAGCTGATGCCGCCGACCGCCGCCTGATTGCTTAATTCGTCCAGCGCCACCCCAGCCAGATAATCATTAAGCGCGAACAGCACCTGATTTTTAGCGCTGTCCATCGCCTGGGGATTACGCAGCACCATCGTGATGTCCGCTCTCGGCTCGCTGCTGAAATACTGGCTTGGGCTGTAAACCACGCGCAGGCCTGGCTCATTCACCAGCAACTCTGGATGAGCGAAAGCTTTTTCCGGCTTGATAAGCGTGAAATCATCCGGAATGTACGGGTTCAACTCGGGTAATTTAAGGGAAATATTATCCGCCTGTTCGCGCCAGCTTTTCAGCGTGGCGGCAGGAATTTTGTCCACCTGGTAAGGCGCATCGACAAAATAGGCCATTTTGTTATGCGGTTCGTCAGGGCTGATATACCAGACGCGGGCATTCTCCGGCGTCATCATTGCCAGCCGCGCGTTAATCGCCTGCGGATCGTAGCGATCAGCAATGTTGACTACATCCAGCGTGTGCTCAACCGGCACGCGGATCATGGTGTCCGCCAGCCACTCCACATAATCCATATCCCGGGTGATTGAGGGATAACGGAAATCGAGATCAAGCACGTTCGCCAGTTCGTCGAAATAGCGTTTGTCGATGCCTTTTTCACGCAACTTATTCAAATAGCTGAAGACAGCGGCGACAACCCGGTCGCGCTGAGCCAGCCCTTTGTCCGTGAGAGTAACAGAGATAGCGAGCACGCCGCTGTTGCCGTTAACCACCGGATCGGAGTCGGCGCGTACGCCTTCGGCAAGCCCCTCGTTTTGCAGCCAGTCGGAGAGGGTGTCAGGGCTGCGGTTGCCAATGAGATAACCGATAAGCTCATCGGTTTTACTGCGAAACTGGTCGCTATTGTTATCAATGCGAAACTCTACGCGCACAACCTTGCGCGGCATAACCGGCACATAATGAATAATAAGGCCCTTCTGCGCCTCGGTCACCACAGGTACGTTTATGGCGGGCTTTTCAATATTTTTGTTCGGCACGCGTCCGTAAGTTTGTGCCGCAAGCTTCGCCAGTTCCGGCAAGGGCCGGTTACTGTAGATCACCGCTTTCATCAGATTGGCGGAGTAATATTTATCGCGAAAGGCCACCAGCGCTTGCTGCAACGGGCTGCCCGGCTTATCACGCAGCGTCTCAAGGTTACCGCCGGAGAAGCGCGAACCGGGATGGGCCGGATTAAGCGTTTCAGCGCTGACCTGCGCCATGCGCATACCGTCGCGAGCGCGAGCCATCGTCAGCTCAGCATTTACTGCGTTACGCTCGCGTTCAGCATAGATTTTCGCAAGCGTGGGTTCAGCAATCGCATCCGCCAGTCTGTCCACTGCCCCATCGAGCGCGTCGTTTTCCACTTCCAGATAAAATGCGGTGCGATAAGGGGCGGTGCTGGCATTGTGACTGCCGCCATGCATTTTGAGGTATTCCGCAAGGCTTTCGGGCTGCGGATACTTTTTCGAACCCATCAGCGTCATATGCTCAAGGTAGTGGGCAAGGCCGAGATGGGCATCTGGATCTTCCAGCGAGCCTACGGGCAACACGAGCGCCGACAAGGACTTAACCGCTTGCGGATCGGAGACCAGCAAGACCACCATACCGTTATCCAGGCGAATGGCCTGATACTGGCGGTTATCTTTTTCGCTTTTACGGATGGTTTCCTTGATGGGTTGCCAACCTGTATCTGCCTGAGTGAGAGGAGCCCAAAGGGCGACGGATAAACAGAGCGCTTTAAACCAGGTCTGGCAATCAGGCATTTACGAACCTCTTAATCACAAAAACTCCTGAGCTTTTCATCATTAACGACAGCTTTCCCGTTACGGGATGGTTTTGTATTTTTGCATCAGCCCTGAGCAAGATGCGCATGATAAAGGAAACGGATCCTGTTGCGCAATTTTTATACAGCAACGTTATTTTTGATTGAATCTGAAAAGTGGCAGCAGATAGCGCTGCGCTTCACGAATGATGGCCTCGTAATATTCCGGCTCCAGGTTGCGCCAGAGGCGCTGGTACCAGATATCCGCCCCTTCGCCTTCCACCATCTGGTTGCCAGCCCAGGCCTGCAATAGCTTGTTGCGCGCTTTCTGCTGCGTCTCTTCATCCCATGCGATGGTATTGCTGGCCGGGTCGTAACAGGCCTTAAGCCATTCGCCGCCGCTCTGAGAAAGCAGAACCAGCGGACTGCTCATTCCCTGTTTATACCCTTCAATCAGCTCGCCGAGATAACCGCGCGCCTCCTCCGCCGCCAGCGGAGGAAAACGCCACTGACTGTCCTTTCGTCCATAGAGGCGGCTGGTTCCCGTACCGCCGCTCGCACAGTAGACCAGATGCTCAAGCCAAAGTTGCATGCCGTGCTCAACCCTTAACAGGGATGGCCGCCAGCGCAGCAGCCCATCCTCCTGCACATGCTGCAACCAGCCGGTAAGCTGCACGTTGTTCAGCGTAAGATCGATCTCAAGGTTTTCGCTGTTGCTGCGCTCGGCGGTCACCCTGTCCGCCAGCGTCTGCATCTCCATGAGCTGGCTTTCCCAGAAGAGTTCGCCAAACGCGCCGTATGGCAATTCGCCCGCAGCCCGGTAGCGACGGTAGAGCAAATCGGGGTCTTCTTTCTCAACCAGCGTATTCAATAGCTGCTGGTTAAGCTGATAACGTCCCAGGCTGTCGAGCGTGAAGGGTTCGGCATCCGGCAGTTCACTCTCTTCAGTACGGAAATTCACCTTAAGCCGCATCTGGAAAAAAGCCCTTACCGGATGGCGCCAGAAGCGCTGCAACTGCTCGAAAGGCAGCTCTTCAACCGGCTCCGGCTCCAGCGCCTGGATAAATTCCGGGTGCGCCTCGCCCTGATCGCTTGCTGCCGGCAGCCACTCGCGCGCATAGCTTTGCAGCTCGCGGGCGGGCAGGAAATTCTCCGCATCGAAAGGCGTGCGAGGATGCAGCCGCGTCAGGTGCGCTTTGACCCGCCGGGCGCTCTCGTCGCAGTTAAGCGCCTCGTCACCGGGCAGATAATGGCTCTGCGCCAGGTAGTCGATAAGCTCCTGAACCAGTACCGAAGGGTATTTTTCGCTGTTGTCCTGAATAGAGCGACCGATATAGCTGATATAAAGACGCTGCTGCGCTGAAATGAGCGCCTCCAGAAAAAGATAGCGGTCATCATCGCGGCGGCTGCGATCGCCGCGCAGCGGCTTCTGGCTCATCAGGTCAAACCCGAGCGGCGAAAGCGTGCGAGGATAGACGCCATCGTTCATTCCCAGCAGACAAACCACCTTGAAAGGAATAGAGCGCATTGGCATCAGCGTACAGAAGTTAACGGGCCCGGCCAGAAAACGCTGGCTGATACGCTCCTGGTCAAGCCGCTGCGCCAGTTCATCGCGCAACAGGTTCAGCGGCACGCTGGCGTCGTAATACCCTGCGATGCCCTGCTCTATCATCTCCTGCCACTGCTGCTCAATAAGCGCCAGCGCGGCTTCCGTCTCTTCATCCGGCGCGAAAAAGCTTTCCAGCATATCGCGGCAAACGGGCAGCCACTCGGCCAGCGGCCTCGGCTGAGAAAGCCCTTTACGCCAGAGGTTAAGCTGCATCAGCAACTCGGCGAGATGCCCGACCAGCTCGGCTATCAACCCGCTGGACTCATCATAAGGCAACACTTCCTGCCATTCGCCGACGTGACTTTCCATGGCGTAGCCAAGCAACATGCGCGTCAGACCAAATTGCCACGTGTGCTGGCCTGTTGCCGGCAGCGCCAGTTCACGGACATTGTCATCGTCGATGCCCCAGCGCACGCCCGACTCATTGACCCACTGGCGCAGGTATAGCAAACCTTCTTCATTGATAGAAAAACGGGCGGCCAGTGCCGGCACTTCCAGCAGCGCAAGCACATCTTCAGAAACAAAGCGGCTGTCCGGCAGGGAAAGCAAGGTAATGAAAGCCTGCAACGCCGGGTGCGCCTGACGTGCTTTACGGTCAGAAATAGCCCAGGGCAGCCAGCGCTCGTTACTGGCGCTGCCGAAAACCGCCTGGATGAACGGGCTGTAGCTATCGATATCCGCCACCATCACGATAATATCGCGCGGGGTAAGTTCCGGGTCTGCCTCCAGCATCTGCAGCAGTTGATCGTGCAATACTTCCACTTCACGCTGCGGGCTGTGGCAAACGTGCACGGTCACGCTGCGATCGTCGGGATCTAACGGTCGTTTATTTTCGCTGCGCTCAAACTCCTCCAGCGTCACGCCCGCCAGCGCGTTGTTTCGCAGTTCAAGCAGGTCGTATTGCAGGCTGTGCAGCAAATTATCCGGCGTGACGTCAACGAACACATCCAGCTCTTCAAAGTGCTCCAGGCCCGAAAGCAGATAGGTATAGTCGCGGCCCAGCTTGCCCCAGGAGGCAAGCAGCGGATTTCCCACTTCCTGCTCGCCCTCTTCGTTGAAGAGCGAAAAGGCGGTTTCGTTATCCTTAAAGAGCGGTGAGGTGCCGCTCTGTGCGTGACGCTGCCGCTGGCGGCTCATCAGCCTCGCCAGAAATGCCGGATCTTTAATGTCGCCCCAGTAATAGCGGCAGGGGTTAGTGAACAACAAATGCACGTCGATGTGTCTGCCAAGCGCCTGCAACGCCTGCAGATAAACAGGCGGGAGGGCGGAAATTCCGCAAATAAAGACGCGTGCAGGTAGCCCCGGCGGACATTGCTGGGCGTTTTCCAGCGTTTCGATAAAGCGCTGATAGAGGTTGGCGCGGTGCCACTGCGGCTGGCCCAGCTGTGCGGTATGTTCTACCAATGCTTTCCACAGCGGCGCCTGCCACTGCTGCGCATCGCCAAGGCCTTCGATCTCCTGTCCCGCCTCCCAGCGTGTCAGCCATTCCGGGCGGTAAACCAGATACTGATCGTAGAGATCCGCCACGCGGGAAGCGAGCTGGAAGAGCTTGCGTTTATCGTCGTCATCATTGAGGTAATGCCGCAGCATCGAAAACTCGGGGCGCGACAGCATCGCCGGAAGCAGCGTCATTAACTTCCAGCTCATGTTTTGTTTGGTAAAAGCGCTCTCTTCCGGAATATCGCGCAGCACGCGCACAAACATATCCCAGATAAAGCTTGCCGGCAGAGGAAAGGTAATGTTGGCGGCAATACCGAACTTCTGCGCGAGGGTCATCTGCAACCACTGCGCCATACCGGTGCTTTGCACCAGTACGACTTCTGGCTCGAAGGGATCGTCAAGCGGCTGGCGTTCAACAATGAACTCCATGATCGCTTCCAGCACATCCAGCCGGTTGGAGTGATAAACCCGTAACATAAAATCTCCTGACTACTGACCAGATGGGCAGTGTAAGCGGGCCAATTGCCCTTGCCTGCCTGTTGGGCTGGTAACAATAACCGAAATGCTGACACATCCCGCCGATGATGTCTGCAACCTCGTTGCTTTCCATCCCTGCGGTAGCGCTGGCGGTGCGATTTCTGTTTGCTGACTCGCAAAACGCCACAGCTGGCGGGCTTGCCACTGCGACTGAAACCCCATCGCCAACGACCGGTAAAATCCACTTAAAGAAACGGTAACCATGATAAAAAGCACCATAGCGACCAGCACTTCCGGCAGGCTAAAACCCGCCTGGCTTACGGCGCGACGGGAAGCTGACATTGCGAAGCCTCCAGCGGACAAAAATCGATCCAGCCGCGAGCACGGTATTTTATTCCAGCGGTTACGGGCTCGGCCCAGCGCCACAACGTGAGCGAGTGGCTATCAACTGCCGCCTGCGCCGCCACGATGGCTTCGCCTTTTACTGTCCGCTTCGCGCAAGCGCGCCCCTTATACGCCGAAAAGGCCTGGCACTGCCACTCCTGATTAAGCCCCCAGCGCTGTTTTTCCGCCCAGGCGAGCGTTGAGACAGCGGTGGAAAACTGCTTCAGCGCCAGACTTTCGCTGGCGACAGAAGCAAACCGGGCGCTGAGCTGCTGTTGCAGGCCGCTCAGCATAAAGGAACCCAGTAATAGCAGCAGCAAAACAGCCGAAAGCGACGAGACGCCTCTCTGTTGACTGGTCATAAGTTGTACCCGACAACGCTATGCTCAATGTTGACCAGCGAACCGCCCTGGTCAGGCGGCGTGACCGCAAAACGAATAATTAACAGCGGCGGCAAGCCGCTGCGCGCCTGCTTCTGTACGGTGAACGCATCAAAACGCATTTTTTGCGGGTCGGTCATTTTCTCCCAACCTTTTCCCTCACACTGAGTGGCGCCGCGCTGAGTTTCCAGGCTTTTATCCCGCAAGCGGTAACCTGTCTGCTCCGGGTCAGCGGAAGAGGATTCCCATCTGCCGTTGCTGTTGGCATCCCACTGGAGGATGACGCATTGTCCGTTAGGGGCAATTTTCAGCGGCTCTCCAGCACAGTCGCCATGGCAATAGCCTGCACGCTGAAGCTGTTTGCCTACAGCGAATGCGAGCTGCCATAGCTCCTCCTGCATCGCCGCCTGCTGCGTCTGGCGCAAAACGCCAAGGTGCAAGGCTGGCAGCATCCGCGCCGCTCCCAGCAGCAGAGCGCTGCTGATGCCGAGCGCGATCAGGGTTTCCAGCAGCGAGAAGCCTTTTATTTTTACTGACATGACGGGCTCCCGCCTGCCGGACAAAGCCGTATGCGCCCCCAGACGGAGATAATGACGCGCCACTCCCCCGCCGGGCTGCGCAGTAAGATATGGCCCGGCCAGGCGGTATTACGCAGGCCGTAAAAAGCCAGCTCAGGCGTCACTTCGACAACCTCCACTTCGGCCCAGCGTGGTATAAACAACCCCTTTATGCCTGCCCGGCAGCTTCTCTCCTCTGCGGCTTCGCTGCCGATGCACCATGTCTGCCCCTCTCGCTTAAGCCAGAGTTTATGGTCGCGGTTATGCCAGTTGGCGTCTTCGCGTAATTGCTCAAGAAAGTTCCTTAGCTGACCTGCCGTTTGCCAAAGGCGCTGCTGTTCCTGCCAGCGCTGCCAGCCATAAAGGCCGCCTGCGCTCACTATCGCGACAATTGTTATCACCAGCATCATTTCAATCAGGCTATAGCCCTGCTCGTTTCTGTTCATGACGGCAGTCTGCCAGCAGATGAAAAAATCACGAGCGCCGTTTTTCTTTTTCAGAAGGCGTCCCGGAAGAAATTCAGCCTGTTGCAGGTTATTGCATGTAACGTGGAAGACAGCTCGGGAGAATGAAACGAGAGGAAGAAAAACCGGCGCGCAGATGCGCCGGTTATGGCAGCCTGTTTAAATCGCGACAGGCGCTTTGATAGCGGGATGCGGGTCGTAACCTTCTATCTCAAAATCGTCAAAGCGGTAATCGAAAAGCGATTCCGGCTTGCGCTTAATAATGAGCTTCGGCAGCGGGCGCGGCTCGCGGGTAAGCTGCAAACGCGCCTGCTCCAGATGGTTGCTGTAAAGGTGCGTATCGCCGCCGGTCCAGACAAAATCGCCCGGCTCAAGATCGCACTGCTGCGCCATCATATGCACCAGCAGAGCGTAGCTGGCGATATTAAACGGCAGGCCGAGGAACACGTCGCAGGAGCGCTGATAGAGCTGGCAGGAGAGCTTGCCGTCCGCCACATAGAACTGGAAAAACGCGTGGCAGGGCGCCAGCGCCATTTTATCCAGCTCACCCACGTTCCAGGCGGAAACGATAATGCGGCGAGAGTCCGGATCGTTTTTCAGCTGGTTCAGCACAGTGGCGAGCTGGTCGACGTGACGACCATCCGGCGTTGCCCAGGCGCGCCACTGTTTGCCATAAACCGGCCCCAGATCGCCGTTCTCATCCGCCCACTCGTCCCAGATAGTGACGTTATTTTCGTGGAGGTAAGCGATGTTCGTGTCGCCTTTTAAGAACCAGAGCAACTCATGAATGATGGAGCGCAAATGGCAACGTTTCGTCGTCACCAGCGGGAAACCCTCCTGCAGGTTAAAGCGCATCTGGTGGCCAAAAATAGAGAGCGTGCCGGTGCCGGTACGATCGTTTTTCGGGGTGCCCTCGTGGAGCACCTTATTCATCAATTCAAGATACTGTTTCATTACGTCTCACGAAATTTGCTGCTGCGGCGGGCGGCGGTAAGCCCAGACCATCATGATAATGCCGGCGATAATCATCGGGATGGAAAGAATCTGCCCCATGCTGATGTATTGCACCCACTCGCCGGTAAACTGCGCGTCAGGCTGGCGGAAGAACTCCACGATAATGCGAAACGCACCGTAGCCAATCAGGAACAATCCCGAAACGGCGCCGGTCGGGCGAGGTTTACGAATAAAGAGATTCAGAATAATAAACAGCACTACGCCTTCCAGCGCCAGCTCGTAAAGCTGGGACGGATGACGCGGCAGTACGCCGTAAGTATCGAAAAGCGACTGCCATTCCGGGTGCGCCGGCAGCAGCGCCATATCCTCGCCGCGGGAGCCAGGGAAAAGCATCGCGAACGGGAACCCCGGATCGACCCGGCCCCACAGTTCGCCATTGATAAAGTTGCCAAGACGCCCGGCGCCGAGGCCGAAGGGGATCAGCGGCGCGATAAAATCGGAAACCTGGAAGAAAGTGCGCTTAGTGCGTTTCGCGAAGATAATCATCACCACGATGACGCCGATAAGGCCGCCGTGGAAGGACATGCCGCCGTCCCAGACGCGGAAAAGATAAAGCGGGTCGTCGAGGAACAGAGGCAGGTTATAGAAGAGGACATAACCAATACGGCCGCCGAGAAACACGCCCAGGAAACCTGCGTAAAGCAGGTTCTCTACTTCGTTTTTCGTCCAGCCGCTGCCCGGACGATTGGCGCGACGGACAGCGAGCCACATCGCAAAAACAAAACCTACCAGGTACATCAAGCCGTACCAGTGCAACGAGATCGGTCCGATGGAAAAAATTACCGGATCAAAATCGGGAAAATGCAGATAGCCACTCTTCATCTGTCACCACAAGTCGTTGTTATTCCGCTGAAAGTGGACAGCGGTAATATGCTGCGCGCCTGATTCCGGGCGCTCCCAAAGTGCCGAATCATAGCATAAAGCCCGCCTTGAGACGGTGGGAAGTTGTAAAAGATGTGTAAGAGTAAAAGGGTTACAGGCCGCCGCGGATCAGGCCGCCCATACCGCGACGCTCCATAAAGGCCGCCACCTGATGGCGCACTTCGGCCGCCAGTTGCGCCTCAAGGCTGCGTTGCGCCAGCTTCTGCGCCTCCTCAAGCGTAATATGACGCAGCAGATATTTTACACGCGCCACGGAACGACCGTTCATCGACAGATGGTGGAATCCCATTCCCACTAACAGCGCCACGCACATGGGGTCACCCGCCATCTCGCCGCACAGGCAGAGATCGATGTTATTACGCCGCGCCTCGGCGGCTATCAGATTGAGCGCCCGGAGCATGGCCGGATGCAGGCTGTCATAAAGGCTGGCGACCCGGGTGTTGTTTCGATCCACCGCCAGTAAATACTGGGTTAAATCGTTGGTGCCGACGGAGATAAAATCTACGCGGCTCGCCAGCTGCGGCAGCATGAAGATCATGGACGGCACTTCCACCATGACGCCGACGCGCGGTTTAGGGATGGCGTACCCGAGCATCTCTTCCACTTCCCGCCCGGCGCGGTCGATCAAACGACGCGCTTCGTCTACCTCGTCAATACTGGTGATCATCGGTAGCAGAATGCTGAGATTGCCGGTCGCCGCGTTGGCTCGCAACATAGCGCGCACCTGGATCAAAAAGATCTCTGGCTGATCGAGCGTGATGCGAATGCCGCGCCAGCCGAGGCAAGGGTTCTCTTCGCTAATCGGCATATAAGGCAATTGTTTATCGGCGCCGACATCAAGCGTGCGCAGCGTGACGGGTTTGTCATTAAACATCTGCAGCATCCCTTGATACTGCGCGACCTGTTCTTCCTCGGAGGGAAAACCGCTTTGCAGCATGAAAGGAATTTCAGTGCGGTAAAGACCGATGCCGTCGATACGGCTGCCGAGCTTCTCTTCGTGCTCCGGGCTGAGGCCCGCATTGAGCATTACCTGTACCCGCTCGCCGCTTTTCAGCTCGCCGGGCTGTTCGACATCCCCTTCCGCAAGGCGGCTCAGCTCGTTCTCTTCGGTGACCAGCCGCTGATATTCCTGCAGCAGAACGGGTTCCGGGTCCACCAGCAGTTCGCCGCGGTAGCCATCCACAACCAGCATGCGATGATGCAAAACTGAGGGCTGAATATCGGCGCCCATAACGGTTGGAATGCCAAGCGCGCGCACCATAATAGCGGCATGCGAGTTGGCCGCACCGTCGCGAACCACTACGCCGACCAGCCTGTCCTGCGGCAATTCGGCAAGCGTAGTGGCGGAGAGTTCATCAGCGACCAGAACGAAACGCTCAGGCCAGGTATTCGGCCCCTGAATGTTGTCATCAAGATGAAACAGCAGGCGCTGCCCGAGCGTTCGCAAATCACCGGCCCGCTCTTTAAGATAGCCATCGGTCAGGGCGGCGAATTGCTCGGCAAATTTTTCAATGACCTTTTTAACCGCCCACTCCGCGACCGAGCCTTTGTCGATTTCGCTATAAAGTTCCCGACGAAGTCGGGCGTCGGAGAGAAGATGCGAGTAAAGATCGAAAATAGCCGCCGTCTCTTTCTGCGCGCCTGCGGCAAAACGTTTGCTGTAGCGGCGAAACTCGGCGGAGGCCTCTTCCAGCGCCGCCGTGAGGCGCTCGCGCTCCAGAGAGGTATCAAGCGTGGACGCTTCGTAGACCTGCTCCATCAAAGGCAGCGTGGTGTCCATCCACCCCTGTGCTATCGCTACCCCTGGCGAGGCGGGCAGCGCGCGAATGCGGGTCTGGCGATATTGGCCAAACAGCGCGGTAAGCTGAGATTGGGAGAGGATCGCCGCCATTTGCGTGGCGAGCGTAACGAGGAAGGACTCCTCGCTTTCATCATACTGGCGCAGTTCGCGTTGCTGCACCACCAGCACGCCTAACAGCTGACGACGCTGAATAATAGGCACGCCGAGAAAAGCGCGATAACGCTCTTCTTTAACGGCAGGAATATATTTGAAGCTGGGATGTTTCTGGGCGTCCGCCAGGTTGATGGGCTCCGCAAGACGTCCCACCAGGCCGACAATCCCTTCATCAAAGGCAAGCGCAACGGTGCGGCCGCGCGGTTTTTTAAGGCCGCGCGTCGCCATCAGGTAGTAACAGCGCCTGTCGTGATCGGCTAAATAAACCGAGCACACCTCGGTGTCCATCGCAAGACAGATATCATTAACCAGGATGTTCAGCGCCTCGCTAAGGCGCGGGGCGCTGGCAACCTTCTCGACTATTTCTCGCAACCGGGTGAGCATAATTTGCGTGGCTTAACCTCTTTTACGTCGCCAGGCAGGAGAAGCGTTTCTCGGCGGCGCCGCTTCCTGCAAGGGCATCACTACGCTTGCGAACTCTTTCATCACCCGACGATAGACATCGCGCTTAAAGGAGACAACCTGACGTACCGGATACCAGTAACTGACCCAGCGCCAGCCGTCGAACTCAGGTGTGCTGCTGGTCTGCATATTGATATCGGTGTCGTTGCTCACCAACTGCAGAAGAAACCATTTTTGCTTCTGGCCGATACAAACCGGCTTTGTGTCCCAACGCACCAAACGTTTTGGTAATTTATAACGCAACCAGTTGCGGGTAGTGGCGAGGATGCGGACATCTTTTCGTTGTAAACCTACCTCTTCGAAAAGCTCGCGATACATCGCCTGTTCCGCCGATTCGCCAGGGTTGATGCCACCTTGCGGAAATTGCCAGGAGTGTTGGCCAAAACGCCTGGCCCACATTACCTGCCCCTGACGATTACAGATCACGATACCAACATTCGGGCGGTAGCCATCATCATCGATCACCGGACTACCTCAAAATAAACCTGGATAGTAACGATTGTTTCATACTCCTTTGTGACGGTAAACCACTCTGTTGGGCGCGACTTCAAGGAATAAACCTTGAATAACTCACAAAAATATGCCGACTTATAAACAGAGACGAGGCGCAAGCCAGCGTTTTATTCACTTTTTCTGTGGATATCACTGTGTAGAAGTAGCTAATTTCCCAGGGAAAACCCAGGACAATTCTGTCCCGGCTCAAAACAGCCTTATGAATATAACCTTTGTTTTCAGTTAATTAAATAAATAACCCACCCTTTATGCCTACAAAACGTGACGAGCATCACGCTTAAGATCCTGGCGGTGATGAAAGATCGAACAGAGCCGTTTTTATCCACAGATTGTGCCAATAAGTTAGTCACAGGCTGGCGAAAAAGTGCAAAAACGGTTCGCGTCAAGGCTGTAAATCGAACCAGTAGTGGCTTCTTTTCACAGTTATCCCATTTTTCTGTGGATAACCTGGTGTAAGATCCTGTTCATTGTCAGTGACCAGATTGGGAAAACCCGTTTTTTGTCAGGCCGGAATTGGTTTTTTTATTTAAAATAACTATTACAATCAACAGGCTGCATATGTTGCTCACAGCGCGGTAAACTCTGTCCACAAGCGCTCTTTTTGCTGTTCATTTTTTAACCTAACGGAAAAGCACCATGTTGTCACTCTCTCCCCTTCGCCAACCGCCGGAAGATGAAGCGCAGCTGCTCGCGCAGGCTGGCCTGCTGGCAGGCATGACGCTGGGCGAACTCGCCGCCCTTGCAGGCTTGCCCATTCCACCCGATTTGAAGCGCGACAAGGGCTGGACAGGGATATTGCTGGAGTTATGGCTTGGCGCCAGCGCGGGCAGCAAACCGGAGCAGGATTTCGCCGCGCTCGGCGTAGAGTTGAAAACCATTCCCATTGACCGTCAGGGACGCCCGCTGGAGACTACTTTCGTCTGCGTTGCGCCGCTTACCGGCAATTCAGGCGTGGTATGGGAAACCAGCCATGTGCGTCACAAGCTAAAGCGCGTGCTGTGGATCCCGGTGGAAGGCGAACGCACGATCCCCCTCGCCGAAAGGCGCGTAGGTTCGCCGCTGCTCTGGAGTCCTTCGGCGCATGAAGAGGCGCAGCTTCGCCAGGACTGGGAAGAGTTAATGGATTTAATCGTGCTTGGACACGTTGAGCGAATCACCGCTCGCCACGGCGAAGTGTTACAGCTGCGTCCCAAAGCCGCGAACAGCAAAGCCCTGACGGAAGCGATTGGCGCTAACGGCGAACCTATTCTTACGCTGCCGCGCGGCTTTTACCTGAAGAAGAACTTCACTGGCGCGCTGCTGGCGCGACATTTTTTGTTATAAAGAGATTAAATTTTTACCCTGCGGTGTTGGATGCATATAATTAGCGTTTTCTTTATAAGCAGGACTTTTAGATGTTATTTGCATGGGTAACGGATCCCAATGCCTGGCTGGCGCTCGGTACGCTGACGCTGCTGGAGATTGTGCTTGGGATCGATAATATTATTTTTCTCTCTCTGGTTGTGGCGAAACTCCCCAAATCACAGCAAGGCAAGGCCCGAAAACTGGGGCTTGCCGGCGCGATGATTATGCGCCTGGCGCTGCTGGCTTCCATCGCCTGGGTTATCAAACTCACCCAACCGCTGTTTACCGTATTAGGGCAAGAGATCTCCGCGCGCGATTTAATTCTGCTGCTCGGCGGCCTGTTCCTTATCTGGAAGGCGAGCAAGGAGATCCATGAATCTATTGAAGGCGAAGAAGAGGGGCTTAAAACTAACGTCCACTCTTTCTTCGGCGCGATTTTCCAGATCATGCTGCTCGATATTATCTTCAGCCTGGATTCTGTGATAACCGCAGTCGGCCTTTCCGACCATCTGTTTATCATGATGGCGGCGGTCGTGATTGCCGTAGGCGTGATGATGTTCGCAGCGCGCCCGATTGGCGAATTTGTCGAGCGTCACCCTTCTGTCAAAATGTTGGCCCTTTCGTTTTTGATTCTGGTGGGCTTTACGCTGATGCTGGAAAGCTTCGATATTCACGTACCTAAAGGCTATATCTATTTTGCGATGTTCTTCTCTATCGCGGTTGAAAGCCTTAATTTGATACGTAACAAGAAAAATCCCCTTTAATCTCAGGCGCTCCTTCGGGAGCGCTTTTTATTTCCCTTTAAGAATTGCCTGCTTTTTCGTCGCGCTTCGCTGGTTTTTACTAGAATAACCAGGTTAATCCATTCCATATCCCTATGAGGCGAATAACGATGAATAAATGGGCTGTAGTAATTTCCGCTGTGGGTCTGGCTTTTGCTGTTTCCGGCTGCAGCAGCGACTACGTTATGGCGACCAAAGACGGCCGTATGATCCTCACCGACGGCAAGCCGGAAGTGGACGATGATACGGGTCTGGTAAGCTACCGCGATCCGCAGGGCAACGAACAGCAAATCAACCGCGACCAGGTGTCACAAATCATTGAACGCTAACGTATAAAAGGCCAGTTTTTCCGCTGGCCTTTTCGTTTTTTGTGCGGCCTCCCCTTCCCCTTTTGGTCCCCCTCTGCCATGTTTATATTCCTTTGTCGGGAAGTGCCTGACGCAGTCTAAAAATAAGGAAGCCGGCTATGCATTATCACCGTATCCCTCATAGCTCACTTGAGATAAGTACACTGGGACTGGGCACCATGACCTTTGGTGAGCAAAACAGCGAAGCCGATGCGCATGAGCAGCTTGATTACGCGGTAAGTCAGGGGATAAACCTCATTGACGTGGCGGAAATGTACCCCGTCCCGCCACGACCGGAAACGCAAGGGCTGACCGAAACCTATGTCGGCAACTGGCTGAAAAAGCGTGGCAATCGCGAAAAGCTGATCATCGCCTCCAAAGTAAGCGGGCCGAGCCGCAACAATGACAGCGGCATACGCCCGAACCAGGCGCTGGATCGCAAGAATATCCGTATTGCGCTGGATGAAAGCCTTAAGCGTCTGCAAACCGACTATCTCGACCTTTATCAGGTGCACTGGCCACAGCGCCCGACGAACTGCTTTGGCAAACTGGGCTACAGCTGGACGGAGGGTGCGCCTGCCGTAACGATCCTCGAAACGCTGGAAGCGCTGGCTGAATACCAGCGCGCCGGGAAAATTCGCTATATCGGCGTCTCGAACGAAACCGCCTGGGGCGTGATGCGCTATCTGCACCTGGCGGAAAAGCACGATCTGCCGCGTATCGTGACTATCCAGAACCCCTACAGCCTGCTTAACCGCAGCTTTGAAGTCGGCCTTGCGGAAGTCAGCCAGTTTGAAGGCGTTGAACTGCTGGCCTACTCCTGTCTCGCCTTCGGCACGCTGACCGGCAAATATCTGAACGGCGCGAAGCCTGCGGGCGCCCGCAATACGCTGTTCAGCCGCTTTACGCGCTACAGCAGCGAGCAGTCGCAAAAAGCGGTGGCGGCCTATGTAGAGATCGCCAAGCGCCACGGGCTGGATCCGGCGCAAATGGCGCTGGCTTTTGTGCGTCGCCAGCCGTTTGTCGCCAGCACCCTGCTTGGCGCCACCACGCTTGAGCAGCTGAGAACCAATGTGGAAAGCCTGCATCTGGAATTAAGCGAAGAGGTCATGGCAGAGCTGGAAGCGGTGCATCAGGTGTATACCTACCCGGCGCCGTAAGGTCTGGGGTTCGTCTGTAAAAAAACCCGCCGGAGCGGGTTTTTTTATTACTGCTTGCGTCGCCAGAACCAGAGCCCGGCGATGGCCAGCGCAAAAATAGCGCCGAAGCCGACGCCAATGCCCACCACCGGGGCCCCTGCTTTTACCGCCAGGGAATAGAGCCCCAGCATCAGCAGCATGGCGGTGTTTTCGCCAAGGTTTTGTACCGCTATCGCATTCCCTGCGCCTACCGAGCGCTTACCGCGCTCCTGCAATAGCGCATTGAGCGGCACCACGAAAAAGCCGCCGAAAATGCCAATCAGCATCAGCAGCAGATAAGCAGGCAGCAGCGCCTGCTGGAGCGCGAACACGATAACCGCCACGCCAATCAGGATGCCCGCCGGCATGCAGCGCGATACGGTTTCAAGCGTCACCAGCTTCGCCGCCGCGCCCGCGCCAAGCACGATGCCGATCGCCACCATCGCGTTAAGGTAGGTCGGCGTGGCGTTATCGGTAATGCCGAGCGCCACCGGCACCCACAGCACCAGCAGGAAACGCAGCGTCACCCCTGCGCCCCAGAACAGGCTGGTGCCGACCAGCGAAAATCGCGTTTCGTCGTTTCGCCACAGCACCCGGCAGGCGTTAAAGAAGCTGCGGGTCATCGGCGTAAAGCGCCATGACTGCCCCGGACGCGCCGGGGCGAGCTGCGGAATAAACAGGTTCGCCACTACCGCGCCGGCGTAGACCAGCGCGCAAACCGCCAGCGCCGCGCCGATGTGCCAGTCCGCCAGCACCCCGCCCGCCACCGAGCCGACAAGGATGGCGGCGATGGTGGACGACTCCATCAGGCCGTTGGCTTTTACTAACCGGTCGCCGGTGGTCAGCTCGCCAAGAATGCCATACTTCGCGGGCGAGTAAGCCGCCGCGCCAATCCCCACCAGCGTATAGCCGATGAACGGATTAAAGCCAAGGCCGATAGCCGCCGCGCCAAGCAGCTTCAGGCTGTTCGCCACCATCATCACCCGTCCTTTGGCGAAACTGTCCGCCACCTGGCCGACAAACGGCGCGAAAAGGATATAGGCGGCGACGAATACCATTTGCAGCACCGGCTGGCTCCAGTCCGGGTAAAACTGCGCTTTCAGCACCGCCAGCGTGGCGAAGAGCAGCGCGTTATCGCCAAAGGCGGATAAAAACTGCGCGGCGATAACCGCCAGCATGCCGCGGGAAAAGAGCGACGTAGAATGGTTGGCATCATGCATGCGTCTGTTCGTCCTGGTCGACCATCGATTTGAGAGTAACAAAATCGGGCTTACCGCTGCCCAGCACCGGCAACTGCTTGAGGTAGCGGATATCGCGCGGCACCGCCAGCTCCGGCACGCCGTAGGTTCGCGCCTGCTGCTGGAGTTTTTCACGCGTCAGTTCGCTGTCGGTGGTAAACAGCACCAGCGCTTCGCCCTTGGCGGCATCGCTCTTGATAGCCGTGGCGTGCATTTTCTCCGGCGAAACCGCCAGCGCCAGCTGCTCCACCATTTCCAGCGAAACCATTTCGCCAGCGATTTTCGCAAAGCGTTTGGCGCGTCCCTGAATAACCACGTACCCCTGTTCGTCAAAGGTGACGATATCGCCGGTGTCGTACCAGCCTTTCTCGCTCTCGCCGTTGGCGTTCTCCGCCGTCGGCTCCTCCAGTACGCCCGGTTTCTCCACCCGCAGATAGCCCTTCATCACGTTCGGGCCTTTCAGCTGTAAACGCCCGCCCTGCTCAATGCCCGGCACGGCCAGCAGGCGCGCGTCCATAGAAGGAAGAATGCGCCCGACAGTGCCAGGCTTTGCCGCCATCGGCACGTTAATGGAAACCACCGGGGCGCATTCCGTTACGCCATAGCCTTCCAGAATGCGCAGGCCGAATTTGTCCTGCCAGATTTGCTTTGTGCTCTCCTGCAGTTTTTCCGCGCCAGCGACCACATAGCGAACGCGGTAGAAATCATAAGGATGAGCAAAGCGGGCGTAATGGCCGAGGAACGTTGAGGTGCCGAACAGCACGGTGCAGTTGCGGTCATAGACCAGCTCCGGCACCACGCGGTAATGTAGCGGGCTTGGGTAAAGAAAGACTTCCGCGCCGGTGAAGAGCGGCGTGAACAGCCCTACCGTTAAGCCAAAAGAGTGGAACAGCGGCAGCGCCGACATAAAGCGGTCGCGGGCGGTAAAATCGGCGATGGTGCGGATCTGCTCAACGTTTGCGAGCAGGCTTTTATGGCTGTGCACCACCCCTTTCGGGTTGCCTTCCGAGCCTGAGGTGAAAAGCACCATCGCGGCGTCTTCCGGCTGCTGCGCGACCTGCGCCAGGCGGGGCGCCAGCAGGTGGCCGAAAATCCACAGCTTATCGGCCGTGGTGATTTCGCCGCGCAGATCTTCAAGAAAGACCCAGCGAACCGAGGTGATTTGCTCAATCAGATGGCCAAGCTTGCCTTTCTCAATAAACTGACGGGAGGTAAAGATGGTTTTGATCTGCGCGGCGGTGATGGCGCTGTTAAGCCCTTTCACCCCGGCGGTGTAATTCATCATCGCCGGAACGCGCGCGCGCATAGACGCGCCGAAAATCACGGCGGCGCTGATGGCGGCGTTGGGCAGCATCAGGCCGATAGTTTCGCCAGGCTTGCTGTATTTATCGAGAATCCGGCCGACAAACAGCGTCTTTTTCAGCAAGCTGCGGTAGTTGTCCGGTTTAAAGTTGATATCTTCCAGGCAGTTTTTGCCTTCGCCGTAGCGGTGCGCCGCTGAAAGCAGCGCCTCGAACAGCGTTTCACGCGGACGCACCGCCATCCGCGCTTCCATCATAATCTGGTGCAGCATTTCCCCGGCCAGACGGCGGCGATCGCGCGCGCGCGGCGCATCCGGCATCGCAATGGTGGTGGGCGGCAGAATATGCAGGTCGATAGCCGGGAAGAGGCGACGTTTCACCAGACCCTTCAGGCGGCTGGTAAAGGTGAGTTCTGCGCCTTCAATACGCATCGGTACAACCGTCGCGCCCGATTTCGCGGCGACGAACCCGGCCCCGTCATAAATTTTCATCAGCGAGCCGCTGACCGAAATACGTCCCTCCGGGAAAATCACCACCGGTCTGCCCTGGCCGATTAAGCGCACCAGTTGCTTGATGGACATCGGTTTTGTCGGGTCCAGTGGCACGAAATCGATAAACGAGGTCAGCGCGCGCATATACCACTGGCTGCTGATAGAGGTATAGACGGCAAATACAGGACGCACCGGTAAAAAGAGCGCCAGCAGGATCCCATCCATAAACGAGACATGATTGGGCGTGATTAAAACGCGCGGCTGACTCAGCGCCCGAATATCGCCGTGAAGCTGTACGCGGAACAGTATGCGAAAGAGGTTGCGGAAAAATCCAAATAGCATCTCAACTCCCTTTGTCTTCAGTTATCAAGGATGAAGTATAGTCGCGGCAGATTACACGAGTTGTCGGGGATGAGCGACAGTTGAAAGCCGGGAAAGGACGCGGGGAGTGGCTACAGCGACACAATTCGGAATAGCGCGAGGCGGATTACAGGGGGCATGAACGAGCGTCAAAACCTGCGCATCCGCGAAGGCCTGGGTAATACTTGTGGTCAGTAGTTAACTGACGCTACCTGGCACTATCGCTGGTTATTAGCACCCGCAGATAAACATGCCGGCAATAAACCTGAATGACAGGCAAAAAAAACCTGCGCAATCCGCGAAGGCTTGGGTAATGCTTGTGGTCAGCAGTTAACTGACACCACCTGGCAATATCGCTGGTTATTGGCATCCGCAGATAAACCTGAATGACAGGCAAAAAAAACCTGCGCATCCGCGAAGGCTTGGGTAATGCTTGTGGTCAGTAGTTAACTGACGCTACCTGGCAATATCGCTGATTATTGGCACCCGCAGATAAACCTGAATGACAGGCAAAAAAAAACCTGCGCATCCGCGAAGGCCTGGGTAATGCTTGTGGTCAGTAGTTAACTGACACCACCTGGCAATATCGCTGGTTATTGGCACCCGCAGATAAACCTGAATGACAGGCAAAAAAAAACCTGCGCATCCGCGCAGGTTGGTGTAATGCTTGTGGTCAGTAGTTAACTGACACCACCTATCAATACCTCTGGGATCTCAACTCTACCAGCGACGATTTCTCTGCCGCTACAGGCCAATCGCAACAGCCCATCGCAAAGTGTAACCAAAGGTTTTGTTTGACATTATTCCCCCTTTTTCCGTTACAGATGACAGAGCGCCGTCAGATGTAACAATTACACCCCGCTTTTGGATATGGTCCACAAAACGCGCCCATGTTTATGGCCAGTTGCTTGAAGTGGCGCGGTTTTTCCGTAACACTTAACCATGTGTAAACGTTTACCCATGCAGAAGGTATTTTATGGCGACTATAAAGGATGTTGCGCGGCTTGCTGGAGTCTCTGTCGCCACCGTGTCTCGCGTCATTAACGACTCGCCAAAAGCCAGCGATGCTTCCCGCCAGGCGGTGCTGGAGGCCATGGAAACGCTGAATTATCACCCCAACGCCAACGCCCGCGCGCTCGCACAGCAAACCACTGAAACCGTGGGCCTGGTGGTCAGCGATGTGTCCGATCCCTTTTTTGGCGCCATGGCGAAAGCGGTGGAACAGGTCGCCTATAACACCAACAATTTTTTGCTTATCGGCAATGGCTACCACAATGAACTGAAAGAGCGGCAGGCGATAGAGCAACTCATCCGCCACCGCTGCGCCGCGCTGGTGGTGCACGCCAAGATGATCCCCGATGAAGAACTGGCGCCGCTAATGAAGCAAATTCCCGGCATGGTGCTGATTAACCGCATTTTGCCAGGTTTCGAGCGTCGCTGCGTGGCGCTGGATGACCGCTACGGCGCATGGCTCGCCACCCGCCACCTGATTCAACAAGGCCACACCCGCATCGGCTACCTGTGCTCCAACCACGCTATTTCGGATGCCGAAGACCGGCTTCAGGGCTATTACGACGCCCTGAAAGAGCACGGTTTGCCCTGCAACGAAAGGCTGGTGAGCTTCGGCGAACCGGATGAGAGTGGCGGCGAACAGGCGATGACCGAACTGCTGGGGCGAGGAAAACAGTTTACCGCCGTGGCCTGCTATAACGACTCCATGGCGGCGGGCGCGATGGGGGTGCTGAACGACAACGGCATTGACGTGCCGAAAGAGATTTCGCTTATCGGCTTCGATGACGTGCTGGTTTCACGCTACGTTCGTCCAAGGCTCACCACAATTCGCTACCCCATCGTGACGATGGCGACCCAGGCGGCAGAACTCGCGCTGGCGCTCGCCGATAACCGCACGCCGCCGGAAGTCACCCACCTTTTCAGCCCTACGCTGGTGCGCCGCCACTCCGTCGGCGCGCCGCTGGAGAATCAAAGCCCGTAGCGGTAGAGGTGAACAGATTTATCGGGATATTCCAGGGCGTCGCCAATGTATTGCCAGCCTGAACGTTCGTAATAATTTTTGCAGGCGGAATAGAGATAAAGTTCGGTAAAGCCAAGGCTTCGGGCAAATCCTGTCACCGTCTCCTGCAACATTCCCCCCAGCCCCTTGCCGCGCTGCGATTCATCAATATAAAGCGCGGCGAGCCACGGGAAGAGATCCTGGCGGCTGATTAAATCGCAGCGCCATAACCCGACCGTGCCCAGCAGCTTTTCGCCCTCGGTGGCGATAAACGTCAGCGGCAGCGCGCCGGGTTTCTGGCTGTGGTTAACGATGCTGGCGAAAAAGTCGCGCGGCTGCGTGGGGCCGAAAGCCTGCCAGAGCCAGTCGGTCACCTGCTCCGCATGCTGCGGCGCGTCATAAAGCGGCTGAATAATCACTGCATTTTGCCCTGAAAAATAGGTACGGATTCAAACAAATAGCCGTCGAAATCGGGCGCATCGGCGTCTGAAAGCTCCAGCAGGCTGTTTTTGGTGTTTTCAAGATGCTGCCACATCGCCTGCCAGGCGCCCATGACATCGCGACGGCGCAGAGCGGCAAGAATGGTCTGGTGTTCGCCAAGCCACTTCAGGCGGTAGCTGCGGCTTTCAAGATGGGCGTGCAACTGCTGCCAGAGCGGGCTGCTGTCCATATGGCGCCAGATGCTCTCCACCGTGGCGAGCAGCATCTGGTTTTGCGAAGCGCCCGCCAGCACCAGATGAAACAGCTTGTAATTATCCTGGCTGCTGTCGCTCATCGCGATGGCGCGCTGCTCCTGCTCCAGAATGCGCTTAAGGTTATCGATATCGGCTTTGGTGGCCATTTTCGCCGCGAAGGCGGCGATATTGCTCTCCAGCAGCTGGCGCGCCTGGAGCATTTCAAACGGACCGATGTCGCTGTTGAAAAAACGCTCTTCCTCAGTTTCATTTTCCGTAGGAATACGCATGACGTAGACGCCGGAGCCCTGGCGGATATCCACCGTGCCCTGCAGCTCCAGCATCAACAGCGCCTCGCGCACGATGGTGCGGCTGACGCCGTACTTTTCCGCAATATTACGCTCCGGTGGCAGCCGCGAACCGACAGGATAGTGGCCCTGGATTATCTGCTCCCTGAGGTCCTCACCAATCTCCTGGTACTGCTTTTTTTCGGGCGGAACAACCACCTTATCCACGATATCACCTGTGTACTGAATTGAGCCTGAGAAGCTTCCCCGCCTTAAATGCGGAAAAAACGCGCACTAGATTACCAGACTCAGCGCCTGATCGAGAACTTTCGCGCCGTTTAAGGTGCCATAGGCTACCGTATCGATAACGTCGATAGGGATGTGGTGCTCGTCGGTCAGCTTTTTATTTTCGGCAAGCTTGAAGCGCACCTGCGGGCCGAGCAGCACCGCCTGGATTTCGGCGGCGTGGCTTTGCAGTTCATCGCGCAGGTTTTGCTCCGGGATAGCGTAGATGCGGTACTCCAGCCCCCGCTCCGCCGCCGCCTTTTCCATTTTGGTCACCACCAGCGAGGTGGACATGCCTGCGGAACAGCACAGTACGATACGTTTCATGGTCGCTCCTTATTTCCAGTCATCATCAATGTTCAGGGTCAGCGTGCGGGTTTCTCGAAGCGCCCGGTACCAGCCCGCCGATTTCTTAGCCCGTCTCGCCCGGTTGTTTTGCAGATCTATTTCAATCAGCCCATAGCGGTTTTTGAACGCGTTCATCGGCGAGACATTGTCGGTAAAGGCCCAGAGCATGTAGCCCTGGCAGTTCGCCCCGGCTTCGCGGGCAAGCAGCGTCCGGTAGAGGTGCTCGCTGATAAAACCAATGCGGTAGTCATCCTGAATGACCCCTTCGGCGTTGCGAAACTGCCCTTCGTTCTCAATGCCCATGCCGCTTTCAGCGATAAACCACGGGATGTTGCGGTAGTCGTTTTTGATGCGCATCGCCATGTCATAAATAATGCGCGGGTAAATTTCCCAGCCGCGGGATTTATTCATCCGTCGTCCCGGCAGCTCGAAAGGCTCATAGTAATAAGCCGGATGGAACGGCGTTTGCGGGTTCCAGGCGCGCGACGGCGCTTTCACCCGGTGCGGGTAATAAAGGTTGATGCCAAGCTCATCGACGGTGTTGTCGCGAATGAGCGCCAGCTCGTCGGCGCTGTAGTCCCACTGCACGCCATGTTGCTCCAGCAGCGCCACCAGCGCCTGCGGATAGCGGCCGTGGACCATCGGGTCGAGAAATACGCGGTTATAAAAGAGATCGTACATTTCCGCCGCTTTCACATCGTGCGGCGCGCTGGAACGCGGATAGGTCACTTCCGGGTTCAGGATAGCCCCCACGCTGCCGGTATAGCCCTTCTCGCGAAACAGCTTCACCACTTTCGCCGTGGCGAGGTTTTTATGGTGATTCCACTGCATCCAGGTGGAGGTGTTCTGCTCATACGGCCAGCGCAGCGCGTCCAGATATACCCGCGTTTGCACCACAATGGGTTCGTTGAAAGTAAACCAGCGCGACACTTTGTGGTGATAACGCTCAAACACCTTTTCGGCGTACAGCGCAAACAGCTCAACCACCTTCTTCGACGCCCAGCCGCCGTAGTTTTCAAACAGATAAGCAGGCAGCTCATAGTGCTCAAGGCAGATCATCGGCTCAATGCCGGCCGCCAGCATCTCGTCGATAAAGTTGTCGTAATAGCGGGCGTACTCTTCGTCCACCACGCCCTTTTCGTAATCGGTAAAAAAGCGCGACCAGTTGATGGAGGTGCGGTAATGCGTCAGCCCCGCCTGCTTCATTAGCGCCACCTCTTCCCGGTAGCGGTTGTAGAGGTCAGTCGCCACCGCCGGGCCGTAGCCCTCGTGCCAGACGTGGCGGTCATTCTTGTACCAGATATCCATATACGAATCCTGGCCCTCTTTCTTGCCGCTCCAGCCTTCGGTCTGCCAGGCGGACGAGGCCGCGCCCAGAATGAAATCCTGCGGAATGGTAATGCTTTTTTGACTCATGATGTCCTCACGCGTTTTTCGCCATTTCCGGGTTGGCGGCCTGCAACTGCGCCTGCTCGGCGCGACGAGAAGCCACTTTCACAAACGGCAGGTAAATCAGAATTGAAACCAGAATGCAGACCAGTTGGGTCACTACCGCGCCCATCGACCCCGCCGTGGAGAGCCAGGCGTTGATAAGCGGCGGCGTGGTCCAGGGCACCATAACCACCGCTTTACCGGCAAAGCCCGTTACGGTGGCGAAATAGCCAATCGTGCCGGTGACCAGCGGCGCGATAATGAAAGGAATGGCGAGGATGGGGTTGAGCATGATCGGCATACCAAAAATGACCGGCTCGTTGATGTTAAAGATGCCCGGGCCGAACGAGAGCTTGGCTATCTCTTTCATCTCTTTACGTTTGGTGGCGATCATCACCGCAATCAGCAGGCCGATGGTCAGCCCGGAGCCGCCGATGCTCATATACACATCCCAGAACGGCATGGTGATGATGTTCGGCACCTCTTTGCCCTGCTCGAAAGCGCTCATGTTGACGGTTATCGCGCCAAGCAGCAGCGGTTCGCGAATGGGCTTAATCATCTGATTGCCGTGAATGCCGATCACCCAGAAAAGCTGCGCGACAAACATCAACAGCAGGATCCCGGGCAGGCTTTGCACCACGCGCTCCAGCGGCTGCTGCACCACCTGATAAACCGCATCGTAAAGGTACATGCCGGTCAGCTGATGGAAGACAAAGCCGAATGTCGCGATAACGGTCGTGGTGATAATGGCCGGGATCAATGCGGAAAACGAGGCGGAAACATTAGGCGGCACGGTGTCCGGCATTTTGATGCGCAACCCCGGGCGGCTCTCCAGCCAGCAGTAAATTTCCACCGAAAGGATGGCGATAAACATGCCGAGGAACAGGCTGCGGGTATCGGAGAACTGGCGCGCCAGCACATCTTTCACCACGTGCATCTGGCCGTCGATCATCATCTCAAGCGTGGTCGGCGTGACGCAGATGAAACAGATAACCGCCAGCAGGCCGGGAAAGAGCGTTTTGATGCCATTGATGCGGCCAAGCTCGATACCAATCAAAAAGACCGCGCCGATATTTAAAAAGTTAAGCGTGGCGTAGTTAATCGCGCTGGTGATGGGCTTCAGCGCGGCGAGAAACGACAGCGCCTGGAAGCTGGCCAGACCGTTTTTCGGGTCCAGCACCATGTTGGAGATAAGCACGGAAAACGCGCCGACGATGATGACCGGCATCAGGGTAATGAACGAGGCTTTGATCGCCATAATGTAGCGGTAGCTGTTGAATTTCGTGGCGAAACTGCCCAGCGAATCGATCAGCTTTTCCTGTAGTGCCATAGGGTATGACCTCAGTTGGGGGCTGTTGTTATGATGGACGGAGACCGCGTACTTCCGTTTTTTGGTATGCCAAAACATAGAACCCGCTGCGGTAATTATCTGTGACTGATCTCGCACTCCGGGAGATTGGTATTCCGCAATCGCGTTTCACTGCCAATTTGGCATACCACATTCCCTTTTTATTAGCAGGGCATTTACCTGCCGTTAAAATTGCCTTCTGAAAGCGTGATCGCGCCGGAGCTATTGGCGTAAGCACGCCCCGCCGCGCTCAACAAGCGGCGCGCTGTGATAAACTGCACAGCAATAAGTGACAGGAGAGTAATGAATGGCGACGATGCTGGATGTTTCACTGCGTGCGGGCGTTTCAAAGGCTACCGTCTCGCGCGTGCTGAACGGCACCGGGCAGGTGAAAGAGAGCACCCGTAAGCAGGTGTTCCGGGCGATGGAAGAGCTGGGCTACCGGCCCAATTTTCTTGCCCGATCGCTGGCTCACCGCACCAGCAACAGCATTGGTCTGGTGCTCTCCACCTTCGACGGCTTTTACTTTGGCCGCCTGTTGCAACAGGCGTCGCGCCAGACGGAAACCCACGGCAAACAGCTGATTGTCACCGACGGGCACGACGCGCCCGCCCGCGAGCTGGAAGCGGTGCAGATGCTCGCCGACCGCCAGTGCGACGCCATCGTGCTCTACACCCGCCACATGAGCGAAAAAGAGATAATGTCGCTCATCCATTCTATCGGCGTGCCGCTGGTGGTGATTAACCGCGACGTCAGCCAGGCGCGCGAGCGCTGCGTTTTCTTCGAACAGCAGGACGCCGCCTTTCAGGCGGTGGATTATCTGATTGCCCAGGGACACCGGGAGATTGGCTGCATTACGGTGCCGATTAACACGCCAACCGGCAAAGCGCGGCTGGAGGGCTACCGCAAAGCGCTTGAAAAACATGGGATTGCCTGGGATGAGCGGCGGGTGAAAAACGGCGACTCAAAAATGCAAAGCGGCTATGAGCGCTGTCAGGAGCTGCTGGAAAGCGGCGTGAAATTTACCGCGCTGTTCGCCGGAAACGACGACATGGCGCTTGGCGCGTCGAAAGCGCTGCACCAGGCGGGGCTGCGCATACCGGAAGATATCTCGCTGTTTGGTTTTGACGACGCCCCCAGCGCCGCATGGCTGGAGCCGGGGCTTTCCACCGTCTACTTGCCCATCGACAACATGATTACTACCGCCATCGACCAGGCTATCCGCCTTGCCAACGACGAGCCGCTGGAACCCATTCCGCCGTTTACCGGCACACTGGTGCTGCGCGACTCCGTAACAAAAGGGCCGTACTATGACGGCCCGCAAGATTCAGAGTAACTCCAGCGCCAGCAACTCTTCGATGGTCTGACGACGGCGAATTAATCGCGGTTCGCCGTTATCAAACAGCACTTCCGGCAACAGCGGACGGCTGTTGTAGTTAGACGACATCGATGCGCCATACGCGCCGGTATCGTGCAGCACCAGATAGTCGCCAGGCTTCACTTCCGGCAATGCGCGGGTTTCCACCTTGCCGCCTTCCTGCTGGGTAAACACGTCTCCTGACTCGCACAGCGGCCCGGCTACTACCGTGTCGATGAGCGGGTTTTTGCTAAGATCCCGCCCGTCCGCCGCCAGCGCGGAAATGTGATGATAGCTGCCGTACATGGCAGGCCGCATCAGATCGTTAAAGCCCGCGTCGATCAACACAAAATGGCGCGATCCCATCTGCTTGACGCTGCGCACCTGCGAGATCAGCACCCCGGACTCCGCCACCAGAAAACGGCCAGGTTCGATTTCAAGCTTTACCGGGTGGCCAAGATGATCGGCGATTTTCTCGCGCGCACCGTTCCAGAGACCGAAATAGTGCGCAGTATCGATAGCTTCTTCACCGTAACGATACGGGATGGAAAGCCCGCCGCCTGCGGAGATGGCTTCCAGATCCTGGCCGAACTCCACCACCTGGCGCACCATCGCGCCGCACACCTGCTCCAGATGACCGTAGTCCACGCCGGAGCCGATATGCATGTGAATACCAACTAACTTCAGTTGATAGCGTTGCATCACGGCCAGCGCATGCGGCAGATCGCTGTACCAGATGCCGTGCTTGCTGTTTTCGCCGCCGGTATTGGTTTTCTGGCTGTGACCGTGGCCGAAGCCCGGGTTGACGCGCAGCCAGACGCGATGGCCTGGCGACACGGCCCCGAGCTGTTCAAGCATATCCACCGAACCGGCATTTACCGGCACGCGCAGTTCGCTTACGCGCGCAAGCGTCGCGTCGTCTATCACGTCGGCGGTAAAGACTACATCGTCCGGGTTGCTCTGCGGATCGTATCCCGCTGCCAGCGCGCGCTCGATTTCACCGAGCGAGACGGAATCCACTTTCACGCCCCGCTCGCGCATCAGGCGCAGGATGTGAATATTAGAACAGGCTTTCTGAGCGAAACGCACCACGTCGAACTGCTGCAGCTGTGCGATGCGATCGCGAATAATCTGCGCGTCATAAACCCAGACCGGGCAGCCAAACTGCGCGGGAAGGGTAATGAGGTTGGCCGCATTCAGGGCGGTATCAGTATTGTTTAACGGACGTGGCATAGCAGGCTCCTTATTCGCTTTGCCTCATTACGCCACAGGCGGGAGTGAAGAAAAAATATCGTTTTCTCGGGAGTCTATGCAAAAATGATATGGAGTTGCAGATTGCCTTCCCCGCCCGGTAAAAGGAGCCAGCCATGCCCGGCGTTACGCTGCGTCATATCGAAATTTTTCATGCGGTGATGACCGCCGGTAATGTGACCGAGGCGGCTAACCTGCTGCATACCTCGCAACCCACCGTCAGCCGGGAACTGGCGCGCTTTGAAAAGCTGATTGGCCTGCAGCTGTTTACCCGCAGCCGCGGGCGGTTACACCCCACCGTGCAAGGGCTGCGGCTGTTTGAAGAGGTGCAGCGTTCCTGGTATGGGCTGGACCGGATTGTCAGCGCCGCCGAAAGCCTGCGCGAGTTTCGCCAGGGCGAGCTGTCCATCGCCTGCCTGCCGGTTTTCTCGCAATCTTTTTTACCGCTGCTGCTGGAGCCGTTCCTTGCCCGTTATCCGCAGGTAAGCCTGAATATCGTGCCGCAGGAGTCGCCGCTGCTGGAAGAATGGCTCTCCGCCCAGCGCCATGACTTGGGGCTAACGGAAAACATCACCACCCCCGCCGGTACTGAACGCCTGACGCTGCTGACCTTAAACGAAGTGTGCGTGCTCCCGGCAGGTCACCGGCTCGCGAAAAAAGCGGCGCTGACGCCGCAGGATTTCGAAGGGGAAAATTACATTAGCCTCTCGCGCACCGACAGTTACCGTCAACTGCTGGATTCGCTGTTTCAGGAGCACGAGGTCAAGCGGCGTATGGTGCTGGAGACGCACAGCGCCGCGTCGGTCTGCGCAATGGTGCGCGCAGGCGTAGGCATCTCCGTGGTAAACCCGCTTACCGCGCTGGATTACGCCGCAAGCGGCGTGGTAGTGCGGCGTTTCAGCGTGGCGGTGCCTTTTACCGTGAGCCTTATCCGCCCCCTGCACCGCCCCGCCTCGGCGCTGGTGGAAGCCTTCAGCGCTCATCTTCAACAGCAGATGAGCCGCTTCACCGCGCCGCTTGAAGCGCTGCTGGCGGGCTGATTATGCTTCGCCCAGCATAAAATTCACCGCCTCAGCGGCGTGAATGGCGGCGGTATCAAACACCGGCACCGGGCAATCGTCCTGATTTAGCAACAGGCCAATTTCCGTGCAGCCGAAAATCACGCCCTGCGCCCCTTGCGCCACCAGCTTTGCTATCTCCTGCTGATAAAACGCTTTTGACGCTGGGGTGAACTGGCCGCAGCAAAGCTCGTCGAAAATGATCTGGTTGATGCGTGCTCTTGCCGCTTCGTCAGGCGTTAACGAGCGGATGCCATAATCGCTCTCGAGCCGACCGCTGTAGAAATCCTGCTCCATGGTATAGCGCGTGCCAAGCAGCGCCACGGTTTGCAGACCTGCTTCACGAATAGCTCGCCCGGTGGCGCCAGCGATATGCAAAAACGGCAATTCGCAGCGGGATTCAATATGGTGCGCCACCTTGTGCATGGTGTTTGTGCACAGCACTATGCCCTCAGCGCCCGCTTTTTGCAGACCCAGCGCGGCCTGCGCCAGCATCTCCCCCGCCCGGTCCCATTCGCCGCTCGACTGGCAGGCTTCTATTTCGTGAAAATCGACGCTATGCAGCACGATTTTCGCTGAATGCAGCCCGCCCAGCCGCGCTTTTACCCCTTCGTTAATCAACCGATAGTAAGGTACGGTGGATTCCCAACTCATGCCGCCCAGTAAGCCAATGGTTTTCATATCGCCTCCGTGAATACACTTTAAAGGATTTATACCAGACAGCGGCGCTAAATGTGATCGGCTTTCCACTTCGCGCCGCTCCCGTTTCTTTTATCAACAGGCTGAGATAGATTATTTGAAACATTGTTTTATTTATTAAGAGGCGGCTACATGTTTATCTTCCACAAAGAGACCCGGCTTGACGATCTTGGCAATGGCGTGTCGCGCCGTATTCTTGCCCACGACGGCAAAATGATGGCGGTAGAGGTGCATTTTGAGGCGGGCGCCGTTGGCCCGATGCACAACCATCCCCATGAGCAGCTCACCTATGTGCTCTCCGGCGAGTTCGAATTCACCATCGGTGAAGAGACGCACCGTGTCAGCGCGGGGGATACGCTCTATAAAAAACCGTATGTCATGCACGGCTGCGTCTGCCTGAAACCCGGGACGCTGCTCGATACGTTCACGCCAGTGCGCGAAGATTTCCTGAAATAAACAAATAAAAAAGCCGCCCACAGGCGGCTTTAAGAAGCGCTATAGCTTACGGCAAAATAGCGGGTTCACGCATAACACGTTGCGCCATGGCGTGACGAAGAAGCACTATGCCGCAGGCAACTATCAGACCTGCGAGTGTCGCCATCACCAGTACGATTAATTTACCAGGACCGTCGTTTTTCATTGGCAGGGAAGCGGACATCTGGAAGTTAACCGGCGTAAAATCCGTCTCTTCCACATTGAGCTTTTTCAGCTCCGCCAGGCGATATTCGCGATTCTGAATCGCCGCGTTCAGCTCTGAGACATCTTTAATGGAACGTTCAATCTCAAGCTTTTGCGCCAGCCCGTCTGCGCCCAGCGCGATGGAATAATCCGGGTCATCTTTTACCGCCTGGCCATTGCTGTAAACGGGTTTTTTAATGCCCGCCGCGTTAGCCACTTCCAGCGAGTAGTGCAGGCGCTGAATGGCGATATTATGCTGATTGACGAGATTATTACGCTCAAGCGCCAGGCGGCTCTCTTCCACACGGCTTTTTAAATCTACGGCTGAGCGCAGGTTTGCAATCACCTCTTTCTGTACCGCAAGCGAAACGTAATTAATGTAATCAGACAGCACTCGCTGTGCATCCTGCGCTTTCGGCGCGGTGAAGCTAAGCGTCCAGGAGCTGTAAGGCGAGGCTATTTTAGGGTTATCGTTAGACTGCATTTTGAACCTCTGCGCCACATTTGCGATGGCGCGCTGCAGGCTTGCCGTATCCCCCTGCGCTTTGCTTAACTGCACCTGAACCCATGGCGAAGAGCGCAGAAAAGCTTCCTGCACGCTTCGGGAATCAAACTTTTTCAGAAACAGGCTTTCGAGATATTTGGCATCAATTTGTGTATCAACATCCAGCACCTGCAACTGAATAAACATACGTTGCAATTCGATAAGCTGTGGCGTTTCAGCCGTAGAGATTACCGCCTCGCTGGTCCATTTCTGCGGCATGAGCAAAGCCAGCGTCGCGCCGAGTACAGCAAACACAGCGGTAACGAAAATCACCGTTTTAGCTGAATGGAAAAGCACTTGCAGTATAGAAAGTAAATCTATTTCTTCATGCCGGGTGCGTTGAAAAGAAAGGCCGCCAGGTTGAGCCGGTGAATCATTTTTGATTTCAATAGAAGACATAATGAGCGAATAAGTAGTTGCGTATGAATAGTCAAGTAAAAATTATTAATAATGAAACTATATTGCCTGTAATGATTGCGCTTATATCAAGCTTCATCGTTATGCGCACAATGTATAGCCAGGAGGGACATCCCTTTGACAAGCCTAATTAAATCAGGTAACAAGAAGGAAACTATTCCCTGTTTCGATGACTGGAAAATCAGCTGATTCATTATTATTGCGAATACAAACAGCTTGAATCAATCATAAATCCGATAACCTACCAAATATAGTACTCGCATTTTTTTTGCAAAATCCCGCCTGCTTCAAGTTTTCGAAACGCCGTTTCGACTCCGATCACATTTCCGCCATTTATCGAATGACGACAAAACAAATAGCAATAAAATAAATTAAAACACCGTTTTACAAAAAAGAAATGGCGGTTCATAAATGCGGGATGATGGATTTGTGGTGGTACGCCACACCGCAGCATCTTGTTTAAAAAAGCAATAAAAACAAATAGATAGCAAACCTATGCGCCCCCTGATTCCCACAGGCGCTTTTGCTGTCGCGGTGATACGCATCTGATTTCTAACCCCTCGATTGCCAGGTAGGTATGTATGAATGAAAACAAGCTGCTGGGGCTGGCCTGGATATCGCCCTACATAATAGGGCTGATAGTCTTTACGGCCTTTCCCTTTGTTTCTTCTTTCTTACTCAGCTTTACCGAGTACGATTTGATGAACCCGCCGGTATTTAACGGTATTGAAAATTACCGCTATATGCTGACGGAAGATGACCTGTTCTGGAAATCAATGGGCGTCACGTTTGCCTATGTATTTCTGACTATCCCGCTGAAGCTCGCCTTCGCGCTGGGCATCGCGTTTGTGCTCAATTTTAAACTGCGCGGCATCGGTTTTTTCCGCACCGCGTATTACATTCCCTCGATTCTCGGCAGCTCCGTCGCCATCGCCGTGCTGTGGCGTGCGCTGTTCGCCATCGACGGCTTGCTGAACAGTTTTATCGGCGTGTTTGGCGTAGACCCGGTGAACTGGCTGGGCGAACCTTCGCTTGCGCTGATGTCAGTCACGCTGCTGCGCGTCTGGCAGTTTGGCTCCGCGATGGTGATTTTCCTTGCGGCGCTGCAAAACGTTCCGCAGTCGCAGTATGAAGCGGCGATGATCGATGGCGCGTCGAAATGGCAGATGTTTATGAAAGTGACCGTGCCGCTGATTACACCGGTCATTTTCTTCAACTTCATCATGCAAACCACCCAGGCGTTCCAGGAGTTTACCGGTCCCTACGTCATTACCGGCGGCGGCCCGACCTACTACACCTATCTCTTCTCGCTCTATATCTACGACACGGCGTTCAAGTACTTCGACATGGGTTACGGCGCGGCGCTGGCGTGGGTGCTGTTCCTGGTGGTGGCGCTGTTCGCCTCCATAGCCTTCAAGTCTTCAAAATACTGGGTCTTCTACTCCGCCGATAAGGGAGGCAAAAATGGCTGATATTCAACAGGAACAACTCTCGCCGCGGCCTGCCATAAGCAACGCCGACCGCGAAGTGGCGCGCACCCTGCGACGCGAAAAAGTGAGCCGCGCCATCCGCTACGTGATTTTGCTGTTTGTCGGCCTGCTGATGCTCTACCCGCTGGCCTGGATGTTTTCAGCGTCGTTTAAGCCGAACCATGAGATTTTCACAACGCTCGGTCTGTGGCCGACCCACGCCACCTGGGATGGCTTTATTAACGGCTGGAAAACCGGCACCGAGTACAACTTCGGCCACTACATGCTGAACACGTTTAAGTATGTGATCCCAAAAGTGGTGCTGACTGTTATCTCTTCCACCGTTGTGGCGTACGGCTTCGCGCGCTTTGAGATCCCGTGTAAGAAGTTCTGGTTCGCCACGCTTATCGCCACCATGCTGCTGCCGAGCACCGTGCTGCTGATTCCGCAGTATCTGATGTTCCGCGAAATGGGCATGCTCAACAGCTATCTGCCGCTCTGGCTGCCGATGGCTTTCGCCACCCAGGGTTTCTTTGTTTTCATGCTGATCCAGTTTTTGCGCGGCGTACCGCGCGACATGGAGGAGGCGGCGCAAATCGACGGCTGCAACTCGTTCCAGGTGCTGTGGTACGTGGTTGTGCCGATCCTCAAACCCGCCATGATTTCGGTCGCGCTGTTCCAGTTTATGTGGTCGATGAACGACTTTATCGGGCCGCTGATCTACGTCTACAGCGTGGATAAATACCCCATCGCGCTGGCGCTCAAAATGTCCATCGACGTCACCGAAGGGGCGCCGTGGAACGAAATTCTGGCAATGGCGAGCATCTCCATTCTGCCGTCCATCATCGTCTTCTTCCTGGCCCAGCGTTACTTCGTGCAGGGCGTGGCCAGCAGCGGAATTAAAGGTTAACGAGGGAATATCATGGCTGAGGTCATTTTCAATAAGTTAGAAAAAGTCTATTCCAACGGCTTTAAAGCGGTTCATGGTATCGACCTGAAGATCGCGGACGGCGAGTTTATGGTGATTGTCGGCCCGTCGGGCTGCGCTAAATCCACTACGCTTCGCATGCTGGCGGGCCTTGAAACCATCAGCGGCGGCGAAGTAAAAATCGGCGAGAAGGTGGTAAACAACCTGGCGCCGAAAGAGCGCGGCATCGCGATGGTGTTCCAGAACTACGCGCTTTATCCGCACATGACGGTGCGCGAAAACCTCGCCTTCGGCCTGAAGCTCAGCAAGCTGCCGAAAGAGCAGATCGCCCGCCAGGTTGACGAAGCGGCGAAAATCCTTGAGCTTGACGAACTGCTCGACCGCCTGCCGCGTCAGCTCTCCGGCGGCCAGGCGCAGCGCGTGGCGGTAGGCCGCGCCATCGTGAAAAAACCGGACGTCTTCCTGTTTGACGAGCCGCTCTCCAACCTCGACGCCAAGCTGCGCGCCTCGATGCGCATCCGTATTTCCGATTTGCACAAGCAGCTTAAGCAGAGCGGCAAGCCTGCCACCACGGTTTATGTTACCCACGACCAGACCGAAGCGATGACCATGGGTGACCGCATCTGCGTGATGAAGCTTGGCCACATCATGCAGGTCGATACGCCGGACAACCTCTATCACTTTCCGAAAAACATGTTCGTGGCAGGTTTTATCGGCGCGCCGGAGATGAACATCAAGCCTGGCAAGGTGGTGGAAAAAGCAGGACGCCTGTTTGTGACGGTAGGCAACGATACGCTGGCGCTCACTGACCGTCAGCAGGAGAAGCTCGCGGGTTACGTCGGCCAGGATGTCTTCTTCGGCGTGCGTCCGGAATATGTTTGCGTCAGCGACGCGCCTTACGCCGAAGCGTGCGGCGCCGGGGAGCTGGTGCGCGTAGAGAATATGGGGCATGAGTTCTTCGTCTACCTGAAGGTGGCGGACTTCGAACTCACCTGCCGCATTCCTTCCGATGAAGCTAAGCCCATGATTGCTAAGGGTCTTAATCGTAAGGTGTACTTTAAGTTCGACATGAATAAATGTCATATTTTTGACGCTAAAACAGAACAGAACATCTCTCTTTGACAGGAGTCCAATAATGAAAAAATTACTACTGGGCGCAGCAATTTCCTCTACCCTCACCCTCGGCGCTTTCCCTTCTCTGGCGGCGGAAAACGTCGACCTGCGTATGTCCTGGTGGGGCGGCAACGGCCGTCACCAGGTGACGCTGAAAGCGCTGGAGGAGTTTCACAAGCAGCACCCGGACATCAGCGTGAAGCCAGAATATACCGGCTGGGACGGGCACCTCTCGCGCCTCACCACGCAGATTGCGGGCGGCACCGAGCCGGACGTAATGCAGACTAACTGGAACTGGTTGCCCATTTTCTCGAAAAACGGCGACGGCTTTTACGATCTCAACCAGGTTAAAGAGATTATCGACCTAAGCCAGTTCGACGCGAAAGAGCTGCAGTCCACCACCGTTAACGGCAAGCTCAACGGCATTCCGATTTCCGTTACCGCCCGCGTGTTCTATTACAACAATGAAACCTGGAAAAAAGCGGGCGTGGAATACCCGAAAACCTGGGATGCGCTGATGGCGGCGGGGAAAGCCTTTGAAAGCAAGCTCGGCAAACAGTATTACCCGGTCGTGCTGGAGCATCAGGACGTGCTCGCGCTGCTCAACTCTTACATGGTGCAGAAATACAACCTGGCGGCCGTTGACGAGAAAACCAAAAAATTCGCCTACAGCAAGGAGCAGTGGGTTGAGTTTTTCGGCATGTACAAAAAGCTAATCGACAGCCACGTGATGCCGGACACCAAGTACTACGCCTCGTTTGGCAAGAGCAACATGTATGAGATGAAGCCGTGGATCCAGGGCGAGTGGGCTGGCACTTATATGTGGAACTCCACCATCACGAAATACTCCGACAACCTGAAGCCGCCGGCGAAGCTGGAGCTTGGCGCCTACCCGATGCTGCCGGAAGCCAAAGACGCAGGCCTGTTCTTTAAACCGGCGCAGATGCTGTCGATTGGCAAATCGACTAAACACCCGAAAGAAGCCGCGCAGTTGATTAACTTCCTGCTGAACAGCAAGGAAGGGGTGGCGGCGCTTGGCCTTGAACGCGGCGTGCCGCTGAGCAAAGCGGCGGTAGAACAACTGACTAAAGAGGGCGTTATCAAAGATGAAGATCCGTCTGTCGCGGGCCTGAAGCTGGCACAGTCGCTGCCAACGACGCTTGCGGTTTCGCCTTACTTTGACGACCCACAGATCGTTTCGCAGTTCGGCACCGCGCTGCAGTATATCGACTACGGCCAGAAATCGGTGGAAGAGACCGCCGCCGAGTTCCAGCGTCAGGCGGAGCGTATCTTGCGCCGCGCCGCGCGTTAAGCGTGTTGGTAGCGTATCCCTGCCCTGCCGTTTACGGCGGGGTATTTTTTTGCCTTTCCGGGAGAGGCGTGAGGTGAGCGCTTCGCACTGTTCACGCTTACGCAGCGCTCGCAGCGGCGCTGTGTTGGCATAGTAGCTCATGCGACAGGCAGTTGACGCGCCCTCACCCTGACAGGAGAAAAGCGAGCAGGCTTTTGGCCGCCCGCGACCCCGCCCCCTTTCTCTTTGTGGAGAGAGGGCCAGAGTGAAGGGCGAAACACGCTCGCCCGGGTTTACCTTCCCCCTCAATGCCAGCTGAAAGCCGCAGCGCCGCCCGCCGTTTCTTCCATAGGCCGGCAATAAAAAAGCCTCCGCACAGGGAGGCTTTTCTACACATCGCTCGCGCTTAGCGCGCCAGCCAGCCGCCATCTACCGCCACGGTGTAGCCGTTGATGTAGTCGGAAGCGCTGGAGGCAAGGAACACCACCGGCCCCATCAGATCGCTCGGCAGACCCCAGCGGCCCGCCGGGATACGGTCGAGAATCTCGGCGCTGCGCTGTTCATCAGCACGCAACTGTTGGGTATTGTTCGTCGCCATATAACCCGGCGCGATGGCGTTAACGTTGATGTTGTGCTTCGCCCATTCGTTAGCCATCAGGCGAGTAATGCCCATGACGCCGCTTTTCGAGGCGGTGTAAGAAGGCACGCGGATGCCGCCCTGGAAAGAGAGCATGGAGGCGATATTAATGATTTTGCCGCCGTTGCCCTGGGCGATAAACTGCTTCGCCACGGTCTGGGACATAAAGAAGACGCTCTTGATGTTCAGGTTCATCACATCATCCCAGTCCTGCTCGCTGAAGTTAATCGCGTCGTCACGACGGATCAGGCCCGCATTATTTACCAGCACGTCAACGTGGCCGAACTCCGCTACCGCGCGTTCAATAAGCTCAGGGATAACATCAATTTTACGCAGGTCTGCGGTCAGGCTCAGAAAACGACGGCCCAGCGCGGTAACGCGCTCGATGGTTTCCGTCGGTTCAACGATATTGATGCCGACAATATCGCAACCCGCTTCAGCAAGCCCGATAGCCATGCCCTGACCCAGACCGGTGTCGCAACCGGATACTACAGCGACTTTACCTTGAAGAGAAAATGCATCCAGAATCATGTGTGTTTCCTTGTTAATCGAGCCTGTCACGAACAGGCGTGACTGTAATTACGCTGTCCGCAGTTCGCATCGCTCCCCTGAAACCCAGCGGAAAACAGCGATAACGTGGACGAACCGTTGCTTGCCTTATCAACAAAACATCGTTTCGTTTTCATCAATGGCATCATATTAAACTTACCGAAACACGTTTTCAATTATACTTAAAACAATGTTTCAATTTTCTTCGAGATTCCTGTCTAATTTGATGTTCCGATCACGCTTATCCTATTTTTCTCTTTCGGCCTGTTAACGATGAATTTCTTAAAATATTGATAATAATAGTTATTATTACCTGACCCATCGTTTACCTTAAGAGAGAGCAGCCATACTATGGCTGCGCTAAAACGAAAAAAGTGTGAAAGCGCATAAGCAAAACCATAAAAATAAACGCAAGCTGCTACAGGAGAATTTGTGCTGGATAAGCAAAGCCATAAAACGAAAGTGCGCCCACAGTCACACATAATGAAACAATGTTTTGATAAATTAACACTCTATTTTTGAAAACATTCACGGACCGACAAACGAGGAGCGCACTATGGCGAAAGGCATGCGGGTTAAACTGAACTATGAGGTCAGCCGTGACCCGGATACAGGGGCGGAAGTGACGCGCTTAACGCCTCCGGAAGTGACCTGCCACCGTAACTATTTCTACCAGAAATGCTTTTTTAACGACGGCAGCCATTTGCTGTTCGCAGGCGAATTCGACGGGCACTGGAACTACTACTTACTGAACCTGGCGAAAGCCGAGGCGGTACAGCTAACCGAAGGCGCTGGCGATAATACCTTCGGCGGCTTCCTGTCTCCTGACGACGCTTTTCTCTACTACGTGAAAAATGACCGCACGCTGCTTGAAGTGAATCTGCAAACCCTGGCGGAGCGTGAAGTGTACCGCGTGCCGCAAGAGTGGGTGGGCTATGGCACCTGGGTTGCCAACAGCGACTGCACCAAACTGGTCGGCATCGAAATTGCGAAAAGCGACTATGTGCCGCTGAGCGACTGGAAGATTTTTCACGATTTCTTCCATAAAGGCCCGCATTGTCGACTGCTGCGCGTGGATCTGCAAACCGGTGAAAGCCAGACCATTCACGAAGAGAAGCTCTGGCTCGGCCACCCGATTTACCGTCCATTTGATGACAATACCGTCGCGTTCTGCCATGAAGGCCCGCACGACCTTGTGGATGCGCGCATGTGGCTGGTCAATGAAGACGGCAGCAACGTTCGCAAGGTAAAAGAGCATGCGGATGGCGAAAGCTGCACCCATGAATTTTGGGTGCCGAACGGTTCCGCGCTGGTTTACGTCTCTTACCTGAAGGGCAAACAGGGGCGCACGGTTTATCGCTATGATCCAAAAAGCCAGCGTAATGAAGAGATTATGCCGATACCGGCCTGCTCCCATCTGATGAGCAACGTTGAGGGCACGCTGCTGGTGGGCGACGGTTCCGGCACGCCGGTAGATGTGAAGGACACGGGCGGCTACACCATCGACAACGATCCTTACCTCTATGTATTCGACGTGGCGCGCAAGCGTTATTTCCGCGTAGCGCGCCACGATACCTCATGGGCGACGTTTGCCAATAGCCGCCAGGTCACGCATCCGCATCCCTCTTTTACCCCCGACGACAGCGCCGTGCTCTTCAGCTCGGATAAAGATGGCAAGCCTGCAATCTACATTGCGAAATTGCCTGAACAACGTGAAATGCTGCAAGCCTGAATTAATTGAGTGGTTCCGTAACTGGCCTTGCCCTCCCCTTGCGGGAGGGCCTTTTTATTTCCGCCGGGATAAATAAAAAAACCGTCCCGCAGGACGGCCCATTATTTTGCAGATAAGTACAACATGGTTTATATAAAAGCACATCAATTATCCCCTGCCTTTTACAGCAGGGGAGACTCAGCGAGGGTAAGTTTTTATCAGAAGCTGTAAGCGACGCCGACGCGTAAACGTGTCTGGCGCTCATCGGTGCTTTTTACACCCACGTTGCCGACTTCAAAATAAGGCGCCCAGTTTTTATCAATTTTATAAGCCACTTTAGCGTTATATTCGTTGGAATAGTTTTTATTGTTATTACGCGCAAAGCCCTGATCGCTTTTCGCGTAGACATAGTTTAATTCAGTACGCCATTCGCCCAGCGCAAAACCCACCCAGGCGTCGCCGCGGTTTACGCGGTCATCCTCTTCTGCGCCATCCGGCACACGGGTATATTCGTAGCGATAGCGCGCCGCGAGGTAAACGCCATTATCGAAACTGTATTGTACATGCAGGTTCGGTTTATAAATGGTTTTGCTGTCGCCGCTTTCCAGCGTAAAGCCCGGCGTAATGGCAATATTATCCGTCGCTTTCCAGCGCCAACTAATATTATCTTCATGGCCGCTGCCTACCACTTCGTTAAAAGGACGAGACTGGTCGTCACCGCCGGAGCGCCATTTGGCTTCCACGCCAAAACCAAAACCATTTTCAAAACGGTGTGACACGGCTACGCGGTCAGCGTTAGAACCGCTGTCGATATATTCATGACGGAGATCCACGGTGACGGCCTGCGCCGTAAAAGTTGCGCCACAAAGCACCGCCAGTCCCAGAGCTTTCTTAAACATAGAGCACCCTTAATAAAATAACGTTTCGTTTTTATGGAACTGCATTTTATTTTTAAGGTGCGATTATTTTAGTGATCTCGATCGTAATTGGTTGTTTCAAAAATAACGAAAAAACAGGGCGTGACTTCGCGCATTAAAACGTCAGAAAAATAGCCATTAATAAAGCGCCAGATCACAAAATAAGGGCGTTCTGAATAACGTTCTTGTAATTTACTTTTGGAAACGTCGTTTGTTTCAAAAAGGATGAAATAAAATCGATATAAATAATAAAGGGCGTGACAAATGGCAGAAAAATAATTCAGAAAGCATGGAGCGCCGGAAAATAAATCATCCTGCCAGGTCAGACATGAATGGCGTATTGCCTGAAGTTATGCCTTCGGGGAAATAAAAACGCCTTCTCAAGGAAGGCGCTTGAAGGGCCGTCAAATTATTAATTGCGATCGATTGCCAGCGCCACGCCCTGCCCGCCGCCAATGCACAGCGTGGCAAGCCCCTTACGCGCCTGCCGCTTGACCATCTCATGCACCAGCGACACCAGTATACGGCAGCCGGAAGCGCCAATCGGGTGGCCCAGCGCGATAGCGCCGCCGTTAACGTTCACTTTATGCTGATCCCATTCCAGGACTTTGCCCACCGAGAGCGCCTGCGCTGCAAAGGCTTCGTTCGCCTCGATAAGATCAAGCTCGCCAAGCTGCCAGCCCGCCCGCTCAAGGCAGCGGCGCGTGGCATAAACCGGGGCGATGCCCATGAAAGCCGGATCCACCCCAACGCTTGCGAAAGCGCGGATGCGCGCCATCACCGGCAGGTTCAGCTCTTCCGCTTTACTGGCGCTCATCATCATGACCGCCGCCGCGCCGTCATTAATAGAGGAAGCGTTGCCGGCCGTTACGCTGCCGCTTTTGTCGAACGCTGGCGCAAGCCTTGCAAGCCCTTCTGCGCTGGCGTCGGTACGGGGCTGTTCATCCGTATCCACGACCACAGCGGCGCCGCGCGGCTGCTCAACCGTAACCGGGACAATCTCATCGCGAAAGCGGCCGCTGTCGATGGCCGCCCGCGCTTTTTGCTGCGAAGCGAGCGCCCATGCGTCCTGCAACTCGCGGCTGATGCCATATTCCCGCGCCAGGTTTTCGGCGGTAACGCCCATATGGTAGTCATTAAATGCATCCCACAGGCCGTCATGCACCAGGCTATCGATAAGCTGGCTGTTGCCAAGGCGCGCGCCGGTACGGCTGTCGATAAGCACATGCGGCGCGCGGCTCATGTTCTCCTGGCCGCCCGCGATAACCACATCGGCTTCGCCGCACTGAATGGCCTGCGTTGCCAGATGCAGCGCCTTAAGCCCGGAGCCGCAGACGTCGTTAATGGTGATGGCGGAAACCGTGGTCGGCAGCCCGCCTTTAATGGCGGTTTGCCGCGCCGGGTTCTGTCCGGCGCCTGCGGTTAAAACCTGCCCGAGGATAACCTCATCCACCCATTGCGGGTTGAGTCCCGTGCGGGCGATCAGCGCCTCCACCACCAGGCTGCCCAGCTCCACGGCGGAGCGGGAGGCGAGCGCCCCCTGGAAACAGCCGATGGGCGTGCGCGCAGCCCCAACGATAACGACATCTTTCATGGTTAACACTCCCTTGACAGAACCGGCCTATAGTAGTCGATTGTTAAGAAGTGGTATCAGCGATGTATAAAAAGAGTGAATGCAGTCACGCCTTATCTTTGACGCGCTTACAGGCAGGTAAAACAAGGGGCGCATAGCGCGCCCCTTTCGTTATTCTGCGGTTGGCAGCGGTCTGACTCTCACCGCCACCAGCACTGTCGCCATGGCGGCCAGCAGCAACAGCGCGCTGCCGGTAAAGACCCCGGTCGCGCCATTCATGTCAAAGATAATCCCGCCGCCCGCAGCGCCTGCGCTTATTGCAAGCTGGATGGAAGCCACCAGCAGGCCGCCCGCGCTTTCAGCTTCATCCGGCACCGTGCTGGCAAGCCAGGTGGACCAGCCGACCGGCACCATACCGAACGCCAGCCCCCAGAGCGCCACCAGCACGCCGTCCAGCAGTGTCAAATGACCAAACAGCGTCAGCAGCAGGGCGAGCACGCCCATCAGGCCCGGCGCCAGCGCCAGAGTATGACGCAGGCTGCGGGAGATAAAATGCCCCGCAAGCGACGTGCCGATAAAGTTCACCACGCCGAAAGCCAAAAGGATGAGCGAGATGGCCTCAACGCCTGCCCCTGCGACTTTTTCAAGGAACGGACGCAGGTAGGTGAAAAAGGCGAAGTGGCCGCTGAAGATAAGGATCGTAGACAGCAGACCGGCCACCACGCCCGGGCGCTTCAGCACCTTTATCAGCGTATGCAGGCTGCTGACATTCTCTGGCTTCATGGTCGGCAATACCCACAGCTGCCAGAGCAACGCCAGCACGCCCGGCAATGCGGTTAGCGCAAAGACCGCCCGCCAGCCAATCAGGTTGCCGAGGAAGCTGCCGAGCGGCGCGGCGACGACGGTCGCCATCGACACGCTGGAGAAAATAATCGCCAGCGCTTTCGGCACCTGCGCGGCGGGAACCAGACGCATTGCGGTGGCGGTAGACATCGCCCAGAAACCGCCCAGCGCCACGCCCAGCAGCAAACGGCCAACCAGCAACAGATCAAACGAAGGCGCCCACGCCACCATCACGCTGGAAACGGCCTGTAAAAAAGAGAAAAAGATCAGGACCCAGCGGCGGTCGATATTACGCGTGGCGGCGGTGATGAGCAGGCCGCTGAAAAGCGCCACCAGCGCGGTGGCGGTAACGGCCTGGCCCGCGGTACCTTCGCTGATGCTAAGGCTGTTCGCCATCGGGGTTAACAGGCTTGCCGGCAAGAACTCCGCAGTGATGAGCCCAAATACGCCAAGCCCGAGCGACCATACGGCGGGCCAGGCGGCTTTTGCAGGTGCCGACGTTGCGGCAGCGGCGGTGCAGGAATTCATTAACTTATCTCCAGCAATATATTTACACAGGCGGCAAGCATAGGCAGTTCTGCCAGGACGATCTATGACATATAATCCTCATCTATTGATAATTCGTCCGGAGTTACGTTATGACGGCTTCTACACCCGATCTCACCAGCGAACTGCTGCGCGGCATGCGTCTTTCCGGCGTTAACTACCGGCGGATTGAAGCCTGCCGCCCGTTTGGCGTGCACTTTAGCTACGCGCCGGGGCGGGCGCAGTTTCACTTCGTCAGCCGCGGGCCGCTGCTGCTGCGCACCGTCAGCGGCAAGATTTATGAACTGGAGAGCGGCGATGCGCTGTTGATGCCCAACGGCGACGCCCATACGCTGCTTTCCGAGCCAGACGCGGCGGTAGTCGACGTCGCGCAGCTTGCGACTGAACCGCTGTGTAAATCGGTTTGTGAAATCAGCAAAGCGGACGACAGCGATCCTCCTCAGCCGCCTGCTGTAGTATTCAGCGCATGTATGGAATTCGAGCTCGGCGGCATGCAGCCGTTAATCTCCGCCATGCCAGAAGTGATGCTGATAAGCCGGTTGCAGAAAAGCTGGCCGGAGATCCAGCCGCTGCTGGCGGCGATGGAGCGGGAGTCGCTGACGCGCCAGGCAGGTTACGCCACCATTCTGGCGCGGCTTGCCGACGTGGTGGCGGCGCTTATCGTTCGCGCCTGGGTGGAATGCGGCTGCGACAAAGCCACCGGCTGGGTGGAGGTCCTGCGCGACCCGAAGCTGAGCCGCGCCATTTACGCCATGCACCGTAAGCCTGGCGAAAACTGGACGGTGGAGAAGCTGGCGCGCGAGGCGGGCATCTCCCGCTCAGTTTTCGCCGAACGCTTTCTCGCCGCCACCGGCAGTTCGCCGGCGCGCTATTTGGCCGAGCTGCGTATGCGTCTTGCGGTGCAGTACATCAACGAGGCGCGCCAGCCGCTGGAGTCTGTTGCTTTCGAACTCGGCTACAGTTCGCTGGCGGCCTTCAGCCGGGCGTTCAAACGCATCGTCGGGAAATCGCCCGGGGCGGTCAGGGAGCCGGTGACGCAGAACGCGTAAGCACACGACGTATCAACACGTACTTGATAAAAAACGCATGGGGGCTGTGGAAAATTTAAGCCAGATATAATCTGACAGATACCTGTATAAACAACCGTAACTGTCAGATAAGGGCGGAGCTAATGGAATTATGCTGTAGGGCGTTCGTTCCAGGCGTCATGAGCTAATAAATTGCCATCTTTGTACAGATGAGTGATCTTCTCATAATTCAGAGCCACATCTTCCATGTGACCAGTCCCCGGACAACCTCGCGTATCGTGCATTACCGGGCTAACAGAAATAACTTTGACGTTTTCCAGCGTGATCCGGTAATACTCCACCTCCTGCCCAGCGTCGTTGATATGATAGAAACGAAACTCAGCAGTTTTCAGTGTCTGACCCGTTGCGGCAGCCTTGAAGAGATAGGGGGAGGAGCTATCCAGCTCTTTGGTAAACTGGAAAGGTGAATGCTGACGCGTACCCGTCACTTTCCCTGTCATTGGGTCAGTAGGGATAGTTAGGTTATGATGTAATCCTCGTAGCTCGACACTGCCTTCACGGTCTTGTACATCAGAAGAGCCACGGATCATTGCGCCGCCGTCATCGGTCAAAAATAGGTGTACTGGTACAGCCATTTATTAAGCTCCTTGCAATTAATCGTATAACCATTTCCCGGCTTTAGCTGATTTAATAAACATGTCAATCGTGAAATCAGGAACATCTACAGGATCGGGTTTCTTGAATGGATTCCATGAAAACTTAACTTCGGGATAGTAGACTTCAAGATGGAAGTTAGACATGTCAACGCCAAATTCCTTTTCAAACTCTTCAACTAATTCTTCAACATCATCCTGATCAAGCTGCACATCAAAATGAATGTTTGATTCTGCCGTGTACGTATCGTATTTCTTTTTCCTGAACATGTAACAACCACTACGAATAGTGATCATTTCGATGACGCGTTGCTCAATAGGATCTACCATAACTTATCGTTGCCTCTCACTATGGTGTTATATTCTCGGATCGAATTGTAGGTAATCTGTGAAACATCAACCAAAAGAACAATCTCGCCAGCTAACGGAATAGTTCGACCTACCCACGTTCCGATACTTCTAACCATTCTAAGTTTTACCGTCCACGGAGTATAACCACCGATCCATGTAGGAAGTTTAATACCGAACGGAAAGAACCTTTTTCCCAATGTTTTTCTAATCCCTTTAGAAAGGCGTGAAGTCCCTTGAATTGCTGTTCCTGGTTTAGTTCGCGTCTTTTGATCGTTCATACCTGCATACAGTGCATAGACTGCAGTAATGTCTTTAATGCCGAACTGATCAGCAGTGTTGAAAATAAACACCATAAAAAAGAGTTCAGTGGCAGTAAGATTCGATTTTCCCGCATAGAAGTATGTTCCGTTTAGTTCCTCTACTGTGTCCACTTCATAATCCCTTACAAACCCTGCGTGAAATATGACCATAGCGGCTACTAAAAGCGCAGTCTGTGATCTAACTCTATGCTTTTACACAAGAGAAGCCATAAAGCCCGGTGGTGGTAAGACAACGCGCGGAACCGTCAGGCGACATCATCAGCGGCATGTAAGGCGCTAGGATTTATTAGGCTAAGCATGTTTCTAAAGAAAGCACGGCCGAACCGCTGACAGAGCCTGTCTACTCTCTGCCAGTATCATGACCACCATAAACCTGTTTTCCCCTGCGACGTCTCGTGACGGCCATAGAATGGAGATCGGGCTAAAATGCGCTTCACTGAAAATTTAATTTCGCGGGGATAATCTGATCAGGCGGGCCGTCACATTGGCTATGGCTTCCAGAGATTACCTCCTCACACGTCAGCTTTTCGCTCTTTTCATGAATGAATCACACCAGACTATGAGTCACGACAATAATGGTTAATCCATACCAATTAAACATTACATTTACACAATGTATTGTGCTGTAGGGTTAATGAAATATCACAAACCCGCAAGGAGTTACCGGGATGGGAATACCAGTTATCTATGGCTTGATGAGCAGAAAAGAAACTACTTCCCGCAATATGCGCACTTTCCGTATGCATGGAGATAAACGACATGGTATCGCCGGGTTCGCATCTGGAGAGTGCATAGAGATTTTAAAAGGATCAAATCAGCCTGAGATGCTTGTAGTGACTCGGTTTTGTAAGGGTTGAGAGAACTGGGGAAGGTTGTCATGGAGCGGGCGAAGGGAATCGAACCCTCGTATAGAGCTTGGGAAGCTCTCGTTCTACCATTGAACTACGCCCGCGTTGAGGTGCGTATGGCATTATAGCCCTTCACCTCCTGATGGCAACCCCCGCCCTTTACTAACTGGCGGAATAATAAGCAGTTGCCGGACACGCTAACTTAACAGGAGGGCGAACGCCCCTGCGGCGGTAGATAACGCTGCGGATCCAGCGCGGTGGCGCGATAGCGTATCTGGAAATGCAGCTTCACCGAATCGGTGCCGGTGCTGCCCATGGTGGCTATCTTCTGCCCCGCTTTCACCTGCTGGCCGTTGTTTACCAGCGTCGTGTCGTTATGGGCGTAGGCGGTGATGTAATCTTCGGTGTGTTTAATCATGATGAGGTTGCCGTAGCCGCGCAGTTGATTACCCTCATAAACCACCCTGCCCGCTGCCGAAGCATAAATCGGCTGGCCGCGCTGGCCTGCGATATCTATCCCTTTGTTGCCGCCGTCTGCAGTGGAATAGCCCAGCACCACTTTCCCGCTGGTCGGCCAGCGCCAGCAGCGCTGCCCTGGCGGCGGCGCATCCACTTTCGGTAATGCGGCAGGCCTGCGTGAGGCGGTTGCTGAGCGAGAAGCGGTTCGCGATGCGCCAGCGCTTGCGGAAGATTGCACGCGCAGCCGCTGCCCGACCTCTATTGTGTAAGGAGGAGAAAGACCATTGAGACGCGCCAGTTCGCCGACGCTGCTGCCTGTCATTCTTGAGATGCGATAAAGCGTGTCGCCGCGCTTAACCGTATAAGTCGAACCGCTGTAGCTGCCTTTCGTCGCGTTCGAGACCCCCGCTTTGTTGCTGGAGCAAGCGGCAAGAAACAGGCAAAAAAGCAGACACAAGGCTTTCTTATTCAGTAGTGCGGACGACCAATCCGTGCTCAAAACAGCTCCTCGTTACAGACGATAATCAATTGACGGCGCTTATCTTAGCAGTTCCGTTTCGTTCGCCAAACCCGCACGGCCTTATAAAAAGAAAAAGCCGCGCGCTCCCTGCGGAACACGCGGCTTTATGGCAAGCGTGACGGATTATTTCACCGGACGCATCGCCGGGAAGAGGATCACGTCGCGGATGGTGTGGCTGTTGGTAAACAGCATCACCATACGGTCAATACCGATGCCGAGACCGGCGGTAGGCGGCAGGCCGTGTTCCAGCGCAGTCACGTAATCTTCGTCATAGAACATCGCTTCGTCGTCACCGGCGTCTTTCGCGGCAACCTGGTCCTGGAAGCGTTGCGCCTGATCTTCCGCATCGTTCAGCTCGCTAAAGCCGTTGCCGATTTCACGGCCGCCGATAAAGAACTCGAAGCGGTCGGTGATTTCCGGGTTTTCATCATTACGACGCGCCAGCGGAGAGACTTCCGCCGGGTATTCGGTGATGAAAGTCGGCTGAATCAGGTGCGCTTCGGCAACTTCTTCGAAGATCTCAGTGACGACGCGGCCAAGACCCCAGCTCTTCTCAACCTTAATACCGATAGACTGCGCAATGCCTTTCGCCTTTTCGAAATCATCCAGATCCGCCATTTCGGTTTCCGGACGGTATTTTTTGATGGCTTCGCGCATGGTCAGCTTCTCGAACGGCTTGCCGAAGTCGAACACCTCTTCGCCATAAGGAACCTGAGTGGTGCCCAGCACATCCTGCGCCAGTTGGCGGAACAGAGACTCGGTCAGCTCAATCAGATCTTTGTAGTCCGCATAAGCCATGTAGAGTTCCATCATGGTGAACTCAGGGTTATGGCGAACGGAAATGCCTTCGTTACGGAAGTTACGGTTGATTTCGAACACGCGTTCAAAGCCGCCCACTACCAGACGCTTCAGATAAAGCTCCGGCGCGATGCGCAGATACATATCGAGATCCAGCGCGTTATGATGCGTGATAAACGGACGCGCAGAGGCGCCGCCCGGGATCACCTGCATCATCGGCGTTTCGACTTCCATAAAGCCGCGGCCTACCATGAACTGGCGGATGCCAGCCAGGATCTGCGAGCGGACTTTAAAGGTCTTGCGGGATTCGTCGTTGGCAATCAGGTCGAGGTAGCGCTGACGATAACGCGCTTCCTGATCCTGCAGGCCGTGGAATTTATCCGGCAGCGGACGCAGCGCTTTGGTCAGCAGACGCAGCTCGGTGCAGTGGATGGAAAGCTCGCCGGTTTTGGTTTTGAACAGCTTGCCGCGCGCGCCCAGGATATCGCCGAGGTCCCACTTTTTAAACTGCTCGTTGTACACGCCTTCCGGCAGATCGTCGCGAGCGACATACAGCTGAATACGCCCGCCCACATCCTGCAGGGTTACGAAGGACGCTTTACCCATGATGCGGCGCGTCATCATACGACCCGCCACGCTCACTTCCACGTTCAGCGCTTCCAGCTCTTCATTCTCTTTCTCATCGAACTCAGCATGCAGAAGGTCTGAGGTCTGGTCGCGGCGGAAGTCGTTCGGAAAAGCGACGCCCTGCTCGCGCAGTTGGGCCAGCTTCTCACGGCGCGTTTTCAGCTCATTATTAAGATCGACTGCCGCTTCTGCGCCCTGTGGTTGTTGTTCAGACATGTTGGTTCCTCATAACCCTGCTTTCAAACTTGCTTCGATGAATTTGTCCAGATCGCCATCCAGCACCGCCTGGGTGTTACGGGTTTCTACCCCGGTGCGCAGATCTTTGATGCGGGAATCGTCCAGCACGTAAGAGCGGATCTGGCTGCCCCAGCCGATATCGGATTTGGTATCTTCCATGGCCTGCTTTTCAGCATTCTTTTTCTGCATTTCCAGCTCGTACAGCTTCGCCTTCATCTGCTTCATGGCCTGGTCTTTGTTCTTGTGCTGCGAACGGTCGTTCTGGCACTGCGTTACGATGCCGGTCGGGATGTGGGTAATACGCACCGCCGACTCAGTACGGTTTACGTGCTGACCGCCCGCGCCCGAAGCGCGATAAACGTCGATGCGCAGATCCGCCGGGTTAATTTCGATATCGATATCGTCGTCCACTTCCGGGTAAACGAACGCAGAGCTGAACGAGGTGTGACGACGGCCACCGGAATCAAACGGGCTCTTACGCACCAGGCGATGAACGCCGGTTTCGGTACGCAGCCAGCCGTAGGCGTAATCGCCGGAAATTTTAATGGTGGCCGATTTCAGGCCCGCCACTTCGCCTTCAGACTCTTCGATAACTTCCGTCTTGAAGCCGCGCGCTTCCGCCCAGCGCAGATACATGCGCAGCAGCATGCTGGCCCAGTCCTGCGCTTCGGTGCCGCCAGAGCCCGCCTGAATATCCAGGTAGCAGTCGGCGCTGTCATACTCGCCGGAGAACATGCGGCGGAATTCAAGCTGCGCGAGTTTCGCTTCCAGCTGATCCAACTCGACGACAGCCTCGTTGAAGGTCTCCTCGTCGTCGGCTTCCACAGCCAGCTCCAGCAGGCCGGAAACATCGTCCAGCCCCTGAGTCATCTGATCTAACGTGTCTACGATAGCTTCCAGAGAGGAACGCTCTTTACCGAGCGCCTGAGCGCGTTCCGGTTCGTTCCAGACGTCCGGCTGTTCCAGCTCGGCGTTTACTTCTTCCAGTCGTTCTTTCTTGGCATCGTAGTCAAAGATACCCCCTAAGAACGTCGCTGCGCTCTGTGAGGTCCTGAATGCGGTTTTTTACCGGGTTAATTTCAAACATGGTCTGTAAGATCTTTTAGTGAGGACGAATGTCAAAATGCGGTCGTAAAACGGAAAGTCTACCGGATTTACGCCGCCTTTTATAGCGAATCCTGGCGTTAAACTGGCCAGAGATAGTCGATGATTAACTGCACGTTACGGTTGCCGCGAAACTCGTTTACATCCAGTTTGTACGCCAGCTCCACCTCGCGTACGCCCTGATCGGGCCAGCGGGTGGTATCAATGTTAAAGGCTATGCCATCAAGCAACGGGCCGCCGCCGACTGGCTCCAGCATGAGTTTGAGATGACGCTCGCCCACCAGACGCTGCTGGAGAATGCGAAAACGGCCGTCAAAGAGCGGTTCGGGGAACATCTGCCCCCAGGGGCCCGCTTCGCGCAGCATCTCCGCCACTTCCAGCGTCATCTCCTGCGGCGCAAGCGCCCCGTCGGACCAGATTTCCCCCTGCAACATAGCCGGGTCGAGCCAGTCATTCACCAGGCTGGAAAAACGCTGCTGGAACTCATCAAAGCGTTCCGCTTCAAGCGACAGTCCCGCCGCCATGGCGTGACCGCCAAATTTCAGCATCAAGCCGGGATAGAGCGTGTCGAGGCGCTCCAGCGCATCGCGCATATGCAGCCCCTGAACGGAGCGGCCCGAACCTTTCAACAGCCCGTCGCCTGCCGGCGCGAAGGCGATAACCGGACGGTGGAATCGCTCTTTAATCCGTGACGCCAGGATGCCCACCACGCCCTGATGCCATTCAGGATGATAGATAGCGATGCCCGCAGGCAGCGTTTCCGCGCTGCGCTCAAGCTGCTGACAAAGCGTCAGCGCTTCAGCCTGCATGCCCTGTTCGATCTCTTTACGCGTCTGGTTCAGCGCGTCCAGCTCGTTAGCGAGCATGCGCGCCTCGCCGATGTTGTCGCACAGCAGCAGCGCCACGCCGACAGACATATCGTCCAGCCTGCCCGCCGCGTTAAGCCGCGGGCCGAGCGCGAAGCCAAGGTCGCTTGCCGCGAGCCTTTGCATATCGCGATTGGCGATTTCCAACAGCGCGCGAATGCCCGGGCGGCATTTGCCGGCGCGAATGCGGCTTAAGCCTTGCCAGGTCAGAATACGGTTGTTAGCGTCCAACGGCACCACGTCAGCCACGGTGCCAAGCGCGACCAAATCAAGGTATTCCGCGAGGTTAGGCATGGGTATGCCTTTTTCTTCAAACCAGCCCGCCTCACGCAGGTGAGCGCGCAGCGCCAGCATCAGGTAGAAGGCCACCCCGACCCCTGCCAGCGATTTAGACGGAAACTCGCAGTACGCCAGGTTCGGGTTAACCAGCGCATCCGCCTCTGGCAGCGTTTCGCCTGGCAGATGGTGATCGGTCACCAGCACCGGGATCCCTAACTCATGGGCGCGGATCACGCCTGCGTGAGAGGAGATCCCGTTGTCTACGGTCATGATCATCTGCGCGCCGCGAGCGTGCGCCTGATCGACCACTTCAGGGCTCAGCCCATAACCATCGTCAAAACGATTGGGCACCAGATAGGCGACATTCCCGCCGCCGAGCGCGCGCAGCGCCAGCACGCTTAACGCCGTGCTGGTGGCGCCGTCGGCATCGAAATCGCCCACGATCATAATTCGCAATCCTTCGCGAAACGCGTTATGCAGCATTTCCACCGCCTGCTGAATGCCGCCAAGCTTCTGCCAGGGCAGCATGCCTTTAACGCTGCGCTCCAGCTCTTCGGCGTTCTTCACTCCGCGGCTGGCATAAAGCCGCTTCAGCAATGGCGGTAAATCATCGGGCAACTGCGCGGATTCATCCACGGCCCGACGACGAAGTTGCGTTTGTTGTTTCACCCGTTACTGCCCACCAGCCTTTAACGGCTTATCATGTTCATTCAGGAAAGCTTTCATCTCTTTCGGCCCCTGGTAGCCCGGCACAACGTAACCGTTGCTCAGCACAATCGCGGGCGTACCCTGAACGCCAAACTGCACGCCCAGCGAGTAATGTTTAGCGATGTTCATATCGCAGCTGGCCGGGGCCGTCTGCCCGCCGTTCATCGCGTTATCAAAGGCTTTATTGCGATCTTTGGCGCACCAGATAGCCTGCATATCTTTTTCCGCCTGGCTTTGCAGCCCCTGGCGCGGGAAAGCGAGATAACGCACGGTGATACCCAGCGCGTTGTAGTCTTTCATCTCTTCATGCAACTTGTGGCAGTAGCCGCAGGTGATATCGGTAAAGACGGTAATCACATGCTGCTGCTGGGGCGCTTTATAAACGATCATCTCTTTTTCAAGCGCATTGAGCTTACCAAGCAGCAGCTGGTTGGTGACATTAACCGGCTGCGCGCCGCTGACGTCATAAAGCGGCCCCTGGATCATCTGCTTGCCGTCTTCAGTCACGTAAAGCACGCCGCTTTCCGTCAGCACGGTTTTCATGCCCGGCAGCGGAGAGGGCTGGATTTCCGCTCCCTGTACGCCAAGCTTCGCCAGCGACTGCCGGATAACGGCGTCATCGGCATGCGCGAAGCTGGAAAGCGTCGCCGCCAGAAAAGAGAGCAGTAAAACCTGTTTTTTCATAATCGATCCTTGGATATCGCACTCACGCCCGCGGGTGGTGCTGTTGATGAAGTTGCCGCAGCCGTTCCGTCGCCACATGAGTGTAAATCTGCGTGGTGGAAAGGTCGCTGTGCCCCAGCAGCATCTGCACTACGCGCAAATCCGCGCCGTGGTTGAGCAGATGCGTGGCAAAAGCATGACGTAAAACGTGCGGCGATAATTTTTCGCTGTCGATACCGGCCAGTTGAGCATAATGCTTGATGCGATGCCAGAAGGTCTGGCGCGTCATTTGCTGGGCGCGGCTGCTGGGAAAAAGCACATCCAGCGACTGGCCGTTCAGCAACCAGGGGCGCCCATGCGCCAGATACTGTTCAAGCCAGTAGACCGCCTCTTCGCCAAGCGGCACCAGCCGCTCTTTATTGCCCTTGCCGATAACCCGCACCACGCCCTGGCGAAGGCTAACATCGCTCATGGTCAGCCCCACCAGCTCCGACACGCGCAGCCCGGTGGCGTACAGCACTTCGAGCATTGCTTTATCACGTAGTTCAATCGGCTGATCCACCACCGGCGCCTGCAGCAGGCGTTCAACCTGCGCCTCGCTGAGATCTTTAGGCAACCGCTGCGGCAGTTTGGGCGAGGCGAGCATGGCGCTTGGGTCATCCGCACGCGCTTTTTCACGGTAAAGATGCTGGAAAAGACGGCGCATAGCGCTCAGCATCCTGGCGGAGCTGGTCGCTTTATAGCCGCCTTCCACCCTTTCGGCAAGCAGCGCCTGCAGATCGTCACGCTGGGCGGTCAGCAACGTCAACCCCCGGTGATGCAGCCACTGCGCTACCATGGTCAGGTCTCGCCGGTAGGCGCTCAGGCTGTTCTGGGCGAGATTTTTCTCAAGCCAGAGCGCGTCGAGAAACTGTTCTATACGAGCTAAATCTTGTTCCATCGCTTTTCCGCCTTTCGCCTGGGTCGCGCCATTATGCCTGATAGCAGACGGGATCTGGTACACTGGCGCCTCTGCAGATGAAGAAATGAGAAGTTACCGCTATGAACATTGGTCTTTTTTATGGTTCCAGCACCTGCTACACCGAAATGGCGGCTGAAAAAATACGCGATATTATTGGCCCTGAGCTGGTAACGCTGCATAACCTTAAAGATGACTCGCCCACGTTGATGGAGCAGTATGACGTGCTGATCCTCGGCATTCCTACCTGGGATTTCGGCGAACTTCAGGAAGACTGGGAAGCCGTCTGGGATCGGCTCGACAGCCTCGCCCTTGAGGGCAAAATCGTGGCGCTTTACGGTATGGGCGACCAACTGGGGTATGGCGAATGGTTCCTGGACGCCCTCGGCATGCTGCACGATAAACTCGCCCCGAAAGGCGTTAAGTTTATCGGCTACTGGCCTACCGAAGGGTATGAGTTTACCAGCAATAAGCCGGTAATTGCCGAAGGCCAGCTGTTCGTCGGCCTGGCGCTGGATGAAACGAACCAGTATGACTTAAGCGAAAGCCGCATCGAAAACTGGTGCGAGCAAATTCTGGGCGAAATGGCTGAACAGTTCGCCTGAGACCGTTTCAGGAGCAAGGGTGGCCCGGGCGTTGCAGCAATAAGCGCCGTAAATCGCGCCACTCGCCTTCCGTCATGCTGTCTGCCGCCAGCCACAGATGCTGGCGACGCGCAGTTTGTTCATCCCGCAAACGCAGCATCATGCCGCTGTTGAGCATCCATGGCGAATCGCCGATTTCCCACTCTACTCCTTGCCAGCGCAGGCGATAATCGGCAGTGAGCTTCACCTCGCCCTGACAGGCGTTAATGCGCCGCTGGCTGCGCACGCAGTCAAATACCACCAGCGAGAGCAACAGCAGCCAGACCGGCATATAGCTCAGCGGCCAGGGCAACAGCAAAATCGCTGCGGCAACAAGGCCGTGGAGTAGCAGCGAAAGCCACTGCGCTCGCCACGAGACGCGTAAATCAGATTGCCACAGGACCACGTTCCTGATTCCGTGTCTGGATTAACTGCACCATCCGCGCTAATTCCGCATCCGCAGGCTTGCCGTGGTTCATCAGCCAGTTAAATAAATCAGGATCGTCGCATTCAAGAAGACGGATAAACAGCCGCTTATCCTCATCGCTCAGCGTGTCATATTCATACTCGAAGAACGGCATGATAGAGATATCAAGTTCGCGCATACCGCGACGGCATGCCCAGTGGATTCGGGCTTTGTTATTGATGTCCATGTGCATATTCCCGCTTAACCGCTTTTAGAAGACGGCTGCTAGTGTACCGCTTTTTTTCTCCGCCTTTGACAGGAATGTTGCGAATTGCGAAGCGTTATCCAGGAAAATAATTTCCTTGCGCAACAATTTACTTTTGCTGCGAGGCATCTCCCTCTTCTTCTTTAAGCGCACGAAAGGGGATATCAAAAGACTTGCATTGTCCGCAGCCTCTTTAACAATATGTGGTTATCGCACCTCTAGCGTGAACGTAATTTCGCGTAAGCAACCTGGGACTTTATTGTTATGGCATTCACTCCATTTCCTCCGCGTCAGCCCGCCGCCGCAGCGCGCCTGCCGCTGACGCTTATCTCTCTGGATGACTGGGCGCTCTCAACCCTCACTGGCGCCGACAGCGAAAAGTATCTGCAAGGCCAGGTGACGGCAGACGTGGCCCACCTGGCTGAAAACCAACACCTGCTGGCGGCGCACTGCGACGCAAAGGGCAAAATGTGGAGCAACCTGCGCCTGTTTCGCCATGGCGAAGGGTTCGCCTGGATTGTTCGCCGCAGCGTGCAGGATAATCAACTGGCGCAGCTGAAAAAATACGCGGTGTTCTCCAAAGTGGCTATCGCCGAAGATAAGGAAGCGGTGCTGTTGGGCGTGGCGGGTTTTCAGGCGCGCGCAGCGCTGGCTAACCTTTTTAGCGTCCTGCCGGATGAACAAAATCAGGTCGTGCGCGAAGGGGCTACCACGCTGCTGTGGTTCAACCTGCCGGCCGAGCGTTTTCTGCTGGTAACGGATAAAACCACCGCCAGCGATATTACGGAAAAGCTGCGCGGCGAAGCGCAGCTTAACGCCAGTCAACAATGGCTGGCGCTGGATATTGAAGCCGGGTATCCGGTGATTGACGACGCCAACAGCGCGCAGTTTATTCCGCAAGCGACCAATATCCAGGCGCTGGGCGGCATCAGCTTTAAAAAAGGCTGCTATACCGGTCAGGAGATGGTGGCGCGGGCAAAATTCCGCGGCGCTAACAAGCGCGCGCTGTGGTATCTGGCGGGCAAAGCGAGCCGCGTGCCGCAGGCGGGCGAAGACCTTGAACTGCAGATGGGCGAAAACTGGCGTCGCACCGGGACTGTACTGGCAGCAGTGCAACTCGACGACGGCCGTTTGCTGGTGCAGGCAGTGATGAATAACGACATGGAAAGCGGCAGCGTATTCCGCGTTCGCGACGAGAGCAGCCATACGCTGGCTATCGAACCGCTGCCTTATTCGCTGGAAGAAGCCTGAGTCTGAAGCCCCCTCGCCCACGCGAGGGGGTTAGCGTTATTTGATATAGAGATAAATAGCGAGGAAGTGGCAGACGCTGCCGCCCAGCACAAAGCCGTGCCAGATGGCGTGGTTATAAGGGATGCGTTTACAAACGTAGAAAATCACACCGAGGGTGTAAACCACGCCGCCCACCGCCAGCAGCGTCACGCTGCCCGCCGCCAGTTTTACCGCCATTTGATAAATCACCACTAAGGAAAGCCAGCCCATCGTCAGATAGGTCGCCAGCGACAGGACCTTAAAGCGGTGCGCGATGGTGAGCTTAAAAAGAATTCCCAGCAGCGCCAGGCTCCAGATTACAATCATGAGCCCCTTCGCCAGCGGCGAGTTAAGCCCTACCAGCAAAAACGGCGTATACGTGCCTGCTATCAACAGATAAATAGCGCAGTGGTCGAATTTCTTCAGCCAGACCTTAGCCCTGGCATGAGGGATAGCATGGTAAAGCGTGGAGGCGAGAAACAGCAGGATCATGCTGCCGCCATAAAGGCTATAGCTGGTGATGGCCACGGCGCTGGCATTGGTGTCAGCCGCCTGCACGAGCAGCAATACCAGACCGACGATGCCAAATACCAGCCCAATGCCGTGGCTGATGCTGTTGGCTATTTCCTCAGCCAGCGAATATCCCTGAGCAATGAGCGGCTTGCGAACCATAGTGAAGCTCCGACAGAGGTGTCAAAAAACAGACGACATGCATAGCCTAACTGAGAATGATTTCAGTGAACACCTGTTAGCTAAAATAAATCTGTTACCTGTCGTAAATGCGCCGCTTCGCTTTAGGCATCGCACCTTTAAAGCAGATTCAGAGCTTACAGCTGTGCTATGAAATCCGCTTAAAAGCAATCACATAAAGTTCGTCCAGACCAGGGTATATCTCTGCTATCACCTGCCGGAGTTCAGCGAGCGTCATATTTTCCTGGCGCGCATGCTCGTCGTTCAGCTCGTTAAGCGCGACTGGCGTGGTGCTGATAACTTCAAGCGTGCAGAAATAGCCATTATCTTCATAGCGTCCGGTGCGCAGGCGCTGGCCTGGCTGGAAATGCGATTCGGCTGCATCGCGGATCGTGATGGTTTTACGCCCGGCCAGAATATCCGGCTCAAAGCGGGCGAAAAAGGTAATGTCGTTTTGCAACAGTCTCTCCTCAGGCGAAAAGCAAAAAAGCATCATAAGCGTCAGCCGCGGGTTATGCATCCGCAAACGAAAGAATGGCGCGCCCGGTGGGGATTTATGGCAGCATAAGATATATGTTGAGCAGATGCTGCTGTCAGCCATTACGCGAAGGAAGCCCCGCACGTGACGATGTTTACCCACTCCGCTATCGCCAGCCTCAATAATCTGGAGATGGGGGTTTATAACTTTGTCATCAAAAACCGCGACAAAGTGATGTATATGACCATTCGCGAGCTGGCGGACGCGGCTGGCGTCTCCACGACCACGGTGCTGCGCTTTTGCCGCAAGCTTAACTGCGAAGGCTATTCCGAATTTCGCGTACGCTTTAAATTATATTTAGAACAGAACGAACCTCAGCAGACTAATTTCGGCGCCAGCGAAATCATCAGTTTTTTCAGAAGCGTTAATAATGAGGAATTCGATAATCTGCTCGACCGCGCGGTCGATATTATTCTCTCTTCTGAGCGCGTTATTTTTGTCGGTGCGGGTACCTCTGGCGCTCTGGCGAAATATGGCGCGCGCTTTTTCTCCAACGTCGGGAAATTTAGCAACCATATTGACGACCCTTATTTCCCCGTCACCACTGACATGGCCAAAAATGCGCTGGCTATCGTCCTTTCCGTTTCCGGCGAAACCGCGGAGATCCTGCGTTTCGCCAGCCAGTTCAGCCTTCACCGCTGCAAGGTGCTCTCTATTACCAGCCACGACAACTCGTCGCTGGCAAAGCTTGCCGATTTCAACCTCTCCTGGCACGTGCCGCAAACCCGCATTGCCGGCGTGTATGATATTACCACGCAGGTGCCGGTAATTTATATTCTCGAGACGCTGGGCCGAAAAATGGCGAAAAAACTGGCGTAAAAAAACAGGCTGTTTTTCATTTGTAACAAGTCACGTTATCCACTATTTGTTATATCGTGACTTTACAATTCCCTTTGTTAGACTCGCATTAAACGTTAATTGGCTCTGCGCGATTTATTGTCTTTGATCGGTTTATCGAATAACGAAGAGATGAATGAAATGAAGCAACTGACACTTCCAAAAGAGTTCCTTTGGGGCGGCGCGGTCGCCGCGCATCAGGTTGAAGGCGGCTGGAACCAGGGCGGCAAAGGTCCCAGCATTTGCGACGTGCTGACCGGCGGCGCGCACGGCGTTCCGCGTGAAATTACCGAGTCCGTCGTGCCGGGGAAATACTACCCGAACCATGAAGCGGTCGACTTCTACAGCCATTACAAAGAAGACATCAGGCTTTTCGCCGAGATGGGCTTTAAATGTTTCCGCACCTCCATCGCCTGGACGCGTATCTTCCCGAAAGGCGACGAAGCCGAGCCGAACGAAGAGGGGCTGAAATTTTATGACGCGGTGTTTGATGAACTGCTGAAATATAACATCGAACCCGTTATCACCCTTTCTCACTTCGAAATGCCGCTGCATCTGGTGCAGCAGTACGGCGGCTGGACCAACCGTAAAGTCGTCGATTTCTTTGTTCGCTTCGCCGAAGTGGTGTTCGAGCGCTACAAGAATAAGGTCAAATACTGGATGACCTTTAACGAAATCAACAACCAGCGTAACTGGCGAGCGCCGCTGTTCGGCTACTGCTGCTCCGGCGTGGTCTATACCGAACACGACAACCCCGAAGAGACGATGTATCAGGTGCTGCACCATCAGTTCGTGGCCAGCGCCATGGCGGTGAAAATCGGCCATCGCATTAACCCGCAGATGCAGATCGGCTGCATGCTGGCGATGGTGCCGCTCTATCCCTTCTCCTGTAAGCCGGAAGATGTAATGTATGCTCAGGAGTCCATGCGCGAGCGCTATGCCTTTACTGACGTGCAGTTGCGCGGTTATTACCCTTCCTACGTGCTGAACGAATGGGAGCGCCGCGGCTTCAACATCAAAATGGAGGCAGGCGACGAGCAGATCCTGCGCGAAGGCTGCTGCGACTACCTGGGCTTTAGCTATTACATGACCAACGCGGTAAAAGCTGAAGGCGGCAGCGGCGACGCGCTGACCGGTTTCCAGGGCAGCGTGCCGAACCCGCACGTGAAGGCCTCCGACTGGGGCTGGCAGATTGACCCGGTGGGCCTGCGCTACGCGCTGTGTGAGCTCTACGAGCGCTACCAGAAGCCGCTGTTTATCGTTGAGAACGGCTTTGGCGCTTACGATAAAGTGGAAGCGGACGGCAGCATCAATGACGATTACCGTATCGATTACCTGCGCGCCCACATTGCCGAGATGGTAAAAGCGGTGACTTACGACGGCGTGGATCTGATGGGCTATACCCCGTGGGGCTGCATCGACTGCGTGTCGTTTACCACCGGTCAGTACAGCAAGCGCTACGGCTTTATCTATGTGAACAAACACGATGACGGCACGGGCGATATGTCACGCGCACGTAAAAAAAGCTTCAACTGGTACAAAGAAGTCATCGCCAGCAACGGCGAAAAACTCTGACTTTCGCGCGTCTCTCTCCCCATCGGGAGAGAGACGACTGTCGCTTATTCAGTATGCTGGACAGCGATACAACGTTTACCCACTCTGTGCGTTTATACCCTGTGAAGCGAGTGAGCGAAGCGCCGCCATAGCTCCGCGAACGCTCAATTCCGCCTACTTCCCGCCCGCCAGTTCAATAAAGCTTCCTGTCACGTAAGAGGCTTTCTCGCTAAGCAACCAGGCAATGGCCTCCGCCACTTCTTCCGGCTGGCCGCCGCGCTGCATTGGCAGGCTTGATTTTACTCTGTCCACCCGTCCCGGCTCGCCGCCGCAAGCGTGCATTTCGGTATAAATGAGCCCCGGCCGCACGCAGTTTACGCGGATGCCCTGCCCTGCGACCTCCAGCGCAAGTCCGGTAGTAAGCGTATCCACCGCCCCTTTAGACGCCGCGTAATCAACATATTCGCCGGGCGCGCCAAGCCTTGAGGCCGCCGACGAAACGTTAACAATAGCTCCGCCTTTGCCGCCGTGGTGATGCGCCATGCGCTTTACCGCTTCGCGACAGCAGAGAAAGTAGCCGGTGACGTTGGTCATCAGCACGTTGTTAATCCGCTCAGCGGTAAGCTCCTCAACGCGGCACTGCGTGAAAAGAATGCCCGCGTTATTTACCAGCGCGCCGAGCGGCTGGTTAAGCGCATCTATCTGCGCAAACATCGCCATGACCTGAGCCTCGTCCGCAATATCCGCCTGCACCGCCAGCGCCTCGCCGCCTTTCGCGTGGATGGCCTCTACCACCTCCTGCGCCGCCTGCGCGTTTTTATGGTAATTCACCACAACCTTATAGCCCTGCGCGGCCAGCAATAGCGCCGTGGCCCGGCCAATGCCGCGGCTGGCGCCGGTGATAAGTGCAACAGACATGCTTTTCTCCTTTTTATTTGGGGACGTATCGGCGATGCTTTTATTAAGAGCAGCGCCGCAGCCATAAGGCTTGAGTGCAGGAAAACAGACACAGGTAAAGCGATGAAATCACACGCCGACATCAGCAAATTTTTAAGCTACGTTTTGCGCCACCAGCCCGAGTCCATCGGTTTGCAACTGGATACCGAAGGCTGGGCTTCGGTGGATGAACTGATAATGCGCGCCGCTAAAGCGGGCAAGCATCTTACGCCCGAGCTGATTGAGGCGGTGGTGCAGGATAACGACAAAAAACGCTTTGCGTTAACTGCTGACAAACTACACATTCGCGCCGTGCAGGGCCACTCTACAAAACAGGTAGCTATCCAGTGGGAGGAAAAAACGCCTCCCGGGACGCTTTACCACGGCACCGCCACCCGTTTTCTTGAAAGCATTCGCCAGCAGGGGCTGGTGGCCGGTTCGCGTCATTACGTGCACCTTTCAGGCGATGAAGCGACCGCCGTCGCTGTTGGCGTGCGCCACGGCAAACCGGTTGTGCTGAAAATCAACGCCAGCGATATGCATCAGCAAGGCTACGCGTTTCATCAGGCGGATAACGGCGTCTGGCTGACCCGCGCGGTACCCGCTGAATTTATCGCTTTCGAATAAAAAAGGGCGCCGCAGCGCCCTTCGTCATCCTCTTGCCGGAATTACTGGTATTCGCTCATCGGCACGCAGGAGCAGAACAGGTTGCGGTCGCCGTAAACGTCGTCCAGACGTTTAACCGTCGGCCAGTACTTGTTGCCAAAGCCTGCCGGGAAAGCCGCCCGTTCACGGCTATAGGGATGCGCCCACTCTTCCACCAGCTCGTGCTGAACGTGCGGCGCGTTAACCAGCGGGTTATCGTCCGCTGGCCACTCCCCTTTCGCCACGCGGTCAATCTCCATGCGGATAGCCAGCATCGCGTCGATAAAGCGGTCCAGCTCGGCTTTGCTTTCTGATTCCGTCGGCTCTACCATCAGCGTGCCCGCCACCGGGAAAGACATCGTCGGCGCGTGGAAGCCGTAATCGATAAGACGTTTGGCGATATCCAGCTCGCTGATGCCGGTCTCTTCTTTAAGCGGACGGATGTCGAGAATACACTCGTGCGCCACATGCCCCTCGCGCCCGGTATAAAGCACCGGATAAGCCGATTTCAGGCGCGTGGCGATGTAGTTGGCGTTCAGAATAGCCACCTGGCTTGCCTGCTTCAGCCCTTCAGACCCCATCATGCGAATATACATCCAGCTGATAGGCAGAATTGAGGCGCTGCCGAAAGGCGCGGCGGAAACCGCGCCCTGGCGGGTCAGCATTCCTTCAATCTGCACCACGCTGTGGCCCGGCACGAACGGCGCCAGGTGCGCTTTCACGCCAATCGGCCCCATGCCCGGCCCGCCGCCGCCGTGCGGAATGCAGAAGGTTTTATGCAGGTTGAGGTGGGAAACGTCCGCGCCGATATGGCCCGGTGACGTGATGCCCACCTGGGCGTTCATGTTCGCGCCGTCGAGATAAACCTGGCCGCCATACTGATGAACGATTTCGCATACTTCACGGATAGTCTCTTCATACACGCCGTGCGTGGACGGGTAAGTGACCATGATGCAGGAGAGTTTATCGCCCGCCTGCTCCGCCTTCTCGCGCAGATCGGCAAGGTCGATATTGCCCTGCTTGTCGCAAGCCACGACCACCACTTCCATTCCCGCCATCTGTGCGGAAGCCGGGTTGGTGCCGTGCGCGGAGCTCGGGATAAGACAAATATCGCGCGCGCCTTCGTTGCGGCTTTCATGATAATGGCGAATCGCCAGCAGGCCGGCGTATTCCCCCTGCGCGCCGGAGTTCGGCTGCATGCACAGCGCGTCGTAGCCCGTCAGCTTCACCAGCCACTCGGAAAGCTGGCCAATCATCATATGGTAGCCTTCGGCCTGCTCCGCCGGGCAGAACGGATGCAGTTCGGCGAACTCCGGCCAGGTGATGGGAATCATTTCCGCCGCGGCGTTCAGCTTCATGGTGCAGGAACCCAGCGGGATCATCGCCTGGTTCAGCGCCAGATCTTTACGCTCGAGCGAATGCATGTAGCGCATCATCTCGGTTTCGCTGTGGTAGCGATTAAAGACCGGATGGGTGAGGATGTCGTCTTCGCGCAGCATCGCCTGCGGGATGGAGCGGCTGTCGAGCGCCACGTCTTTATCCAGCGCGTCGATATCCAGACCGTGGTTGTCGCCAAGCAGCACGCTGAACAGACGCAGCACATCTTCGCGAGTGGTGGTTTCATCAAGCGTAACGCCCACGGCGTTCAGAATGTCGCTGCGAAGGTTAACCTCGGCGGCCTGCGCGCGCGCCAGCACGGCGGCTTTATCGGCCACTTCCACGCACAGCGTGTCGAACCAGGTGCTATGACGCAGCTTCAGCCCTTTATGCTGCAGCCCTGCCGCCAGAATATCGGTGAAGCGGTGAATGCGGCTGGCGATGCGCTTGAGGCCCTTCGGTCCGTGGAAAACGGCGTAAAGGCTCGCGATGTTGGCAAGCAGCACCTGTGAAGTACAGATGTTGGAGTTCGCTTTTTCGCGGCGGATATGCTGCTCGCGGGTCTGCATCGCCATGCGCAGCGCGGTGTTGCCCGCCGCGTCTTTGGAAACGCCGATGATGCGGCCTGGCATAGAACGCTTAAATTCGTCTTTCGCCGCGAAGAACGCCGCGTGCGGGCCGCCGTAGCCCATCGGCACGCCGAAACGCTGGGCGGAGCCGAACACAATATCGGCGCCCTGTTTGCCCGGCGCCGTAAGCAGCACCAGCGCCATAAAATCCGCCGCCACGCTGACAATCACATTGCGCGCTTTCAGTTTTTCAATCAGCGGGCCGTAATCATGCACTTCACCAGTGGTACCCACCTGTTGCAGCAGCACGCCGAAAATATCCTGATGATCCAGCGCCTTGCCCGGCTCATCGACGATAACCTCAAAGCCGAACGTTTCCGCGCGGGTGCGCACCACGTCCAGCGTCTGCGGATGAATATCCTGCGCCACGAAGAAGCGGTTCGCGCCTTTAAGCTTGCTGACGCGCTTAGCCATCGCCATCGCTTCGGCTGCAGCGGTCGCTTCGTCGAGCAGTGAGGCGGAGGCAATATCGAGCCCGGTGAGATCCAGCGTAACCTGCTGGAAGTTCAGCAGCGCTTCAAGACGTCCCTGCGACACTTCCGGCTGGTAAGGGGTGTAGGCGGTGTACCAGCCCGGGTTCTCCAGCATATTGCGCAGGATGACCGGCGGCGTATGAACGGCGGTATAGCCCATCCCGATATAGCTTTTAAAACGCTTGTTGCGGCTGGCGATGGCTTTCAGCTCCGCCAGCGCGGCGAACTCGGTGGCGGCTTCGCCGATAAACGGCGGCGCGGTCAGTTGGATGTCGGCGGGAACGATTTGCGCGGTCAGCGCATTCAGCGAGTCCGCGCCAACGGTGCGCAGCATCTCCTGCTGTTGCGAAGCAGAGGGGCCGATGTGGCGTTCGATAAAGGCTTCGCGGTTTTCCAGCTGGCTCAGGGTCTGGGTCATGGGCGATATTTCCTGAAACGTGCAGTGAAGCAAATTAATGCGATGGGTGTTCTTGTTGCTCGCTGAAGGAGCGGGATAAGCCTGCGCTTATCCCTTTTTCTTCGTCTGTACGGGAAGCGAGCTGAAATTATTCGTCTTCCAGCAGCGCGTCGTAAGCCGCCGCGTCCAGCAGCGCCGCTACTTCGCTTTCGTCGCTGGCTTTGATCTTAAAGATCCAGCCTTCGCCGTACGGCGCGCTGTTCACCAGCTCCGGGGAGTCGCTCAGCGCGTCGTTCACCGCAACGATCTCGCCGCTCACCGGGGCGTAGATGTCAGAAGCCGCTTTAACCGACTCCGCGACGGCGCAATCATCGCCCGCCGCCACGGTCGCGCCCACTTCTGGCAGGTCCACAAACACCATGTCGCCAAGCAGTTCCTGCGCGTGTTCGGTAATGCCGACGGTGTAAGTGCCATCCGCTTCCTTACGCAGCCATTCGTGTTCTTTGCTGTACTTCAGTTCATTCGGCACATTGCTCATGCTTATTCTCCAGATAGCAAAACTTATTGGGCGACCGGCTTACCGGCGCGGACAAAAATCGGTTTAGTGACGTGGACAGGCATTTCGCGGTTGCGGATCTGCACAATGGCGGTATCGCCAATCCCCGCGGGCACGCGCGCCAGCGCGATGCTGTAGCCAAGCGTTGGGGAGAAAGAACCGCTGGTGATGACGCCTTCGCGCACGCGGCCCAGCTCATCGGTAAAGTGAACAGGCTGCCCGCCGCGCAATACGCCTTTTTCTTTCATCACGAGGCCGACCAGTTGTTCGGTCCCCTGCTCCCGCTGCGCTTCAAGCGCTTCGCGACCGATGAAGTCACGCTCCTGCGGCTGCCAGGCGATGGTCCAGCCCATATTGGCCGCGAGCGGCGATACGCCCTCGTCCATCTCCTGACCATATAAATTCATGCCCGCCTCCAGACGCAGCGTGTCGCGCGCGCCCAGACCGCAGGGTTTTACGCCCGCTTCCACCAGCTGCGCCCAGAAGCCTGCAGCGTTCTCATTCGGCATGGCGATTTCATAACCCGCTTCGCCGGTGTAACCGGTGGTGGCGATAAACAGCTCGTCCGCCTGAACGCCAAAAAACGGTTTCATGCCCGCGACCGCTTTGCGCTGCGCTTCGTTAAAGAGCGCGGCGGCTTTCTGCTGCGCGTTCGGGCCCTGCACCGCGATAAGCGACAGGTCGTCGCGCACCGTAACGGAAACGGCGAACGGCTCCGCATGTTCGTTAATCCACGCAAGGTCCTTTTCACGGGTGGCGGAGTTGACCACGAGGCGGAAATAGTCTTCAGCGAGGAAATAGACAATCAGGTCGTCAATGACGCCTGCGGAGGCGGTAAGCATGGCGGTGTAAAGCGCCTTGCCAGGCTGGGTGAGTTTGGCGACGTCGTTCGCCAGCAGGTAGCGCAAAAATTCCCGGGTGCGCTCGCCGCGCAGGTCGACGATGGTCATGTGCGAGACATCAAACATGCCCGCGTCGTTACGCACGGCGTGGTGCTCATCGATCTGCGAGCCGTAGTGCAGCGGCATCATCCAGCCGTGAAAATCCACCATACGTGCGCCACACTGAACATGCTGCTCATACAAAGGGGTCTGTTGGGCCATCTTTTCCTCGTTTTTCTGCCGGGTCGGTGATGGTTTTGGGCCTCTGACTGCCGCGCCCGCCATCTGTCGCCGACACCGATCCCGGCGTCGACGCAAACGTTACCTTTCGCCTGACGTTATCACCGAAATGGCGCGTAAACCATAAGGTGAGTTAAGTCATCACATTAGCTTATGACCAAAATGGGAAAGCTGCGCCACAGCGCTTTTAACTATTTACTAACGGAGCAGAGCGGATAAAGCAGATTTTAATCCTGAGCTTTTCGTTATTGCCCAGCAATAACAACCAAATCAGCGCAAGAATTGCCTTAAGAGAAAAAACGTGTGATGAGAAAAACTAATCCGAAAAAAGCGGTGAAATTAGAATATTTCAAATGAGTGAACACTCCTCTTTTCGTCCGTTGAAAAGAGAAGTGTGACGCAGTTAACGTAACCACTCCGGCAGATCGTGAAGGCCCATCGCCTGGCGCAGCAGTTGCGGTTTAACGCCGGGGAGCGAATCGGCGAGTTTCAGACCCACATCACGCAGCAGCTTTTTCGCCGGATTGTTGCCGGCAAACAGTTCGCGAAAGCCCTGCATGCTGGCGAGCATGACGGCCGCGCTGTGCTTGCGGCTACGCTCGTAGCGACGAAGATAAAGGTGCTGACCGATATCTTTGCCCTGCGCGAACAGGCGACGCAATTCGGCTATCAACTCCGCCGCATCCATAAAACCAAGGTTAACGCCCTGGCCAGCAAGCGGGTGAATGGTATGCGCGGCGTCGCCCACCAGCGCCAGCCGGTGCGCGGCGAACTGCCGTGCGTAACGGCCAGTCAGCGGGAAGACCTGCCGATCGCCTTCCACCTTCGTCAGCCCCAGGCGGTTATCAAAGGCCACGCATAGCGCCCGGTTAAACTCGTCTTCACTGGCCTGCTGCATGCGTTGCGCTTCAAGCGGCGGCAGCGACCAGACGATGGAGCACAGGTGCGGATCGCTAAGCGGCAGAAAAGCAAGAATGCCGTCGCCATGGAACGCCTGGCGCGCGACTGCGCCGTGCGGCTCCTCGGTGCGGATGGTCGCCACCAGCGCGGAGTGTTCGTAATCCCAGAACGTCAGCGGAATGTCCGCTTTATCGCGCAGCCAGGAGTTGGCGCCGTCGGCGCCCACCACCAGCCTTGCGGTGAGCATATTGCCGTCTTTCAGCGTCAGAAACGCCTCGTTCTCGCCCCACGCCACCTGCTGCAGTTCGGCAGGGGCCATCAGCGTAATGTCTTTGCCCTGCTGCGCCTTGTTCCACAGCGCCTGATGAATGACGTTGTTTTCGATGATATGACCGAGGTGCGTATAACCGTACCCCTTATCCTCAAAGGCGATGCGCCCGAAGCTGTCTTTCTCCCACACTTCCATGCCGTGATAGGCGCTGGCGCGCATTTTCAGGATATCGCGCCATACGCCCAGCTTCTCCAGTAACTTTTCACTGGCGGCATTGATGGCGGAGACGCGCAGCGAAGGCGGCGCATCGGCGGCCACGGGCTGCGGCGGCTGATGCTCCAGCACCGCCACGCGCAGGCCGCAGCCTTCCAGTCCGCAGGCTACCGCCAACCCCACCATGCCGCCGCCTACAATCGCCACATCTACGCTTTGCACATTCTTCTCCTTTAACGCGCAACCCAGCCAAGGGTGCGTTGCGCCAGCGCATCACGCGCCGGGGTAAATAGTTCCATCGCCATCAGGCCCAGATTACGCCCTACGACCAGCGGCGCCCAACGGTTGGCAAAAACATGCACCAGCCCATCGGTAATGCCGATGGTGGCGGCTCTGTCCTGTCGACGGCGGTGTTGATAAGCCGCCAGCACGGGATAGCTGCCGATATCCTGCTGCCGGTCATGCGCCTGGGCGAGCGTTTCGGCAAGCGTCATCACATCGCGCAACCCGAGGTTAAACCCCTGCCCGGCTATTGGATGCAGCGTCTGAGCGGCGTTGCCGACCAGTGCGGCGCGATGAGAAATAGCCTGCGAGGAGCGGGTAAGCGAGAGCGGGTAAGCGCTGCGCGCGCCAGCATGGGTAATGCGCCCGAGCCGCCAGCCAAACGCCTTTTGCAACTCATGGCAAAAACGGGCGTCATCCCAGGCCATGACTTCCGCCTCTTTTTCCAGCGGATGGCACCACACCAGCGAGCTGCGCCCCTGCGACATCGGCAGCATCGCGAGCGGACCATATTCAGTAAAACGCTCAAAGGCGCGGCCGTCGTGCGGCTGCGAGGTGGTCACGTTAGCAATAACCGCCAGTTGATGGTAAGGCTGCTGGCGCCAGGTGATGCCGCACTGCGCGCCCAGCGGCGAACGCGTGCCGTCCGCGGCCACCAGCAGACTGCCGGAAAGCGTTGCGCCGCTCTCAAGCTGCACGCTCACGCCCTCTTCGCTTCGCGTGAAGCTTGCCACACGCTCAGGGCAATGCAGCTGCACGCCAGGCGCTTTACGCAGCATACTGAACAACCGCTGCCCAACATCGTGTAACTCCACCACCTGCCCCAGCGCGGCGATGTCATACTCTTTCGCTTCCAGCGTCACGAAGCCCGCATGGCCGCGGTCGCTGACGTGAACGACGCTGATGGGCGTCGCTTTATCGGCAATGGCCTGCCAGACGCCAAACCGCGCCAGCTGCTGGCAGGTGCCGTGCGCCAGGGCGATAGCGCGCGCGTCAAACCCCGGATGCGCGGCGGATTCCGGCGCGCTGGCCTCGACCAGGTGCACCGGCAGCGCGCCGCGGGTGAAGTGCGAAAGCGCCAGCGCCAGCGTCGCGCCGGTCATGCCGCCGCCGATGATGATAACGCTCATGCCTGACGCGCCGCCGCCATCAGCGCTTCGATATCGTCTGCGGATTTCACTACGCTGTGGGTAAGGTTCTCATTGCCGTTTTCAGTGATGAGAATGTCATCTTCGATGCGAATGCCGATGCCGCGGTACTCTGGCGGCACGTCGGCGTCCGGCGCGATATAAAGCCCGGGTTCAACGGTCAGCACCATGCCAGGCTCCAGCGTGCGCGAGCGGTCCGGACCGTAGTGGCCCACATCATGCACATCCAGCCCCAGCCAGTGGCTCAGGCCATGCATGAAGAAAGCGCGATGGGCATTATCGGCAATCAGCTGATCCACCTCGCCTTTCAGGATATCCAGCTTCACCAGCCCGCTGACCATAATGCGCGTCACTTCGCCGGTCACTTCCTGAATGGACGTTCCCGGGCGGAACAGGCGCAGCGAGGTTTCGAGCGATTCCAGCACAATGTCGTAAATGGCGCGCTGGGCAGGGGTAAATTTGCCGTTAACAGGGAAGGTGCGGGTGATATCGCCCGCGTAGCCCTGATATTCACAACCCGCGTCGATAAGCACCAGATCGCCGTCGCGCAATTCGCTTTCGTTTTCGGTGTAGTGCAGGATGCAGCCGTTCTCGCCGCCGCCGACGATGGTGTTGTAGGAGGGAAACCGCGCGCCGTGGCGGTTAAATTCATGATGAATTTCCCCTTCCAGCTGATATTCAAACATGCCCGGGCGGCAGACCTGCATCGCTCGCGTATGCGCAAGCGCGCTGATTTCGCCTGCCCGGCGCAGGATTTCTATCTCTTCCGGCGATTTGAACAGGCGCATTTCATGCACCCAGGGACGCCAGTCGGTAAGCGTGGCGGGCGCGACCAGGTTCTGGCGCGAACCGCGACGCAGTTTCTCCAGCGCGGCGAACACGATGTTATCAGCCCAGTCGTACTGCCCCTGGGCGTGGTAAACCACATCGAGGCCATTTAACAGCTGATAGAGTTGCTCGTTAATCTCATCAAACGCCAGCGCGCGGTCCACGGCGAGTTTTTCCGGCGCCGCTTCCTGCCCCAGGCGGCGGCCAAACCAGATTTCAGCGGTTTTATCGCGCACGCGGTTAAACAACACGCTGTGGTTATGGGTGTCATCGCTTTTGATAAGCACCAGCACCGCTTCCGGCTCGTTAAAGCCGGTGAAATACCAAAAATCGCTGTTCTGGCGATACGGATACTCGCTGTCAGCGCTGCGCGTCGTCTCAGGCGCGGCGAAAATCAGCGCGGCGCTGGCGGGCGCCATCTTCGCCAGCAATGCCTGGCGACGGCGGAGAAACTCTACCTGTGTCATTGCACCTCCTGCTGCGTTTTTATTTTAGTGTAGCGTGGGCTTGCGGATTTCCGGCGCGGTTGGCGCGTTGCGCGTAAACGTGTCATGGCACAGCAGCGCCGCTACGCGCACATATTCGATTATCTCCTCCAGCGACATCTCCAGCTCTTCCTGGTCTTCGTCTTCGTCGTAGCCCAGTTGCGCGATGTTGCGCAGATCGTCGATAGCTTCGCCCGTTTCGCCGGCGACCTTATCAAGCTTAGGCTGCGTGACGCCAAGCCCCAGCAGGAAATGGTTCACCCAGCCCGCCAGCGCGTCGGCGCGGTCGAAGACGCTGACGTCGTCGCCTTCCGGCAAATAAAGCTGAAACAGAAAACCGTCATCCTCCAGGTTGTCGCTGGTCGCGGCGTGCATCTCGCGCAGCGCCTGCGCAAGTTGCTGCCCAAACGCCAACCCCTCGTTAGTGAGGTCATGCAGCAGCGGCTGCCAGCTGCTGTCCTGGTTGCCGCCGCACAGCATTCCGCTGATGAGACCGTGCATTTCCGCAGGGGTCAGCCCCACGCCTTGTTGGTTAAGCAACTGGCCGAGCTCGCCGTAGCGAGGCATTTGGTTCTGTATAGACATGCGCATTCATCGTCGTTGAGGGGATATTCATGGTATGCTACCACTCTGGACCCTGGTGATACCAGAAAAGGGCTTGTATCTCCCTATCAGGGTAGCTATAGTGTCGCCCCTTCGCCGCCCCGGAAGGCGCGAACGGCAGGTGAATCAACAGCAGGAAGGTGGAATGTCTGCACAACCAGTCGATATCCAAATTTTTGGTCGTTCACTGCGGGTGAATTGTCCGCCAGAGCAGCGGGATGCACTAAATCAGGCGGCGGAAGATCTGAATCAACGGTTGCAAGATCTGAAAGTTCGCACTAGAGTCACCAATACTGAGCAACTGGTTTTCATCGCGGCGTTGAACGTCTGTTATGAGCTGGCTCAGGAAAAGACCAAAACCCGTGATTACGCAGCCAGCATGGAACAGCGTATTCGGATGCTCCAGCAGACCATCGAGCAAGCATTGCTTGAGCAAGGTCGCATAAGTGAGAGAACGGGACCAAAGTTTGAATAATACTTTATGGTCTACTATGGTAGAGTGACCGTGAAGAAAAAAATTTCTCTGAGATGTTCGCAAGTGGGCCAGTCCCCTGAGCCGATATTTCAAAAAAACAGAATGTGACGCTCCACGGTTGGTGAGCATGCTCGGTTCGTCCGAGAAGCCTGAAAACCGTGACGACGCATTCACCTTGAACCGCGGGTTCAAGGGTTACAGCCTACGGCGGCATCTCGGAGATTCCCCACTTTTACTACCATGACGCAACGGCCAGTTACTCCCGAACTCAGACAGCAAATCCGCAAAGAAATCCGTCAGTTACGCCGTGCTATTACGCCCGAACAGCAAACGCGATTTGCTCAACAGGCCGCTGCCCGAATGATGGCTTATGCGCCCGTGGTGGAAGCGAAAACCGTAGCGGCGTTTCTCTCTTTTGATGGCGAACTCGATACCCGCCCGCTGATAGAAGGACTCTGGCGCGCCGGTAAGCACGTTTACCTGCCTGTGCTTCACCCCTTCAGTCCCGGTAATCTGCTTTTTCTGCGCTACTTTCCGCACAGCGAACTGATGCTGAATCGTCTGAAAATTTACGAGCCGCCGCTCGATGTCCGCCACGTGTTGCCGCTAAGCGAACTGGATGTGCTGGTCACGCCGCTGGTCGCTTTTGACGCACAGGGGCAACGTCTTGGCATGGGCGGCGGCTTTTACGACCGTACACTGCAAAACTGGCGCAGCCATGAGCTGTGGCCGGTGGGTTACGCCCATGATTGCCAGCAGGTGGCCTCGCTTCCCGTTGAAGAATGGGATATCCCGCTGCCCGCCGTCGTCACGCCTGAAAAGATCTGGACGTGGTAAGCGCCCAACAAAAAGCCCGCCGAAGCGGGCTTTTTTATGGCTCTTTTATCAGTACAGCAGACGAGCGCGAATGGTGCCTGCAATCGCCTTCATGCTTTGCAGCGCTTTGTTCGCCACATCTTCTTCGGCATCAATGTCGATAACCACATAACCCATCTGCGGCGTGGTTTGCAGGAACTGGGCGGCAATGTTAATGCCCTGCTCGGCGAAGATCTGGTTGATAGCGGTCAGCACGCCAGGACGGTTTTCGTGAATATGCAGCAGGCGGCTTACCGTGCCGCCGTGCAGCGGCAGCGAAACTTCCGGGAAGTTAACGGCAGAGAGCGTTGAACCGTTGTCGGAGTATTTCACCAGCTTGCCCGCGACTTCGAGACCGATGTTCTCCTGCGCTTCCTGCGTGGAGCCGCCGATGTGCGGCGTCAGAATAACGTTATCGAATTCGCACAGGGGGGAGTTGAACGGATCGCTGTTAGTGGCAGGCTCCGTCGGGAAAACGTCAATCGCCGCGCCCGCGAGGTGCTTGCGCGACAGCGCGTCGCACAGCGCCGGGATATCAACCACGGTGCCGCGCGCGGCGTTGATCAGCAGCGCGCCCGGCTTCATCAACGAGAGCTGTTCTGCGCCAATCATATTTTTCGTTGAGGCGTTTTCCGGCACGTGCAGGCTGACCACATCGCTCATGTTCAGCAGATCGGAAAGATGCTGAACCTGCGTGGCGTTACCAAGCGGCAGTTTGCTTTCAATGTCGTAGAAATAAACATGCATGCCCAGCGCTTCCGCCAGGATGCCCAACTGGGTGCCGATGTGGCCGTAGCCGATGATGCCAAGCTTTTTGCCGCGCGCTTCATAAGAGCCCGCCGCCTGTTTGTTCCAGATGCCGCGGTGCGCTTTGGCGTTCGCTTCCGGAATGCCGCGCAGCAGCAGCAGCAGTTCGCCGATCACCAGCTCCGCTACGGAACGGGTATTAGAAAAAGGCGCGTTAAAGACCGGAATACCGCGTTTCGCCGCCGCGTTCAGGTCAACCTGATTGGTGCCGATGCAGAAGCAACCTACCGCTACCAGTTTTTCCGCTGCGGCGAAAATCTCTTCGGTCAGATGGGTACGGGATCGCAGGCCAATAAAGTGAGCGTCACGGATCGACTCTTTCAGCGCATCGCTGTCCAGCGCGCCTTTGTGGTATTCGATATTGGTATAACCCGCTGCGCGCAGGCTATCGATGGCTTTCTGGTGCACGCCTTCCACCAGCAAGAATTTAATTTTGTCTTTCTCCAGTGATACTTTTGCCATTTCCCGACCCTGTCTTGTCTTATCAGATTGTGTACTGAGCAATAAGTCAGCCTTCTGCCAACATATCAAAATTTGCGGGTCCGGCAATATGAACGTTTGCGTCAGCGTCCTGAAGAAAAGTCACGCAGTGCAGAAAGGCAGAAGAAAATATTGTGTGGCAGAAATATGACGGCAGAAATGGAAAAGCAGAGACGACGAATGTGACATATGTCACCAAATTTCGCGGTTAAGATTTTTTTACCCTGGCGGGGCGCGCGAGCGCCCCGGTCAGATCATTTCACGATGGTCTTGACACCTTCCGACGTGCCGATAAGCGCAACGTCCGCGCCGCGGTTAGCAAAAAGGCCCACGGTGACGACGCCTGGAATCGCGTTGATCGCATTCTCCAGCGCAACAGGCTCCATGATAGAGAGGCCGTGGACATCCAGAATGACGTTGCCGTTATCGGTCACCACGCCCTGGCGGTATTCCGGACGGCCGCCCAGTTTCACCAGCTGACGGGCTACTGCGCTTCGCGCCATCGGGATAACCTCAACCGGCAGCGGGAAGTTGCCGAGGATATCGACCTGCTTTGACGCATCGGCGATACAGATGAACTTTTCCGCCACCGAGGCGATGATTTTTTCACGCGTCAGCGCCGCGCCGCCGCCTTTAATCATTTGCATCTGGCCGTTTATCTCATCAGCGCCGTCGACATAAATGCCGAGCGAATCCACCTCGTTGAGATCGTAAACGTGAATGCCGAGACTTTTCAGTTTGGCGGTGGAAGCGTCCGAGCTTGATACCGCGCCATCAATCTGATTTTTGATGGTGCCGAGCGCGTCGATAAAATGCGCCGCCGTGGAGCCGGTGCCCACGCCGACAATCGTTCCCGGCTGCACATACTGAAGCGCGGCCCAGCCCACTGCTTTTTTCAGTTCATCCTGCGTCATGATCTTTTGCCTGTGTGTGAAAACTGTGGCGCATTATAGAACAGGCTCGCTGAAAAAGACTCCTTCCGTCAGGCATACTGCTCCGATGATTGCGGTTTCTGCCTGTGCCTGGCAAAAATTTATGTCATAGTGCGAAACATTACGATTCAGGAGCATGCTAAAAAGATGAAACGCCCGGACTACAGGACACTACAGGCGCTGGATGCGGTCATTCGTGAACGCGGGTTTGAGCGCGCCGCGCAAAAGCTGTGTATCACCCAGTCCGCCGTGTCGCAACGCATCAAGCAACTGGAAAACATGTTTGGCCAGCCTTTGCTGGTTCGCACCGTGCCGCCGCGCCCTACCGAACAGGGCCAGAAGCTGCTGGCGTTGCTGCGTCAGGTGGAGTTGCTGGAGGATGAATGGCTCGGCGACGAACAGACGGGCGCGACTCCGCTTCTGCTGTCGCTGGCGGTCAACGCCGACAGTCTGGCTACCTGGCTGTTGCCTGCGCTGGCGCCGGTACTGGTCGACTCCCCTATTCGCCTTAACCTGCAAGTGGAGGATGAAACCCGCACGCAGGAACGTTTACGCCGGGGCGAAGTGGTGGGCGCGGTAAGTATCCAGCCGCAGGCGCTGCCAAGCTGCCTCGTAGATAAGCTCGGCGCGCTCGACTACCTGTTTGTCGCCTCGAAGGCGTTTGCCGAACGCTACTTTCCCAACGGCGTCACCCGCGCTTCGCTGTTAAAAGCGCCTGCGGTGGCGTTCGACCATCTCGACGATATGCATCAGGCCTTCCTGCAACAAAACTTTGACCTGCCGCCGGGCAGCGTGCCGTGCCACATCGTCAACTCATCGGAAGCCTTTGTACAGCTCGCCCGCCAGGGCACCACCTGCTGCATGATCCCGCATTTGCAGATTGAAAAAGAGCTGCAAAGCGGCGAGCTTATCGATCTCACGCCAGGCCTTTGCCAGCGCCGGATGCTTTACTGGCACCGCTTTGCGCCGGAAAGCCGCATGATGCGCAACGTCACCGACGCGCTGCTGGAATATGGCCATAAGGTGTTAAGACAGGAATAAAAAAACCCGCCGGACGGCGGGTTTTTCTTTACTTAGCATTGGTGGTGTTCGTCGCTGGCGCGGCGTTCTGCCCTGGCGCGCTATTGAGCGAAGCTGGAGCGGATTCGCGCTGCGCTTGCTCCGGCTGCAGTTCAAACACCACGTCGACCTGATCGTCAAACTGAATGGTTTGCTGATCGTAGGTATCCTGAGCGCTCACCGGCGCGGCGGCTTCGGCTTTCATCATCCGCACCATCGGGCCCGGCTGGTAGTTCGACACGTGATAACGCACGCTGTACACCGGCCCCAGGTTACGCTTAAAGCCGCTGGCCAGCTGCTGCGCCTGACGTACGGCGTCGTCAATAGCGGCTTTGCGCGCCTTGTCTTTGTACTCTTCCGGATGCGCAACGCCGAGCGATACGGAGCGAATTTCGTTAAGCCCCGCTTTCAGCGCGCCGTCCAGCAGATCGTTAAGCTTGTCCAGCTGACGCAGCGTCACCTCGACGGTACGTACCGCGCGATATCCTTTAAGCTGGGCTTTGCCATCTTTCAGATACTCATATTCCGGCTGGGTGCGTAAGTTCGCGGAGTTGATATCTTTTTTCTCGACATTGTTTTGCTGCAAGAAACCGAGGTATTGCGCAACGCGATCGTCCGCCTGCTTTTTGGCGGAAGCGGCGTCTTTTGCCGTTACGTTGACCTCAATAGCCAGCGTCGCGATATCCGGAACCGCATCCACGCTCGCCGTCCCTGACGTCACGATATGCGGGCCGTCCGGCAATTCATTCGCCTGAATATTTGCCGTGCTAAGTGCGACCAGAGCCGCCAGCGCCATCACTTTAAACTTCACTGTTTCTCCTCCGTGTTGCATTTCACTGAAGTGGCCCGTCCTGCGCGTGCGGGCGTCTGGCTGCAAGCTTAGCTTTCTTAAAACAAATGTCCATCAGAGAAGGTTTAGAGCAGCGTGTTTATGTGCGCAACACCTTCGCGGCCAAGCTGAAAAGCGATGAACCACATCACCAGCCCCACAATGCCGTTGATGATGCGCTGGGCTTTTTCGGTGCGAAGACGCGGCGCAAGCCAGGCCGCCAGCAGCGCCAGGCCGAAGAACCAGAGGATGGAGGCACTGATGGTGCCCAGCGCGAAAGCCCGCTTCGGCGTTTCCGCCAGTTGCCCGCCGAGACTGCCCAGCACCACGAAGGTGTCCAGGTAAACGTGAGGGTTAAGCCAGGTCACCGCCAGCATCGTAGCGATAATCCGCAGCCTGCCTTGATTCATCGCCTGGGCATTCGCCAGCGCAACGTGCCGGCTAAACGCCGTTTTAAGCGCGCCAAAGCCGTACCACAAGAGGAACGCCACGCCGCCCCATGTCACCAGCGCCAGCAACCATGGCGACTGCATGAGGATCGCGCTACCACCAAAGACGCCAGCGCAAATCAGCACGATGTCGCTTAACGCGCACAGCGAAGCGATCATCAGATGATACTGGCGACGGATGCCCTGGTTGAGCACGAAGGCGTTTTGCGGGCCAAGGGGCAATATCATTGCCGCGCCTAAAGCAAGCCCTTGAAAATAATAGCTTAACACTCTTTTTCCCTGAATTTCTTGAGTTGGAAAACAAGTGTAATGCGCCTTTTTCATTAGCCCAAACGCAAAATTTTAATCGCCAATAAGTAGAGCTAATGGGAATAGTCATAAAAAAGCCAGCGTTACGCTGGCTTAATCTTTACTGGGCGCCGGAGAGCTTATCCTGGGGGGCCGGTTTGGCCTCCTGGGCCGTCGACTCCGTAATAATGGCGGACGGTTTCGGCTCCTGTTCAGCCGCCTGCTCCTGCTTAGGCTTCGCAAGCTGCTTCACATTGACGTCCATTTGCGGATAAGGAATGCTGATGCCTTCCGCGTCCAGCGCCTTCTTGGCGCGCTCCAGAATATCCCAATAGACTTCCTGCAGGTCGCTGCTCTTGCTCCAGCAACGAATAACAAAGTTGATTGAGGAAGCGCCCAGTTCATTCATACGCACCGTTCTGTCGCGATCTTTCAAAATACGCTCGTCAGACATAACAATATCGGTAAGGATCTGACGCACGCGATCGATATCGGCATCGTAAGAGACGCCGATAATCAGCTCGTTGCGACGAACCGGTTCGCGGGAATAGTTAATAATGTTGCCGGCGATGATTTTCCCGTTGGGCACGACCACATACTTCCCGTCGGCGGTGATAAGCGTGGTGGAGAAAATCTGTACGTGTTGCACCGTACCCGCAATGCCGCCGAGGTCGACATATTCACCGGCGCGGAAAGGCCGGAACGTGACCAGCAGCACCCCGGCCGCCAGGTTGGACAGCGAACCCTGCAACGCCAGCCCCACGGCCAGACCTGCGGCACCGAGTACGGCGATGACAGAAGCAGTCTGCACGCCCACGCGGCCCAGCGCGGCAATCAGCGTAAAGGCAATGATGCCGTAGCGCACCAGCGCGGAGAGGAAGTCCGCAACGGTCGCATCCACATGACGCGCCACCATCACACGGTTAAGGGTGTTGGAGATGGCGCGAGCCACAATCATCCCGACGATAATAATGGCTATCGCCGCCACAATGTTGACGGCATAGCTCAGCAGCAGCGCCTGGTTGCGCACCAGCCAGCCTCCCGCATTATTGATGCTGTCTACCACATTTAAATCTTCCATTCGGCACTCCTCGTAGTGACCCCGGCCGGGTTAAAAATTTACTGCCCGAAGGACGGCAGCGAAGTGATTTAAGGGTAAACAAAACGGCGGGATTACGCCAGGCGACAGGCAGAGGGCGGAGGACGCAGCAGGTTGATTTAACAAAAAGAAAGGCCCGCCAGAAGCGGGCCTGAGAAAGAGTTAAGGCAATTGTTACAGAACGTCAACAGCGTTCAGTTCTTTGAATGCCTGCTCCAGACGCGTCACCATGCTGACCTGCGCTGCACGCAGCCAAACACGCGGGTCGTAGTATTTCTTGTTCGGCTGATCTTCCCCTTTCGGGTTGCCGAGCTGACCCTGCAGGTAAGCTTCGTTCTCTTTGTAGTACTTCAGGATACCTTCCCAGGTTGCCCACTGGGTGTCGGTATCGATGTTCATTTTGATAACGCCGTAGCTTACGGAGTCTTTGATTTCCTGAGCGGAAGAGCCGGAACCGCCGTGGAACACGAAGTTCAGGCTGTTGTGCGGCAGGTTGTGTTTCTTAGAAACGTATTCCTGAGAGTCGCGCAGGATGGTCGGGGTCAGCTTCACGTTACCCGGCTTATAAACGCCGTGTACGTTACCGAAGGACGCCGCGATAGTGAAACGGTGGCTGATCGCGTTCAGTTTGGTGTACGCGTAGTCAACGTCTTCCGGCTGGGTGTACAGAGCGGAAGCGTCCATATGGCTGTTGTCCACGCCATCTTCTTCACCGCCGGTGCAGCCCAGTTCGATCTCCAGGGTCATGCCCATTTTGGACATGCGCTCCAGGTACTTGGAGCAGATCTCGATGTTCTCTTCCAGAGACTCTTCAGACAGGTCGATCATGTGAGAGGAGAACAGCGGTTTGCCGGTAGCGGCGAAGTGTTTTTCACCCGCGTCCAGCAGGCCGTCGATCCACGGCAGCAGTTTCTTTGCGCAGTGGTCGGTATGCAGAATAACCGGAACGCCGTAGTGCTCCGCCATCTGATGAACATGATGCGCACCAGAGATAGCGCCCAGGATGGCCGCCTGCTGGCCTTCGCCTTTGAAGCCTTTGCCCGCGATGAACGCAGCACCGCCGTTAGAGAACTGTACGATAACCGGCGCTTTTACTTTGGCAGCGGTTTCCAGAACGGCGTTGATGGAGTCAGTACCCACGCAGTTTACCGCCGGCAGCGCGAAGTGGTTTTCTTTAGCTACCTGGAACACTTTCTGTACGTCGTCACCCGTGATGACGCCCGGTTTTACGAAATCAAAAATTTTAGACATTTACGTAGTCCTGTATCTTCGGCCGTTAGAAAAAAGTGCGAGCCCTGACAGTCAAAGCACGCTGAAAACAACGGGCGAGGAAGCCTCGCCCGTATCAATTACTGCTTAGCGCGCTCTTCGAGCATAGCTACTGCCGGCAGTACTTTACCTTCCACGAATTCGAGGAATGCGCCGCCGCCGGTAGAGATGTAGGAAATTTTGTCCGCGATGCCGAACATATCGATAGCCGCCAGAGTGTCGCCGCCGCCTGCGATGGAGAACGCATCACTTTCAGCAATAGCGCGAGCGACGATCTCGGTGCCTTTACGGAAGTTCGGGAATTCGAACACGCCAACCGGACCATTCCACAGAATGGTTTTGGCATTTTTCAGGATTTCAGCCAGTTTCTCAGCGGAAACGTCGCCCATATCCAGAATCTGTTCTTCATCTTTGATTTCAGAAACAGACTTCAGGGTAGCCGGCGCGGTTTCAGAGAATTCAGTCGCAACGCGAACATCAGTCGGAACCGGGATATCGCAGGTGCCCAGCAGACGTTTGGCTTCATCAACCAGGTCCGCTTCGTACAGGGATTTACCTACGTTGTGGCCCTGAGCGGCAACGAAGGTGTTAGCGATGCCGCCGCCTACGATCAGCTGGTCAGCGATTTTGGACAGGGAATCCAGTACGGTCAGCTTGGTGGAAACTTTAGAACCGCCAACAATGGCGACCATCGGACGAGCCGGCTCTTTCAGCGCTTTACCCAGCGCGTCCAGCTCTTCCGCCAGCAGCGGGCCTGCGCACGCTACGTCGGCGAATTTACCAACGCCGTGGGTGGAAGCCTGAGCGCGGTGCGCGGTGCCGAACGCATCCATAACGAACACGTCGCACAGGGCGGCGTATTTCTTCGCCAGGGTTTCGTCGTCTTTCTTCTCGCCCTTGTTGAAACGGACGTTTTCCAGAACAACCAGTTCGCCTTGCGCGACTTCAACACCGTCGAGGTAATCTTTTGCCAGGCGCACCGGAGCATTCAGCTTGTCTTTAAGGTAGTTCACTACCGGCAGCAGAGAGAATTCTTCGTTGTATTCGCCTTCGGTCGGACGACCCAGGTGGGACGTTACCATCACTTTCGCGCCCTGTTTCAGCGCCAGTTCGATGGTCGGCAGAGAAGCGCGAATACGCGCGTCGGAAGTAACTTTCCCTTCTTTAACCGGTACGTTCAGGTCGGCACGGATCAGTACGCGTTTACCTGCCAGATCCAGATCGGTCATCTTAATTACAGACATGGTGAATCCTCTCGTTGATTCTAAAGTTTTGCAGACGCAAATCGCGTCTTACCTGAAACCAATAGCTGCCATGGCTAACGTGGTGTCGAGCATCCGGTTAGCAAAGCCCCATTCATTATCACACCACACCAGCGTTTTGATGAGGTGCGCCCCACTCACCCGTGTCTGCGTGCCGTCCACAATGGCACTGTGCGGATCGTGGTTAAAATCAGTTGAGACCAACGGTAATTCCGTATAGTCAACTATACCATGAAATGCACCCTGTGCCGCTTTTTGCAGCAACAGGTTGACATCGCACGCTTTTACCGGCTGACGAACCGTGACGCTCAGGTCAATCGCCGTCACGTTAATGGTCGGCACGCGCACGGCGATGGCTTCAAAATGGTCATGAAATTTCGGGAAAATTCGGCTGATGCCTGCCGCAAGACGCGTATCCACCGGAATGATCGACTGACTGGCGGCGCGCGTACGGCGCAAATCGGGGTGATAGGCGTCGATAACCTGCTGATCGTGCATGGCCGAATGGATCGTCGTCACCGTGCCGGACTCAATGCCGAAAGCGTCGTCGAGCAGCTTTATCACAGGAATAATGCAGTTGGTGGTGCAGGAGGCGTTAGAGACGATGCGATGATCCGCTTCGAGCAGCGCCTGGTTGACGCCGTAAACCACCGTCGCGTCAAGATCGTTGCCGCCGGGATGGGAGAAAAGCACTTTCTTCGCGCCTACTTCCAGGTGCGCTATGCCATCCGCGCGGGAACCGTACACGCCGGTGCAATCCAGCACGATATCTACGCCCAGTTCGCGCCAGGGCAGCGCTTCTATATTGCGCTCATGCAGCAGACGAATGGTGTCGTTGCCGATCCACATCAGCTCCGCTTCCTGGCGCACATCCCAGGCGAAGCGGCCGTGGCTGGTGTCATATTTCAACAGGTGCGCCATGCCCGTGGCATCCGCCAGCTCGTTGATAGCCACCACGGTGATTTCAGCCCGACGCCCTGATTCGTATAATGCGCGAACCACGTTACGCCCGATACGACCGAAACCATTAATCGCTATGCGTAGGGTCATAGGTCTCCTGCAAAGCATTCCCGGATTGAGTTGGCTGACAGAGTAATGCAGCCATCCTCTGAGGGGAATCCTCGCCTGTCACAAACTGCATCTGTTTGATTATTTGTCGAACATTTAATCGACTGAAACGGTTCAGCCAGAATAATCGAAAGCCGGAATAAAAGGAACGATCGGCCAGGGAAAGCGCCTTAAGTTCTGACCTGCGTCACATTTTTAATGGAATAAATTCCATTCCCCTGGCATTACTGCGCCTGGAACTGGTCATCAGAGCGACAACTTTCACCAGAAACGGGAGGTTACGCTACGAACGTTGCCGCCCTACAATAAGAAACCATCTGACTTACCCTGGTAAACCGCCATGTTAACCGCCCCGCTTTCCGAAAATTTGTCTGATCTCAACACGCTGCGCCTGCGTTTTCGCGGATGCCTGCTTGGAGGGGCGGTTGGCGACGCGTTAGGCGGTCCGGTGGAGTTTTTGAGCCTCCCGGAAATTACGGCGCGTTTCGGCGCGCAGGGAATTACGGATTACGAAGCGGCCTGGGGCGGCAAAGGGAAGATAACCGACGATACGCAGATGACACTGTTCACAGCGGAAGGGTTGCTGCGCGGCTGGGTGCGCGGCGCGATGCGCGGCATTGCCCCTGCTTTTACCGGCACTACCGCTCACGCCTACCAGCGCTGGCTGCTGACGCAGGGAGAACATAACCGTCACGGGCTGCTGAAAGGCTTTTCGCTTTCCGGCTGGCTTATCCAGCAACAAGCTCTTTACAGCGCCCGTGCGCCGGGCGTTACCTGCCTGAGCGCGCTACGCGAGATGAAACGCTTTGGCGAACCCGCCAGTAATAACAGCAAAGGCTGCGGCGGCGTAATGCGCGTAGCGCCGGTGGGGCTGTTTTATGCCCGCAATCAGGAGACGGACGCCGTCCGGCAGGCTTTCGATATGGGATGCAGGCTGGCCGCGCTTACCCACGGGCACCCTACCGGCTGGCTTACGGGCGGCGTACTCGCCGTGCTGGTTTTCCATCTTGCACAAGGAGAGACGCTGCACGCGGCGGCTGACAGCGCGATTGCGCTATTGAAAACGCAGCCCGCGCACGAAGAAACGCTTCATGCCATTGAGCTTGCGCAACACCTAGCCCAGACGCCGACGCCGTCCCACGAGGCGATAGCGAAGCTTGGCGAAGGCTGGGTAGCGGAAGAGGCGCTGGCCATTGCGGTTTATTGCGCACTGGCGGCCCGCTCGTTTGAACATGGCGTGCTGATGGCGGTGAATCATAGCGGAGATTCCGACTCGACAGGCGCCATTGCAGGCAATCTTCTGGGCGCGATGTATGGCGTCACGGCTATCCGGACGGCGTGGCTGGAAAACCTTGAGCTCAACAGCGTGATACAGGAGATAGCGGACGATCTGCTGGAGTATAAAGCGTGGGAAATATCAGACTATACCCTCACGCCGTTTACTCAGGCACTGCTTAAAAAATACCCGGGCGACTAAAAAGATGCATAAAAAACGGGAGGCGCCAGGCCTCCCGTTTGGTTTCACTTTAACAAATGTGATTACAGCAGCGATTTCGCCTGGCTTACCACGTTATCCACGGTGAAGCCGAACTCGGTGAACAGCTGCTCCGCCGGCGCGGATTCGCCGAAGGTGGTCATGCCTACTACCGCACCGTTCAGGCCGACATATTTGAACCAGTAGTCCGCGATGCCCGCTTCGATAGCCACGCGCGCGCTAACCGCTTTCGGCAGCACCGCTTCGCGGTAGGCCGCATCCTGCTTGTCGAACGCGTCGGTCGACGGCATGGAAACCACGCGCGCCTTCACGCCTTCGGCAGACAGTTTTTCCCATGCCGCTACCGCCAGCTCCACTTCAGAACCGGTTGCGATGAAGATAAGCTGCGGCTGGCCGTCGCAATCTTTCAGCACGTAAGCGCCGCGGGCGATATCCGCCAGCTGCTGCTCGCTGCGCTCCTGCTGCGCCAGGTTCTGACGAGAGAAGATAAGCGCAGTCGGGCCATCCTGGCGTTCAACCGCGTATTTCCACGCGACCGCAGATTCTACCTGGTCGCACGGACGCCATGTGCTCATATTCGGCGTTACGCGCAGCGCCGCCAGCTGTTCAACCGGCTGGTGAGTCGGGCCATCTTCGCCCAGACCGATGGAGTCGTGGGTATAGACCATCACGTGACGCTGCTTCATCAGCGCCGCCATGCGCACCGCATTACGGGCATATTCCACAAACATCAGGAAGGTAGACGTGTACGGCAGGAAACCGCCGTGCAGCGCGATGCCGTTGGCAATAGCGGTCATGCCGAACTCGCGCACGCCGTAGTGAATGTAGTTGCCTGCAGCGTCTTCGTTAATCGCTTTGGAACCAGACCACAGCGTCAGGTTGGAAGGCGCGAGGTCCGCTGAGCCGCCGAGAAACTCCGGCAGCCACGGGCCAAACGCTTCGATAGCATTCTGAGAGGCTTTACGGCTGGCGATTTTCGCCGGGTTCGCCTGCAGTTTCGCAATGAAATCCTGCGATTTCTGCGCGAAGTCCGCTGGCATTTCGCCTTTCATGCGGCGGGTAAACTCTTCGGCTTCCTGCGGGAAGGCTTTGGCGTAAGCGGCGAACTTCTCGTTCCATGCGCGCTCTTTCGCGGAGCCCATCTCTTTGGCGTCCCACTGCGCGTAGATCTCTTGCGGGATCACGAACGGCTCGTGTTTCCAGCCCAGTTGTTCGCGGGTCGCCGCCACTTCCGCATCGCCCAGCGGCGCGCCGTGGGAGTCATGCGTGCCCGCTTTGTTCGGCGAGCCGAAGCCGATGATGGTTTTGCACATCAGCAGGGACGGTTTGTCCGTTACCGCACGCGCTTCTTCGATGGCGCGCTTGATGGCGTCCGCATCGTGACCATCCACGCCGCGCACGACGTGCCAGCCGTAAGCTTCAAAACGCTTAGCGGTGTCATCGGTGAACCAGCCTTCAATGTGGCCGTCGATGGAAATGCCGTTGTCGTCGTAGAACGCCACCAGTTTGCCAAGGCCCAGCGTGCCCGCCAGTGAGCAAACTTCGTGGGAGATGCCTTCCATCATGCAGCCGTCGCCCAGGAAGGCGTAGGTGTAGTGGTTAACAATGTCGTGGCCCGGGCGGTTAAACTGCGTCGCCAGCGTTTTCTCCGCGATAGCCATGCCCACGGCGTTAGCGATGCCCTGCCCCAGCGGACCGGTGGTGGTTTCAACGCCTGCGGTGTAACCCACTTCCGGGTGGCCCGGGGTTTTGGAATGCAGCTGACGGAAGTTTTTCAGCTCTTCGATCGGCAGGTCGTAGCCGGTGAGGTGCAGCAGGCTGTAAATCAGCATCGAGCCGTGGCCGTTAGAGAGCACGAAACGGTCGCGGTCGGCCCAGCTCGGGTTCTGCGGGTTATGGTTCAGGAAATCACGCCACAGGACTTCGGCAATGTCAGCCATACCCATCGGGGCACCCGGATGACCGGATTTGGCTTTCTGTACTGCGTCCATGCTGAGCGCACGAATAGCATTGGCAAGCTCTTTACGAGAGGACATTTTGACTCCAGATCGGATAGTTAAAGGCCACGCCTTAGTAACGACTTGACTACCACGCGTTATGGGCTACGCCCGGAAAAAGTGGCAAACAATGTAACCCAAGCGGATGGGCATGTACATGGAGCATCCTTTTGTTGCCTAAGAAATCTCTGGATCATGTGCGCAGAAAGCGCTACGGCCTCGCTCACTGCGTACTGACTTCTTTATACTGCTCATCATGCCGGTAAACTCCGCTGGCGAGGCTATACCCTTTTTATTCACTTTTGCGGAAGCACACACATGAAGATGCGCGCGATTCTGCTCGCTATGGGCGCGGCGGCCCTGCTGAGCGGTTGTCAGAACATGGATTCCAACGGCCTGCTTACCTCCGGCGCCGAGGCGTTTCAGGCTTACACGTTAAGCGATGCGCAGGTAAAAGCATTAAGCGATGAGTCCTGTAAAGAGCTGGACAGCAAGGCGACTATCGCCCCGGCCAGCAGCCAGTACGCCCAGCGCCTGAAAACGATCGCCGCGGCGCTTGGCGACAACATCAACGGCCAGCCGGTGAACTACAAGGTCTATATGCAGAAAGATGTGAACGCCTTCGCCATGGCGAACGGCTGCATCCGCGTCTACAGCGGCCTGATGGATATGATGACCGACAACGAAGTGGAAGCGGTAATCGGCCATGAAATGGGTCACGTCGCGCTGGGCCATGTGAAGCGCGGCATGCAGGTGGCGCTCGGCACTAACGCCGTACGCGCCGCCGCCGCTTCCGCAGGCGGCATCGTCGGTAGCCTGTCGCAGTCGCAGCTTGGCGCGCTGGGCGAACAGCTGGTCAATGCGCAGTTCTCGCAGCGCCAGGAATCCGAAGCGGATGATTACTCCTACGATCTGCTGCGTAAGCGCGGCATTAGCCCGCTGGGGCTCGCCACCAGCTTCGAGAAGCTCGCGCAACAGGAAGCAGGCCGCCAGAGCTCAATGTTTGACGACCATCCGGCCTCCGCGGCACGCGCCGAGCATATTCGCGAGCGCATGGCTGCCGACGGCATCAAATAAAAAAGCGGGGTGGCTTAACGCCCCCCGCCCTGTTGAAAAAGCCGGTTAACGCCGGCTTTTTTGTCTTGTCTTACGCGCCTTTTTTCGCCGCCTGGATGTAAAGCATTTCCAGCGCCAGCGTCGCCGCGGCAAGCGCGGTGATGTCAGACTGATCGTAAGCCGGCGCCACCTCTACAATGTCCATCCCGACGATGTTCAGATCCTGAATACCGCGCAGCAGCTTAAGCGCGCGATCGGAGGTCAGCCCGCCAATCACCGGCGTGCCGGTGCCCGGTGCGAACGCCGGATCCAGACAGTCGATATCAAAGGTCAGGTAGACCGGCATATCGCCCACAATCTGCTTCACCTGCGCCACAACGTCCGCCACGGAGCGATCGTTAACCTGCGGCGCGTCCAGCACGGTAAAGCCGTTGTCTTTGTCGAACTCGGTGCGAATACCAATCTGTACGGAACGGGTCGGGTCAATCAGCCCTTCGTTCGGCGCGGTGTAGAACATGGTGCCGTGGTCGAATTCGCAGCCGTTAGAGTAGGTATCGGTGTGCGCGTCGAAATGCACCAGCGCCATTTTGCCGAAATGTTTGGCGTGGGCGCGCAGCAGCGGCAGCGTAACAAAATGGTCGCCGCCGAAAGAGAGCATGCGTTTGCCAGCCGCCAGCAGTTTTTCCGCATGCGCCTGCAGATTTTCACTCATTTCACGCGCGTCGCCGAAGGCGTAAACCAGGTCGCCGCAGTCCACCACGTTCAGGCGCTGGCGCATGTCGAAATCCCACGGGAAGCGGTTGCCTTCCCAGGCGAGATTAGTGGAAACCTGACGAATAGCCGCCGGTCCGAAGCGGCTGCCCGCACGGCCGGAAGTCGCCATATCAAACGGCACGCCGGTGATGACCCACTCCGCGTCGCTGTCGTACGGCTGGAAATTTACCGGCAGACGCAAAAAACCAAAGGCGTTGGATACCAGGGAGTTGTCGTACTGATGGCCTAAGGTGTTCATGAACATGACCTCTTGGTTACGTGAAAAAAGAGATAAAAAAAATCCCCTCCGCGTCGTTAAACCCGACGAGGAAGGGATTGATGGGTATACAGCTTATTGCGGCGGATTATCGCTGGTAATTCAATCAGGTTCAAGCCTGTGACGCTCACGCTCTGCCTCCGCTGACGGTTAACCCGGCGGATCGGGCAGGCGGCGAATAACGCCTCCCTGCCCCGTGATTCCAGCGAAACGACGCTTACTCGTCTTCCAGATAAGTGTAGCCGTAGAGTCCCGCTTCGAACTCTTCCAGGAACTGCTGCTGCAGCGCCTCGTCAAGCCCGGTCTGTTTCACCTGATCGCGGAAGTGCGTCAGCAGGGTGTTTGGATCCAACTGCACGTATTGCAGCATGTCCGCCACGGTGTCGCCTTCGTCGGAAAGCTCCACTTCCACACTGCCGTCCGGGAAGACAAAGACGTCCACCGCTTCGGTGTCGCCAAACAGGTTGTGCATGTTGCCCAGAATTTCCTGATAAGCGCCCACCATAAAGAAGCCCAGCGGCGGCGCGTTATCCGGATCGTATTCCGGCAGCGGCATGGTCGAGGCGATGCCGTCGCCATCGACATAGTGATCGATGGTGCCGTCGGAATCGCAGGTAATGTCCAGCAGCACGCCGCGGCGACTTGGCGCCTGGTCCAGCCCTTCAAGCGGCAGCACCGGGAACAGCTGATCGATGCCCCACGCATCCGGCATCGACTGGAACAGCGAGAAGTTGACGTAAATCTTATCCGCCATACGCTCCTGCAGTTCGTCGATAATCGGACGGTGCGCGCGGTTCTGCGGGTCGAGCTGCTTTTGCACTTCGTGACACAGGCTCAGGTAAAGTTGCTCCGCCCAGGCGCGCTCCTGCAGGCTAAACGTGCCGGAGGAGTAGCCGATATGGATGTCGTGCAGGTCCATCTGGCTGTCGTGCAGCCATTCGCGCAGCGAGCGGCGAGTACCCGGCTCATGCATCTCCTGCCAGGTTTCCCACATGCTTTGCAGCGGGCGCGCCGCGTCTTCAGCTGGCGCCGTCGGGTCGGTGAACTCGTTACGCTCCACGCCGATGATATTGGAGACCAGCACCGTATGGTGCGCAGTGACCGCACGGCCCGACTCGGTAATCACCGTCGGGTGCGGCAGCCCATTCTCTTCGCAAGCGTCGCCGATAGCCCAGATAATGTTGTTAGCGTACTCGTTAAGCCCGTAGTTTACCGAGCAGTCAGACTGAGAGCGGGTACCCTCGTAGTCCACGCCGAGGCCGCCGCCCACGTCAAAGCACTGGATCTGCACGCCAAGCTTATGCAGCTCTACATAAAAACGCGCCGACTCACGCACGCCGGTCGCGATATCGCGAATGTTCGCCATCTGCGAGCCAAGGTGGAAGTGCAGAAGCTGCAGGCTTTCAAGACGGCCTGCTTCGCGCAGCGTCTCCACCAGTTGCAGCACCTGCGTCGCCGCGAGGCCGAATTTTGATTTTTCGCCGCCGGACGATTGCCATTTGCCGGAACCCTGGGAAGCCAGACGCGCACGCACGCCGAGACGCGGCACCACGTTCAGACGCTCCGCCTCTTCCAGCACGATTTTGATTTCCGACATTTTCTCGATAACGAGATAAACCTTATGGCCCATCTTCTCGCCAATGAGCGCCAGGCGGATATATTCACGGTCTTTATAGCCGTTGCAGACGATAACGGAGCGCGTCATCCCGGCGTGCGCCAGCACCGCCATCAGCTCCGCTTTGGAGCCTGCCTCCAGGCCCAGCGGCTCGCCGGAATGGATAAGCGATTCGATAACGCGACGATGCTGGTTCACCTTGATGGGGTAAACCAGGAAGTAATCGCCGTTATAACCGTAAGACTCGCGGGCGCGTTTAAACGCCGCGTTAATAGAGCGCAAACGGTGTTGCAGGATCTGCGGGAAGCAGAACAGCGCGGGCAGGCGCTGGCCCTGAGCTTCACGAGACTTCACCAGTTTGGCGAGGTCGACGCGCGCTTCGGGGACGTCCGGATCGGGGCAAACGCTGATATGGCCCAGCTCGTTGACGTCGTAATAGTTATTGCCCCACCAGGCAATATTGTAAGTACGCAGCATCTTGCTGGCTTCCTGGGAGCTCATTGCCACCTCCTGCATAGAACGTAGTACACCCTGTTCGCCTGCTGACGAAGGGGAAACCGAAGACATGTCGTCAGACATAGCGAACCTCATGTTTTAGTAAAAGTGTAAAACAGTTAACTACTATCGCAGTGTTACAGTGCGATAACAACCCATAAACAGACGGGTTCACCAGCAGATAGCGCTGATCGCCCGGCTGAGCGACTGGTTTCTTTTCCATATCATTGTAAAACACGTAACCGAACTCCGTATGACGGGTCGGCGAAACCACGAGAAAACTCCTGAACGTTCAGGAGCGCCCTTGTTCAGTTATCACCAGGCGTAACCGGCCCGGGAATCCTGAGAAGCGCCGAGATGGGTGGAACATCGGCAGGTTTGCAAAGAAGATATGCAGAATGCAGGGGATGAAAAGGCACCAGAACGGTGTGCCAGAATAAGCGGATAACAATGGTTCATTATTTCGTATCACCTCCACGCATACGTTAGGGTATGCGACAAGCCAAAGCCTTAAAAATCACTGCTTAACCCGGCTGGAAGTGGGCGACACGAGGGGAACCATCGTGCGCTTGAATGCATAAGCCGCGCGCGCCGTTTTATACCGACAACAGGGTTAAAAAGCAAAATAAAAATGCCCGCTTTGCTGTCCTTATCAGAAATCTCCGCTCCGCCTTTCTTTACCCTGCGCGCCGGCGCGTAAAAATCGCTGGAAATGAGGTTAAGATTTCACCTAGAATAGCCATCCAGAAGTTAATCCATCTATACTGATTAACATTCAGACAGCCCGTTCCGCTAAACGCGAGGGCGTTTTTCCGTTCAGAATATCGCACTGGACTGAAGCCTTTACACAGCAGTCTGAACTAACCGAATTACTCCAGGGTAAAGAGAATATGGCAAAACACCTTTTTACGTCCGAGTCTGTATCAGAAGGGCATCCCGATAAAATCGCTGACCAGATTTCCGATGCCGTGCTGGACGCTATCCTTGAACAGGATCCAAAAGCGCGCGTAGCGTGTGAAACGTATGTCAAAACCGGCATGGTGCTGGTTGGCGGTGAAATCACCACCAGCGCATGGGTAGATATCGAAGAGATCACCCGCAACACGGTGCGTGAAATCGGCTACGTGCATTCCGATATGGGCTTTGACGCCAACTCCTGCGCGGTGCTGAGCGCAATTGGCAAGCAGTCCCCGGACATCAACCAGGGCGTTGACCGCTCCGACCCGCTTGAGCAGGGCGCGGGCGACCAGGGCCTGATGTTTGGTTACGCCACTAACGAAACCGACGTGCTGATGCCGGCGCCTGTCACTTACGCGCACCGTCTGGTGCAGCGTCAGGCTGAAGTGCGTAAAAACGGCACCCTACCGTGGCTGCGCCCGGATGCGAAAAGCCAGGTCACCTTCCAGTACGACGCCGGTAAAATCGTCGGCATCGACGCGGTAGTGCTTTCCACACAGCACGCGGAAGAGATCGAGCAAAAAGCGCTGCAGGAAGCGGTGATGGAAGAGATAATCAAGCCGGTTCTGCCTGCTGAATGGCTTAATGAATCCACCAAATTCTTCATCAACCCGACCGGCCGTTTTGTTATCGGCGGCCCGATGGGCGACTGCGGCCTGACCGGTCGTAAGATCATCGTTGATACCTACGGCGGCATGGCCCGTCACGGCGGCGGTGCGTTCTCCGGTAAAGATCCGTCGAAAGTTGACCGCTCCGCCGCTTACGCTGCGCGCTACGTTGCGAAAAACATCGTTGCCGCAGGCCTGGCGGACCGCTGTGAGATTCAGGTTTCCTACGCCATCGGCGTGGCGGAGCCGACCTCTATCATGGTGGAAACCTTCGGCACTGAGAAAGTCTCTACCGAACAGCTGACCCTGCTGGTGCGCGAGTTCTTCGACCTGCGTCCGTACGGTCTTATCCAGATGCTGGATCTGCTGCACCCGATCTACAAAGAGACGGCGGCGTACGGCCACTTCGGTCGTGAAAACTTCCCGTGGGAAAAAACCGACAAAGCGCAGCTGCTGCGTGATGCTGCCGGTCTGAAATAAATCTTCGCCGCATTGCCCGTAAAGGCCAGCCTCGTGCTGGCCTTTTGCATTTCTGGCGGCTTTTTCTGCGCTTTCTTTTCCGCCAGCTATACTTCCTCGCAGTTTGTCTTTCCGTATCGTTCTGAAAGCGATTACATAGTGATTCTGCTACATAAACTTTCAGATTATTCCTGCTGCATGGTAAAAAAACGCATTCTGTTACATGCCGCTTCGGTTTACTCTGAAATTTATCCGGCCGCTTCGCTGCTTGTTAAACTAATAAACTGATAAATAAAGGTTTTAGCGAATTACATAGCTTGACATTGATGTAACCGATTACACTCATGTGATTCGTATCACATCATTTTACGGTACGCTAACCTACGATTCACATCGATAAAACCAATACCAACTGGAGGGCAGTATGCCTGACAATAAAAAACAGGGGCGTTCAAACAAGGCCATGACGTTCTTTGTCTGTTTTCTCGCGGCCCTGGCGGGACTGCTTTTTGGCCTCGACATTGGCGTGATTGCGGGCGCGTTGCCCTTTATTGCCGATGATTTCCAGATTACTTCACACCAGCAGGAGTGGGTGGTCAGCTCGATGATGTTCGGCGCGGCGGTTGGCGCAGTGGGCAGCGGCTGGCTCTCATCCAGCCTCGGGCGTAAAAAGAGTCTGATGATTGGCTCGGTGCTGTTTGTGGCAGGCTCGCTCTGCTCCGCTTTCGCGCCGAACGTAGAAGTCCTGATTGTTTCCCGCGTACTGCTGGGCCTGGCGGTAGGTATCGCTTCCTACACCGCCCCGCTCTATCTCTCTGAGATTGCGCCGGAAAAAATCCGCGGCAGCATGATCTCCATGTATCAGCTGATGATTACCATCGGGATCCTGGGCGCGTACCTTTCGGACACCGCCTTCAGCTATACCGGCAACTGGCGCTGGATGCTGGGCGTTATCACCATTCCGGCGGTACTGCTGCTGATTGGCGTTTTCTTCCTGCCGGACAGCCCGCGCTGGTTCGCCGCCAAACGTCGCTTCCACGATGCGGAACGCGTGCTGATGCGTCTGCGCGACTCCAGCGCCGAGGCGCGCAATGAGCTTGAAGAGATCCGTGAAAGCCTGAAGGTAAAACAGAGCGGCTGGGCGCTGTTCAAGGAGAACAGCAACTTCCGCCGCGCCGTCTTCCTGGGGGTGCTGCTTCAGGTGATGCAACAGTTCACCGGCATGAACGTCATCATGTACTACGCGCCGAAAATCTTTGAACTGGCGGGCTATTCCAATACCAACGAGCAGATGTGGGGCACCGTTATTGTTGGCCTGACTAACGTGCTGGCGACCTTTATCGCTATCGGCCTGGTGGACCGCTGGGGCCGCAAGCCGACGCTTATCCTGGGCTTTATCGTGATGGCGTCGGGCATGGGCATTCTCGGCACCATGCTGCATCTGGGTATTCACACTCCGACGGCGCAGTACTTTGCCGTGGCGATGCTGTTGATGTTTATTATCGGCTTCGCGATGAGCGCCGGTCCGCTGATTTGGGTGCTGTGTTCTGAAATCCAGCCGCTGAAAGGCCGCGATTTCGGTATCACGCTCTCCACCGCGACTAACTGGATAGCCAACATGATTGTCGGCGCCACCTTCCTGACCATGCTCAACACGCTGGGCAACGCCAACACCTTCTGGGTATACGCGGCGCTGAACCTCTTCTTTATCGTGTTGACCGTCTGGCTGGTGCCGGAAACCAAGCACGTTTCGCTTGAGCATATTGAACGTAACCTGATGAAAGGCCGTCGCCTGCGCGAGATTGGCGCCCACGACTAACCTTTCAGGCCTCTCCCCTCACGGGGGAGAGGCTTATTTCCGCCGCTTGCCCTCCTTCCCGCCATTCTCTATGCTCTGCCGTTATGAAAACCCCACGTCTCCCTATCGCCGTTCAACAGGCCGTTATGCGCAGCCTGCGCGAAAACCTGCAGCGCGCAAACCTTCATCTTGGGCGTAACTATCCCGAGCCGAAAATCGTTTATCAACAGCGCGGCACGGCGGCAGGCACCGCCTGGCTTGAGAGCTACGAAATTCGCCTCAACCCGGTGTTGCTGCTGGAAAACCAGCAGGCGTTTTATGAAGAAGTGGTGCCGCATGAGCTGGCGCATCTGTTGGTCTGGAAACATTTCGGACGCGTCGCGCCGCACGGCAAAGAGTGGAAATGGATGATGGAAGCGGTGCTTGGCGTGCCGGCGCGCCGTACGCACCAGTTTGAACTGGACTCCGTTCGCCGCAACACCTATCCCTACCGCTGCAGTTGCCAGCAACATCAGCTTACCGTACGGCGCCACAACCGCGTGCTGCGCGGTGAAACAGAGTACCGCTGCGTGCGCTGCGGCGAAAAATTGCGCCCGGAAACCCCGCCTTTATCCTGAACCGGAAATTTTAAGCGCCTTTGAATTGCTTCTGACGCTTTCCTTCGCTACGGTGCGAGCACTTGTCACATGGAGTTGGAAGATGTCTCGCAAAATTTCGCTTACGGTGGCGCTAACCGCCGCCCTGCTTTCCGGCGGTTCATTCGCCGCAGGCATTCATAGTTTTTCTCAGGCCAAGGCTGCCAGCGTGAAAGTAAACGCTGACGCACCGGGTGATTTTTACTGCGGCTGCAAGATTACCTGGCAGGGGAAAAAGGGCATTCCGGATCTGGCGTCTTGCGGCTACAAAGTGCGTAAAAACGAGAACCGCGCTTCGCGCATTGAGTGGGAGCACGTCGTGCCCGCCTGGCAGTTCGGCCACCAGCGTCAGTGCTGGCAGGATGGCGGACGTAAAAACTGCGATAAAGATCCGGTTTACCGCCAGATGGAAATCGACCTGCATAACCTGCAACCTGCGGTAGGCGAAGTGAACGGCGACCGTGGAAATTTCCTCTACAACCAGTGGAAAGGGGGCGAAGGCCAGTACGGACAGTGTGAAATGAAGGTCGATTTCAAAGACAAATCCGCTGAGCCGCCTGCCCGCGCCCGCGGCGCCATCGCCCGCACCTATTTCTACATGCGCGACCAGTACAAGCTTTCTCTTTCACGCCAGCAGACGCAGCTGTTTGAAGCCTGGAACAAGCTCTACCCGGTAACGGCGTGGGAATGTACCCGCGACGAGCGCATCGCTCGCGTACAGGGCAACCACAACCCTTATGTTCAGCAGGCTTGCCAGGCGCAAAAGCGCTAACCTACACTAGCGGGCATTGTTTATCGCGCGCTCCGCAGAAAGCCGGGCGCGCCCTTGCTGGCAGATAATAACCTTATGCGAATTCCCCGCATTTACCATCCCGAACCGATTGTCCCGGGCCATGAGCTTGCGCTTTGCGAAGACGCCGCCAACCATGTTGGCCGCGTACTGCGCATGGGGCCGGGTCAGGCATTACACTTATTCGACGGCAGCAACCAGGTCTTCGATGCTGAAATCACCCACGCCGATAAAAAGAGCGTGCGGGTGACGGTGCTGAAAGGCGAAGTGGCGGACCGCGAGTCGCCGCTGCATCTGCATCTGGGCCAGGTGATGTCGCGCGGCGAAAAAATGGAATTCACTATCCAGAAATCGATAGAGCTGGGCGTGAATACCATTACGCCGCTGTTTTCTGAGCGCTGCGGCGTTAAGCTTGATGCCGAACGGCTGAATAAAAAAATCCAGCAGTGGCAGAAAATCGCTATCGCCGCCTGCGAGCAGTGCGGCCGCAACCGCGTGCCGGAGATTCGCCCGGCAATGAATCTGGAAGCCTGGTGCGCCGAGCAGGATGAGGGTTTAAAACTCAATCTTCACCCGCGAGCAGCGCACAGCATCAACACGCTGCCGCTGCCGGTTGAGCGCGTGCGGTTGCTGATCGGCCCGGAAGGCGGCCTGTCGGCGGATGAAATCGCCATGACGGCGCGCTACCATTTTACTGATATTCTGTTGGGACCTCGCGTTCTGCGCACTGAGACTACCGCGCTCACCGCCATCACCGCGCTACAGGTGCGTTTTGGCGATCTGGGCTAAAGGAGAAAGAGAATGATTAAGCTCGGCATCGTGATGGACCCCATCGCAACCATTAATATTAAAAAAGACACCAGCTTCGCTATGCTGCTGGAAGCGCAGCGCCGCGGGTATGAGCTGCACTATATGGAGATGGCGGATCTTTACCTGATTAACGGCGAAGCGCGCGCCCGCACCCGTCGCGTCAGCGTGGAACAGAACTACGACAAGTGGTATGAATTTGGCAACGAGCAGGATATCGAACTCGCCGATCTCGACGTCATCCTGATGCGCAAAGACCCGCCGTTTGATACCGAATTCATTTACGCGACCTATATTCTTGAGCGCGCCGAAGAGAAAGGCACCCTTATCGTCAACAAGCCGCAGAGCCTGCGCGACTGCAACGAAAAGCTGTTCACCGCCTGGTTCCCGGACCTGACTCCGGAAACGCTGGTGACCCGTAATAAAGCGCAACTGAAAGCGTTCTGGCAAAAGCATGGCGATATCATCCTCAAACCGCTGGACGGCATGGGCGGCACCTCTATTTTCCGCGTCAAAGAAGGCGACCCGAACCTTTCGGTAATTGCAGAAACCCTGACGCTGCTCGGCAGCCGCTACTGCATGGCGCAGAATTACCTGCCGGCCATTAAAGATGGCGACAAGCGCGTACTGGTGGTGGATGGCGAGCCGGTGCCTTACTGCCTGGCGCGTATTCCGCAGGGTGGCGAAACGCGCGGCAACCTGGCGGCGGGCGGCCGCGGCGAACCGCGTCCGCTGAGCGACAGCGACTGGGCGATTGCCCGCCGCGTAGCGCCGACGCTGAAAGAGAAAGGGCTGATTTTTGTGGGCCTGGATATCATCGGCGACCGTCTGACGGAGATTAACGTCACAAGCCCCACCTGCGTGCGTGAAATCGAAGCGGAATTCCCCATCTCCATCACCGGCATGCTGATGGACGCCATTGAGAAACGCCTGGCAAAATAATCTTTACGGCGGGCGCAGGCCCGCCTTTTCCTCCCACCTGGTGACAGTCCGCCACTTTGCCCCCATACTTGGCCTTGTCGCTTTTTCAACCAGGACTACAGAACCTTTGACAATGAATTTACAGCATCACTTTCTGATTGCCATGCCGGCCTTGCAGGATCCTCTCTTCCGGCGTTCCGTGGTTTACATCTGCGAATATAACGACGAAGGCGCCATGGGAATCGTCATCAACAAGCCGCTGGAAAACCTGCAGGTCGAAGGGGTTTTGCAGAAGCTGAAAATCAACCCGGAACCGCGCGACCCGGCTATTCGCCTGGATAAGCCGGTTTTTCTCGGCGGACCGCTGGCGGAAGATCGCGGTTTTATCCTGCATACTCCGCCGGATAAGTTTGCTTCGAGCATCCGGATTTCCGATAACACCATTATCACCACCTCCCGCGACGTGCTGGAAACCATGGGCACCGCTGAGCAACCTTCCGACATTATCGTGGCGCTGGGCTACTCGTCATGGGAGAAAGGTCAGCTGGAGCAAGAGCTGCTGGAAAACGCCTGGCTCACCGCGCCTGCCGATCTCAATATTCTCTTTCGTACGCCGATTGCCGACCGCTGGCGCGAGGCTGCGAAGCTTATCGGCATTGATATCCATACCATGCCCGGCGTGGCGGGGCACGCCTGATGAGCGGCACCTTACTTGCCTTTGACTTTGGCACCCGCAGCATCGGCGTGGCCGTAGGTCAGCGCATCACCGGCACCGCCCGTCCGCTGACGGCGCTGAAAGCGCAAAACGGCACGCCGGACTGGACGCTTATCGAACGGCTGATAAAAGAGTGGCAGCCGGAAAAAGTCGTCGTCGGGCTGCCGCTGAATATGGATGGCACCGAGCAGCCGCTCACGGCGCGCGCGCGTAACTTCGCTAATCGCCTGCATGGCCGTTTCGGCGTGGCGATGGAACTGCATGACGAGCGCCTCAGTACGGTGGAAGCGCGCGCAGGGCTTTTCTCCCGCGGCGGCTTTCGCGCGCTGGATAAGGGCAGCGTGGACTCCGCTTCTGCGGTCGTCATTCTGGAAAGCTACTTCGAACAGCACCCCTGACCGCATTACTCTTCTGATAGTGCCGGGGCTTGCCGCCCCGCCCTTTCCCTTCGAGCCACATCACATTTCCCGGTGGCGTTTCGTCAAAAACTTTGTGTTTCTATTAAAGAGACACGATAGTCATTGTATGCCAGGTACGCCAACGTCAGGCGAGCAACAGACGATTAAACAGGTTTGATCAGTAGCGCCGCCAGTTCATGGAGTTGCTGAAGACGCGCGTCAATCTCCGTTTCGGAGATATGCCACATCCCCGCCAGCGCCAGCGACGCGTTATGCATGCCCAGCGGCTTCGCCATGGAGATCTCGCCATCATCATGACGCCACAGCACATAGCCCTGCTCGCGCTGCTGGGTCAGATAAGGGGAAAGCGCCGTCCACTGCTCAGGGGTGAAGCGCGGCGCCAGCGCGTCGTCGCTCTCCGACGCCAACAGCGACATGCCGATGACCGACTGCCAGGCAGGCAACATGTGAAACCCGGCCAGCGCCTGACCCGGCTGCGAACCCGGAGAGGCGTGATAGATGTAAATAACCTGGTCTTCCCACAGTACGCCAAGCGCTACCACAATCTCCTTTGGCGCATGGCGTTCAAGCTGCGGCAGCGCCTGCGAAAAAAGCGCAGAACCGCGGATCGCCTGCGCCGCCAGCGCATGGATGCCGGGCCCGGGAAGATAGCGGCGCTGTTCGTCCTGCATGGTGAGGCCAATTGAGGCCATGGTCATCAGCAGGCGGTTAACGCGGGTGGTGTTGATATTCATCAGGCGCGCCAGCTCGCGACAGCCAATGGCGCGGTCGCTGGAGACCAGATACTGCAGGCAACGGATGCCGTCGATCAGACTTTGATTGGGTTGTGATGACATAGCTGCCCTGGGTTGCGTGAATTGAGTCGTGCTCTTTAAGAAGGATACAAACATTATGCAGATCTTTCACCAAAGCGATGCCCGGGCTTTTCCGCAGGCGCAGTTGCACGCCGACCTGCTGGTGGCGGGCGGTGGGCTATCCGGCCTGTGCGCGGCCCTGGCGGCGGCGCGCGAGGGGTTACAGGTTGTCCTGGTGCAGGACAGGCCCGTACTCGGCGGCAACGCCTCCAGCGAAGTGCGGCTATGGGCCAACGGCGCCACCTCGCATATGGGTAACAATAACCGCTGGGCGAGAGAAGGCGGCATTATGGGGGAAATCCTGGAAGAGAACCTCTATCGCAACAAAGAGGGCAATCCGGTGATGTTCGATCTGGTGCTGCTTGATATGGCGCAGCGCGAACCCAACCTGACGCTGTTGCTTAACACCGCGTTGTTTGAGGTTTACACGCAGGGTAAACGCATTACGGGCGTGAAAGGATTCAACGCTATCAACGAAACCTTTTACCTCATCACGGCGGAGCAGTTTTGCGACGCTACCGGCGACGGCGTACTCGGCTACCTTGCTGGCGCGGAATATCGTGTCGGAGCAGAAGCCGCCGATGAGCTTGGCGAGAAGATGGCGCCAGGCGACAGCTTCGGGCACAAACTGGGCCACTCCATTTATTTCTACACCAAACGCACAGAGGAAGCGGTAGCGTTTACGCCCCCCTCCTTCGCTCTGAGCGAGATAAGCGATATCCCGCGCTACACCCGCCTGACTTCCACCCTCAACGGTTGCGACCTCTGGTGGCTGGAATGGGGCGGCCGGCTTGATACCGTGCACGACAGCGAAGCCATAAAATGGGAACTCTGGAAAATCGTCTGGGGCGTCTGGAACTACATTAAAAATTCCGGCAACTTTCCCGAGGCGGAGAAGATGACCATCGAATGGGTCGGCGCCATTCCCGGCAAGCGGGAAAGCCGCCGTTTTATGGGCGATCACCTGCTCTGCCAGCAAGATATTATCGAGCAGCGCGACCATTATGACGCCGTCGGCTACGGCGGCTGGTCCATTGACCTGCATCCGGCGGACGGCGTCTACAGCACGCACGACGGTTGCCGACAGTTCCACAGCAAGGGCACTTATACTATCCCCTTTCGCTGCCTTTACAGCCGTTCGCTGGATAACCTCTTTTTAACCGGGCGGCTTATCTCCGCGTCCCATGTCGCTTTTGGCAGCGCGCGAGTGATGTGCACCTGCGGTTTGCTGGGCGAAGTGGTGGGCCGCGCCGCAGCGCTCTGTCGCGAGCAACGCCTTACCCCACGCGAGCTGGCGCAGCGCGAACGCGTCACGCTTTTGCAACAGCATTTACAAGCCAGCGGCTGCTACATTCCGCGCCAGACGCTTAGCGACCCGGCGAGCGGCGCGGTTGTAACCGCCACCAGCGAATATCAACTTCACGCCCTGCCCACAAACGGCGAATGGTTGCCGCTGCAGGCGCGCATGGCGCTGCTGCTGCCGTTAAAGGCTGCCGGGTCGCTACCTGCCCTCACGTTTACCCTGCGCGCCGCAAGCCCGCAACGCCTGAACGTCAGCCTGCTGACCAGCAAAAAGGCAGGCAACTTTACGCCGGACAGGTTGCTGGCGGAGCGCACGCTGACGATAACGCAAGCGGGCGATTATACGCTGCAATTCGATTATTCCAGCCCGCGCGACGAATACCTGTTTATTGCATTCGATCGCAACGATGAGACTGAAATAGCGCTGAGCGCGGCAGACGCGCCTGGCATCATCACGGTATTCAACAGCCAGAACCCCCGCGTGGCGAAACACGCGCGCCAGATTGCCGACGGCGACTTCGGCGTGGAGGAGTTTGACTTCTGGCTGCCGCGCCGCCGTCCGCATAACGTGCTGCCCGCTCTGCGCCTGAGCGAACCGCTACGCTGTTTTGAAGCGCAAAACCTGCTGAACGGTCGGCTTCGCCCGGAACAGCACTTCAACGGCTGGGCGCCCTCGCCTGAAGATAAGCAGCCCGCCGTGCTCTGGCGTTGGGCCGAACCGCAAACCATCCAGACCCTGACGCTGGTGTTTGACAACGATTTCGACAACGCGATGGAAACGGTGCAAATGGGCCATCATTTTGCGGTGACGCCGCACTGCGTTACGCATTACCGGCTCTGGGCAGATGAAATCCTGGTGGCGGAGGTGACTGATAACCGCCATTCTGTGCAGGAACACCGGCTCAGCGCGCCGCTGCATGTCAGTGAACTTAAGCTCGAGATACTTGCCACCGCTGGCGCTTTGCCCGTGCTTTACTCACTCAACGTGCGATGACTATCCCCACTTCGCCGCCTGCGGCTGCGCGGCGGCGATTTTTCCTTCACAGATGCGCGAAGCCAGGCTATGCGCGAAGTTCTGCATCCCCTGCTGTCTTCCGGTTTCCAGTTGGCCGGGCAACTGATGGCTTTTGCCTTCGCGGATAAGGTTCGCCACCGCCGTGGTGTTGATAAGCAGCTCATACAGCGCCACCCGCCCGCCATCGCTCGACTCCGCCAGTTTTTGCGCCAGCACCGCCCGCAGGCTGCCGGCAAGCTGACTGCGCACCCAGGTTTTCTCCTCCGCCGGGAAGACATCCACCAGCCGCTCCACCGCCTGCGCCGCGCCGCGCGTGTGCAGCGTCGCCAGCACCAGATGGCCCGTTTCAGCCGCGCTCAGGGCGAGCCGGATAGTTTCGCTGTCCCGCAGTTCGCCCAGTAAAATCACATCCGGATCTTCCCGCAGCGCGCCGCGCAAACCGTCGCTGAAGCTTCGGCAATGAATGCCTACCTCCCGTTGTTGAATCAGGCAACGTGCGCTGGCGTGCTGAAACTCCACCGGATCTTCCAGCGTAAGGATATGCCCATCCAGCGTCTGGTTGAGGTAGTCGACCATCGCCGCCAGCGTGGTCGATTTTCCGCTGCCCGTCGCCCCGGTCACCAGAATCAGGCCATCCGGCGCCTGCAGCAGCCCGGTTAACGCCGCTGGCGGATCGAGCGACGACAGCTGCGGACAGCGCGTCGGCAGCAAACGCAGCGCGAGCGAAAGCCCGTTTTGCTGCCGGAAGGCGTTGACGCGCAGCCGCGCCCCGCCAGGCAGCGAGACGGCGAAATCAAGTTGCCCGTTAAAGGCAAGCTCGCTGCGCTGGGTTTCATTAAGCCACTCGCCGAGCAAGGTTTCAGGTTCAGGCAGCGGGTGCGGCACCGGCTCCAGCCTGCCGCGCCGACGCCATCGCGCAGGCAACGCGCTGCACAGGTGTAGATCCGAAACGTTATGCTTTACACTAAGCGCCACCAGTTCATCCATATCCATACCGCTTCCCGATAAATCATGAGTGAGATAGAGCGCAACTTAGCGCAAGTGCAGCAGAAGATCTCAGCGGCGGCCCAACGCTGCGGCAGGTCTTCAGAAGAAGTTACGTTGCTTGCAGTAAGCAAAACCAAACCTGCGAGCGCCCTCGCAGAAGCTATCGCCGCCGGGCAGCGCGCCTTTGGGGAAAATTACGTGCAGGAAGGGGTGGAGAAGATCCTTCATTTCCGGCAACGCGGCGTGGAAGGGTTGCAATGGCACTTTATCGGTCCGCTGCAGTCCAACAAAAGCCGCCTGGTGGCGGAGCATTTCGACTGGTGTCATACCGTCGACCGCCTGCGCATCGCCAGCCGCTTAAGCGACCAGCGCCCCGATAATCTGCCGCCGCTCAATGTGCTGATCCAAATTAATATCAGCGATGAACAAAGCAAATCAGGCATTCCCTTAAGCGAGCTGGATGCGCTGGCGGCGCAGGTATCGCAACTGCCGCGCGTTCAGCTTCGCGGGCTGATGGCCATTCCCGCGCCGGAACCCGATTACGAGCGGCAGTTTGCCGTCGCACGTCAAATGGCGGTAGCATTTAACGAGCTGAAAAGCCGCTATCCGTCTGTCGATACGCTATCTCTGGGCATGACCGACGACATGGAAGCCGCGATAGCGGCGGGCAGCACCATGGTGCGCATTGGAACCGCCATTTTTGGCGCGCGGGATTACACGCGCCACACTGAACAATAACTACTGAGGAACGCCATGCTGACGTTGACTTTTCTGGTCAAGACCCTGATTGAGCTGTACGTAATGGTGCTGCTGCTGCGCATCTGGATGCAGTGGTCGCGCTGCGATTTTTATAACCCCTTCGCGCAGTTTATTGTGAAAGTAACGCAGCCGGTTATCGGGCCGCTGCGTCGCATCATTCCGTCCCTCGGGCCGATAGACACCGCTTCGCTGCTGGTGGCGTTTATTCTGACGACGCTGAAATATCCGTTGCTGCTGCTTATCCAGGCGGGCGTACTGTCGCTGGATCCGATGAACCTGTTGGTAGGCGCGCTCTCGCTGCTGAAATCCGCGGGTACGCTGGTCTTCTGGGTCATCATCATTCGCTCGCTGATGAGCTGGGTGAGCCAGGGCCGCAGCCCTGTCGAGTATGTATTGATGCAGATGACCGAACCGATGATGGCGCCGATCCGCCGCATCATTCCGGCGATGGGCGGCATCGATTTTTCAGCGATGGGCGTCATCATTATCCTTTATCTGCTGAACTACCTCGGCATGGATCTCTTCCCGGGGCTGTGGTATTTGCTGTGAGTGCAGTAAGCCGCAGCGCGGACGGGCTGGTTTTACGGCTTTATATTCAGCCGAAAGCCAGCCGGGACGCCATTGTGGGCGCGCATGGCGACGAACTGAAAGTCGCCATCACCGCCCCGCCGGTGGACGGCCAGGCCAACGCGCACCTGCTGAAGTTTCTGGCAAAGCAGTTTCGCGTCGCCAAAAGCCAGGTTTTCATTGAAAAAGGCGAACTGGGCCGCCATAAGCAAGTCAGAATCATTAACCCTCAACAAATCCCGGCGCAAGTCGCGGCGATTATCGATTAATCACAGGATTTCGTTATGCAAAAAGTTGTTCTCGCTACCGGTAACGCCGGTAAAGTGCGCGAGCTGGCCTCGCTGCTGCAAGACTTTGGCTTAGAGGTGGTGGCGCAGACCGAGCTTGGGGTTGAGTCCGCTGAGGAGACCGGACTGACCTTCATTGAGAACGCCATCCTGAAAGCGCGCCACGCGGCGCAGGTAACCGGCCTGCCAGCGATTGCCGATGACTCCGGGCTTGCGGTCGACATTCTGGGCGGCGCGCCGGGCATCTATTCCGCACGCTACGCAGGCGTTGAAGCAACCGATCAACAAAACCTCGAAAAGCTGCTGGCGGCGCTTGAAGATGTGCCTGAAGGCAAACGTCAGGCGCAATTTCACTGCGTACTGGTTTATATGCGCCATGCCGACGACCCGACGCCGCTGGTGTGTCACGGCAGTTGGGAAGGCGTTATTACCCGCAAGCCTGCCGGTGAAGGCGGCTTTGGCTACGACCCGATTTTCTTTGTCCCTTCCGAGGGCAAAACCGCGGCGGAGCTGACGCGGGAAGAGAAAAGCGCCATTTCCCACCGCGGACAGGCGTTGAAACTGTTACTGGAAGCAATGCGTAATGGCTAATTTGCCACCCTTAAGTCTTTATATTCATATTCCCTGGTGCGTGCAGAAGTGTCCTTACTGCGACTTCAACTCGCACGCGCTTAAGGGCGAGGTGCCGCACGATGATTACGTCCAGCATCTGTTAACCGACCTTGATAACGACGCCTCTTATGCCCAGGGACGCGAGGTAAAAACCATTTTTATCGGCGGCGGCACGCCGAGCCTGCTTTCGGGTCCGGCGATGCAGCAACTGCTCGACGGCGTACGCGCGCGCCTGAACCTGGCCGCCGATGCGGAGATAACCATGGAGGCCAACCCAGGCACCGTGGAGGCCGACCGCTTTGTGGAGTACCAGCGCGCCGGCGTGAACCGTATTTCCATCGGCGTGCAGAGCTTTAGCGAGCCGAAGCTCAAGCGCCTTGGCCGCATTCACGGGCCGGATGAGGCGAAGCGCGCAGCAAACCTTGCAAGCGGGCTGGGGCTTCGCAGCTTTAACCTCGACCTGATGCACGGCCTGCCGGACCAGTCGCTGGACGAGGCGCTGGACGATTTGCGTCAGGCCATTGCGCTCAACCCGCCGCACCTGTCCTGGTATCAACTGACGATTGAGCCTAATACGCTATTTGGCTCGCGCCCGCCAACGCTTCCGGATGATGACGCGCTGTGGGATATCTTCGAGCAAGGCCATCAGTTACTCACCCAGGCGGGCTATCAGCAGTACGAGACGTCGGCCTATGCGAAGCCGGGTTATCAGTGCCAGCACAACCTCAACTACTGGCGGTTTGGCGATTACCTCGGCATCGGCTGCGGCGCGCATGGCAAGGTGACGTTCCCGGACGGACGTATTCTGCGCACGGCGAAAACTCGCCATCCGCGCGGCTATATGCAGGGAAAATACCTCGACCGCCAGCATGAGGTGGAAGCGACAGATAAGCCATTTGAGTTCTTTATGAACCGCTTCCGTTTACTGGAAGCCGCACCGCGTGAGGAGTTTGCGCGTTACACCGGTCTCGATGAGCGCGTTATTCGCCCACAGATTGACGAAGCGATAGCGCAGGGATACCTGATTGAAACGCCGGAAAGCTGGCAGATAACCGACCACGGCAAGCTGTTTCTCAATTCGCTGCTGGAGTTGTTCCTGGCGGAATAAATTCTGAAGGCAGATTCCACATTTATCGCTCCGCGCTGACAGCTCCGTTTACGGCTGGCAGAGTGGAGCGATGCGATACGCCCCCACTCATGCCCGCCAGCTCAGGCGGCAGTTAACTGCCCAGGAACGCCTCTTATGGCGCCTCTTACGCGACCGCCACTTTGCAGCGCATAAATTTGCCAGCATCCGTCGGCCTTTGCATTCTTGATTTTGCCTGTTGCCAGGCAAAGCTGGCTGTTGAGTTGGATGGCGGTCAGCAGGCAGAGCATCGGGCATACGACGCGAGGCGTACGGCATGGTTGCAGGCTCACGGTTGGACGGTGTTACGCTTTTGGAATAATGAACGATTAAATAATCAGGAAAGAGTTTTGCTGACTTTACTGGCGGAGCTTGAACATCTTTTACCCTCACCCCGGCCCTCTCCCTGGAAGGGAGAGGGGGAAAACCAATGACGCCTGCACGGGTTGGCCTCTTTTTCCGGCAAAAGAGTCCATCCATGCGGGCCGACTCCCTCTCTCCGTGGGGTGAGGGGCGCTTCAGCCAGGTCGTTTAAGACGCTTCATGAAATAACAACCGAAAAGCCATCTATCTCTGCACTGACCGGTTCCCTCACCCCGCCGGAGAGAGGGTGAGGGGCAAACGCTACGCATAAAAAAGGCTGCTTCACAGCGGCCTTTTCTCTGTTCGCCGTTAAGGCGACGGGTTGACCAGCAACTGCCCTACCGAACCGCGATCGGCCATCTCCAGCGTCTGGCTGCGGTAGAGGAACGGGAAATGGCTCCAGGAGGGCTGGCCGAACCAGACCAGCAGTTCTACCTGCCCATCCACCCATACCGTGTCCTTCCAGCCGCGATCTTCCGGGAAAGGCGCCGCACCGTTAACGTTACGCACCAGGAAACTTACCCCTTCGATATGGAAAGACTGCGGCATATCCGCCCGCACCGTCCAGCGCTCCCAGGTACCCTGTTGCGCCTGCGCGTCGATACGCTTCATATCCCAGAGCTGACCATTAATGCCTGGGTCGTCGCCCAGGTTAATGGTGCGGTTATTCACCGGGCTGCCGTTGATGATTTCATCCGGCAGCAGGCGCATCGGCAGATTGTCGGTTACCAGCGGCAGCAGCCCGGTTGGGCGCAGCGTCAGCACCAGCGTGGAGATAAGGATGCGTGAAGGTTCAAAGAAGCCGCGAATGCGATCCACGATGGAAGCCGCTTCGCCGCAGGTAATGGAGACTTCATCGCCATTCGTCATGTCCACCAGCACTTCTCGCCGCTCGCCTGGTGCCAGCGAAAGCTGTTTTACCGACACCGGCGCGGGCAGGAAGCCCTGGTCGCCTGCAATCACGTGCAGCGGTCGGCCATCGCTCATCTGCAGCTGGTAGCGACGGGCGTTCGACGCGTTCAGCAGACGCAGGCGCACCCAGCCGCGGGAGACTTCCACATAAGGGCTTTGCGCGCCGTTGACCAGCAGCGTATCGCCAAGAAAGCCGCCGCTCCCCGGCTCGCTATACTCCGGCGAGCCGAAGTTATCCAGCCGTTTGTCCTGAATGATGACGGGAAAGTCGTCAACGCCGTAATGGTTCGGCACGGGCAGCGATTTACTGACGTCGTCTTCCACAAGCCACATGCCCGCCAGTCCGTTATAGACCTGCTGGGCGCTGCGGTTTGGCGTATCAGCGTGATACCAGAGCGTGGCGGCGGACTGGCGGATGGGCAGCACCGGCGCCCAGTCGGCGTTCGGGCTCATCATCCGCGCCGCGCCGCCAATCAGCGGCCCTGGCACCTGAAGCCCGCTTATCGTCATGGCGACGTTTTCCTGCAGACGGTTGCTGTAAATCATTTTGACGTCATCGCCGCTCCAGACGCGAATGGTCGGCCCCATATAGCGTCCGTTAAAGCCCCATACCTGCGCGCGGGTGCCGGTTGCAAAAGACCAGTGCGCGCGTTGCAGGGTTAAAAAGAGCGGCTGACCGCGACGGGATTCCAGCAGCGGAGGCACAGGCAGCGCTGGCTGCTGACCCGCCGCGCTGGCCTTTAGCGGCACCGCGCCTGCGCAGAGGGCCATACCCGATGCCTGAATAAATTGACGCCGGCTGAGTGACATACTTGCTCCATGAATAAGGACTAACGACTGGCGCAACATGCCAGCCGGAAGGGGCCGCCTGGCCCCGCTACAGGTGCGGATTATCGCTTATCCGCGGCTTCGCGCTCGGCGACTTCTTTATTCAATTCGTCAATTTTCGCTTCCATGACCTGGCGGCAGTGCGCGGCCAGGTCGCGAACCTGTTCTTTACCCCAGTTGCGGGTATCGATAGGCGGCAGCATTTCGACAATCACCAGACCGTTATCCCAACGGTTAAGATTAATTTTATTGCTGGTGTTGGAGACGCATACCGGCACAATCGGCACGCCTGCGGCGATAGCGGCGTGGAACGCGCCGGTTTTAAAAGGCAGCAGTCCGCGACCGCGGCTGCGCGTGCCTTCAGGAAACATCCAGACGGAGATATTGCGCTTGCGGATTTGCGAAACCACAGTGGCAATAGTGGTATGAGCTTTAGCGCGGTTGTCGCGATCGATGAGGATATTGCCGGTAAGCCAGTAAAGCTGACCGAAGAAGGGGATCCAGACAAGGCTCTTTTTACCGACGGTAACGGTGGGAGGCTGAACAATATTCGACGCCGTCACCATGTCGTAGTTGTTCTGATGGTTGCCAATATAAATGGCGTTGCCATATTTCTCTGCGCCTTCCGGCTTGCGGGTTTCCACCTTCAGACCAAAAACGGGCGCCAGCCGACCAAACAGGTGACCGAAAGTTGCAACATGTCGGGGATTACGTGGGCTGAAAAGGCACCAGATGGAACCGAGGATGCACACCACAATGCAATAAAGCACAACAATAGTCAGACGAACAATAAATAGCATAAATACCTCTGAAGCCGCAGCCGCCGGTCAGTATACCCGAATCGTTCGGGGCATGATCGGGCGCCGCTGTCGGCCCATCACGTTGAGGATCCCAAAACAGTTATTTTTATGCGCAACGCGCTAACAAACAATGGGTTCGATGGGAAAAGTTTACGCAACGCTGACGGGAGAACGCCAGTTCAGGAGCAGGCTAAGCGCAGGCCGTTACCCGAATCCTCTCCCCGGCGGGGAGAGGAACCCGGTCAACACCGGGCCTTCGCTGTCGCCCGTCACCTTTTATGGCGGCGCAGGCGCTAACCCGCACGCTTTTGACGCGTCCGGATTATTCTTCGCTGCTGCCTACCGTCGGGCGCGCCGGAGAGTCAATCTCCACGCGGTCGATGCGCTGCAGGCCGCGCATCAGCGTACCGCGACGTCCGCGCTCGCCATGCACTTTTTGCAACTCTTCCGGACGCAGTTTGATCTTACGTTTGCCGACATGCAGCGTCACGGTGCTCTGCGGCGGGAGAATGTTGAGATAAGCGAGCTTATCGTCGCCCTTCGCCGCCTCAGCAGACGGGATAGAGATAATCTTGTTGCCCTTGCCTTTCGAGAGCTGCGGCAGATCCGCTACCGGGAACATCAGCATGCGTCCCGCCTGAGTAATGGCGAGCAGCATATCGTCGTCATGAGTAATCTCCAGCGGCGGCAGCACGCTGGCGTTCTCAGGCAGCGTGATAAGCGCTTTACCCACGCGGTTGCGCGCTATCAGGTCGTTGAAGGTGCAGACGAAGCCGTAGCCCGCGTCGGAAGCCATCAGCAGCTTCTGCTCCTCCGGCGCCATCAGCATATGTTCGACGACAGCGCCCGGCGGCAGCGTTAGCTTGCCGGTGACAGGCTCCCCCTGACCACGTGCGGAAGGCAGCGTGATCGGGTCAAGCGCATAGCTGCGCCCGGTTGAATCAACGAACACAACAGGCTGGTTGCTCTTGCCTTTGGCGGACGCTTTCCAGCTGTCGCCCGCTTTATAGCTAAGCCCCTGCGCATCGATGTCGTGTCCTTTGGCGCTGCGAACCCAGCCCATCTGCGAAAGCACGATGGTCACTGGCTCAGAAGGCAGCATATCGTGCTCGCTCATCGCCTTCGCCTCTTCGCGCTCGTGCAGCGGCGAACGGCGATCGTCGCCGTAAGCGTCGGCATCCGCCTGGATCTCTTTTTTCAGCAGGGTGTTCATCTTGCGCTCAGAAGCGAGAATGCCCTGAATCTGGTCGCGCTCTTTTTCAAGATCGCTCTGCTCGCCGCGAATTTTCATCTCTTCCAGCTTCGCGAGATGACGCAGCTTAAGCTCCAGAATCGCTTCCGCCTGCGTTTCGCTGATGCCGAAACGGCTGACCAGCACCGGCTTCGGCTCATCTTCGCTGCGGATGATGTGAATCACTTCGTCGATATTGAGAAACGCCACCAGCAAACCTTCGAGGATATGCAGGCGCTTGAGGACTTTCTCCAGACGATAGTTAAGACGACGGCGCACCGTATCGCGGCGGAAAGCCAGCCATTCGGTGAGGATCTCCAGCAGGTTTTTCACCGCCGGGCGACCGTCGAGGCCAATCATGTTCAGGTTGATGCGGTAGCTTTTTTCCAGATCGGTGGTGGCGAAGAGGTGGTTCATCACCTGCTCCATATCCACACGGTTGGAGCGCGGCACAATCACCAGACGGGTCGGGTTTTCGTGGTCGGACTCATCGCGCAGGTCGTCCACCATCGGCAGCTTTTTAGCGCGCATCTGGCTTGCGATTTGCTCCAGCACGCGCGCGCCGGAAACCTGGTGCGGCAGCGCGCTAATCACCACCGCGCCATCTTCTTTCTTCCACACGGCGCGCATGCGCACGGAGCCACGGCCGCTCTGGTAAATTTTACGAATCTCATCACGCGGCGTGATAATTTCCGCCTCGGTCGGGTAATCCGGCCCCTGCACGATGTCGAGCAGGTTTTCGAGCGTGCTCTTCGGGTGCTCAATCAGGCTGATGGCCGCTTTCGCCACTTCACGCAGGTTGTGCGGCGGAATGTCGGTCGCCATGCCCACCGCAATGCCGGTAGTGCCGTTCAGCAGAATGTTCGGCAGGCGCGCCGGCAGCATTTTCGGCTCCTGCAGCGTACCGTCAAAGTTCGGGATCCACTCTACCGTCCCCTGGCCTAACTCGCCCAGCAGCACTTCGGCATACTTCGACAAACGCGATTCAGTATAACGCATCGCCGCAAAGGATTTCGGATCGTCCGGCGCGCCCCAGTTGCCCTGCCCGTCTACCAGCGGGTAACGATAGGAGAACGGCTGCGCCATCAGCACCATCGCTTCATAACAGGCGCTGTCGCCATGCGGGTGATATTTACCCAATACGTCGCCCACGGTGCGCGCCGACTTTTTGAATTTCGCGCTGGCGTTCAGCCCCAGTTCCGACATCGCATAGACAATACGGCGCTGAACAGGCTTAAGCCCGTCGCCGATAAACGGCAGCGCGCGGTCCATGATGACGTACATGGAGTAGTTGAGATAGGCGTTTTCGGTAAACTCATGCAGCGCCAGGCGCTCTGCACCGTCGTGAGTAATATCACTCATTAATTCTTTTCCTCAGACCGTGGTGTGGCTTTACACGCGTCAATGCCTGCCCGCCGGGCAGATCTTTGCTCGCGATAGTACCTTATCCAGGGGCTTACTGTCACAGTATTGTATATACGATCAGGCTTTTTCTGCCTGCAAGGCAGGGGCTTGCATGACAGGCCTCGCTGTCAGCATGACTGGCATTATTATAGCCCTTTTACCGGTTTGCTTATTGGACAAACTTATCAGGCAAGCCCCTCTTTTTGCTTAATTATTGCTGTTTTGGCAAAAGTCTTTGCTCAATTTGCTAATTCTGCCGCATCGTCTGGTGCGGTAAAATTAATGCCAAACGTAATAGTTAGAGGATAAATAATGAGCAACGTACTTATCATCAATGGCGCGAAAAAATTCGCCCATTCCAATGGTCAGCTTAACGACACCCTGACCGAGGTCGCGGAAGGCTTTCTGCGCGACGCCGGACATGATGTTCAGGTCACCCGCGCCGACAGCGATTACGATGTGAAAGCGGAAGTGCAGAAATACCTCTGGGCCGATGTGATTATTTATCAGATGCCGGGCTGGTGGATGGGCGCGCCGTGGACCGTTAAAAAGTACATTGATGATGTGTTTACCGAAGGTCACGGTTCGCTGTATGCAAGCGATGGCCGCACCCGTTCCGACGCGTCCAAAAAGTATGGTTCCGGCGGCCTGCTGCAGGGCAAAAAATATATGCTGTCGCTGACCTGGAACGCGCCGCTGGAAGCCTTCAACGACGAAGCGCAGTTCTTCCACGGCGTAGGCGTGGATGGCGTTTACCTGCCGTTCCACAAGGCCAACGAGTTTATCGGCCTGAGCGGCCTGCCGACCTTTATCGCCAACGACGTGATTAAAATGCCGGACGTGCCGCGCTATGTTGCAGAATATCGCGAGCATCTGGCGAAAATTTTTGCTTAACTGAAAGGCGGTTTTACAAAAGGAGTTAACCATGCTGACAGTGATTGCAGAAATTCGAACCCGTCCCGGCTCGCATCATCGCCAGGCGGTGCTGGACGCCTTTCGGAAAATCATTCCGACGGTGCTGGCGGAAGAAGGTTGTCACGGCTATGCGCCGCTTATCGATCATGCCGCTGGGGTCGATTTCCAGACCAGCGCGCCAGATTCCATCGTCATGCTGGAAAAATGGGAAAGCGTGCAGCATTTACAGGCGCACCTGCAAACGCCTCACATGAAAGCCTGGAGCGAGGCGGTAAAGAGCGATGTGCTCGATACTCACATCCGTATCCTGGAAGAAGGCGTGAAATAAGCGTTATTGCTAAAAAAGAAAGGCGATGAGAGTCATCGCCTTTTTTATTACCCGCGAGCGTGCCTGCGTAAGGCAACGGCGGAAATGTTATACCTCGATATCCGCGAGGTCGCCCTTCTCCTGCAGCCAGTTGCGACGATCTTCAGAGCGCTTCTTGGCCAGCAGCATATCCATCACCGCAAGCGTACGCGCATCGTCATCATCGCTGATGGTCAGTTGCACGAGGCGGCGGGTGTTCGGGTCAAGCGTGGTTTCACGCAACTGCATCGGGTTCATCTCGCCAAGCCCCTTAAAGCGCTGCACGTTCGGTTTGCCCTTCTTGCGCTTAAGCTGCTCCAGCACGCCCGCCTTCTCTTCTTCATCCAGCGCGTAATAGACCTCTTTACCGAGGTCGATACGGTAAAGCGGCGGCATGGCGACATAAACATGCCCGCCTTTCACCAGCGAACGGAAATGTTTCACAAACAGCGCGCAAAGCAGCGTGGCGATGTGTAAACCGTCGGAATCCGCATCCGCGAGAATGCAAATTTTGCCATAGCGCAGCTGGGACAAATCGTCGCTGTCCGGATCGATGCCGATAGCCACAGAGATATCATGCACCTCCTGCGACGCCAGCACCTCATCGGAAGAGACTTCCCAGGTGTTCAGGATCTTGCCCTTAAGGGGCATGATCGCCTGATATTCGCGGTCGCGCGCCTGCTTGGCGGAGCCGCCTGCCGAGTCCCCTTCCACCAGGAAGAGCTCGGTGCGCGCCAGATCCTGCGCGGTACAGTCCGCAAGCTTGCCAGGCAGCGCCGGGCCGCTGGTGAGCTTTTTACGCACCACTTTTTTGGCGGCGCGCATGCGGCGCTGGGCGCTGGAGATAGCCATCTCCGCCAGCATCTCCGCCGCCTGAACGTTCTGGTTCAGCCACAGCGAGAAAGCGTCTTTCACCACGCCTGAGACAAACGCCGCGCACTGGCGCGACGAGAGGCGCTCTTTGGTCTGCCCGGCGAACTGCGGATCCTGCATTTTCACCGAAAGCACATAGGCGCAGCGCTCCCAAATATCCTCAGCGGAAAGCTTCACGCCGCGCGGGAGGATATTGCGGTATTCGCAAAACTCGCGCATCGCGTCCAGCAACCCCTGGCGCAGGCCGTTCACATGCGTGCCGCCCTGCATGGTAGGAATAAGGTTAACGTAGCTTTCCGTCAGCAGTTCGCCGCCTTCCGGCAGCCAGAGCAGCGCCCAGTCCACCGCCTCAGTATCGCCCGAGAAATTACCGATAAACGGTTTTTCCGGCAGCGTAATCAGGCCATTTACCGCCTCGGTGAGGTAGTCGTTCAGGCCATCCTGATAACACCAGCGCTGCTCCGTCTTATTCACTTCGTCTTTAAAAGTGATTTCTACGCCCGGGCAGAGCACCGCCTTCGCTTTCAGCAAATGCGTGAGGCGCGAAACGGAAAAGCGCGGGCTGTCGAAGAATTTTTCATCCGGCCAGAAATGGACGCTGGTGCCGGTGTTGCGCTTGCCGCAGGTGCCGACCACGCTCAGCTCTTTAACCTTTTCGCCATTGGCGAAAGCGATGTTGTAAATCTGGCCGTCGCGGCGCACGTTAACTTCAACCCGCGTGGAGAGGGCGTTTACCACCGAGATCCCAACGCCGTGCAGGCCGCCGGAGAACTGGTAGTTCTTGTTAGAGAATTTACCGCCGGCGTGCAGACGGCAGAGGATCAGCTCAACGGCAGGAACGCCCTCTTCGGGGTGGATATCCACCGGCATGCCGCGCCCGTCGTCGATCACCTCGAGCGACTGGTCAGCGTGCAGGATAACGTCCACGCGCTTCGCGTGTCCCGCCAGCGCTTCATCCACGCTGTTATCAATTACTTCCTGACCCAGATGGTTGGGACGGGTGGTATCGGTGTACATCCCCGGACGGCGGCGAACCGGCTCAAGCCCGGTGAGTACCTCGATGGCATCGGCATTATAGGATTGCGTCATGATTTAATCGTCAGATAACAAAACGGTACCGATCTTTCAGGCTTAGCGCAGCCCGAGAAAATCGATAATCTGGGTGAAATAATCTTCGAAGCCTACAAAAGCGTGGTTACCGCCGGTCTCCACAGTCTGACGGCAGGAGGCGTAATAGGCCACCGCCTGGCGATAATCCAGCACTTCGTCGCCTGTTTGCTGTAGCAACCAGATAAGATCCGGCGCTTCCAGCGGGTCTATCTGCATGACTTTAAGATCGTAAATATGGCGAGACTCTAGCACATATTGCTGCCCGGTGTAGGGGTTCTCATTGGCGCCCAGAAAATCTATCAGCAATTCGTAAGGACGCACCGCCGGATTCACCACGACAGCAGGCAGCATAAAACATTGCGAAAGCCAGGTGGCGTAATAACCGCCAAGAGAAGAACCGACAACGCCAAGCTCATCCCCGCCATGCTCCATGACCAGCGACTCAAGCAGCTCCGCCGCTTCTGCCGGGTAGGCGGGCAGCTGCGGCACAATCATCTCGATCTCCGGGTGCGTTTGCTTAAGCCAGCCTTGCAGACTGGTGGCCTTGGCGGAGCGCGGCGAGCTGTTAAAGCCGTGCAAATAGAGAAGCGTCGGCATCAGTAGCCTTCGGAAGCGATATCGGGGCGAAACTGCGCGCCTGCCAGACGGCAGACTTCCGTCGTCAGCGTGCCGTCCGGATGCAGTTCCAGCCAGCGCCAACCGGGCGCGATAGTATCAAGCGTAAAATTAGCGCAATGGGGCTTAAACTGCACGCAGGTAGACGGCGTGGCTAAAATACGGCGACCGTTCCAGTCGAGATCCAGCTCCTGGTGAATATGGCCGCACAGCAGGTTTTTCACCCGCGGAAAACGGCTCAGCACGTCATCAAGCGCAGCCGCATTGCGCAGGCTATGCTGATCGAGCCAGCTGCAGCCTGCGGGTAAGGGATGATGATGCAACAGCAGCAGCGTATGGCGCTCGGGGCATTCGCCAAGCTTACGCTCCAGCCATTCCAGTTGATACTCGCTAAGTTCACCATGAGGGACGCCGAACACCTGAGTATCGAGCAGCACTATCTGCCACTGCTCGCCCACCATTACCCGCTTTGCCGGAGAAATCCCCGCTTCCTGCAGCGCGCTATACATGGCGGGCTGAAAGTCGTGGTTGCCGGGCAGCCAGACGCAGGGCGCAGAAATCGACGAGATGCCTGAAGCGAAATGCTGATAGGCCTCGGGCGAATGATCCTGCGCCAGGTCGCCGGTCGCGACGATAAGGTCGCATTGACGCTGCTGTTCATGGATAGCCGCCAGTACCGCCTGATAGCTCTCCCAGGTTTTTATGCCGAGCAGCGTTTCGTCTTTTCCGGCGAACAGGTGGGTATCGGTTATTTGCAAGATCCTGACGCTGGCCCCACCAGCAACAGGAAGGTTTAACAGGCTTTCCAAATGGTGTCCTTAGGTTTCACGACGCTAACAAACCGGAATCGCCATCGCTCCATGCGCTAAACAATAGCGCAACCAGTCAGCAAGAAACTGGTTAATTTGATGCTTTTCATCGCGCTGATGCAACTTTTTATTCGGATAATCATAACGCGCTTTAAAACGAAATATCTGCTGGCTTGAACACACTTCCGCCACCATGGCGTCATGATAAAGACGCACGGACATGGAAGGCAGGCTCCAGTAGCTTACCTTCGGGGCCGTTTGCTCGATTTCCACGAGCGTAGTGTAACGGGTAGATTCCAGGATAGTTAATCGGTATTGCGCGCTATTGACCTGATAGCTCACGGTTTCGCCCACCGCGTCGTTGCGAGGCAGCAGGCGGCGCAGCTGAGCGAAGTTGGTTTCGCACAGGCGCATCATTTCAGGAAAGTCAGGCGTATAGCGCTTCATTTTCAGGTGTTCCACTCTTGTCTCAATGCTTCATGATGTAATTGCAGCCATTGCAAAGCGATGACCGAGGCTGCGTTATCGATTTTCCCCTCTTCAACCCAAAGGTATGCCTGCTCCCGACTTACCACATGAACCCGAATATCTTCGTTTTCATCAGCCAGACCGTGAATCCCTTTCGCGGTCGTGGCGTCCACTTCGCCTACCAGTAAGGAAAGGCGCTCGCTGGTGCCCCCGGGGCTTGCCAGATAACTCATGAACTTTTTCACCCGGCCGACGGAGAGCCCCGCCTCTTCCACCGCTTCGCGGCGGGCTACCTCTTCGACGCTTTCGCCAGGCTCTATCATGCCAGCCACCAGCTCCAGCAGCCACGGTGTTTCGCTCGTATCATACGCGGCGATGCGGATCTGTTCGATCAACACCACCTCGTCACGCACCGGGTCAAAGGGTAGCAGGACTGCGGCATGGCCGCGCTCAAAAATTTCACGCTTAATTTCGCCACTCATTTCGCCGTTGAAAAGGCGATGACGGAAGCGGTAAAGATCAAGTGAAAAAAAGCCGCGATAGAGCGTTTCTCGTGCAATAATTTCTACATCGTTTTTGGCGAACGTAACGGCTGATTTGGTGGGTTTACTCATGACGTTTTCCACTCCTTTATAGTGGCGAATCTGGTAATTTCAAGCCAGTTTACCTGCTGCCTGTGCGGGTATGTGATAGATTGATGAAATTTAAAGGCAGAAGGCACGTTACGCCAAGCCGCACGGCGGGCTGACTCTGTTAGAATCGGCGATCATTTTTCGACTTCTGTCAGCGCTAACAATATTTTTGCTTCACAACAAGGAATGCAAATGAAGAAACTGCTCCCCATCCTTATCGGTCTGAGCCTGACGGGTTTCAGCGCCATGAGCCAGGCAGAAAACCTGTTACAGGTTTATCAGCAGGCACGATTAAGTAACCCGGATTTACGTCGATCCGCTGCTAACCGTGACGCCGCATTCGAAAAAATTAACGAAGCACGCAGCCCTTTGCTGCCGCAGTTAGGTCTGGGCGCCGATTACACCTACAATAACGGTTTTCGCGACAACGACGGCATTGACTCCAACGTCACCAGCGGCTCATTGCAGCTGACCCAGACCATTTTCGATATGTCGAGATGGCGCGCGCTGACGCTGCAGGAAAAAACCGCCGGCGTTCAGGACGTCACTTATCAGACGGACCAGCAGACGCTGATCCTCAATACCGCTACCGCCTATTTTAACGTACTGAGCGCCATTGACGCCCTTTCTTACACGGAAGCGCAAAAACAGGCGGTCTACCGCCAGTTGGATCAGACCACCCAGCGCTTTAACGTAGGCCTGGTGGCCATCACCGACGTGCAGAACGCCCGCTCGCAGTACGACACCGTGCTGGCGAACGAAGTCACCGCGCGCAACAACCTTGATAACGCAGTAGAACAGCTGCGCCAGGTGAGCGGCAACTACTATCCGCAGCTCGCTTCGCTGAACATCGACAGCTTTAAAACCAACAAGCCGGACAACGTCAATGCGCTGCTGAAGGAAGCGGAAAACCGCAACCTGTCCCTGCTGCAGGCGCGTCTGAGCCAGGATCTGGCGCGTGAACAGATCCGCTATGCGGAATCTGGCCACCTGCCGACGCTGGGCTTAACCGCCTCCAGCAGCATTTCCGACACCTCTTACAGCGGCAGCGCGACACGCGGCAATAGCCTCAGCAGCTCAAGTTATGCCGATCGCAATATCGGTCAGAACTCCGTCGGCCTGAGCTTCAATCTGCCTATCTACAGCGGCGGCTCGGTCACCTCGCAGGTCAAACAAGCGCAGTACAACTTCGTGAGCGCCAGCGAGCAGTTAGAAAGCGCGCACCGCAGCGTAATTCAGACCGTGCGTTCCTCCTGGAACAACGTCAACGCCTCCATCAGCAGCATTAAAGCTTACGAGCAGGCCGTGGTGTCCGCGCAAAGTTCTCTGGACGCCTCTGAAGCGGGTTACGCCGTGGGTACGCGTACCATCGTCGACGTGCTGGATGCCACCACCACGCTCTATAACGCGAAACAGCAGCTTTCCAGCGCGCGCTATAACTACCTGATTAACCAGCTTAATATTAAAGCTGCGCTCGGTACGCTGAACGAGCAGGATCTGGTTGCGCTGAACACGACGCTTGGCAAGCCAATCCCGACGTCGCCGGAAAGCGTAGCGCCGGAGAATCCGCAACAGGACGCGGCCGTAGATAGCTTCACGGCTAACGCTAACGCCGCCGGTAACGATGCCACGATGCCGGCAGCGCAGCCTGCCGCTTCGGTACAGCCAGCCGCGCAATCCCGCCGCTCTGGCGCGAACCCGTTCCGTCAGTAATCGCGCTTCAGGCGTGATGCGCGCTGGCGCATCACGCCTTTACGTAAGGCAACGTAAAGATCCCCTGCCCTTGCGGCCCTCTGCTTTAATTTCAACCACTCATCCACTATCCTGAGCACCATAACTGTGCAATATCTTTGGGGCCAGGAAGAAAGTAATGAAACGGACAAAACAGATTAATCACGCCACGTTCCGCAAAAGCTGGAACGCGCGTCACCTCACCCCTGTGGCCTTCGCGGTCACGGCGGTCTTCATGCTTGCCGGTTGCGAGAAAAGCGATGAAACCGTGCAGATGTTTCAAAACGCGGATGATTGCTCGCAGGCGAACCCAGGCAAAAGCGCCGAGTGTACCGCCGCCTACAACAATGCGCTGAAGGAAGCCGAACGCACCGCGCCGAAGTACGCTACCCGCGAAGATTGCGTGGCGGAGTTTGGCGAAGGCCAGTGCCAGCAGGCGCCCGCTCAGGCAGGCGTCGCGGGCAGCGGCTCGACGGAAAACCAGGCGCAGGCGCAAAGCAGCGGCAGCTTCTGGATGCCGCTGATGGCAGGCTACATGATGGGCCGTCTGATGGGCGGCGGCATGGGCTTCGCGCAACAGCCGCTCTTCAGTTCGCGCAACCCGGCAAGCCCTGCTTACGGCCAGTATACTGACGCCAGCGGCAAGAGCTACGGCGCCGCGCAGCCGGGCCGTACCGCAACGGTGCCTAAAACCGCAATGACGCCGAAACCGGCTACCACAACCACCATAACCCGTGGCGGATTTGGCGAAACCGTGGCGAAACAAAGCGCCATGCAGCGCAGCGCGATGGGCACCGGCTCCCGTTCAATGGGTGGTTAAACGCAATGGAAAGAATTGCTATCAGCGAGCGCCCGGACTGGCGCGATAAAGCGACCGAATACGGTTTCAACTTTCACACCATGTACGGCGAGCCGTACTGGTGTGAAGAGGCTTATTACAAACTGACGCTGGCGCAGGTTGAACGCCTTGAAGCGGTTACCGAAGAGCTGCATCAGATGTGTTTGCAGGTGGTGGAAAAAGTGGTCGCCAGCGATACGCTGATGGCCAAATTTCGCATTCCGAAACATACCTGGGAATTTGTTCGCCAGTCATGGCGCACGCAGCAGCCTTCGCTCTATTCGCGTCTCGATCTCGCCTGGGACGGCGTGGGTGACCCAAAGCTTCTGGAAAATAACGCCGATACGCCGACTTCCTTGTATGAAGCCGCTTTTTTTCAGTGGATCTGGCTTGAAGATCAGCTCAATGCCGGCAAGCTCCCTGCTGGCAGCGATCAGTTCAACAGTCTGCAGGAAAAACTGATTGCGCGCTTTGCCGAGCTTAAAGAACAGCATGGCTTTAACCTGCTGCATTTTGCCTGTTGCCGCGACACGGTAGAAGACCGCGGCACGGTGCAGTACCTGCAGGATTGCGCTGCTGAAGCGCAATTGCCGAGCGAGTTCCTGTTTATTGAAGACATCGGCCTTGGCGAAAAAGGTCAGTTTACCGATCTTCAGGATCAGGTTATCGGCAATCTGTTCAAGCTCTATCCGTGGGAGCATATGCTGCGTGAAATGTTCTCCACCAAGCTTGAAGATGCAGGCGTGCGCTGGCTGGAGCCCGCATGGAAGAGCATTATCTCTAACAAGGCGCTGTTGCCGATGCTCTGGGAGATGTTCCCCAATCACCCCAATCTGCTTCCCGCTTACTTCGCCGAAGACGCTCATCCGGAACTGGCGAAATATGTTATGAAGCCCATTTTCTCTCGCGAAGGCGCTAATGTTTCTATCGTGGAAAATGGCCAGCCGATCGCTAAAGTGGAAGGGCCTTACGGCGAAGAAGGAATGATCGTCCAGCAGTTCCATCCGCTGCCGAAGTTTGGCGAAAGCTATACGCTTATCGGCAGCTGGCTGATTAACGACCAGGCGGCGGGCATTGGGATACGCGAAGATCGCGAATTGATTACGCAGGATCTCTCGCGCTTTTATCCGCATATCTTTGTGGAATAAAAAAACGGCGCGAAACATGCGCCGTTATTTTTAACCCACCTGCACCGAAAGCATGCTTATCGATCCCATCTCCATCCCTTCCAGCGGCACGCTTAGCGGCTCTTCGCCATTCCAGGCGCCAAGCACATAAAGCAGCGGCAGGAAATGTTCCGGCGTAGGGTTAGACAAGCTGCCGCCTTCATGCTCAAGGTAGTTTACCAGCGGGTGCGACTGCGCCTCGCCCCGCCAGCGCAGGTTTTGTTTAACAAAGTTATTGAACGATTCCGCCCACGGATAAGGGGTGCTTTCGCCATGCCAGCGCGCCGTGCGCAGGTTATGCACCACGTTGCCGCTCGCCACCAGCATAATGCCTTCATCACGCAGCTTCGCAAGCTTACGCCCCTGCTCGTAATGCCAGACGGGAGGTTTGGTGCTGTCTATACTCAGTTGCACCATGGGAATGTCGGCATCGGGGTACATCTTAATCAGCACGCCCCAGGAGCCATGGTCGAATCCCCAGGCTTCGCGGTCGAGCGTCACGGGCGTCGGCGCAAGCAGATCCGCCACGCGCTGCGCCAGCTCAGGCGAGCCGGGAGCGGGATAATGCGTGTCATAAAGCGCCTGTGGAAAACCGCCGAAATCGTGGATAGTTTGCGGCTGCTCCATCGCCGTCACGCCCGTACCGCGCGTATACCAGTGAGCGGAAACCACGACAATCGCCTTTGGACGCGGCAGCGTTTCACCCAGACCGCGCCAGGTCCGGGTATAGTGGTTGTCTTCCAGCACGTTCATGGGGCTGCCGTGGCCGAGAAACAGTGCGGGCATGCGGGAGGAAGTCATGATGATATCCTTAACAAGATTGAGCGTTTTGTTGCGTTAACCTTACGCTGTTTGCTGGCGGGAAGAACTCAGATAAGCGTGATGATCATCATCAGAAATTTTGAATGTAAGGAATGTGTAAAAGCCCCTGCGGTTACTCGACCTTTATCACTCGGCCCTTTACATTAATGAGAATCATTATCATAAGGAGCGTTCAATGTCTGTGCCTCTGATCCTGACGTTGCTGGCGGGCGGCGCCACGTTTATCGGCGCCTTTTTAGGGGTGCTCGGCCAGCGGCCGTCTAACCGCCTGTTGGCTTTCTCACTCGGCTTTGCGGCGGGCATTATGCTGCTTATTTCGCTGATGGAAATGCTGCCCGCCGCGCTGCATGAAGAGGGAATGTCGCCAGTGCTGGGCTATGGCATGTTTATTATTGGCCTGCTTGGCTACTTCGCGCTGGACCGGATGCTGCCGCACGCGCACCCGCAGGATTTGCTGGATAAAGGCCACGGCGAAGCGCACGGCGTGCGCAACCTGCGGCGCACCGCCCTGCTGCTGACGCTTGGCATCAGCCTGCATAACTTTCCGGAGGGCGTAGCGACGTTCGTTACCGCCAGCAATAACCTGGAGCTGGGTTTCGGCATTGCGCTCGCCGTCGCGCTGCACAACATTCCCGAAGGGCTGGCGGTGGCCGGGCCGGTTTACGCCGCAACGGGCTCTAAACGCAAAGCGGTGCTCTGGGCGGGCGTTTCCGGTCTTGCGGAAATCGTCGGCGGCGTGCTGGCGTGGCTTATTTTGGGATCGATGGTTTCGCCCGTCGTAATGGCTTCCATCATGGCGGCGGTCGCGGGGATTATGGTGGCACTGTCGGTGGATGAGCTAATGCCGCTCGCCAAAGAGATAGACCCGCACAACAACCCGAGCTATGGCGTGCTGTGCGGCATGTCAGTGATGGGGTTCAGCCTGACGCTGTTGCAAACCAGCGGCATCGGCTAACAAAAAAGCCCGGTAGCGACCGGGCTTTTTTCTGTTCGCGCTATGCCTTAGCTGGCTTTACGCGCATGCGCCTGGCGGTAAGCCACCAGATCTTCAATGGTGACGACAGCCATATTGTGCTGCTTCGCGAATTCAATGCACTCTGGCGCACGCGCCATTGAGCCGTCGTCGTTAGTCAGTTCGCACAGCACGCCCGCCGGTTTAAAGCCCGCCAGCGTAACCAGATCGATAGTCGCTTCGGTGTGGCCGCCGCGGGTCAGTACGCCGCCCGGCTGCGCGCGCAGCGGGAAAACGTGGCCCGGACGGTTGAGGTCGGACGGCTTAGCGTCATCGGCAATCGCCGCGCGGATCGTGGTGATGCGGTCGGCTGCGGAAACGCCGGTTGTCACACCGCGCGCCGCTTCAATCGTCACCGTAAAGCCGGTGCCGTAAGCGCTGGTGTTATTTTCCACCATCATCGGCAGGTCGAGCTGCTGGCGGCGTTCGTCAGTCAGGCAAAGGCAGACAATGCCGCTGCCGTGACGAATGGTCAGCGCCATCTGTTCAACGGTCATGGTTTCGGCGGCGAAAATCATGTCGCCTTCATTTTCACGATCTTCATCGTCAAGCACCATCACGCCGCGACCTTCGCGCAGCGCAGCCAGCGCGTTTTCCACGCGTTCGAACGAAGTGCCAAAAGAGGAAAGAAGCGTCTGATTCATGGTAAAAAAACCTCATTAAAATTATGGATTACCAGAACCAGGGCGGTCTTAGGAGTGCCGAAAAGCGGCCAAAAAAATAACGTGAGCGGACGGATTGACGTCGCTTGATCGTTACTCTCTCCCATCCGGACTTTAACCGTCGGCCCCGGAATTTCACCGGATCTGCTGACCTTCAGAGATAATCTGAAGCGCTCGCGGGCTTTCAGTTTGTCCTTCGTCTTTCACGCCGCTTTGCCGCAACGCGAAAAAGAGTATGGACAGAAAAACTGATTTACCGCCGGTGGGGAATTTCGCCCCGCCCTGAGAATAAGCGGGTTAACTATAACGCCAATGATTATTGTCGGCAATGTATTCGATTCAAACATTTCCGGTTTATCCCCTTCGGATCAGGCATTACAATTAGAGTTCACACCGTTGAAGATCAGGGAAACCGCTATGATTGACCCGAAGAAAATTGAACAGATCGCCCGTCAGGTCCATGAATCGATGCCAAAAGGGATCCGCGAGTTCGGGGAAGATGTCGAGAAGAAGATCCGCCAGGTTCTGCAATCCCAGCTGTCGCGCCTTGACCTGGTAAGCCGTGAGGAATTTGATGTGCAGACGCAGGTGCTATTGCGCACCCGTGAAAAGCTGACCGCCCTGGAGCAGCGCCTGACCGAGCTGGAAAGCCGTGGCGCCAGCGCGACTGCCGCGACTCCCGCCGCAACCGCTACGCCTGCTTCTGCAACGCCCGTTACCGCAGAACCGGTAACGCCGCCGCCGGCGATTCCGCCTGTTGATAATATCGACAAGCAGGACTAACCGTCGCCGCTCAGCCCCCGCTCAGGCAGGGGCTTTTGCAACAAACCTAGCTGTTTTTCTGGATTTTCTTGATGATGTTGGTGGTGGAGCAACCATCTTCAAAGTTGAGCACCAGCACTTCGCCGCCGTTGGCCCACACTTCTTTGCTGCCTGCGATATCCTCCGGCTTATAGTCGCCGCCTTTTACCAGCAGATCCGGCAGGATCTCGCCTATCAGACGCTGCGGCGTGTCTTCTTCAAACGAGACTACCCAGTCCACCGCTTCCAGCGCGCCCAGCACAATCATGCGCTGCTCGAGCGGGTTAACCGGACGGGTTTCGCCTTTCAGGCGTTTCGTTGAAGCATCGCTATTTACCGCGACAATCAGGCGGTCGCCCAGCTTGCGCGCGTTGGCCAGATAAGAGACGTGGCCTGCGTGCAGAATGTCGAACACGCCATTGGTCATCACCACTTTCTCGCCGCGCTTGCGCGCCGCCAGCACCGCCTCTTTCAGCCCCTGCTCGGTCATCACGCCAAAACCGGTTTCTGAACGTCCGCGCACCGCGTTTTCCAGTTCAATGGGCGAAACGGTCGAGGTGCCGAGCTTGCCGACCACCACGCCCGCCGCCGCGTTGGCGAAATAGCAAGACTCTTCCAGCGTGTTACCGGCGGCAAGCGTCGCCGCCAGCACGCCGATGACGGTGTCGCCCGCGCCGGTCACGTCATAAACTTCCTGCGCCTGCGTCGGCAGGTGGAACGGCGCTTTGCCCGGCTGCAGCAGCGTCATGCCCTGTTCGGAGCGGGTCACCAGCAGCGCGCAGAGATCGTAATCGGCAATCAGCTTCATGCCGCGCTCAACAATCTCCTGCTCGTTCTTACATTTGCCCACTACCGCTTCAAACTCGGAGAGGTTCGGGGTAAGCAGCGTGGCACCGCGATAGCGCTCAAACTCAGTGCCTTTCGGGTCGATAAGCACCGGCACGCCCGCGTTGCGCGCAAGCGTAATCATCTGCTGAACGCTGGCGAGCGCGCCTTTAGCGTAATCGGAGAGCACCAGCGCGCCGATGTGCGGCAGCGCCTGGTTGATGCGCTCGTGCAGCGGCTCCGGGTCCACGCCCTCAAAACCCTCTTCAAAATCGAGGCGGATTAACTGCTGGTTGCGGGAGAGCACGCGCAGTTTGGTAATGGTCGGGTGCGTCGGCACCGAGACGAAGTCGCATTTGACGTTCACGCCCGCCAGCGTCTGGCTCAGCGCACGCGCCGCGTCGTCAATGCCGGTGAGGCCCACAAGGCGGGAGTTTGCGCCGAGGGAGGCGATGTTCATCGCCACGTTCGCCGCGCCACCCGGGCGCTCTTCGATAGTATCGACTTTCACCACCGGCACCGGGGCCTCCGGCGAAATGCGGCTGGTGGGGCCATACCAGTAGCGGTCCAGCATCACATCGCCCACCACCATGACGCCTGCGCGCTCGAATTCGGGCAGCGTTACTTTCATTCCTGACTCTCCTGAGAGACACCAAAATTTGCGCGCGATGATAGCATAATTACGCCCAATCGCACGGTTAAGGCAGCAGCCAGCGCCGCCAGCTTTCGCGCACCTGCTCGCGCTCGGCGCTGAACGCCTCCCGCTCAACATGGCCTGGCAACTCCTGCAGCGCCAGATGATGCAGCTCGTCGCGAAGCAGGACGTAAGCGTGAGTTAACGCCTTCGCTTCCCCTTCTTCCATAATGTCGTTTTGCGCCAGCAGCTCAAGAATACGGACATTATCAGACCAGCGCGTCAGCTTCGGCTTTTGCGCAGCATAGCGCAGCACCAGATACTGTGTGATGAATTCGATATCGGTGATACCGCCTTCATCCGCCTTGATATCGAAGCGATCGCGATGCTTATTACCAAGGTGGGCACGCATTTTCTCACGCATCTCGCGCACTTCGGTTTGCAGCGTTTCGCCTTCCCGCGAGGTTGAGAGGATCTGATGGCGGATGTCGTCAAAGCGAGCTTTGAGCTGCGGTTCGCCGTAGACGATGCGAGCGCGCACCAGCGCCTGGTGTTCCCACGTCCAGGCTTCGTTTTGTTGATAATCCGCAAAGGCCTCGGTCGTCGTCACCAGCATTCCCGCCACGCCGGAGGGGCGCAGACGGGCATCCACCTCGTACAAAATCCCTGACGATGTGCGGGTGCTGAAAAGATGCATGATGCGCTGCGCGAGGCGCAGGTAAAACTGACGGCCGTCGATTTCCCGCGGGCCGTCGGTCATCACTTCCACCGGGCAATCGTGGAGGAAAACTAAATCCAGGTCAGAGCTGTAGCCAAGCTCCCAGCCGCCGAGCTTGCCGTAGCCGACAACGGCGAAACCGCGGCCTTCCCGCTCGCGCAAATGCGTCGGCTGGCCGTAACGCGCCACCATATGCCCCCAGGCTTGCTGCACCACAGCGTCGATAATCGCTTCCGCCAGCCAGGTCAAGTGATCGCTTACTTTCATGACCGGCAGCGTACCGGCGATGTCCGCTGCCGCTACGCGCAGCAGTTGCGCCTGCTTGAACTGGCGCAGCGCCTCCAGCTGTTGCTCTTCATCATCGTCCGGCACGCGCAGCAAGTATTGACGCAGCTCGTCGCGATAGGCGTTCATCGCGGTCGGCTGATAGAGCGTGTTCGGGTCGAGCAGCTCGTCCAGCAGCAGCGGATAACGCGCCAGCTGGCCTGCCACCATCGGCGAGGCGGCGCACAGGCGAATCAGATGCTTCAGCGCGCCGGGAAACTCGGTTAATAGCTCCAGATAAGTGGTGCGGGTGACGATGCCGGAGAGCAGCGGCGTCAGGCGCGAAAGCGGCACCGCCGCGTTATTGCTGGCGCACACCTCACTCAGCAGGCGCGGCATCAGCTGGTCAAGCACCTGACGCCCACGCGGGCCGATGGTGCGTTTGTCAATTTCACGGCGAAAATCGGTCAGCAGAGAAAGCACCTGCGCCCGGCACTCTGCGCCAAGATGACCGAGCACCGGGGTGGCGTCGTCGGCGTCGATCGCGTCGTGCCACAGCTCGCGCCAGCCTTCGTTTAGCTTGTCCTCTTCCGCCTCCGGCTCATCGTCGCCGATAAGCTCGTTAAAGACGCGCCGCACCGCCGCCATATGCTCATCCAGCACCGCGTGCATGCTCTGCCACTCCGCCACTCCCATCGCCCAGGCGAGCCGGGCGCGGTTGAGTTCATCAACGGGCAGCGTCTGGGTTTGCTCGTCGTTGATGCTTTGCAGCAGGTTCTCGAGCCGGCGTAAAAAGAGGTAGGATTCGCGCAGTCGCGCGGCATCCCCTTCCGGCAGCAGGTGAAGCTGTTCGATGGCCGCAAGCGTCGGCAGCAACGAACGCGACTGCAAAGCAGGCTCCCGTCCGCCGCGAATCAACTGAAACACCTGCACGATAAACTCGGTTTCGCGAATGCCGCCCGCACCGAGCTTGATATTATCGGTCAGTCCACGGCGACGCACCTCCCGGGCGATCATGCTCTTCATGTTGCGCAGCGACTGGATCACGCTGAAGTCGATATAGCGACGGAACACGAACGGGCGCAGCATCGCGCGCAGCTCCTGGCTCCAGGCGTCGTCGTTATCGCCCATGATACGGGCTTTCACCATCGCGTAGCGCTCCCAGTCGCGCCCCTGCTCCTGGTAGTAATCTTCCAGCGCGGCGAAGCTCAGCACCAGCGGACCGCTGTCGCCGAAGGGGCGCAGGCGCATATCCACCCGGTAGACAAAGCCGTCCTGGGTGGGCTGGTCAAGCACCTTGATAAGCCGCTGGCCGAGACGCGTGAAGAACTGCGCGTTATCCAGCTCGCGTCGCCCGCCCTGCGTCACGCCGTTTTCCGGCCAGGCGAAGATCAAATCGATATCGGATGAGAAGTTGAGTTCGCCGCCGCCAAGCTTGCCCATGCCCAGAATCATCAGCGGCTGCGGCACGCCCTGCGCGTTGCACGGCGTTCCCCACTCTTTGCAACAGGCGGCGTACAGCCAGTCCCGCGCCGCGACGATCAGCGTTTCGGCAAGCTGGCTGAGCTGCTGCAGCGTCTCTTCGGTAGAAAGGGTTGAAAGCGTCTGCGCCCAGGCGATGCGCACCATGATGCGACGACGAAACAGACGCAGCGCGCGCATCAGCGCCGCTTCATCGCTCACATCCTGTAAAGCGTCCTGCAGCCAGGCGGGATAGTGCCGCCACTCCTGCGCCTGCGGCGGCGACTGCTGAAGTTCGCTTAACCACTCCGGATGCGCGCTGACTGCCTCGCGAACAAAGTCGCTGAAGGTCAACACCGCGCGGATGTCGTCGTTAAAAGCGGCGCCGTCGAGGGCGGCGGGAAGCCGCTCCGTTACGGTTTGCCAGTGCTGTTGCAAAACAGAAGAGAGCGGCGTCATGGTGATTATCCCTGCGGTTATTTTTTCCCGCTGTGCAGCCAGAACGGCGCCTGCGAGATAGCCTCGTTGCGGAAATGTTCAATTTCAATACGCTGGCGGGTTTCGATGGCGTGGCGCAGCCCCTGCCAGTTATCCAGCCAGAAAAGCGCGACGGTATCGTCATAAACGCCCGCCAGCAGACGCAGCGCGTGAAGCTCGCGGGCGAGACGCGGCAGCTGGTCGCCATAGCGGTCGCCGAGCGGTTGCGCAAAGGCGCTTTTCAGCTCTGAGGCGTGGCGAGAGAGGTTTATGTCGGCAAAGCGTTTGAACGAGTCCGCCATTTTCTGGCGCGCTTTCTCATCAAGAAACGGCTGCCAGCCGCGCGAAACCAGCCAGTCGGTGAGCGCCAGCCGGGCGGTGCTTTGTTCAGCGCCGTAAGCCACGGTCTCCGCCGACGCTTCCGAAGCAAGCGAGGCCTCGCACTGGGTCAGCAGGTCACGTAAGCGAGTGCTCGCTTTTCTTGGCACGATAGCGCCGAAGAGCGCCAGCGTATGGCGCACCAGGCCAATGGCCTCCTGCACCTGATATTTCGCTTTTCCATTGCCGCGCAGCCACAGCTCTTCATGCCAGAGCCAGTGGTCCAGCGCCAGTTCCAGCGCCGCTTCCATTCCCTGCTCGACCGTGGCTTTCGGCGGCACCTTAAGCAGCGTCAGCGGCTTAATTTCACGCGCCGGATTGCCCTGGGCCAGGTGATAGCCACGCGCCGCTTTGCTGAGGTTGCCCTGACGCAGGCCGGGCTGTGAAACCAGCTGGCGCGCCAGCTTCAGCACATCCGCCGGGTTGCCGGAAAGCAGTTCCAGCTCCAGCTCGCAGATGGGCTCGCGGTGCTCATCGGCCTTGACCTCTCCCAGGTCGAGCGCAAGCTCAATACGGCTTTCACCGTGAGTAACCACCCACTTTTCGCGATGAAAATCGGTGCTGAACAGCGGCTGTGCAGCCGCCTGCATCGCCTGCGGGGTTAGCCCTTCCGGCCAGATTTCCGCCGGGAAACGGGCCAGATCGAGCTCGGGCTTTTCCAGCTCAATATTGTACTCGGGCCGCTGATGAAGGCCGCCAACCGTACGACCCGCCACTTTAATCGTCATCTCATAGCGGCCATTATCGCCGCGAATGCGCAGGCCCATGCCGTGCTGACGCAGTTGCTTATCCGGCGTTTCATAATAGATGTTAAGAAGCTGGCGAGGCGCGCTGTGTTCGGCGCTAAGGCCGCCCAGCGTCGCGCGCAGCGCATCAACATGGGCGGGATGGACGATAAATTTGAGTTCGATTTCCTGAGCCATAGTCTCTGATTTCTGGTTGCGTCACACCGGAAGAAATTCCAGCGAACTTAATAGCCTGGTATTTGTCAGTAGATAGTATTTTGCGGCAAATTGCCATGTTTCAGGTAGATAAGCCGTCGCAAAACCCTTGAGCCACGGGGGCAGCGCGCGAAGGATGACCAGGATGATTCTCATTCAGGTTTGCGCTTTGCATCGTCAGACTGTTGCCACTACCATCGTTCCACATTTATGACAATAATGACCCGATAATGCAGAAATTACGCCTCATTTGCTTCTCTTTGTTCGCTCTTGGCATTACCGCCGCGGCCCATGCGGATGAAAAACGTTATGTCTCAGACGAGCTGAATACCTGGGTGCGCAGCGGCCCGGGAGATAACTATCGCCTGGTCGGCACCCTGAACGCCGGCGAGGAAGTCACTCTGCTGCAAAGCAATGACAATACCAATTACGGCCAGGTGCGCGACAGCAACGGCCGCACCGCGTGGATCCCGCTCGCGCAGTTAAAAGCGGAACCCAGCCTGCGCACCCGGGTGCCGGACCTGGAAAACCAGGTCAATACGTTGACCGAAAAGCTCAATAATATCGACGCGACGTGGAACCAACGCACCGCCGACATGCAGAAAAAGGTGGCGGCGAGCGACGGCGTGATTAACGGCCTGAAAGAAGAAAATCAGAAGCTGAAAAACGAGCTTATTGTGGCGCAGAAGAAAGTGAACGCCGCCAATATTCAGCTGGATGACAAACAGCGCACCATTATTATGCAGTGGTTTATGTATGGCGGCGGCGTACTGGGCGTAGGGCTGCTGCTGGGTCTGTTGCTGCCGCACATGATCCCAAGCCGCAAGCGCAAAGACCGCTGGATGAGTTGATCCCTCACGGGCAGCGCTACGCTGCCCTTTTCTTTCGCCATCTCCTCTACACTTACGTATTATCTGTCGGCAAATTGTAAAGCTGGAGAATGTTGGGTGAAGAGTTATCTGGTGGGTGGTGCGGTACGGGACGCCCTGTTGGGCTTACCGGTGAAGGACAGAGATTGGGTGGTTGTCGGCGCCACGCCGCAGGAGATGCTCGATAACGGCTATCAACAGGTGGGACGGGATTTCCCGGTCTTTTTGCATCCACAAAGCCACGAAGAGTACGCGCTGGCGCGCACCGAGCGTAAATCGGGCCAGGGCTATACCGGCTTCACCTGCTACGCGGCGCCGGATGTCACGCTGGAGCAGGATTTGCTGCGCCGCGATCTCACCATCAACGCTATCGCCCAGGATGAAAACGGCGATTACATTGACCCTTACCATGGCCGCGCCGACATTGAAAAACGGCAGCTGCGCCACGTCTCCCCCGCTTTTGGGGAAGATCCGCTGCGCGTGCTGCGCGTCGCCCGTTTCGCCGCCCGCTACGCGCATCTTAATTTCCGCATCGCGCCGCAAACGCTGGAGCTCATGCGCGAAATGGCGCGCAACGGCGAGCTGGAGCACCTGACGCCGGAGCGCGTATGGAAAGAGACAGAAAACGCGCTCACCAGCCGCAACCCGCAGGTCTTCTTCATGGTGCTTCGCGAATGCGACGCGCTGAAAGTGCTGTTCCCGGAGCTGGACGCGCTGTTTGGCGTCCCTGCGCCAGAGAAATGGCACCCGGAGATCGACACCGGCATTCACACCTTGATGACGCTCTCGATGGCGGCGATGCTAAGCCCGGCGGTAGACGTGCGTTTCGCCGCGCTTTTGCATGATCTCGGCAAAGGGCTGACGCCGAAACACCTCTGGCCGCGCCATCACGGCCACGGCCCGGCGGGCGTACGGCTTGTGGAGCGGGTCTGCCAGCGACTGCGCGTGCCGAATGAAATTCGCGATCTCGCAAAGCTGGTGGCAGAGTTCCATGACCTTATCCATACCTTCCCTATGCTTAAGCCGCGCACCATCGTAAACCTTTTCGACGCCATCGACGCCTGGCGCAAGCCGCAGCGCGTGGAGCAAATCGCCATTACCAGCGAAGCGGACGTGCGCGGGCGCACCGGCTTTGAAGCGAACGATTACCCGCAGGGGCGTTTGCTGCGCGAAGCCTGGGAAGTGGCGAAAAGCGTTTCGTCAAAAGAGGTAGTGGCCGCAGGCTTTACTGGCGCGGAGATTCGCGAAGAATTAACCAAACGGCGCATTCGCGCCGTGGCGAACTGGAAAGCGGAACGTTGCCCCCAGCCGCAGGCTGAGGGCTGACGCCTTACATAAAGACGAGGTAAACCGCGCCCGCCACGATAAAACGGTAGATGGCGAACGGAATAAACGAGATGCGCTTGATGATATGCAGGAAAGTTTTGATCGCTATCAGCGCCACGATAAACGCAGTAATGAAGCCCACCGCGAACATCGGCAGATCGTGCATCGTCAGAAAGCCGATGCTCTTGTAGAGGTCAAGCGCGGTGGCGCCCATCATCATCGGCACCGCCAGCAGGAACGAGAACTCGGAAGCCGCATAACGGCTCACGCCCATCAGCATGCCGCCGGAAATGGTCGCCCCCGAACGGGAGAAGCCCGGCCACAACGCCAGACACTGGAAGCAGCCAATCATAAACGCCTGACGGTAAGTCATGTCGTCGATGCCGAGCGCGCGCGGCTCTTTTGGCTTCAGGCATTCGGCGGCAATCAGCAGCAGACCGCCCACGACCAGCGCATACATAACGTTTATCGGGTTAAACAGCGACTTAATGGCGTCGTGGAACACCAGCCCCAGCACGACGGCGGGCACCATGCCGAGCAGAATGTGAATCAAAGAGAGACGGCCTTTGCCAGCGCCTTCGTGCACAGGGTGGCCGAAATGAATGCCGATGAGCCCAAACAGGCGGCGCCAGAACATCACCACCACAGCCAGAATGGAACCGAGCTGGATAACCACCTCAAAGGTTTTCGCCGTTTCGCCTTCAAAGCCCAACAGGTGGCCGACAATAATCATATGACCGGTGCTGGAGACCGGCAGAAACTCCGTTAATCCCTCTACCACGCCCAGTATCGCCGCCACGAGCAGCGAATGCATATCACTCATTAACTTACCCTCGTACCCCAAAAAAATGACATAAAAAAACGGCTGGCGTATCACGACAACCGCGAAAGGTCCTGCTGTAAGACCGGTATGCCCGCGTTTGGTTTAATCATTATTAAACTAAATGATTTATTTCGGATTATTGCCACGCTCAATAATTACGCCGACGTTAACCGCCTGCGCCACCGCGCCGGGCTTGCTGACTTTAAGACGTACCCAGGGCGCGCCGAAGCGCGTAAGGATAAGCTGCGCCACCTCTTCAGCCACGCGCTCGACCAGCGCAAAGCGGCCATTTTCCACGTGATTCAAAATTGCTTCCGTCACGTCGGCATAGCTCAGGCAGTCGTTAACATCGTCGCTGCCCGCCGCCGCCCGGTTATCCCAGGCGATTTCGATATCGAACACCAGCTTTTGTTGAATAGTCTGTTCCCAGTCATACACGCCAATAGTGGTAATTACCGAAAGCTGCTCTATAAATACAATATCCATCACGCCCTGCCTGTTTTTGGGTCAGCCGGATACCACTTCCGGCGAAATATGCGTATTATCCACAGATGCAGCAAATAAAACGACATTTTCACAACGGAACAGCGTCATGAGTGCAATCGCGCCTGGAATGATCCTCCTCGCGTATCTTTGCGGCTCAATTTCCAGCGCCATTCTGGTCTGCCGCATCGCGGGTCTGCCGGACCCTCGCGACAGTGGATCCGGCAATCCCGGAGCGACCAACGTTTTGCGAATTGGTGGTAAGGGAGCAGCCGCAGCGGTACTGATTTTCGACGTCCTGAAAGGGATGCTGCCAGTCTGGGGCGCTTATGCGCTGGGCGTAACGCCGTTCTGGCTAGGGCTAATCGCCATTGCCGCCTGCCTTGGCCACATCTGGCCGGTTTTCTTTCATTTTCGCGGCGGCAAAGGGGTCGCCACCGCCTTTGGCGCTATTGCGCCGATTGGCTGGGACTTAACCGGCGTGATGGCGGGCACCTGGCTGCTGACAGTGCTTTTAAGCGGCTATTCGTCGCTCGGCGCGATAATCAGCGCGCTGGTGGCGCCTTTTTACGTCTGGTGGTTCAAGCCGCAGTTCACCTTCCCGGTTTCCATGCTCTCCTGCCTGATTCTTCTGCGCCATCACGATAATATCCAGCGTCTCTGGCGCGGTCAGGAAACCCGCATCTGGGAAAAGCTTCGCAAAAAGCGCGCGCTGAAGGCACAAAAAAAGGAGTGATGATTCACTCCTTTTTTATTGGCTCGCAGCGGTTTACTGCGCTGGCGGCAGCTCAGCCAGCGGCCAGCGCGGGCGCACGGTCACGCCCAGGCCCGCCGCCCCGCCCGCCTTCAGACGCACCATACCGGCGTAGGCTATCATCGCGCCGTTGTCGGTGCAGAATTCAGGACGCGCATAGAAGACTTCGCCTTTACGCTTCTCCATCATCTCAGCCAGGCGTGCGCGCAGCGTGCGGTTAGCGCTTACGCCGCCTGCCATGACCAGACGTTTAAAGCCGGTTTGATCGAGCGCGCGACGGCATTTGATCATCAGCGTGTCTACCACGGCGTCTTCGAAAGCGCGGGAGATATCAGCACGGGTCTGGTCGTCATTGCCGTTATCGCGAATGGTATTGGCGGCAAAGGTTTTCAGGCCGGAGAAACTAAAATCAAGCCCCGGGCGGTCGGTCATCGGACGCGGGAAGGTAAAACGCCCCGCCACGCCCTGCGCCGCCAGTTTTGACAGCATCGGGCCGCCAGGGTAATCCAGCCCCAGCAGCTTGGCGGTTTTGTCGAATGCTTCGCCTGCGGCGTCATCAATAGATTCGCCGAGCAGTTCATATTCGCCAATGCCGGTTACGCTAATCAACTGGGTATGGCCGCCGGAAACCAGCAGCGCCACAAAGGGGAATTCCGGCGGGTTATCTTCCAGCATCGGGGCCAGCAGGTGCCCTTCCATATGGTGCACCGGAATCGCCGGCACATCCCAGGCGAACGCCAGCGCGCGGCCGACGGTGGCGCCGACCAGCAACGCGCCGACAAGCCCCGGGCCTGCGGTATAGGCCACCGCGTCTATCTCCTGCGCGGCGAGATTCGCCTCTTTCAGCGCCGCCTGAATCAACGGCACGGTTTTGCGCACGTGGTCGCGCGAGGCGAGCTCCGGCACCACGCCGCCGTAGTCAGCGTGCAGTTTCACCTGACTATACAATTGGTTGGCTAACAGCCCTTTCTCATCGTCATAAATGGCGATGCCGGTTTCATCACAGGATGTCTCAATACCCAGTACACGCATGGCTTTTTTTACCTCTTTCGCATGGCGCGCAGTGTATGACGGTACGCCTGCGATGTAAAACTTTGCTCAACCCAGGCGGGCGCTTCATGTATAATCTTGCCCCCTGGAAGCGTCTGCACAAAAAGCAGGTTTTGCCGCTGCTGATGCTTTACAAAGCAGCAGCAATTGCAGTAAAATTCCGCACCATTTTGAAATAAGCTGGCGTTTTGATGCCAGCAGCAAACCGAATTAATCAAAGGTGAGAGGCACATGCCGGTAATTAAAGTACGTGAAAACGAGCCGTTCGACGTAGCACTGCGTCGCTTCAAGCGTTCCTGCGAGAAAGCAGGTGTTCTGGCGGAAGTTCGTCGTCGTGAGTTCTATGAAAAACCGACTACCGAACGTAAACGCGCCAAAGCTTCCGCAGTGAAACGTCACGCGAAGAAACTGGCTCGCGAAAACGCACGCCGTACTCGTCTGTACTAATTCCCTGAGGGGGCGCTCCCCTCAGCGACAGACCGAGTAGTAGTTGTAGAGGCCGTGCTTCCGAAAGGAATGCGCGGCTTATTTTCGTTTATGGACTGATAAAAAACGGGGCTTATGGCTGGACGAATCCCACGTGTCTTTATCAATGACCTGTTGGCTCGCACCGATATTGTCGACCTGATTGATGCGCGCGTGAAGCTCAAAAAACAGGGCAAGAACTACCATGCGTGCTGTCCTTTCCATAACGAGAAAACCCCCTCTTTCACCGTAAACGGTGAAAAACAGTTTTATCACTGCTTCGGCTGTGGCGCGCACGGCAACGCCATCGACTTTCTGATGAACTACGACAAGCTCGAGTTCGTGGAAACCGTCGAAGAACTGGCGGCCATGCACAACCTCGAAGTGCCTTACGAAGCAGGCAACGGCCCAAGCCAGATCGAACGCCATCAGCGTCAGACGCTGTACGAGCTGCTCGACGGCCTGAACGCGTTTTATCAGCAAGCGCTGGCGCAACCGGGCGCCGAACCGGCAAGGCAGTATCTGCAAAAGCGTGGGTTGAGCGAAGAGGTGATCCGCCATTTCGCCATCGGCTACGCGCCGCCGGGCTGGGATAACGTGCTTAAGCGCTTCGGCGGCAACAGCGAAAACCGCAAATCGTTAATCGATGCGGGCATGCTGGTGACCAACGACCAGGGCCGCAGCTACGACCGTTTCCGCGAGCGGGTGATGTTCCCCATTCGCGACAAACGAGGCCGCGTGATTGGCTTTGGCGGCCGCGTAATGGGCGATGCCCTGCCGAAGTATCTGAACTCTCCGGAAACCGAGATTTTCCACAAAGGCCGCCAGCTGTATGGCCTTTATGAAGCGCAGCAAAGCAATCAGAACCCGCCCCGCCTGCTGGTGGTGGAAGGGTATATGGACGTTGTCGCGCTGGGCCAGTATGGCATTAACTATGCGGTAGCTTCGCTCGGCACGTCGACGACCGCGGAGCATATCCAGATGCTCTTCCGGGTGACCAATACCGTCATCTGCTGTTACGACGGCGACCGCGCGGGCCGCAGCGCAGCCTGGCGCGCGCTGGAAACCGCCCTGCCGTACATGACCGACGGCCGTCAGCTACGCTTTATGTTTCTGCCCGAGGGCGAAGACCCGGATACGCTGGTGCGCAAAGAGGGCAAAGCGGCGTTTGAACAACGAATGGAACAGGCGCAGCCGCTTTCCACTTTCCTGTTCAACAGCCTGCTGCCGCAGGTAGACTTAAGCTCGCCGGACGGCCGCGCGCAGCTCAGCACGCTGGCGCTGCCGTTAATCAGCCAGGTGCCAGGCGAAACGTTGCGTATTTATCTGCGCCAGGAGCTTGGCAACAAGCTCGGCATTCTGGATGACAGCCAGCTTGAGCGGCTGATGCCCAAACAATCGGATAATGCCCAATCGCGCCCGGCGCCAACGCTAAAACGCACAACCATGCGTATACTGATAGGGTTACTGGTGCAGAACCCCGAGCTGGCGCCGCTGGTGCCGTCGCTCGCCGGGCTTGATGAGAGCAAATTACCCGGCCTCGCGCTTTTCGCCGAGCTGGTAAATACGTGTCTTTCTCAACCTGGTCTGACCACCGGACAGTTGCTTGAGCATTATCGCGGCACAAAAGAGGCCGCTACCCTTGAAAAACTCGCAACATGGGACGATATAGCAGATAAGGACATTGCAGAAAAAACGTTCACGGACTCGCTGGACCATCTTTTCGATTCAGCGCTGGAGTTGCGATTAACGGAATTGATCGCCCGCTCGCGTACCCATGGGTTAACGCCGGCGGAGCGTGAAGAAGTTCGCGTGATAACTGAAGCACGCGCTAAAAAATAATTTTCTGCGGCTTAATTGCCGATTATATATCGGGACACCCCCGAAAGCCGCATGCCGGGCAGCGGCAACAAAAGAAATTAGCCCGCAATGCTATTGTTGGCGGCAACGCCTACCGACACCAACCCTCATGAAATAAGTGTGGATACCGTCTTATGGAGCAAAACCCGCAGTCACAGCTGAAGCTTCTTGTCACTCGTGGTAAGGAGCAAGGCTATCTGACCTATGCTGAGGTCAATGACCATCTGCCGGAAGATATTGTCGACTCCGACCAGATCGAAGACATCATTCAGATGATCAACGACATGGGCATCCAGGTAATGGAAGAGGCCCCGGACGCCGACGATCTGATGCTGGCGGAAAACACAGCGGACGAAGATGCTGCCGAAGCCGCCGCGCAGGTGCTTTCCAGCGTGGAATCTGAAATCGGGCGTACCACCGACCCGGTGCGCATGTACATGCGCGAAATGGGTACCGTTGAACTTTTGACGCGTGAAGGCGAAATCGACATCGCTAAACGCATCGAAGACGGTATCAACCAGGTACAGTGCTCTGTTGCAGAATACCCGGAAGCGATCACCTATCTGCTGGAGCAGTACGATCGCGTAGAAGCAGGCGAAGCGCGCCTGTCCGACCTCATCACCGGCTTTGTCGATCCGAACGCGGAAGAAGACATGGCGCCGACCGCCACCCACGTTGGCTCTGAACTCTCTCAGGAAGAGATGGACGACGACGAGGATGAAGACGAAGAGTCTGACGACGACAGCAGTGATGACGACAACAGCATCGACCCGGAACTGGCGCGCGAGAAGTTTGTAGAGCTGCGCACCCAGTACGAGGTCACCCGCGACACCATTAAAGCCAAGGGCCGCAGCAATGCCGCCGCTCAGGAAGAGATCCTGAAGCTGTCTGAAGTGTTCAAGCAGTTCCGTCTGGTGCCGAAGCAGTTCGATTACCTGGTGAATAATATGCGCGCCATGATGGACCGCGTGCGTACCCAGGAACGCATCATCATGAAGCTGTGCGTTGAGCAGTGCAAAATGCCGAAGAAGAACTTCATCACGCTCTTCACCGGCAACGAGACCAGCGAAACCTGGTTCAACGCCGCTATCGCCATGAACAAACCATGGTCTGAGAAGCTCCATGAAGTAACGGAAGATGTGCATCGCAGCCTGCAAAAGCTGCAGCAGATTGAAGAAGAGACCGGCCTGACCATCGAGCAGGTGAAAGACATCAACCGTCGCATGTCTATCGGCGAAGCGAAAGCCCGCCGTGCGAAGAAAGAGATGGTGGAAGCGAACCTGCGTCTGGTGATTTCTATCGCCAAGAAATACACCAACCGCGGTCTGCAGTTCCTCGACCTGATTCAGGAAGGCAACATCGGCCTGATGAAAGCGGTGGATAAGTTTGAATATCGCCGTGGCTATAAGTTCTCCACTTACGCCACCTGGTGGATCCGTCAGGCTATCACCCGTTCTATCGCCGACCAGGCACGTACCATCCGTATTCCGGTGCATATGATTGAGACCATCAACAAGCTCAACCGTATTTCGCGCCAGATGCTGCAGGAGATGGGCCGCGAGCCGACGCCGGAAGAGCTGGCCGAGCGCATGCTGATGCCGGAAGATAAAATCCGCAAGGTGCTGAAAATCGCCAAAGAGCCAATCTCCATGGAAACGCCGATTGGCGACGATGAAGATTCGCATCTGGGCGATTTTATCGAGGATACCACCCTCGAGCTGCCGCTGGACTCCGCGACCACGGAAAGCCTGCGCGCCGCCACGCACGACGTGCTGGCAGGCCTGACCGCGCGCGAAGCGAAGGTGCTGCGTATGCGTTTCGGTATCGACATGAACACCGACCATACGCTGGAAGAAGTGGGTAAACAGTTCGACGTTACCCGCGAACGTATCCGTCAGATCGAAGCGAAGGCGCTGCGTAAGCTGCGTCACCCGAGCCGCTCTGAAGTGCTGCGCAGCTTCCTTGACGATTAATCGTCGCTTTCTGACTAAGCCCTCCTCGCGAGGGCTTTTTTATTGCCGTTTTTCTGCGCGACCGATATCCCGCTGTAAAATCACGCTTTACCGGGCCGCTTTGTTTTTGTGAGCGCGCCGGTTAGTTAAGCAAAATTCATTTGTCAGAATTATCTTTCATCATGTAACTTCCCTCTGTTTGAGCCAATCGAACCGGCTTCGTGTGTTTTTTGACACAGCAAGGGACCCCATACGAATGAAAAAAATGATGCTTGTGACGCTATGCGTCGTTCTGGCAGGCTGCGTAAATAAATCTCAGAAACCCACTTCTCTGGTTACGCCCGCGCCTGCTCAGCCTGCCGCTATCGCGCCGCAGCCGCCAGCGCCGCCTGCCCGCACCGAGCCGGATAATAATGGCCTGATGGCGCAGGAGACCTGCCGCAAGGAGCTTGAAGCCCTGCGGGCCTACGGGCCGCGCACCTACAACCGCTACGCGAGCGAGATGGCGACACTGACTGCGAAAACCAGCAAGTTTCTCTCAGTAAAAGAAGATTTGAACCCGCGCATCAACGACATCGTGATGAGCGCTTACCAGTCTCGCATGCAGACGCTGTGCTACAAGATTGAAGCGTCACTCGGCCAGATGCTGGTCGACCAGGCCACAGCCAGCCTCGCTGACTAACATAAAAAACCGCCTCTCAGCAGGCGGTTTTTTTAAGGAATGCGCGGCGGTTATCGCTCACCTCTGCAGAACCAGTCAGCGAAGCGCTACCCGCGACGCCTGCTTCATACGGTGTTCACGTCGCAGGGGGCAGCGAAGCGACGCCTGCCGTCACAACACAACCTTTCCTGAGGCTTTTCCCTCTCTTCCCTTTGGGGAGAAGGTCGGGGCGAGGGGATAGGGTTTAGCAGAACAAAAAGCGTAGCGCCTGCGCCCTCTCCTACCGTCCGCGCATGGCCAGCGCTTCGTCCAGCTCGCGATAAGACTCCACCAGTTTTTCCAGCGAAGCGCGGTTTAACCCGCTAGGATTCGGCAGCACCCATACTTGCGTTTCACCAATCGTTATATTCTGCTTTCCCCACTTCACGCCGCGCTGGCTGAACGCCTGCTCAAACGCTTTCTTGCCCAGCACCGCCAGCGCCTGCGGCTGGTACTGCTCAATCTTTTTTACAAGCAAACGCCCGCCTTCGTGCAACTCCTGCTTTTCCACCTCGCTCGCCTGCACCGTGGGGCGCTCAACCAGCATGGTGATGCCACAGCGGGTATCCAGCAGCTCGTGCTCTTCTTCAGGCTTGAGTTGCCGTTCGGTAAACCCGGCCTGATGGATAACCTTCCAGAAGCGGTTGCCCGGATGGGCGAAGTGATACCCGGTGTGCGCCGACGACTTGCCGGGGTTAATTCCACAAAAAACCACGCGCAGCCCCGGCGCGATAATATCGGTAATCATATTCTTGCCCTGATAACTTACGGATTCCTAAAGTATAAGGCCTGGCAAACAGGTTGCTTAGAAAAACAGCACCCGTTACCGCTTAGGCTGGATTGGCACCGCCACTTCCTTTATAATCCAGCGCCACGGCCCCTTAGCTCAGTGGTTAGAGCAGGCGACTCATAATCGCTTGGTCGCTGGTTCAAGTCCAGCAGGGGCCACCAGACAAAACAAGGAGTTAGATGAAAAATCGTCTGACTCCTTTTTCTTTGGGCGCAAATTGGGTCAGGTAATGGGTCAGGTAACGTTTCAGCATCATTATCTGTACCAATCAGACTCTGCCTGCTTCTGAGCCAAATTCTTTTTGTTTCTTTTAGCTAAAAAACGAGAAAATCGAATGGATATAAACTCAATGTTCATGGTTGACGGCTCTTCCCTTCTGGGACCAACTCATTGCGATCGTAATTTTCGCATTGGGGCTGGTCTAGGCCCTGATGAGCATCATCGTTCTTCGGTTAAGAATAGTCGCCACAAATCCTACAAAAACGAGAACGACTTTTTTCAATCTTTTGTTGATGCAGGGAGAACCGGCGGGCTTGCCTCGAAAAATCGTGCAAGATTTCGCTTAAGCTTAATCTGTCGTCTGGTTCGCGAAGTTCTATATCGACAACCATTAGAATTTAAGCTATCTGCTTCAGAGGTTGCATATGAGATACATGACGATTTTGCCTCCGAAGTGAGAGCGCACGTGGAAATCTATGGCAACGAAAACACTTTCGGTGCTCGTGATAAAAAAATACATATGCCTTTTTTAGAACTCATAACGCGGGAAATTCGGAAACAAGTCAAAAAAGGATATGAGCTGATTAAATCTAAAGCAGAAAAGTTTTACCCAGCCCCTGGGTACGTACCGGCATAATCAGAAGCACTTCAAAATGCTCATCACCAACTAAATCCTACGGAGGATGGGCATGAACATCAACAATCATACGAAACAAGAAATTCTCTCTTTTTACGGTATTGAAACTGATCGCTTAGTCAGGGAAAGTGAACGCTATAAAATTACAGCAATCTCTCGCTCTCAGGCATGGAAGCTGGAAAGAGATGGCCAATTTCCCCCACGTAAAAAGCTAGGCAACAGTAGTTGCGCTTGGTTACTATCGGATTTATTGCTCTGGTGCAACCAGCGTTAAGGGATAGTGAAAGATGCCTATTCCTACCCGCACAGATCTAACACCAGTATCGCTCATTCGATATCATGGTAAATGTGATGTATGCCACCACCTTAGAATTAGCCGCTCAACACTTGATCGCTGGATCCGAAAGGGTGATTTCCCCCCACCGCTTAAAGTAGGGAAAAAGGTTGTGGGATGGCCTCCAGAATTAATGATATGTATTAAGTATTAGTAAGAGGGCGAATAAATTAAGGTAACTCGGCAGGTATATATCCTGTCGATTTCGCTCACCCTGACGATGAACCAATATTTCATTATTTTCGACAAGACAATAAGTCGTCAGACCGTGTAACGTCAGAAGCCAAAGCTAACCTGCACTCAGGATTATTTATAATATATGGCTAGTAGCAACTCAGTAGAAACCTTTCAGGTATCACGGAAAAAGCTCGGTTATTTTTTGTATCAGAATTATGCATTGCCGGTATATGAATGGTCACAATGCATGATCCGTCCTGAGCCAAAAATTATGCGAAGTATTCTGGATACAGTGCTGGAAATGTTTAGTCTTTCAACTAAAGTGCTGGTGGTTCGTTTCGACCTGCATGTCAAAGAGCATAGCGAAACAAACGTTATCCTGAGCAATTTTAGTAAGATGCTAACTAAAATCTTGTATAACAATTACGCCAAAACCTGGTTTCATCTGATATGGGTACGTGAGCATGGCCACAGTCCATGCCAGCACTATCATTGCGTATTGCTAGCGAATGGGCAAAAAGTTAATCATCCTGGAAAGCTAAATAAATTAATGGCAATGTGCTGGCATGAAGTTTCAGGGGGAACATTCAGTCTGCCAGCAAACTGCTATTATCTTTGGCAGCTTGGTAATAACAAACTGTTCGGACAGATTATCTATCGGTTGAGCTACCTGGCTAAGAATACGACCAAAAAGCGTTTTAACATTTATACCAAAAGGCATGGAAATCGACGAATTTCAGGAGATCAAAAAAAGCAAAAAAAGTCATTAACTCAACTACTACCAATTATTGATTAAGTGATACAGGCATAAATAAAAGATATTGATTTACCCTCAGCAAAGTATACTCGATCAGAATAAAATCACAGGCCACTGATAATCTCATAAAAACACTTTTACTTAGAGCGCACTCCCGCAATCTGAAAAGCGATAAGGTTAGATTAATGCCATACAATCACAGTTATGAAAGAGCAAGGCAAGCCAGGCGGAAAGCTCTGCGCTCCATAAATAAAACAATACTGACTTATGAAAATCTTGATAGTTTGATTCCTGCAGAAAGAATTCAGGCCATTCTTGCTTTCAGGAGTGTTAGTTTGACAAAGTTTGCAAAAGCGATGCAAATGCCCTTGTCTACGTGCCATTATATAGTAACTGGATATACACGTATCACAACAGAGCTGGCGTTCCGGTTAAGCTATGTGCTCGGTGGCACACCTGGAAATTGGATTCGCTTACAGCATGAATATGAACTATCTCGATTGGTTTTTAATCCAGAAACGCTAACACGGGTTAACTGCAAATTTGATGAACCTCAACACTGGAACCTTAGGTATAGAGACGATAAAGAAATTGAGGATGGAAATATCGATTAGCTTAGAGCTAATGGGCCAGCACGTTTATAGAATTGCTTACGCAGCTGAAGCGGCACAAACTTCAGACAAAAAAATGGCTGATCCAATGACCAGCCACAGGATGCCATGAAGCTTAAACTTTAATGCGATCTAATCGCCCTGCCAAATGTATACATATGCGGCCGAATACGCATCAAGCACTCCGAAAGTGATCATATAGCCAAGACATTTTCGTATGATCACTTTTAGATTGAGTTAAAAAGTGATCATCACCACTAAGTCATTGTATATGCTATTTTTTTCACTTTTCGCCTTTTGTGAAAACAGTGACCGTTAAAAATAAAAGGACTGCACATCAAACAGTCCAACTGTTGGATACCATTTCAGCCTGTTTCAGTATCAGTTCAACGGCATAGGGTGTTTTGTCAGGCGGATACTTGTACTTACGCAGCGTCTGACGTACCAGAATCCGTAATCTCGCCCGTACGCTTTCCCGAACCTGCCAGTCAACGGTCGTTGATTTACGAAGTTTCAACGTGACCTCGATAGCCAGTTTCTTAAGAACATCATCACCCAGTTCTCGCACTGCGCTCTCGTTTTCCGCCAGTGCATCGTAGAAGGCGATTTCGTCCGGGTTTAGCCCCAGCGACTCATCACGCGCCATTGCTTCCTGAAACTCTTTTGCCATCTGGATCAGTTCTTCAATGACCTGGGCAGTTTCAATGGCGCGGTTATTGTATTTGAGCAGCACGGCTTTCAGGCGATCTGAGTATTTCTTTTCCTGCACCACGTTGTTTTTGGTACGGGCATGAATGCCGTCATTTAGCAGTTTCTCCAACAGTTCCACTGCCAGATTGCGCTGCGGCATTTCGCGCACTTCTTCCAGAAACTCGTCTGACAACAATCCGATATTTGGTTTTTCCAGACCTGCCAGTGCAAAAACATCATCCACCCCGTTCGCAACAATAGCGTTATCGAGGATTTTACCGAGTAGCGTATTTTTCTCTGACTGACTGAATTTCTTATCGGTTGTTGTCAGCTTGATTATTGCCACTTTCACCGCAGACAAAAATGCTATCTCTTTCTGTAGAGATTGAGCTTCATCCAGTGTGCTGCATAGTGACCATGCTTTGTTCATTGCCAGCACAACATCAAAGAAGCGCTTTTTACCGTCATCGAGACCCAGCACATAATCAGCGGCTTTGAGTAAAAATCGTTGGGGCATCTCTGCAAAACCGGTGTAATCAAACCCGGCAGCGGTGGGTGTTTTAGCAAACATCCCATGAATTACATCCAGCTTTTCCAGCAGAATAGCGAAAGCTTCACGGGCATCGACAGTCGTCTGTCCCTTGCCTTTGGAATCGGTATAGGTTTTCAATGCCTGTTTTAGTTCATTGGCGATACCGATGTAATCCACCACCAAACCGCCTGGTTTACCACATGCTTGTAGTTGGCGGCATCCATGTTGGCGCGCAGCTTGTCGGCCGCCTTCCAGAATTTGTTATCCAGCTCAGTAAGAAACTGTCGTTCAGGGTTGTTCATGAAATCCTCGGGGTAGATCGTAGCGAAAAGCAGTCACGCTTATTACAAATACAGATGTGGAATGCAGTTCGCAAAATGATACCCGGAACGTGAGCGATTACAAACGACACAGCATGAAGAAGTTTGCTTTTGCAGGGTAAAAAATAGGAAACTAGCTCATCGTCTCGCCTGCTTATTCCTCTTATACCGTTCATCTTTTGAACGACGGGAGCTGTTCAGGGTTAGCCTAGAGACACACTAAAAACTACTGCATATAAATCAACTAATTATTGATTTAATTGCTGATAGTTATTCTTATTATGGATAATATTTTAACGGGTAAAACAATGTCCTGGCTTAATTCCCTTTTAGTGACACTTACATCTGTGGAACCCCATAAGGTACCTGTCACAGTCATCGGCCTCGTTACCTTTGCCGTCATATGTTTTATTTTCTTTTATTTAGTCAGAGCTATCAGAATTGTTAGTGGCCTGAAAAAATACACACGATTAATCAACAGCATTGAAAAAAGCGAGCCAGAGGTTCAGATAGCTCATCTGCAAAGCCTGTTTCAGCGGCCTGAACTCAGGCATGCGTGGAACGAGTTCGAAGAATCATTGCACCCACAGCGTGAACTTGAGAACGGAGAAGAAAAAATTGTTCGAGTTCGCGCTACAGCACCAAGCGCAAGTTTTTTCTCAGAACAACAACTGGTTGATATTCCGCTAAACACTGAGTTCTTTAAACATCTGCCCGGTATTCTGACAGGTGTGGGAATTATCGGCACCTTTTACGGACTAATGATTGGGCTCAACCATTTCGATCCCACTACACCTGAGCAGGTCACCAGCAGCGTCAATAATCTGCTGCACGATGTGCTATATGCCTTTCTGGGTTCGGCATTTGCTATTTTTGCTTCCATTCTGGTCACCTGGCTGGAAAAGCTATCCATCGCTAAATGCTACAAGTATCTGGAAAAATTCACTGCGGCCCTGGATTCTCTCTATGACAGCGGTGTTGGCGAGGAGTACCTTGCCTCGCTGGTGAAATCCAGTAGTGAAAGCGCAACTCAGGCACGCCAATTGAAAGAGAGTCTGGTTACCGATTTACGCGATATGTTGCTGGGTCTGGCCGAAAGCCAGAAAATTGAAAATGAACGACTGGCGAATACATTAAGTAACACCTATCGCGAATCGGGTGCACAGTTTGCCGACCAGGTGAGTGGTGCAATTGAAAATAGTCTGAAGTCACCGCTGGAAAAAATCGCGGGTGCAGTTCAGACCGCCAGCGGCGATCAAAGCGGCATGGTGCAGAATATGCTGCAGGATGTGCTGACCGCATTTATGGCGAAACTTGATACCACCTTTGGACAGCAGTTTACAAATCTGAATGACATGATGGGGCAGACTGTTGGCGCTATTCAAACAATGCAAACCGGTTTCGCCACGTTATTACAGGACATGCGTCAGGTGAGCGATGATTCCCGCCAGGGCAGCGCGCAGCTCATCGAGCAACTGTTATCAGAGATGAAATCTGGCCAGCAAGCTATGCAGGCTGGCCTGAATGACATGCTCACTAGCCTTCAGGCCTCGGTGGCTAAAATTGGCGCGGAAGGTGAAGGTGCCGGTGAGCGAATGGCTCGCCAACTGGAAAAAATGTTCGCTGATAGCGAGGCGCGAGAAAAAGCCCAGGCAGAACATATGACCGCCTTTATTGAAGCCATTCAGAATTCAGTGCAGCAGGGGCAAAGCGCCACAATGGAAAAAATGGCAGCCTCTGTCGAGTCGCTTAGTGGACAACTGGGTAGCCTGTTTGGGCAGATTGATAAGGGTCAGCAACAGATTTCAGCGACTCAGCAAGCCAATCAGCAGTCACTGCATGAACAGACACAGCGTGTGATGAGTGAGGTAGACGATCAGATCAAACAACTGATCGACACTGTTGCCAGCCAGCATCAGGGAACGACAGAAACACTTCGCTTACTCGCAGAACAAACCAACCGACAAATTCAGGATATGCAAAACGGCGCAGACAAAATGCGTCTGGCTGCCGAACGCTTTGAACATGCAGGTGATCGCGTGTCGGAAGCAAACCACCTTACCGCTGACGTGCTGAATAAAGCGCAATCAGCAGGTTCATCACTCTCCCTTGCCACCAGCGAACTTACTTCCGTTGTGGCTGATTATCGTAACAACCGGGAAGCCATTAGCAAATCCATTGCCATGCTGGAGCTGCTCGCCGCAAATACGCAGTCTGAACAAACCACCCGCAACAAATTCATCGCCGATCTTCAGCTACATGGTGAGCGTCTTCAGGGCTACAACCGTGAAGCACAAGCTTTTATGGAAAATGTCAGTGGCGTGCTCGGAAAAGGGTTCGAAGACTTCTCTGAAGGTGTTTTACGCAGCCTTGATAAAACGCTTGGCAAACTGGACGTGGAAATGGCGAAGGCCTCTACTCTGCTCGCGGGTTCTGTTGAACAGATTGGAGAGAGCGTCAGCGAGCTTGATGATGTTCTGTCACGCGTTCGTGCCTAAGGGGTGACAGCTGATGTTTGGACATGCATTTGGCGTTAAAAAACGCCGCAGCGATGAAGCTGAGAAACCCTTCTGGATCTCCTATGCCGATTTGATGACGGCCATGATGGTATTATTTTTGGTGGTTATGGTAGCGTCATTGAGTTCTGTCACACAGCGTATTCAGCGTGCGGAGGAAGGGGAAAAAGTCAGGGGACAGGATATCGCCAGATTATGTGAACGCCTGGAGCTTCATGCCCGAAATGTGAACAAAACCATCGTGGTTGACTGCCACGATAACCGTATCAGCTTCGGCGAGGCAGGTCGTTTCGACCACAACCGGTTTTTCCTTAACGCTGAAGGACAAAAAGCGTTGCAGGATGTCGTCCCCCTGGTGCTTGATGCAGCCGAAAGTGAAGAAGGCAAGAAGTGGTTTAAGCAGATCGTCATTGAAGGGTTTACCGATACCGATGGTTCGTATCTTTACAACTTACATCTTTCCCTTCAGCGCTCTGAGTGGGTTATGTGCAGTTTGCTCGATAGTCGCAGTCCTCTTCAGAACAGCATTTCTACAGAGCAGCAAATCCAGATTCGTAAGCTTTTTCTGGCAGGTGGCGTTTCGTTTAATAACGCGAAAGAGAGCAAGGAAGCCAGCCGCCGTGTTGAGTTGCGCATGCAGTTCTTTGGGCTTAAGGATAAACACGATGGACTCAATGAGTTAGATTTCCCTTCGGTGGTTAATAAAGAAGTTTGCCAGCTGGTAATGCCACTATGACGCCTGCACTAAGTTCTCTTTCTCAACGCATTGCCTCAAGACTCTCTTCCGGACAACGGGATGACCATTATCTGCATAATGATTTCTACGCGCTGGCGTCCGCTGCTCTCGATATGGAAAAGCGTTTTGATAAGGCAGACAAAATCCCTTCACCGCCGCAAGAAATGCGGCTGGCGGCCCTGCGTTGCCTTCGCCTTGCACAAGAACTAACAGAGCGAGAGTGGCGGATGGTGTTTTATGGACTCGCCGATAATGATCCGTCATATCCCGATCGGCCAATACTGCTTGAGGATGATGCGTTTTTCCCTGAAGTAAACAATGCAATTAAAAAGCGGCTTGAAACTAAAACCCTGAAACGCCGAGACTGGGCCGCACTCTGTTCAAGCTATTTTGCTTACCAGAATCCATCACCTGAGACAAATCCACACTGGTGCGTACTGCGTAGTCATATAGCTCAGGGTTACCTGGTGGTGAAAGCGGCTATACGACGAGAAAAATCGTGGATGAAAACCATTGAGTTTTATTACGATATTTTTACTCCTCAGGCGGGAGGCGTGATCTCCAGACAGTTACTTGCGGGGGAGAGCAATTCACTCTCATCATTAGAAAAAATCGCGCAAATCCCTGATAGCAGTTGGTTGTGGAAACGTATTTTCACGGTGCTTTTAGCGCAACTGGACACGCTCGACGATCCCCAGTTTCTGGACAAAATTAGCTGGTTGTTAGGTCTGGCTGCGCAGTGGGTACGTTTTCGTGATGACATCATCACTGCAATTCTGACTCGCTATTATCATTCTATCTATCGCGATCAGGCTCATTCAGCTTTGAAGCAGGCCGCGCTGGAGTATTGGGATAACCCGCAACTGAAAAGCCAGCAGAATAAATGGCATCAGTACGTTTCTGAACCCGTAGCAGCTATGGTACGCGGCTGGCTGGCTAAACAAGACCTGATGCATTTCTTCGAGCTGTTACGCGGAAACGGCGATGTTGACCAAGCCAGACTCTTTTATTGGCTACGTTTCGCCAATCAGATGGGATTTACCCGTATCGTCATGGGAACTGATGCCTGGCAAGATCATGGTAGTGACTTTGTGAAATTCCGCGAAGAGAATAAGGGACGATTGAGCTATTTACGAGGCGGACGTAGCTTTGATAACGCCATGATTATGCAGATCAATGATTATCTGTTCGTCGAATTTTCTGGGACAGGAAATGCGATGTATGCCTATCGAATAGGTCACGCGCCATTTAACCCTGAAACACGCACGCTTGATATCAATATTCATCTAAAAGATCAGGGGCGCTGCGCGCTCAGGCTGTCCCATGCACCTCGTGCTGAGGGATATAACAAAGTTCGGATAACCGGCTGGATGTTGAAATACGACGATGAGCTACGCAAGTTGGGCATTCGGTGGATGGCAGAAGAACCCGTCAAGTTTGTCGATACAAAAGCGTCCTCTCCCACCTCTATGTCCGACATCAAAATCATCAACCCATTGCGTGATACGGCTATACAGCACCTCGTTGAGGGTAGGTCATGTATCGTTAGCGATAATCGACAAAAAGGTGGCGTACTGTCCGTACAACTCAGTGAACCTGACAACACCATAGAAAGAGAGTTGTTACGGCTAGGCTTTGCGCCCGTGGCTAAAGAACCGCATCGTTACTGGATCAAATAATGCTGAAACGTCTGTTAAGTAAACTGGCGGGAAACCGTCAGCAGATAGAACGCCACCTAAAGAATCAGTACCAAGTTGAGGAAAACGGACTCAACTTTCCGCTATCGCTGGTTGATGATTCGCAGCTTTGGGCACTGGCATCCTGGCTTGAACAACTGGCTGAAGAAGACTATCTGATATCACTTACAGACCGGTGGTTGTTGAGTTGGGACGCACTGTATCGCCTGCTGGAGGATGAGGAACATGCCAGCAGCCTGCCTCTCATCGGTGTACCTGACGTACTGCCTTTACGCGCAAGCCTGAGTTCACGAGGTGCGTTAAGCGATAGCGATTTTCGCGTCTGGATTGCTGAATGGGCTACGTTTCCAGCCCGCAAGCCAATCCGTTTCAGTCGTATCGGTGCCATTTTAACCCATGAAAATCAGCAACACCTGTTATCGCGGGAAAACTGGGCACTCTTACAAGCAATAGAACAACTCAGTGCACAGCAAAATCAGACTCCTGGCGAAACCGCTAACCAGCTGGGATGGGCCGCTATTCGCAAATGTGCGAAACAAGCTGCCGCAAAATTTGATGATTATTTAGAAAAAACGCATGTCGTTAAACCAACTTCATTGTCATTACGATTGCGTAAAGCAACGATTGCCGATACTGCGGTTATCGAAATTGAGCCCCATTTCGAGGATCAGCCTGCTAACTGGCTGGCCAGTTTTGACAAGAACTCGCAGGTTCACGATAGCTATCGTATCCCCGGCGAGAATGGCGAACTCAGCCATGTCATTATCCCTCCCGAAGTGAAAGATGTCTTAAATTCAATACACTCGATCCCAGGCCGTCGAGTGGCTGGAAGTGAAGCGCTTTCCTTTGTTCGCAATCCTTATACCTTCCTGGGTGAAGATGCCGCCAGTGTTATCGCCCCTGAAGAACATGAACAAGCACTGTTTGATGCCAGGATTTTCTTTCATCATTTTAGGTTGATACCGCAACTAAATGCGGAAAGTAAGATCGCAGAAGTTACGCTGGTACTTGAGCCTGTTTCACCTGTTCCGCAGCCAGAAATCACTTTTGTGTTCTCAGCACCCTGGGAGCTGGATAAATTCATACAGCAACTCGGTATTAGCGTCGCTGCACAGATGCCTGCCGGTTCATGGCAAGGTTACGAGCTGGAATTAAGTCAGTTCACTGAACAGCAGTGGCACGATTGCCAGGGACTGCTAACTCGCTGGCAGCAAGAAATTGAAGGAAAAGAATTTAGCGATGTGCTGGATATTGCGAAGTATGGTGATCGCGTGATTGGCATTGGTGAATTTGAAAAAATATCCTCTCCCTGGCTGACCAAAGCGCAAAGCGAAAACTGGCTTCCTGATGACATCGATTTCTCCGCGTTTTCAGTCGAAACACTGTCTGGCTGGCAACCTGAAAATCTTCACCATTTTGATGAACTGCAGGAGAGAATTAATCAGGCAGAAGCCGCTGGTGAAACGCATATCACCGCACCATGGAATGACAGCCAATTACCGTTAGATGCTGCTAAAACCTTCAGTAAGAACTGGGAAAAACAGCAAAGCACTGCAAATGAATCTCAAGCTAATATTGCAGATAAAACTGCCCGAGCTGTACTTAAAATTGAGCAGAATATTGAAGAAGCGGCCTACATCAAACAGCGCCGCAATTCACTCCTCAATGCGCGTCATGCCGAGCCTGAAATTCCTCTAAGCCTTAAAGATCATATCCGGCTCAAAGACCATCAAAGTGAAGGCGTAGCCTGGCTCCAGCAACTCTTCCTTCGTTCACCTGAGGAAACAGCAGGTTGCCTGCTGGCGGATGATATGGGGCTTGGGAAAACGCTGCAAATTCTGAGCTTCCTGGTATGGTTCATTGAAAAATTCCCGCAAGAACCACCGAGTCTCATTGTTGCTCCTGTCTCTCTTCTAGATAATTGGGAACGTGAACTGGACAATTTTTTCTATACCGCAGGAATACCGGTATTGAAATTGTATGGTGAGACCATTAAAGCGGTAAAATATCCCAAACAGGCTATACCTGCTCATCTGCAATCTCAGGGGATCAAAAACCTGCTTAAACCCGGCTGGCAAGGTGAGGCGAAAATCATCCTGACGACCTACGAAACGCTTCGCGACCAGGAGTTTTCTCTGGCACGCCAGCCGTGGTCCATTATGGTGTGCGACGAGGCACAAAAAATAAAAAACCCAGCTGCGTTAATCACACATGCGGCCAACGCGGTACATGCCCGGTTTAAAGTGGCATGCACAGGAACGCCAGTCGAAAATACACTTGTTGACCTGTGGAGCTTATTTGACTTTGCCCAGCCAGGATTGTTAGGGGCACTAAATGAATTTGGTAAACACTATGTTCGTCCCATTGAGAACGAAAATGACCGCGATACGGAACGGCTGGAAAGCCTGCGGGCGCTGATAGAACCTCAGACTTTACGCCGCACTAAAGAAGAAGTTGCGCGTGATTTACCCCAGAAAATTGAAGTGGAAAGCTGCAAGCAATTGACGTTGTCTGGCGTGCAAAAACAGCTCTACCTTTCGTCTGTTGCAAACTGGCAACAGCAGCAAGCACTGAGCGAAGGGATGCAGCAGGCCGGAACCGGTATGTTAGGTTTGTTACACCGACTGAAACTCATCTGTGCACACCCTGCAGTAGTTAATCCGGAGCCACGTTTTCGTGATAACTCCCCCAAACTTAACTGGCTGCTGAAAATACTCGCAGAAATAAAACACACCACGAAAGATAAGGTCATTATTTTTACGGAGCTTCGAGATTTACAGCGCGAACTTCAACATGCTATCCATCAAAAGTTTGGTTTCCGCCCTGTCATTATCAACGGTGATACCAGTACTAAAAGTCAAAACCAAAACAGCCGCCAGCGCCTGATTGATGATTTTCAATCTCAACCTGGGTTTGGGGTGATTATTCTCTCTACGGTTGCTGTCGGGTTCGGCGTTAACGTCCAGAAAGCCAACCATGTTATTCATTTCACTCGCTGCTGGAATCCAGCCAAAGAAGATCAGGCAACGGACCGGGCGTACCGAATTGGGCAAACTAAAGATGTGTATGTCTATTACCCGACGGTAAGGGACTCTGAAATCATTACTTTTGAAGAAACTCTGGATGACCTTCTGCAGCGTCGACGTGCATTGGCCAGAGATATGCTGTGTGCAGCTCCTGATTTGAGTGGTGCTGATTTTGAGGCTGTTGTTGCCAGAAAATCTTCCATTTAAATACCGCTAAATGCTAACCGACGCTGGTATTCATCGGATCGTTATCAGCTTTCAGGCCGTAGTTAAATGCTGCCATCAGGTAGGAACGAATCCGATTTGCATGGACCACAGCATCACGTTTAAATTCAGCAGTAAATGCGTTGCTCATTGGTTCACCTGTGAAATTTTGAGGTGAGCATATCACCTAAACTCAGATAGCCAAATTTAGCGTCCCACTACACACCAATTTATCAAGGACCTAGACAGGAAACTGGCTAGGTCTTTTTTGTTTTTCAGGTGATGTAATCCTCAAGATACATCATCTACTCATGCAATCAGAATATCCTCCACTACGCGATTTTGCAGATCGCTCAGTACCGACAGCCAGAAGTTCGCCCCTTCGCTTTTATATAGATACAGGCTTGGAACTTCTTTTTGCCTTCTAGATTCAGCACCTGTAGGGTATAAGCAACCTTACTCTGATACCGGCCATCTTCGTGGATTTTACTATGAATCGCATCCAGCCTGACGAAGGAGCAAACCCTCTCCCGCGAGTGCTGCTGCCACTGATTAAGTTCAGGCATAACTGAATCGGTGAACACACGGCTGCTGGTAGTATGCGGAGTCGCTGTTCCGGACACTGAAATATGTGCCTCGGTAGCCGTCATGGGGGTTCAGAACGCTGGAAGATACCTGCGGATAAATTTACGGGTTGGTAAGAGCGGCGCCATGTGGAAGACTATGGCTTACTGAAACGACGTCATGAACTGTACAGTCGGGCGCAGAAATCGCATCCTGAACGCGAGTCAGGGAGGACAAGAAACTGGCAACCGGAAGGTCCTGTGACTTTGAATCCGGAGCGGGAAAAACAGACAGCTTAAATTAACTAAGGGGTGACAACTACCTTGACACTTACCGGAGGCCGCTGCGATCTTTTCGATTACATCAAAATGCTATGTAACAGTAAGCGTCGGCATGCTTCGAGCGATAAGATGTCACCGACGGAATATTAAAACCAATATCATCAATGAATCAGATATATCTAGGTTATCAGTGGCGATTCAATCATGGCTTTAGAACAAGTTATTTATGACCCTGAAGAAGTTAAAGGACTCTCTGATGAAGGGCTTTATCGACGACTTTGCGAGAGCTGGGGTTCCACTAGCGGAAAACTGGCAGTTTGGGGCAAGATTCAAAATCGAACAAACTCTGGTGCCCGAAAGCTCCCAACACTTCTTCTAGATATAAAATCCCTCCAAACGGGACTGGACATTGAATACCCCATTAATGTCCGTTTGGCCATGGTCAAAGGTGTTTTTGTTTCTTTCAAAAGCGTCGAAGAGTTGTTTGGTATAGAAGATGAGAGTTTTATCTCATGCGAGCTTGCTTTAGCGCCTCAATCCGAGCGTAAAAAACATGAAAACCCATTCGAATGCAATGTGGTGGTGAGTTCAGTTCGTCGACTTGTCAAACTTCCTGAATATAGGACGAATGACATCATCAAAGGCGATGAAAGTATCTTACTGGATGATGCTGTTTATAAGCTGCATTTACAGAACGTTCAATCAAGAATTGACGGCGAAGTCAGTGCGCTAAAGGCAGAATTCGAGCGCGAAGAATCTTCATTAAAGGCGCAGATATCATCATATGAAGATCTGCTTCAGCAAATCCAAGAAGACCTAAATAAAAATAATAATGTTCTTTCCCAAGCAAGAGTTAAAGCTCAAGAGTTGGAAGAAAAAAATACAGAATGGCTACGCAAAATCGCGTTGCAAAAGAAGGTAGAAGAGACGATGTCAAAAAAAATTGAACGCTTGAAAGCCTATGTCGAGAGTAAGGCTCTATTCCTTAAGAGCTTTGAGTTTCTGGATGATGAAGATTTCGATTTTTTTGTAGGCAATCGTTCATCTGCAGCACAGCAAGGTAAACATATCTCCTTTTCACAAACCCTTGACTCTAAATACAGTAATGCAGTTTCTTACATTCAAGCACACTTGAAAGAACGGGACATTCTGTACCCGCGCCATATCATCGAGAATTTCCTTACTCTAATTCGCACCAATGACCTTATCATTTTGGCGGGCGATTCGGGTTCAGGCAAAACGAACCTAGTTCAGTCATTTGCTAAAGCGATTGGTGGAGTATCGAAAATCATCCCCGTTAAACCGAACTGGACCAGTTCAGAGGACTTGCTGGGCTATTACAACCCACTAGAGAAGAAATACCTGGCGACGCCATTTCTTGAGGCATTAATCGAGGCTAAGCAAAACCCAGATATCCCATACTTTATCTGCTTAGACGAAATGAACCTTGCCCGTGTGGAATATTACTTTGCCGATTTTCTGTCCAAGCTAGAGGAGCGCAGCGAGCAACCGACGATTCAGCTTTATTCGGATGATGAAGCAGCCCATGTTCTTGCAGAGCTAAAAGGGGTTGTTTCGGTCATTTCTAACGCACAAGAAAAATTCAGTAAAAATGGCATCGTGGACTTCGTTGCGCTCCTGCAGGATGAAGAGATTAACGCTGAAATGAAGCGCTCGTTTGGCTTTAGCGACAAAGATTCGTTGATTAAATACCATGGTGACATCAGACGCATGTTGGCAGGTGTTCTTGGCACGCCTTCGTCTATCACGATTCCAGCAAACGTTAGGATCATTGGTGCAATTAACATCGACGAGACTACCCATTACCTATCACCAAAAATTCTCGATCGTGCACATGTGATGAAATTTAAGAGTCCTTTATTGACAGACTGGAATGCAATTTTTGATGAGATCGAGTCTTACGGACTTGATGACGTCAATTTGCCACTTGTGTTCGATATTGCAGAGCTTGGCGAACGTAGGCCTTATCCGAAATTTGAACGTTCGGATGAATTCTGTGAGCTGTTCACCACCCTAAATCGAGAAGTTTTCGACCCGCTTGGAGTGGAGTTTGGCATGCGTACCATTCGTCAGGGACTTAACTACATAAGTTTGTTTAGCGATGTAAACGACAATAAACCTCTGGCTATTAACAACTTTATCGTTCATAAGGTGTTGCCTAAATTCACGTTTGATGGCGATAAGCAAGTGGGCGATTATAGTAAAGTTGAGCTTGTTAGCCGTGTATTCTTACCTCGCCTTGAATACCTTTTGGATAATCAGACAGAGATTGCGGCGGAGTTTTCATGCACCAAATCGGTAGAGCGTTTGGTAAAGACAGCCGAAGCAAATGATGGCGTTGTGAACTACTGGGCATAATCATGGACGTTCCATTCATTATCAAGTTTATCGAAACCAAATGGCATGATAAGCAAACCTTAGTAAGTGTTAACGAGTCAGAGTACTCGCTGAAGCTTGAGCATCTGGGAAACAACACATTCTCTGCGCATACGATCATCTACCCTAGGGTCGACGAGCTACGATTTGCTCAACTAGCAATTAAAGCTAAACACGGCGACAAATCACCGCCTTATATTGCAATGCCCAATGGCGAGAAGAAGCCGTTAGAGTCGGTTATCGATCCTGCTTCTAATTCTGTGTGGTGGGTTGAGCCTGCTCATTGGGATACAAAACAACGGGTTTGGCGTAGTGAGGCGCGGCGAACTGCTGGCCAGATTACATTCGTTGTTGGTAACTCAACGCTAAAGCTCGATATTGATATTTCCGAACAGACCAAATCAGACCTTTCTCGCTACCTATTAGATTTCAAAGCAGACCTGTGGGAGTTGATTCTCGATGAGAACAGCCATATTACGGGCGACGCTAAAAATTCTCTGGTGGCGGCCATCGATCAAAAGGCTTTGTCACTGGTCGCATCTATTCTGATTAATGTACAAACAATCCTCAAAAAGCCCAAAGTTGAGCTGAAAGAAATTCAACAATTGAAGCCGACCAAAGAAGTACGCCCTGTTCCACGCACGTTTATGGAGATTTGCACTAAGGGTTCGCGTAACCATTTAACCAGTCGCGCATCTGAGCCGAGCTACAACGTGCCTGAAAATCAATATGTCTTGTATGTTGTTTCGAGCACGCTGAACATTGTAAAGCAATTGGTTAGGGTGGCTGAGAGCAAAACAAGTCGTTTCTCTGATGCCGTCGACAAGCTTAATGAGCGTTTAGAAAGTTTAAAAAACTATCGCTCTATCAACCGTGATCTAGTGGTTAAAGACTTAGAGCGGCTGAAAAAGCTCTTTGATACAAAAGAAATTAATAAAGACCTAGCGAATAAATTAGATGAAATTAATGCCAATATGTACTTTTCACAAAATATTGCCACCAAAGTTTACCTCAGGTTAGAAAAATCTACAGGTTCTGAGAATGAATGGTGGGCTAAAATCAAGCCCCAACTAAGTGATGATTGGCAACAGTTTGAGCAAGATAGATATACTATTTTTAGCTCTGGAAGCCCGTACGCAAGCTTGTTTAAGCCTTACAGCGACTATGAGATGGAAGCGATAATGCCTGCGCCCTCTAAGAGAGGAACAGCTTCGATCTTGCGCCCAAATCACATATTCCGACTAAATTTTTTGGCAGATTCGCCATCACTTCAGAGATTTAAAGACAATTTTTCCAAATTGCGCAAGCGAGGTATTGTTCTAAATCAAAATAACTGGAAAATGAAGCTAACACCGGAAGAGCTTTCTGAACAGGAAAAAGAGCGTTCGACCATCAATAAACGTTTGAGTTACTTTGTCACTGAACGTGAAAAAGTGGAAATAGTACGCAAAGTTCTGGAGCCAAAAATAAAACCTTTCCAACAACTAGAGAAAGAATGGCGTCAATGCAAAGTCAAAAGTAAAAGTACCTTTCCTAACTCCATGACATTTGTACAGAACCCTGCCTACCAAGCGGTCCACTCAGGTTTTAAAAAGTTGAAAGAACAGATTGGTCTGCCAGATGAAGACATTTTGATTTCGCTGGAGAAGATCGAGGCAATAGGCCTGATCAACATGCCACTACTCTATGAACGCTGGTGTTTGCTTCAAATCATTAAGGTGTTAACTCATGCTTTGCGATATCAGCTGGAGGATAACTGGAAACGTAAATTAATTTCGAATATTCAAGGCAATGAAGAAAAATTCAGCATTCAGCTTTTCAACCCAAGTGTTTCCAGAGCGATTACTTTGCAATACGAGCCGTTTCTAGCCAATGGTAAGCGCCCAGATTTTGTTCTGGATGTGAAAGCGACCACAAAAAGTGGTGAGCAGATTTCAAAGCGGCTAGTCGTTGATGCAAAGTACTATTCAGCTGCATATCTCAAGCAAAGAGGTGGAGTCGGTGGAGTTATCCATGAACTTTACAGTGACAAAGATTATAGCGAAGGCCAAGAGAACAGCGTATTTGTTCTTCATCCCGTGTTAGAGGCAGTGGAGAAAATTGTATCCCCGCAAGAATGGGCGAAAAACAGTTATCTCGGCGAGCTTTCCATGTTCGATTGGGAACATGCGTATCACGGACGCCAGGCAACAAGCTATGGGGCGGTATGTGCCAATCCAATGAACTCGCAACGCTATCTTGACGAAATTCAGCGTATGCTTGGCATGTTTCTACAGTACGGCATTGAAGATAACTCTCCTTTACGAGGAGCATCGGATGATACTCATGCCGTGAATTTCTGTGTTTCTTGTGGCTCATCAGACGTTGAAGACGTTTCTAATCCAATACGCTCCAACAAAGAAAAGCGTTGGTATCGGTGCAATGAGTGCACACAATTTACGGTTTATACCCATTGTGGCTCTTGCAATACGAGGCTTATCAAAAATGGAGAGTACTGGACTTACTTGTCCTTGATGCCCATGTCATCGATTAATATCAAATGTCCAAACTGCGAGTCCCCCGTTTAACATGTTTTTGTCCAAAAGAATGCCAGAGCTTACCGTCCACTACTCCGTTATCTGAGACATACCTGAATATAGTTTTCTAACTGTATTGTAGTGGCACACTGAATACAAAAAATAAGGCTTTTCCATCCATAAGAAAGGCCATCGCTGTAAAAAATTAATCACCCGCGACTACAACTGACCTGCTCCCCGTTATTAATACACCGTGATGTTGATGTTAGTGATGTCTTCATAAGTCACATGAGGATATCCCCATGAAGAAGCCATTTTCCGACGAACAGATCATCAGTATCCTCCGCGAGGCCGACCATTACCGAAGTGCTTTTCGGTTTAAGTCCGCGGATTGCTGTATCAGTTAACTGAGTTGCCACACCATCACCTGTTAGTTTTCTGTTACCTGACCCAGTAAAAGTTTGGGTCAGGTAATGGGTCAGGTAACGATCTTACTGCCCAGAACATCCAGAGACAAACAAAAACAAACATCAATTAATAAGCTAATGATTTTTATGAATTTAATATACAAACCAGAACAAATGAGAAGATGTATGATAGCAATACCTTCATGACTCATAATCGCTTGGTCGTTGGTTCAAACCCAACAGGGGCCACCAAATTTTAGCTGTAAAATCATATAATTAAGCCACCCCGCAAGGGTGGCTTTTTTGTTTTTCAGATTTGAGTGGCAGCAAAATGGCGCCAGAGGCTCAGAGATGCCATTAGCCATTGGGTGGATGTTCGCTTAGTTTCGCAGGCTGGACTCATCAAACAACCATTTTCCGGCGCGTGCAGAGTCGATATACATCGCTATGGTCAACGGTTTTTGATCTTTACTTTGCGGCTTACGTGAGAAGAAAGATCTCGTTTTCCAGGGATAGTAATTGCTTAAAGAAAAACGGGCTGGCTCAACATCAAAATGGCTGAAGAATTTTTCTGCCATTTCAGCTACATCGTCAGCCTCAAAAATTCTTGCAGCGTAGCACTATCATCAATCTCAACCTTTCTGAACAGCGTCGTGACTAAAGGCAATTCATCCTTAATGAACTGCCTGACCTCATTATCCATGAGGTTGTTCACCCTATTTTATCCACCGGACATACGAGCAGATTATACTGGTGAACAGTCCTGAAACTAGTTTGAAAGACCATCAAAATAATAGGTACCGTTTATCTCTTCCACTGTACCAATCAGTTTCTCCTGGTAAAGTTAAACGTAACAATACAGATAAAAAAGCCATGACGTTAGTAACCTCATGGCACCTTTATAGCTTGTTATGCCCCTTTCAGCATATCAAACACCACGCGGGCAAAGCCTTTCGCCAATTCAGGGTTAGAAAGGTATTGCATCATCATCTCTTGCTGGGCGTCGTTGCTGTCCATAACGGCATCATCAATAGCTTTCGGGAAATCGCCCAGCATCGCCTGCTCACGTGTATTGTTCGCGATCTGGGTCATCACTGCCTCGTTTTCAGAAAGCTTATCGCGCACCATAAAAGCATAATTAATCATGTCCTTATCAGTGAGATTGTCGGTAATAAAAAGTTCGTTCAGCCGCGCCAGAATATGTGACATAAACTCTTCTTTCTTATCCTTCGCTTTGGCGGTGCCGATATCGTTGCCCGGCTTTAGTTTGTACTCTGGAGCTTCCTCTTGCAGCTTAATATGCTGTTCATGAATTTTTGATAAGCGATAGTGACTCATCTCCACGTTGCTTAAATCAATCTCGTCCTCTTCCAGTCGCTGTTCATGCAGCAACGGGCGAAGATGACGAGCAAACAGGCTAAGCTTTTCCAGCGACTTGTCATCATACTCAACAATCTGCGACATAAACTCATAGAAACGAACAAAGCTACCAAGATCTTTTTTGAAGATTTCCAGACGGTCTTTTTCCTGCTTACAGGCTTTAAAGCTGTTTTCCGCGTTAGCAATCAATACCGGGCTCTGCGTATCTTTTTTGGTTAATTCAAATATCTCTTTGGCTTTTAAATAGGTATCAACCGCAGAGGAGTAGCGAAGCTTCCAGCGCTCAACGGCAGGCTTACAGATATTACTGATAGCGGCATTGGATTTATTTTTACTGTAGAAAGCTTCGCAAAACTGCTCCACTTCATTCCACAGAAAAATACCGCTGCTGCGTAGCTTCTCATAGAGATCGAATACCAGGCTTGGGTCAGTAACATCGGTTAATTCAGCCGTCTGATAATAAGGTTGGAACGCCTCGAGAATATCTTCAGGGTCGTTATAGAAATCGAGAACAAAAGTGCCGGACTCCGCTTTCCCGGGGTAAGTACGGTTTAGACGAGACAGCGTTTGCACGCATTCCACGCCGCCCAGCGCCTTGTCGACGTACATAGCACACAGCTTGGGCTGGTCGAAGCCGGTCTGGAATTTGTTCGCCACCAGCATGACCTGATAATCATCACTATCAAACGCTTTACGCATGTCCCGACCTTTTAGCGCCGGGTTCATATTCATTTCGGTGAATTTCTGGTGTAACAACGCCAGGCTGTTGTAATCATTTTCCTGAAACTCAACTTCGCCTGAAAATGCTACCATCGCGTTAATTTTGTGGTAGTGGTTTTCGGCGATGTATTTATCAAAAGCCAGCTTGTAGCGCACCGCTGCTTTACGCGAACTGGTTACCACCATCGCTTTCGCCTGCCCGCCCAAAAGGTGCATGATGTGCTTGCGAAAATGCTCCACAATCACCTTCACCTTTTGCGAAATGTTATGGTCGTGCAACGTAACCCACTGGCTCAGCTTTACCTTCGCCTTCTTACTGTCAACTTCCCGATCTTTGTCTTCAAGCTTTTGCAGCAGCTTATAAGCGACTTTGTAGTTGGTGTAATTCTTCAGCACATCGAGAATAAAACCCTCTTCAATGGCCTGACGCATAGAGTAAACGTGAAACGCGGCGGGCTTATTGGTTTTAGACGCGGGCTCGTGGGGATTCGGCCTGCGGCCAAACAGCTCCAGCGTTTTCGCCTTCGGCGTGGCGGTAAAGGCGTAGTAGTTAAGGTTGCAGCTGCCTTTGCGGGCGGCGATGGTGGCATCCAGAATATCTTCTGATGTCAGCACCACGTCGTCATCCGCCTCTTCACTCATCAACACTTCTTTGAGCTGGCGCGCTGTGGAACCGCTCTGCGAGGAGTGCGCTTCATCGGCAATTACCGCGTATTTACGCTGCTTGAGGCTGACGCTGTTTTCAATTGCCTTAAGCACATGCGAAAAAGTCTGGATGGTAACGATAATAATCGGCTGCGAGTTTTCCAGCGCGCTGGCGAGCTTGTCTGATTTCGACCCCTCACCCTCTTTGTTATTAATGCGGCCAACCACACCATCGGCATGTTCAAACTGATAGATAGTGTCCTGCAGCTGATCATCAAGCACGGTGCGGTCGGTCACCACAATAACGGAATGAAAAAGTCTTTCGCCCTTCGCATCATAAAGCCGGGAAAGCTGATGCGCCGTCCAGGCAATAGAGTTCGATTTACCGGAGCCGGCACTGTGCTGAATTAAATATTTATTGCCGGTGCCTTCTTCGTTTGCCGCAGCGATAAGCTTGTTCACCACATCCCACTGATGATATCGCGGGAAAATCAGGCTCTCTTTTTTGTACTTCAGTCCGTTCCAGTCCTCTTTTTCTTCAATCTGCAGATGCATAAAGCTTGCAATGATTTTCAGCAGGTTCTCGGGCAGCAGCACCTCATTCCACAAATAGCCGCTGGCGTATTCACTGGGGTTTTCCGGAGCATCGTTGCCCGCGCCCCCCTCTTTGGTGCCTTTGTTGAACGGCAGAAATAAGGTTTTCTCGCCGTCGAGTCTGGTTGCCATAAAAACTTCGTACTGGCTCACGGCAAAGTGCACCAGCGCGCCGCGCTTGAAGGTCAGCAGCGGCTCCGGCTTGTTAGTCGCAGGGTCTTTCGGCAGGCGTGTTTTCTTGTATTGATTGATGGCGCTGTTGACCGTCTGCTTAAATTCAGACTTCAGTTCCAGCGTCGCTATCGGCAGGCCATTGACGAACAGCACCAGGTCGATACGCCATTTCTTCGCCTTAACGCCGGTTTCTTCAAACGCGGCGTTCGATGCATGTGGGCTGTAAACCAGCTCCGGCACGATGCGGCAGATATTCTGTTTATAGCGCGCCAGGGTTTCCGGGTTGAGGTTATGTTCCGGCTTAAACTGGCACAGGGAAAAACGCGCATTATGGCTTTTGATACCGTGGCGCAGCACGCCCAGCGTGCCGTAAGTACGAGACAACACATCGGTGGCGTTGATATCCGCTTTTTTCAGCTGTGTCACCAGCGCATCAAGAAAATGCCGCTCGGTGTCGCCAGGATAAACTCTGGAAAACTTCTCCCACTCCTGGGGCTGAGTGGTTTGCACAAAGGTTAATGCATCCTGCGAGTACAGCGCACGTTCGCGATCGTAGCCATCGGTTTTGCCACGAATCCAGCCTCGATCGATCATTTGCGCGATCATTTCATCCTGGAAAATCAGCTCTTTGGTGCTGTCCATGCTCATGCGGTGGCCTCCTGTGGTTCCTCAACGTCCTGCGTCTCAGGGGCAACCCAATCGCGGACGTCGATTTTCCCGGTGACGGCGGCGGAGATAAGGGCAGTGCGACGTTCTTGCATAATTGATATTTGCATCATTGCAATATCAATTAATTCATCAAACTTAGAACATTTAGCCCTTAAATGGGTTGCAATTTCAATAGCCTCACTAACTGGAGGGCGAGCTATATGTAAATTACCTATTACACCCATACCAATATTCTGCTGTGTACCATAACTCCAATTCAATTCAATAGCCGTTTGAAATGGCTTCGAACGCATAAAGTTAATAACAAAATACGGATTTGAATAGTCATTGCACCTAATAACTGCCAGAGGTGACCAAATATTGAAATCGTCATAAGTTTCAACAATTGCAGTGATCCCGGTCGTGGCACCCGACTTAACCATATAAATATCATTGAATTGTGGTGAATACTTCTTGCTAAATCTTTTGTGATCTTTTATTGAAATACATGCTCGTTTTTTATCAAAGTCTATGACTCCAGACGATATTGCTTCAGCTGATATAAATGGTATTCCATCATCAATAAAATCTGGGGTTTCATGAGGACCATCAGTAATTGGAGTCGACACTATATGTTTTATAGCACATACATCCCAATGCTTCGGTACATCTCCAAGCCACTCAACACCAGAATCTTTCATCGGCACATCAGGGTTTAGCCCTTTGGTGACGGCATGGCTAATCACTGCCTGACGTTTTTCTTTCAACAGTTCAATAAGTTGTTGTTGTTTCTCGATCAGGTTATCGATTTTTGCGGTTTCGTGATCGAGGAAAGTAGCAATTTTCATTTGTTCATGGAGAGAGGGGATGCCGAAATTAATGCGTTTTAATTCCTCACCATTTATATGCGGAATACCCATACCTGTAGCATTCTTACGTATTTCAGGTTCGATAGAAATGCACAAATACCAGTAGTATTGTGGATATAAAGGATAAGTTAATATCGCAGCAGCCATCGTTGAAGACAGGATTCCTAATTTTCCTTTAACAAACTCCCCAGCATTTGAACCATCCCATATAATTAAAGGTTGTCCTTTCAATACAATACGGACATCATTCGATATTAGTGCGTACTTATCATTGATGTTGTTTCTTAAACATTCCATTGAAAGATAAGGAAGAGTATTCTTTAACGGCTGCTCAAGTAAAATCGTTGGGTTTTTACCCTTTATAAAAAATGCCACATATTTATGCCGTAACATTTCCCAATGGTTTGGAATTTCCCCCAGCCATTCAACCCCAGAATCCTTATACTCCGGATACGTCTTATACTTAGCCATCAGGAATGTACCTCCTGCAGCAGTTTCATAATCTCGGCACTGACGGCATCCAGGTCGGCATCAATCTCGGATAGTGGGCGCGGTGGCTGATAGACGTAGAAATGGCGGTTAAACGGGATCTCGTAACCGACAACACCCACTTCGCCATCTTTCGCATCACGCTTATCAGCGTTGATCCACGCGTCATTCACGTGCGGCAGCACTTCGGCTTTAAAGTAGTTTTCAATCAGGTCGCTGGTAGATATGGCCGGGTTCAGCGGCACGTTTTCGTTATCGCGTAGGTCACCATCCTGCTCAAACTCCACCACCTTGCCTTTGTACTCAAACGCGCCGTACAGCGGCTGCGCGGCTTCTTTCAGCACCTTCTTCACCACCGGTTCGGCATCCGGGTTTTTAGTGGTGATGGCGTCAATAAACTGCTTATTTTCTTTCGCATCCAGTTTCACGCCAGCCGTTTTGAGGGCACCTTTCAGGGTCAGCTGGAACTTGTTGAAGTCATTGCTCACAAGCGTTTTGCCCCCCGCCTGCGCACCCAATGCCGTCTGAATCTGTTGTGCTTTTTCCATTAACTCACGCTGCGCCAGCCACAGTTTGCTGTCGAGCAGTTCTTTAATCTGCTTTTCTTTCAGCTCAGCAAACTCAGCTTTGATGATGGCGCGCGCTTCGGCTTCCAGTTCGGAGAAATCACCGTAGGTCTCCTCCTGCCATTGGGATGCGAACTCGTCATACAAACGTTCCATCGGAACGTTAAACGGTTTTGGTGCAAAACGCAGAGTCGCAATCGCCTCATCCGTGACCTGAGCGGATAAACGCAGCGGGCGCTCAATGGTCAGACGGCGATAACCAAAATCGGTAGTGTTGAAAATTTTGCTGGCGTAGGTTTTTACGGCTTCGGTTTTAGCCGTCGCGGACTGCCGGCCGCGGTTTGATTTCTGCTCAGGCGTTTTCTCAAGCCCAAGCGCCTCCAGCGAAGTAACATCCACCACTTCAAAATCCCCGAAGGTCTGCGTAATCAGCCGGATATCTTCTTCGCCCATGATGTTGCGCTTGGAGCCAAGCGATTTACGCATTTTGCCGCACAGGTTGGTGCCATCAATCAGCTGTACTTTGCCTTTACGCTCAAACGCTTTCTTGTTGGAGAGGATCCAGACGTAGGTGGCGATGCCGGTGTTGTAGAACATATCGGTTGGCAGCGCGACGATGCCTTCCAGCAAATCGGCTTCCAGAATGTAGCGACGGATTTCGCTTTCGCCGCTGCCAGCGCCACCGGTAAACAGCGGAGAGCCGTTAAGGATAATGCCGATTCGCCCGCCCTGAATCTGCGAACCATCCGTATTTTGTACGTCCCGCATTTTGCTGATGAGGTGCATCAGGAACAGCAGCGAGCCGTCGGAAACACGCGGCAGGCCCGGGCCAAATCGACCGTTAAAGCCTTTCTGCGTGTGCTCGTTGTTAATCTCACCCTCGATCTTTTTCCAGTCCACGCCAAACGGCGGGTTCGACAGCATGTAATCGAAGCGATCGGCGGGAAGCTGGTCGTTAGAGAGCGTGTTGCCAAGCTTGATGCGGCTGACATCCTGCCCTTTGATCAGCATATCCGCTTTACAAATGGCGTAGGACTCCGGGTTCAGTTCCTGGCCGAAGGCGCGCATCACCGCTTTCGGGTTCAGCTCGTGCACGTATTCCATGCCGGAAGAGAGGAAGCCGCCCGTCCCTGCCGTCGGGTCGTAAATGGTGCGGATAACGCCCTCTTTGGTCAGGGCCTCGTCATCTTCCATAAACACCAGCGAGGTGGTTAAACGCACAATATCGCGTGGGGTGAAGTGTTCACCGGCGGTCTCGTTGGAGCTCTCGGCAAAACGGCGGATCAGCTCTTCAAAGACCAGGCCCATTTCATGGTTGGAGATCACCTGCGGGCTGAGATCGGTGGCGGCAAATTTTTGCACAATCTTGTAGAGAAGATTGGCATCAACCAGCAATCCTATGAACTCGCTGAATTTAAAATGCTCGAAAATTTCCCGTGCGTCTCTGGAAAAGCATTGGATGTAGTTTTCCAGGTTGGCCTGAATATCGTTTTGCCCCATTTTGCTCAGGTCCAGCGGCGAGGCGTTAAAAAACGTCAGGCCGTTAGTGGCGCGAAGGATTAATTTCTCTTTGGCTTCTTCAGGCAGTGAGGAGACGCGGACTTTTTTAGCCTCGACAACAACGGCATCTTTGGTCTCCTCCAGCACACACTCCAGACGACGAAGCAGTGTAAACGGGAGAATAATGCGACCATATTGAGACTGTTTAAAATCGCCACGCAGCAAATCTGCAACAGACCAAATAAAAGACGCCGTGTGGTTGAAGCTCATAACATCCATTATTGATATCCATTTAAAATACAAAGGTATGATTAAAAAACAAGCAATCACAAAATGATTATGCCAGCGTTTAATATCTCAATATTTTTTATTACTGCAAGTACATAAGATGCTAATAATTTTCTATACTCCACTTCAGCACATCATTATCAATAAGCACAATAAATCATTTGATAGACATGTATTGACAAGGCGAATAAATTTTATTAATTAAAGTAAATAAAATTATTAAACGAGATGGCATCAATATCTGTTCCCGCAGCTAATTATTAATAAGCGGTTCTTTGAAAACCCGTTGATTGCGCGAACTGACGTATTAAATGTGGGTGCGCTGGCGATAAACTAATAACGCACCAAATACATACAGTACTGCTGTGATACCTCAAGGAATGCATTTTATCAGCAAACACTCTTATTATTATGGGGTTGTCAGCAGCACGGCAGTCCCGGAGTCGGGAAGTAATTCATCAGGTTCGTAACGGTATATTTCAAGCTTTCGGCCAGCGGGTCGAATATCCCTGAAAGCATCAGTACAAACATGATTTCTAAAAACATCAAGAGGCGTAACGACCACTTAGCCGGACGTGACATCCCAGCTCCCTGAGGTATTACCGCTCACCGTTACTTCGCCATAAACACAAACTTTATCTCTCTCTAAAATACGGTGGCGGTGGGATTTCAGCAACGCAGCGCGTACCACGTAAAAGTCACGCGAGAGGAAAAAGGTGATGCAGCGCTCACTTATGCCATAACCATCTGGCGGGGGTGGATGTCGCTTAGTTTCGCAGGTTGAACTAATCAAACAACCATTTCCCGGCGCGGGCAGAGTCAGCAAACATCTTTACCGTCAGAGGCAGACTTACCTGATTAACTGTTTTTTTTGTAAACCACTTGCGGTAATACCAGGGGATCACCCATGGATAATAGTTATCAAAGTTAAGAGCAGAAATATCAACATTAAAGTGCTCGCTGTATTTATTAATTACTCTTACTAAATCATCTGCTGGAGCATACTCTTGCAATACATCATTCATTTCCAGGAGGATAGGTTTCAGTCGTAAGGTTGCAAGAACAGGTAACTCTTTACGAAAGAAAGATAAAACCTCTTCATTGTTTACCATATTTTATCCTCCGGACATACGCGCAGATTATACTGGTGAACAGTCCTGAAACTAACTTGAGCAACATCGTTAGCAAGGATAACCCAGCCAAATACAAGTTGTTGTTGGCCACTGCCATATGGGTAGGTAACGGCACTTTGCATATTACTGTGCTGAGCGCTTTAAAAAGCCAAAAAGCGTAGCTGAAGCATGGCATGAATACCGTGAGACTAATGTGATAGCTCAATATTTGCTTTTAACTGAAAATCTCATCCCTTTCATTATTTGAACCGCATCAATTCAGCAACGCGTAAACAAGGACAGTAATAAGGGCTATCAGTGCCGGGATTACCTTGCGCATTCCTTTTTCAAGGACAAAGACTAAAACCTGAACACCGATTAAAGCGCATAAGATTAAAAAGGCAAACATGTTATTATCGGAGTTGTTTTGTATCGAATCGAGGGATACAGACGGATCGATTTCAGCCATCCATGCGTATTTATTCCCGGAAAACAAAAATAAAAACAACAATCCCAAAAGGTATATGAGCCACAGTAACAGCCTGAATTTATTTTTCATCTGCTCTCCAGGATGAGATTATGGAACCTTTATCATATGCCAAATAATTAAATCCAAACTTTTATAATACAAATCACCGCTGAGAAACACCATCCACCACAACTTTCAGAATCCCTATAAAGCTAACCCGTTACACGACATTACAATAATACTGCTCGTCATAACGCCTTACCGCTACAGCAACCTACAATTTTAAAAACGAATATGTTCAAGCCTCGTAATACATATTATTAATGACATTTTTAGCCTAACCAGACCGCCTCATCCCGCAATTATTATTCACTCTCTTCAACACGCCCTCATTTATTAAAAAGGAATGAGAAATGGGCTGGAATAAATTTGCTGCGGCAGCTTATGCCCGTCACAATGCCAGGGCGTCGTCTCACGGCATTTGTGCAACCTATGTGCGGCTGGCGATTCGGGCAGGCGGCATTGAATTGCCGATAACCCACTTTGCTAAAGATTATGGGCCGGTACTTATTCACGCGGGCTTTCGTCCCCTTAAGCCTGGCGAGACGCCGCAGACGGGTGATATCGTGGTGATACAGCCCAGGCCTGGCGGCAACCCCGCAGGGCATATCGCCCTGTTCGACGGCTCAACGTGGCACTCCGATTTCCGCCAGCGCGACATGTGGGGCGGCCCCGGTTACCGGCAGGCAAAACCGTCTCATGTAATTTACAGGATGCCATGATGAGAATAATGATGCTGGCGCTGGCTTTTATGCTGGCGGCGTGTAGTTCAGGCAAAAACGACGTGCAGAGCCGGGTTGCTGCTTTTTATCAGCAACATCTTTCGCATATTTCTGCGTCAGATAATGATAAGCCCCGCAGCGAAGAGGCGTTTTACAGGAACTATGCCTCAGCCGAAACGCTGTCGCGGCTGGATAAAATAAGCGCGCTTCACGAGCAGGAAATTCTCAGCGCCGATTATTTCTCGTATACGCAGGACTATGCACCTGAGTGGATATCGCGCCTGAAAACCGGCGCGGCGACCGATTTTATGGGCGGCAAAGTAATGGATGTCTGGCTCGGCACTGAAAATAACCAGCGCATGCAGCTGCGTGTTTATCTGCGCCTTGAGGATAACGTCTGGAAGATTTATCGGGTGCGGGATATTACCGATAACTATGAACAGCCCATTTTCAATAACGCGGCCATAAAGCGCGCCGAAGCGTGGTCGGCGCATCTGAACGATTAAGCCCGCCTCTGGCGGGCTGTCTGCTTTTTATAAACCGCTTCAGTTTGCCTGCCCTTCCGCGTGCCAGAACTGCGGCGCGGTCAGCGTGTCAGTCTGGTAGTTCACCAGTTCAAACAACAGACCCGCCATAATTTTCTCTTGCTGCGGCGCAAGGGTTCTGCTTAGCAGGATCTGCGTTAATGTGTGGCAGTAATCCGCCAGGCTATCCGCGTCAGGTGAAAAGTCGCAGGCCTGCTCTTTCGGAGGTTCAGTAGAAGTCAGCGCTTGCCGCTGCGCCCCGGTGAGATCCTCTTCCAGGTTATCGCGCAGCAGACGGAGCGCCAGCGCCAGCCGCCCGGCCAGCGCCAGGCGAGCGGTGGTGTTGCGCGTCTCGAGCAGTTCCGCCGCCAGTTCAGAGCACACCGGCGCCAGCGCCAGGAAGTCCATCCCCTGATGCAAGGGTCGGGTGAGCAGAACTTCAATCGTAATGTCGCCCAGTTCGGGCGGGAAAATATCCTGAAAGGCGGGATGGATAAATTCAGGGCGTGCGGGTGTGGTACTATTGACGTTAGCCATAGCTGTTACTCCGATTAACAAGTTGTGGTGAGAGGCCCGGTTAGTGCTGCGAACACTGCCGGGCTTCGCTATTTTCACGAGCTAAAAACTTGCTGGTGGCATTCACCATACTATTACTGAGTGAATGCCACTTCAATAGTTGTTTGAGAACTTTTTGTGCGTATACTGGATGCCACCTATTGCAAGGAGATGTAGTAATGGCAACAGGTTCACGTAATAACAAATCGCAACAAATCGTTTCCCGCGTCCCGCTAGAAGTGATTGCTGAGCTTGAAAAAGTAAAAGAACCCGGTGAAAGCACTGCGGGTTTTGTCGTCACGTCCATAAAAGGCGAGATAAAGCGCCGCCAGCGCCAAAAAAAGCAGGAGACGCCGAAAGGCTGATCCAGACTTACCGAAAGGGCCGGGAAAATCCGGCCCTTTTTGTTGGTCGGGTATGCGAATCAGGCTTTACGAAAACAACCTCATGCAAACCACATATTTTTAATCCGCGAGTTTGATATAGAACCACCTCCACGGACGTGGAGAAGACACGTGATAGTACTGTAGCCCCCTGCCCACCCCATTAAAGAGTTTTATTCAAAGTCTATTTGGTATGTTGTCCCTGGTTGACCAACATACCCGAACGTAATACCTACAGAGCCATCTTCAGATTTTACTTCAACAGTTATTTGTCTGTTCTAGATCAAGTCCTAGTTCTGAACCAATCTAAAATTATCTGCCAAAAAATTCTATAGTGATTATGGCAAAAACAAACATAGACATTTATACACATATACAAAGCTCCAGAACAACAGGCTTTCAGAAAATCTTCTCGCAGGACATTTTACATTATTTTCCGCCCATAACTCTTTATGAGTTTTTTTTCAAATTGCTGCTTTTTTCTCTACATCCCTTCAATCCATTTGAGTTCTCCTTTTATAATTGAGTTAATTGGTAAAAATTATTTTCGTAATTCCCAACAATTCTGATAAAACCTATTGTATTAGATCCATACTGCGTCGGATATTGTGTTTCGAACAAACATACTACTACTTTGTTAGAACCATTTGCGGAGCGAATCCTAATGGTTGAGACATTATATTTTCTCTTAATATCTCTAAGATAAAATGTACACCTTGACTTTGCCTTTTGTGTACCTTCAGTTTGTTGAGCTATATAAGCTTGAGTCAACTTCAAGTCTGACACTGTTTCTTCGTTTGCTTTATCTACTGGCTTACTAACAGTTTTACTGGGTAGAGTTTTTTGATTACTGCCAACTGCAAAATCACTACTACTCTTTGAGCACAGTGAATTAACAAAATCATATGAAGTGCAAGTAGAACATCCAGACAAAAAGGCACAACTTGTTAAAATCAATAGCCAATGCTTCATTGCATTCTCCCTACTATGAGACAGTGTTATGTGTGTTACTACCACAACTAATCTCACATCTTTCTATTTAATAGCTTTATTATTTATCGCAATATTTGCTTTTGCGGTATCACTATTAATACTCACATTGACATCAACTTTCGTAACAGCTTGTGCGGAAGTGTTATTGGCGAAGTAGTCAGAATTTGCTCCACGTCTTATGGCTGTCACAGCTAGATGGCTAGCATCTCCAGCTGGTCTTGCCTCTTCATCAGAGATTAATTTTCCATGAGGCGCATTTTCCATAGTGATGATACCTCTCATTAAGCGAGTAACCTGTTCTTTATTTCCACTATCAAATTTATCATGCAAGGCTGTTCCTAAAGCTTTAGATACAACGGCTTTATACTCCGGTTTGTTATCATCAAAATAAACCCCAAATATTTTATCTATGGTATCTATTCCGTGACCCAGGTATAACTCCAACTGTTTCTATAACGCAGACACCCCCATGCTTATTGCGTTGAATTTTTCATGTCTTACGTTTGAACTATCTTCCAACACAGCACCAGGCTGCCCAACAAAGAAACACCTCCACGAGCGTGGAGAAGACGCAAAAGCCCCTATTTTCACCACGTAAAACAGGAACAATTTAATTTTCTCTTATGATTAACCTTAACTTATAATCCGCATGAATATACAAATACAAGCAGGCCCTTCATTTCCCCTAAACGGTTTTTATTACAATGTTGACGAGGCAGGTAATTTCAGGGTGTTGATAATGATTGAGGTTATTTATTCTTTTAACAGCAAGTAGTAACTCAAATTCCTACCCCAGAAGTTTGTAAGGCTACTTTAACAGCGAAAGGAAAACGCAATAACAAACATACGGGAGATGGCAGGCGCACCATCTCCATTCGCCAGCGCCTATTTCTCAGGGCGCGAAGAGGCATACCATTGCTTAAACATATAAACCGTCAGGCAAGCGAGCCCCGCGGAAAAGAGCGCCATAAAAACCAGCAGCGAAAGCATCAGATCAAACGTCTGCCCAAAGCTAACCAGAAAGCCCAGCAGCACCAGATAAACCGGCGGGATGAAATGAAACATCAGCCAGGGAATAAGAACAACATAAATAATCACGGTGATAAAGTAGAGTAACCGAAGTTGCGTTTTGCTCATGGCGTAGCTGACCCGTTTATTATCTTATTCAGCACTATTTATCCTGCAGGCCGGGCCGCGTTTTGAAAAGCGCAGCCATGCCGTTTATTTACTTTTAAGCCGCCGCAGAGGCGGAAAAGTTTAGTTGTGATCTCTCAGGAAAACCGTCATTACATCTTTTGGCGGCGTTTGCTTCGCTTCTGAAAGCAGCCAGCCCACGGCGCCGCGGTGATAAGTGCCGTGAAAAAGCACATGATTAAGCATGTCGATTATTTTCATTTCGCCCGCCCCGCCATCAACAAAACGAAAGCGGACGGTATCCATCAATGTTGTTTCGGGCAGGGCTGTAATGTAATCAATAAACCCCTCCGTTGCGTCCGCCATAGCCGCTTTCAGCGTAGCGCAGTCAGGCGTTTCCGGCGTGTTCAGCGCAGTATAACCATGAGCCTGACCAGAAAGGTTGGCGATAAAAATTCTGTCGACCACGTAGATATGGTTCATCAGCCTGAGCATTAAATGGCGTTTTTCTTTGTAATTTTCTTCAACCCGGCTAATCGCTGCCAGCGTTTCAGCGTCCGCCCAACGTTTGTACCGGAACAAGGTGATTAGGTTATCTTTATTCATTGCAGTCCTTTTCATTTTTCCCTGAAGGGGGGCTTTTTCAGGCATCAACACAATAACGCCCTTCTGCTCATTTTCTACCTGAGGTGATGGAATAAGGAAATAAAAACCAGGCTATTTCTGCGGCCAGCACTGGTTCTGAATCACGAGGCGGTAACCGTCAGGGTCGACAAAAGTTTTCCCGTTTTTATCCCAGTACGGATTGAAAGAGGCGACGGGCGTAAAACCGGTCTCTTCGAGTTCTTCGCATACGCGCTGCCACGCGGCCCTCTCCGGGTAATAGAACACCAGTAAATCTTCTTCTGTGGGCGCAGGTTTAACGGGGTGGCGCAGGCAGGTGGTTAATTCAATATGCCATGGCAACGCGGCATGCCCCATCATAATGCCGCTAAAGCCATCATGGTCGGTAAAATCCCCAAGGCGCTCAAAGCCCAGGCCGCGGGAATAACACTGAAAGGCGGCTTCCGGGTTGGCGACCGGTCTCGCAATACGCATATGCATGAAGCGCATTAAAAACTCCTGTAACAGAAAAGCATGCAAGGAAATATAACCTCGCCGCCTTTTTATATTTGTCCGCAGGAGCCTTCAGCGCTAAAAAAACCGCCGTGTCTGTTCATTATCTTATTAATCTCGCGCCGTCATTATTTCCCTTCGCACCTTTCCACCTTCACCTGCAGCAACGCTTTTTTATTTTCTGAACGGCGTGAGGAATCGCGGCGAAGCGCCCGCTTAGCCGCCTTCAGCCGCCAGCTGTTTAATCAGCGCCGTTTCCGTTTCATCAAAGGCCGCGCCGGTTTCGTCCAGCAGGTCGTGAAACCAGCGGGGCGGCGCGCCGGCGTCGATGGTGGCAAGGCCAGGCCACGGCAGCCAGGTCTGGGTGCGCCCTTTTACCAGCCCCCACTGCCAGCAGCCGATGCCCTGCGCTTTAAACAGCGGCAGCTGTTCGTGCATTACCGAGGCCGCATGGCGCGCCATCCATTCGGTGCACAGCAAGGGGCGCTTAAACTGTCGCAGGTAAGCAATGGCCTGGTGAAGCTGCGCCAGCGGCACGTAGGCGTGGAATGAAATAATGTCCGAGAGCGCCAGCGCGCGCTGGTCCGTCGGGTGCGAATAGACCGGCAGCGCCGGGTCCTGGCCTGCGGCGATATGCCAGGCGCCGACGGTTAACGGCTGCTGCGGCTTCATCTCCCGCGCCCAGCGGAACGCCAGCACCATCAGGCGATGGCTGCGCCGCTCCAGCGCCGGGTCGAAGGTGGTCTGCCCGGACGGCGTGAAGATCATGCGGTTGGTGGGCTCGTTATAAAGGTCCCAGACGATAAGCGTCTTGTGCTGGCCGAAATGGCCGACGATATCTTTGATATAGCGCTCAACCAGCCCCCACAGCGCAGGCTGCATCACGATGTTGCGCCCCGGGCTTGCCGCCGCCTGGCTGTTGTGCACGCCGGGCACCGGCAGCTTTTGCTGGCCGAGGAACGGATGTTCGCCGGAAAAACCGCAGTCGTCCATCAGCGTCAGCATCACGCGGATGTCGTTCTGGTGACAAATTTCAAGGAATTGGCCGATGCGGTCGATAAGCCCGTCGCGATCGTGCTCCCAGACAATAAAAGGCAGGTTGGTGCGCAGACTGTTAAAGCCGATGGCTTTGGCCCACTGCAGCTCCTGGGCGATGCAGGCCGGGTCGAACGTCTCCCGCTGCCACATTTCTGTCCAGTTCACCGCCGTGCGCGGCAGGTAGTTGAACCCGCGCAGCCATCCCTGTTGCGCATGCCAGTTCCACGCTTTTTCTACAGACCACTTACGCATGATGCAGGCCTCCTCAAGAAAGACCTTATTAGCTAATATATTAGCTACTGGATAAATTACCAGCACTCCTGTAAATAAACCAGATCCACAGCACATTATTTTTGCGCTGAATTAAAGCACGTTATTTCAATAAATTAAGCGTCCCGAAACTGCTTCACCGGGGCGCAGTAAAATAACCGTAAGCGGTTAATAGCGAAGTTATTTTAAAAACAGGCGTAATAAGCGGGTGCTACTATTAAAAAGATGCATTTTTGTCGCCGCCCGTAAACTATGAGTCAAAAAACTAAAGTCACTATGCGCCATATTGCGGCCCGCTCCGGCGTGTCGCAATCTACCGTTTCCCTTATTTTAAACGGTTCGCAGAGCGTAAAGCTTTCGGAAGCGACGCGGGAGAAAGTTGCGCGCATCGCCCGGGAAATGGGTTACGTGCATAAAGCGTTGGCCCGCGTCAGCGCCATAGACAAAATCGCGTTTATCTTTAACGGATTAATTAACAGCGAACCGTTCAGCGAAGCCATCTACTCCGCCCAGCAGGCGGCGTGGCAGCACAACAAGCTACTGGCTATTTTTGATATGAAAAACGAGCCGGCGCACTGTGCGGCGCTGGAAGAGGAAATCCGCCGCGGCGGCTATCAGGGGCTGATATTCGCCTCCTGCTTCACCGCGCTGCTGCCGCCCTTGTTCGCCAATCTCTCTATTCCCGTGGTGTTGCTGAACGGCTATTGCCCGGAGCGTCCCGATCTTCCCTGTATTTTACCCGCCGATAAAATCGGCGCCTATAAAGCCACCCGCCATTTGCTCCAGCAGGGTTATCAACGCATCGCTATTCTTACCGGGGAAGATCAAACGGCTAACGATCGTATTTACGGCTACCGTCAGGCGTTAATTAACCACGATATTTTCCCGGACGATCGCTATATTCAGGCGACCGGCCCTTCGCCAAAATCCGCTTATCAAAAGACGCTGGATTTACTCGCTTTTTCACCGCCGCCGGAAGCCATTTTCTGCAGCAGCGATTATATTGCCCTGGGCTGTTATCAGGCGATCCTCTCAAAGGGATTGCGCATTCCGCATGATATTGCCGTGATTGGCTACAATAACCAGAGCCTGTCGCCAGAATTAATTCCGGAACTCAGCACGGTGGATTTATCTTATCGGGAGATGGGAAAAATGGCGCTCACCACCCTGTTAACCCTGACCCGACGGCAACCGCTGCTGGATAAAATCATGAAAGTGGAAGGCGAATTAATTGTCCGCCAGTCCTCGCTACGGCCGCGCCGCCCGGCGTTGTAACGTTCTCACCTGCCAGAAAAAGCTTTTGCGCAAACGGACAGAGACTGATACCTCCACATTAGCTGGCACTTTCTCATTAAAGTTCAGCGGCTTCGGGCTGTAAAGTTATCCAGGAAAATGGAAATTGTACAAGCTTGCGACTACGTTTATGGACATAACCACAGCCATGCCTCAGTTCAGGAGCCGCGACGATGACAGGCACCCCCGACGAAGCCTTACGCCATGACTGCGAACTGCAGAGTATGCGCAAAACTATTGAAAACCGTCTGGATTCGCTGCTGCCGCAGACGGAAGAAAACGATCTGGTGACGCAAGCGATGCGCGACGCGACGCTTGCGCCAGGCAAACGCATCCGCCCTCTTCTGATGCTGCTGGCGGCGCGCGACTTAGGCTGCGCACCCGCCCATCCCGGCCTGCTCGACCTCGCCTGCGCCGTAGAGATGATCCACGCCGCCTCGCTGACGCTTGACGATATCCCCTGTATGGATAACGCCGCGATGCGCCGCGGTCGCCCGACCATCCACCGCAAATTTGGCGAGAACGTGGCAATCCTCGCCGCAGTCGCGCTGCTCAGCAAGGCGTTCGGCGTGGTCTCGTCGGCAGAAGGATTGTCAGACGCCGGACGCGCCCAGGCGGTGAGCGAACTTTCCGCAGCCGTCGGCACTCAGGGGCTGGTGAAAGGGCAGTATCAGGACCTGCGTGAAGGCTGTGAGCCGCGCAGCACCGAGGCGATTCACACCACTAACGATCTCAAAACCGGCGTGCTGTTCAGCGCCTCGTTGCAGTTAGCGGCCATCGCCGCCAACGCCTCCGTCGCGGCGCGCAACCGCCTTCGCAGCTTCGCGCTTGATTTCGGCCAGGCGTTTCAGTTGCTTGACGACCTTATCGACGGCCTCGCCACCACCGGTAAGGACATGAACAAAGATGCAGGGAAATCCACGCTGGTCTCCGTGCTTGGCAACGACCGCGTGCACCAGCGCCTGCGCGAACACCTGCGCCGCGCCGACGAGCATCTGGCGTTTGTTTGCAGCCATGGCGCGGCGACCCAGCAGTTTATGCACAGCTGGTTCAACCAGCAGCTGGCGGTTCACCCTGCCTTTATGACGGCTCCTCCGCTCTGCCAGCGGTAAACTATGCCGCTCAGTCATGATAATAACGACGTAACCCTACCGGAGCAGTCATGAAGGAAGAACTCATCCAACGCAAGAACGATCATCTGGATATCGTTCTTGACCCCTTGCGGGCGACCAACAAAGCGACTACCGGCCTGGAACGCTGGCGTTTTGAACACTGCGCCCTGCCGGAACTCGATCTCGACAGCGTTAACCTTGAAACCATGCTGTTTGGCAAAACGCTGAAGGCGCCGGTGCTGATTAGCTCCATGACCGGCGGCGCGCAGCGGGCGCAGCATATCAACCAGCATCTGGCCCAGGCGGCGCAAACGCTGGGGCTGGCGATGGGCGTCGGCTCGCAGCGCGTGGCGCTGGAAGCGCAGAACGATTTTGGCCTGACGGGCGAGCTGCGCCGCGTCGCGCCGGATATCCCGCTGCTGGCGAACCTCGGGGCAGCGCAAATCGCAGGCCCCGGCGGCGTGGCTTACGCGCGCCGGGCGGTGGAGATGATTGAAGCGGACGCGCTGATTATTCACCTCAACCCGCTTCAGGAAGCCCTGCAAAACGGCGGCGACCGCGACTGGCGCGGGGTGCTGGCGGCCATTCGCCAGACGGTCGACGCGCTTGGCGTGCCGGTGGTGGTGAAAGAGGTCGGCGCCGGGCTTTCGCTGCCGGTCGCCAAACAGCTGGTCGATGCGGGCGTCGCGATGCTGGACGTTGCGGGCGCAGGCGGCACCAGCTGGGCTGCGGTGGAGGGCGAACGCGCCGCCACCCCGCGCCAGCGGGCCATCGCCATGGCGTTTGCCGACTGGGGTATTCCCACTGCGCAGGCGCTGCGCGACCTGCACGACGCGCTGCCCGATACCCCGCTTATCGCCTCCGGCGGTATTACCAACGGCATCGAGGCCGCTAAGGCGCTGCGTCTCGGCGCCCATCTGGTGGGCCAGGCGGCGGCGGTGCTCGGCAGCGCCAACACTTCGGCGCAAGCCGTTATCGACCATTTCGAGGTGCTGATTGAACAGCTGCGGGTAACCTGCTTTTGTACCGGCAGCGCGGACCTGGTGGCGCTGCGCGCCGCGCCGCTGATTGCGGTATCGCGGGACGCATGAGCCATTACGCCGTTATCGCCCCGCCCTTTTACAGCCACGTGAAGGCGCTGGAGGCGCTGGCCGTCGCGCTTGTGGAGCGTGGCCATCGCATCACCTTTATTCATCAGAGCGAAGCGCGCCCCCTGCTGGGCGACCCGCGTCTCGCCTTTTACGCCGTGGGCGAACATACGCACGGCCCCGGCAGCCTGCCGCGATCGCTGCGCCTGCTGGCGCGCCCGAACGGCCTCTCGCTCTTTCGCCTTATCAACAACCTGGCGGGCATTACCGATATGCTCTGCCGGGAGCTGCCCGACGCGCTAAAAACGCTGGAGGTGGACGGACTGATTGTCGACCAGATGGAGCCGGCGGGCGCGCTGGCGGCGGAGGCCGCCGGGCTGCCGTTTGTCTCGGTCGCCTGCGCCCTGCCGGTAAATCGCGAGCCGGGGCTGCCGCTACCGGTAATGCCTTTTGATTATGCCGCCAGCGAGCGGGCGCGCCGCACCTATCAGGCGAGCGAACGCATCCACGACTGGATGATGCGCCGCCAGAATGCGGTGCTGGCGCGCCATGCCGAAGAGCTGGGCCTTGCGCCGCGGCGCGGGCTGCATGAGTGGCTTTCGCCCCGGGCGCAAATCAGCCAGACGCTGCCGTCGCTCGATTTTCCCCGACAGCGGTTGCCGGCCTGTTTTCACGCCGTTGGGCCGCTGCGCCCGCCCGCCGCGAGCGAACCGTCAGAGGCGCGCCGCGCCGCCGCGCCGCTAGTTTTCGCCTCGCTGGGTACGCTTCAGGGCCACCGTTTCGGGCTGTTTAAAAAGATAACCCGCGCCTGTCGGCGGCTTGGCGCAGAACTGGTGATAGCCCATTGCGGCGGGCTGACCGCCGCGCAGGAGGAGAAGCTGCGCGCGCTCGGCGCAAGCCAGGTGGTCGATTTCGCCGATCAGCCCGCCATCATTCGCGAAGCGCAGGCCGTTATCACCCACGGCGGCTTTAATACCGTGCTGGATGCGGTGACGGGCAATACGCCGATCCTCGCGCTGCCGATAGCCTTCGATCAACCCGGCGTGGCGGCGCGGGTCGTCTACAGCGGCATTGGCGAGCGCGTTTCCCGCTTCGCCACCCGCGACACGCTTGCCCGCCAGCTGCAAAAGGTGCTGACGGAGCCGCGCTACCGTCAGCGGCTCGCCGAGGTTCGCGAGGATCTGAAGCGCGCAGGCGGCGTGACGCTTGCCGCCACGCTTACCGAAGCGGCGCTGGGCGGTACGAAGGAGACGCTATGAAGCCACAATGGGATGTGATTCTGGTGGGCGCGGGACTGGCGAACGGGCTTATCGCCTGGCGTCTTCACCAGCGCCAGCCGCACCTTAAGGTCTTGCTTCTCGAAGCCGGGCCGCAGGCGGGCGGCAACCACACCTGGTCTTTCCACGAACAGGACCTCACGCCGGAGCAACTCGCCTGGATCTCGCCGCTGGTGGCGCACCGCTGGCAGGGTTACGACGTGCGCTTTCCTGACCGTGAGCGCACGCTGCCGGGCGGCTACCTGACTATCACTTCCGACCATTTCGCCCATCAGCTTCGCCAGAAGCTTCACGCGGCGCTGCGCTGCAACGTATCGGTTATTCGCGTGGCGCCCGACGAAGTGGCGCTGGATAACGGCGAGCGGCTCACCGCCCGCGCGGTTATCGACGGCCGCGGCCCGCTGCTGGATGACCATATCGCTTGCGGTTACCAGGCGTTTATCGGCCAGCAGTGGCGGCTCTCAGCCCCCCACGGCCTTGAGCACCCCATCCTGATGGACGCCACGGTCGACCAGCAGCAGGGTTATCGCTTCGTCTATACCCTGCCGCTTTCGCCTGACACGCTGTTGATTGAAGACACGTACTACACCGACCACCCGGAGATAAACCAGGCGCAGGCGCGGGCCAATATTCACGCCTATGCCGCCGCCCAGGGCTGGCGGCTGGAGAGCCTGCAACGGGAGGAGCGCGGCTGCCTGCCCATTACGCTTGCCGGCAACCCTCGCGCTTTCTGGCGCAGCAAAGCGGGCCAGCCCTGCAGTGGCCTGCGCGCCGGGCTGTTTCACGCCACGACGGGCTATTCATTGCCGCAGTCGGCGCAGCTTGCCGACCTGCTCGCCTGGCAAACCGATTTTTCGCACCCCTCGCTTTACGCGCTTATCGCCAGCCACGCGCAGAAGCAGTGGCGGCGGCAACGCTTCTTTCGCCTGCTTAACCGCATGCTGTTTCTCGCCGGGCGGCCTGAGCAACGCTGGCGGGTGATGGCGCGTTTTTATGGCCTGAGCGACGGGCTTATCGCCCGCTTCTACGCCGGGCGGCTCACGCCCGCCGATATGGCGCGACTTCTCAGCGGCAAACCGCCGGTGCCCGTCGGCGAGGCGATGCTGGCGATACTTAAACAACCGCTGCGGCAACGAGGACGATGAGGACGATAATGGAAAAGACAATTGTGATAGGCGCCGGTTTTGGCGGCCTGGCGTTAGCCATCCGGCTACAGGCAGCGGGCATCCCCACGCTGTTGCTGGAGCAGCGCGACAAGCCCGGCGGACGCGCCTACGTCTACGAAGACCAGGGATTTAAATTCGACGCCGGCCCGACGGTCATCACCGACCCGAGCGCGATAGAAGAGCTCTTCACGCTGGCGGGCAAAAAGATGGCCGATTATGTTGAGTTGCTGCCGGTCACGCCCTTTTATCGCCTCTGCTGGGAGTCGGGCAAGGTGCTGGATTACGACAACGACCAGCAGAAGCTTGAGGCGCAAATTACGCGCTTTAACCCAAAGGATGTGGAAGGTTACCGTCAGTTTCTCGCCTATTCGCAGGCGGTGTTTAAAGAGGGCTACCTGAAGCTTGGCACGGTGCCGTTTCTCTCGTTTCGCGACATGATGAAAGCGGGCCCGCAGCTGGCGCGGCTTCAGGCCTGGCGCAGCGTGTATGGCGTGGTATCGAAGTTTATCGAAGATGACTATTTACGCCAGGCGTTCTCGTTTCATTCGCTGCTGGTAGGCGGCAACCCCTTCGCTACCTCCTCTATCTACACGCTTATCCACGCGCTGGAGCGGGAATGGGGCGTCTGGTTCGCCCGCGGCGGCACCGGCGCGCTGGTGCAGGGGCTGGTGCGCCTGTTTGAAGATCTCGGCGGCGAGCTGGTGCTGAACGCGAAGGTAAAACGCATCGAGGCTGCCGGTTCGCGGGTGACTGGCGTGACGCTGGAGGATGGCCGCACCTTTCCGGCCTCAGCCGTCGCGTCTAACGCTGACGTTATCAATACCTACCAGAAGCTGCTCGGCCACCACCCCGCCGGGGCGCAGCGCGCCAACAAGCTTAAGCGCAAGCGAATGAGCAACTCGCTGTTCGTGCTCTATTTCGGCCTCAATAAACAGCATACCCAGCTTGCGCACCACACCGTCTGTTTCGGCCCGCGTTATAAGGCGCTGATTCATGAAATTTTTAACAGCGACCGGCTGGCCGATGATTTCTCGCTTTATCTGCACGCCCCTTGCGTAACTGACCCTTCTCTCGCGCCGCCCGGCTGCGGCAGCTATTACGTGCTGGCGCCGGTGCCGCACCTGGGCCGCGCCGACATCGACTGGGCGGTGGAAGGCCCGCGCCTGCGCGAGCGTATTTTCGATTACCTGGAGCAGCGCTACATGCCAGGCCTGCGCGACCAGCTGGTGACGCACCGCATCTTTACGCCGTTTGATTTTCGTGACCAGCTCGACGCCCATGTAGGCTCCGCCTTTTCCATCGAGCCGCTGCTGACCCAGAGCGCCTGGTTTCGCCCGCACAACCGCGACGCGCACTTCGCTAACCTTTACCTCGTTGGCGCAGGCACCCATCCAGGCGCTGGCGTGCCCGGCGTGATCGGCTCGGCGAAAGCCACGGCGGGGCTCATGCTGGAGGCGCTGGCGAAATGAATCAACCGCTGTTAAACCACGCCACCCAGACCATGGCGGCGGGCTCAAAAAGCTTTAACACGGCGGCGAAACTGTTCGACGCTGAAACCCGCCGCAGCGTGCTGATGCTCTATACCTGGTGCCGCCACTGCGATGACGTGATAGATGACCAGACGCTGGGGTTCGCCTCAGGCGCCGTCGCAGAGGCGAGCATTGAACAGCGCCTGGCGGAACTCCAGCGCCTGACCCGTCGCGCTTACCGGGGCGAGCGGATGAGCGACCCGGCCTTCGCCGCCTTTCAGGAGGTGGCGCTTGCCCACGCCATTCCCGAGCGGCAGGCGCTGGACCACATCGAAGGCTTCGCCATGGACGTGCGCGGCGAGCGTTACGAAACGATTGAAGACACGCTGCGCTACTGCTACCACGTGGCGGGCGTCGTGGGGCTGATGATGGCGCGGGTGATGGGCGTGCGCGACGAGGCGGCGCTGGACCAGGCCTGCGACCTGGGGCTGGCGTTCCAGCTTACCAACATTGCGCGCGATATTGTGGAGGACGCCCGGAACGGGCGCTGCTACCTGCCCGCCCGCTGGCTGCACGACGCGGGGCTGACGCAGCAGAATTTCGCCGCGCCGGAGAACCGGCAACGGCTTGCCTTGATTGCCCGCCGTCTGGTGGAAGAAGCGGAGCCTTATTACCGCTCGGCGAAAGCGGGCCTGGGCGCGCTGCCGCTGCGCTCGGCGTGGGCCATCGCCACCGCCCGCAGCGTGTACCGGGAAATTGGCGTGAACGTGGTAAAAGCGGGGCCGCGGGCCTGGGACCGGCGGCAGGGCACCAGCAAAGCCAGAAAACTCACTCTGCTGATTTCGGCGGCAGGTCTTGCGCTCGGCTCTCGCTCTGCGCGACAGGTTTCCCGTCCCGCCGGGCTCTGGCGGCGCCCGCTTTAGGTTTGCGTCCGTGACGGCGGCGCAGCTCCGCCTGCAACGCTTCCGGCTTCGCCGCGTAGAGAAAACCGAAGGAGACGCACCCCTCTTTGCCATTCACCGCATGGTGCAGCCGGTGCGCCTGGTAAAGCCGCTTAAGGTAGCCGCGGCGCGGAATGTAGTTAAACGGCCAGCGGCGGTGCACCAGCCCGTCGTGCACGAGGAAATAGAATAACCCGTAGAGCGTCATGCCTGCGCCAAGCCATTGCAGCGGCCACCAGCCCGCCGTTCCCAACGCGATCAGCACGATGGCGAGCAGCGCGAACACCACCGCGTAGAGATCGTTGACCTCAAACCAGCCGTGGCGCGGCTCGTGGTGCGAACGGTGCCAGCCCCATCCCCAGCCGTGCATGATGTATTTATGGGCAAGCGTCGCCACTATCTCCATCAGGCAAAATGTCGTGATGACGATAAGCGTATTCCACAGCACAAGCATACGTTCTCCCGTTCAGTGCGCCAGAGGCAGTCCCTGCATGGAGGGTAGTTCATCCCGCTAATTAAGCCACTTTTCCGCGCGGCTTCCTTAAGGCTACACTGGCGAAAACCCCTTACCGGAACGCATTATGGGCTTACTTTCCAGCCAGCACGGCGGCAACACCCGCGAGGCGGCGGCGCTTTACGGCGTTGATGAAGCGGAGCTGCTCGACTTCAGCGCCAATATCAACCCGCTCGGCATGCCCGGCTCGCTGCGACAGGCGATTGTCGATAACCTTGCGCTGGCGGAGCGCTACCCGGACGTGGAGTACCAGGCGCTGCATGCGCGGCTGGCGGCTCACCACCGCATTCCTCTCTCGTGGGTGCTGGCGGGCAACGGCGAGACGGAGCTGATATTCGCGCTCGCGGCATGGCTTGCGCCTCGCCGGGCGCTGCTGGTGACGCCCGGGTTTGCTGAATATCGCCGCGCCCTGCAAAAAGTGGGCTGCGATATTATCGATTATCCGCTGACGGAAGCGAACGGCTGGCAAATTGACGAAGCGTTTTTTGAAGCGCTGACGCCCGACCTCGACTGCCTGTTTCTCTGCACGCCCAATAACCCCACCGGCCTGTTGCCCGATGACGCGCTGATCAAGGCGATTGTGAAGCGTTGCGGTGAGCGCGGCATCACGCTGATTGTCGATGAAGCGTTTCTGGATTTCGTACCGCAGGCGCCGGGGCTTATCCCCGTGCTGGCGGAATGTCCTCACGTCTGGGTGCTGCGCTCGCTGACTAAGTTCTTCGCCATTCCCGGCCTGCGGCTCGGTTATCTGGCCTGCGCCGACGAGCAGGCGGTCGCCGCCCTTCGCGCCCGCCGCGAACCCTGGAGCATCAACGCTTTCGCCGCGCTGGCGGGCGAAGTGCTGTTTGCAGATAGCGAATACCTCGCCGCCACTTTTGCATGGCTCAACCGCGAGCGTCCCTGGCTTTATGCAGAACTGGCGAAGCTTGCAGGAATAACGGTCTGGCCGGGCGCGGCCAACTACCTCTTTTTACGCTGCGACGCGCCCGGGCTGGACTTACAGGCCGCGCTGCTGGCAAAGCGCATTTTAATCCGCAGCTGCGCCAACTACCCGGGGCTCGACGCCCGCTACTATCGCGTCGCCGTGAAATCCCGTGAGGCCAACGCGGCGCTGATTGCGGCGCTTAAGCAAGTGTTGGCAGGCTAACCCGGCAACACAATGTTGCTGCCGGCGAGCGTGCCCATGTTGTCGTATACCGCGCAGGCGGCGTCCACCAGGTGCATCGCCAGCGCCGCGCCGCTGCCTTCGCCAAGGCGCATATCCATATTGAGATAAGGCGTGAGCTTAAGCTCATCAAGCGCGATTTGCGCCCCTTTTTCCGCCGACAGATGGGAGGGAATTAAGTAGTCATGCAGCGCGGGCGCAATGCGGCAGGCGGCGAGCGCCGAGGCATACGAGAGAAAACCGTCCAGCACCACCGGCAGCCCGCACGAGGCCGCGCCGAGCATGACGCCCGCCATGCCGAGCAGGTCAAACCCACCCACTTTCGCCAACACCTCCACGCCGTCGCGCGCGTCCGGCTGGTTGACTGCAATCGCCCGGCGCACCACCTCGACTTTATGATGCAGCCTCTCCTGCGGGTAGTTAGCGCCAATGCCCACTACGGTCTCCGGGTCGCGGTTCGCCAGTACGCTGATGATAGCGGCGGCGGGCGTGGTGTTGCCCATGCCGAGCTCCCCCACGCCGAACAGCCGCACGCCCTGCGCCGCCAGTTCGCGAGCGTGGTTTGCGCTCGCCAGCAGCAACTGTTCCGCCACCTCACGCCGCATCGCCGGGCCGCGGGCAATATTGCCGGTGCCGCGCGCCACCTTAAGCGAGGCGATGCCCGCCAGCGGCTCGCAGTCGATGCCAATATCCACCACGTGCACTTTCGCGCCGACATTCGCTGCCAGTACGCAGACGCCAGTGTGGTTTTGCATCATGTTCAGCGCCTGAATGGCGGTGATCGCCTGCGGCGACACGGTTATCTGCTCTTCGTAAACGCCGTGGTCGGCGCACATCACCACAATCGCTTTTTGTGACACATCGGGACGCCCCCCAAAGCCTGGCATCGCCGCCAGCTGCACCGCCAAATCCTCAAGCCGCCCAAGGCTGCCGGTGGGCTTCAGCAGGCCGTCGATATGCCGCCGGGCGCGCAGGGCGGCCTCGTGGTCGGGAGCGGGAATGGCGTTAATCAGTGAATCGAGAGTTTGCATAAGTCTGCCCGTCGCGCCGGCTCACAGCAGCGCCAGTAAAAAGAAAAGTTCGCCCAGCTCAATGGCCGCGCCGAGGGTGTCGCCCGTCTGTCCGCCCAGCGTGCGGTTAAGCGCAAGACCGAGCAGATAAACAATGACAAGCGTCAGCGCAAAGGCGATAAGCCCGGGCCCCTGCAACAGCAGCGCGCAGAGCAGCACGCCGAGCGCAAGCGTAACCCCGCACTGCCTGCCCGTTATCTTGCCGATAAACAGATTGCCGAGCCCCTGCTCCCGGGCGTAGCGCTGGCGATACATCAGCAGCACGCAGGCGCTTCTGCCCGCCGCGCAGGCGCAGGCCAGCGCAGGCAGCATCGCGCCGCCGCGCAGCGCCAGTTCATTCACCACCAGCACTTTGCCGAGCAGCACGAAAATCAGCCCCAAGCCGCCATGCGTGCCGAGACGGCTGTCGCGCATGATCTCCAGCATCCGTTCGCGGTTGCGGGCGGAAAAGACGCCGTCGCAGGTATCCGCCAGCCCGTCGAGATGGAACCCGCCTGTGAGCAAAGCAAGCGCCAGCACGCTGAAGAGCGCCGCCAGCGGCGTGCCGCACAGGTGCTCCAGCATCAGGAACACCAGGCCGCCGATGGCGCCGAGCAGCAATCCCACCAGCGGAAAGAAAAAGACGCCGCGTACATACTGCTCCGCCTCCAGCCCCTGCGACCAGCGCACGGGCACCGGCAAACGACTCATAAAGGCGAGAGTGGCAAAAAATAGACGCATCATTTGATTTTGACTCCAATCCCGGAAACCACCAGCCAGACCTCGTGCGCCGCCTGCGCCAGCCGCTGGTTTACCCTGCCTGCAATATCACGGAAATGGCGCGCCAGCCGGTTTTCCGGCACGATGCCCATCCCCACCTCATTCGTCACCAGAATGACCGGCGCGGGACACCGCTCGCAGGCGTGAATAAGCGCCGTTATCTCACGCTCGATTTCCGCCTCAATGGCTGCGTAATCCCACGTTTCTTCTGCCGTATCGCCGACAAACGCGAACAACACGTTGCTGATAAGCGTGGTAATGCACTCCAGCAGCACCACTTCCTGCGGGTCGTTGCGCGGCGTGATGACGCGGTCCAGCTCGCGCCAGGCCTCCAGCGTGCGCCAGTGAGCCGGGCGGCTTTGCTGGTGATGGCGCACCCGCGCCGCCATCTCCTCATCCATCACCTGCGAGGTGGCGATGTAAAGCACCCGCTCGCCCGCCTGGGCGGCGAGCGTTTCGGCGTGGCGGCTTTTGCCGCTTCGCGCGCCGCCGGTAATCAGCTTCATCATTCTGGCTCCTGATGCTCGCGCATGATCTGATAAATTTTCGTGATATCAATATGCTCGCGCATGGCGCTCGCCAGCCGGTCGAACTGCTGCGACTTCCAGGCGGCGTAGTCCGGCGCGTCGCCGTCAAAAGGCGCAAGCCCTTTACGCCGCCGCAGGCCGTCAAGCAGGGCGCGGGTGAAAGCACCGCTATCGAAAAGGCCGTGCAGGTAGCTGCCCATCACCAGGCCGTCTGCGCTTACCGCGCCGTCGAGTTTGTCTTCTCCCAGCCGGGCGAAGGGCTGCGTCGTTTTACCGAGGGTGGTTTCGCCCATATGGATTTCGTAGCCCTGCAGCGCGAGGCCGCTGACGCAAGCCAACATCCCCGGCAGCGTCAGGCTCTCGCCATACACCCGCAGGGTGGTTTTTTCCTGGGCGAAACGGGTGGCGACATCCAGCAGCCCAAGCCCCTGCGCCGCGCCGAGGCCTGACTCCACCTCATCGATAATCTCCCCGCCCAACATCTGGTAGCCACCGCAGATGCCGATGACCGGCACACGCTTTTCATGTTGCGCGATCAGCGCGTCGGCAAGACCGCTTTCGCGCAGCCATTGCAGGTCGCCAAGGGTATTTTTGCTGCCGGGAAGGATGAGCAAATCCGCGCCCGCCAGGTCATGAGCGCGGGAGACATAGCGCACCCGCGCATCCGGCTGCGCCGCCAGCGCGTTGAAATCGGTAAAGTTGGCGATGTGCGGCAACTGCACGACGACAATATTCAGCTCGCGCTTGTCGCTATGCGCATATTTGCCGCGCTGGAGCGCCACGCCATCTTCATCTTCAAGGTCGATATCCAGCCAGGGCATCACGCCCACCACCGGCACGCCGGTCAATGCTTCGATTTGTTCGATTCCGGACGTTAATAACGCCACGTCGCCGCGAAACTTATTGATGATGACGCCTTTCACTCGCCAGCGCTCATGCTCCTGCAAGAGCGCCAGCGTGCCGTAGATGGCGGCGAACACGCCGCCGCGGTCGATATCCGCCACCAGCAGCACCGGGCAGCAGGCCATCTCCGCCATGCCCATATTGACGATATCCCGGTCGCGCAGGTTGATCTCCGCCGGGCTGCCCGCCCCTTCCAGCACTATCGCCTCATAGTCCGCCGCCAGCGACTGATAGACCTCGCGCACCCGGGCGCGCAGCTCGGTTTTAAAATGGTGATAGCTCACGGCGTCCATGTTTTTCGCCACTCGTCCCATCAGCACCACCTGCGCCTGGCGGTCGCTGGTGGGCTTGAGCAGCACCGGGTTCATACGCACGTCCGGCGCGATGTTCGCCGCTTCCGCCTGGAAAATCTGCGCGCGGCCCATCTCTTTGCCGTCCGGCGTGATGCCGGAATTGAGCGACATATTCTGCGCTTTAAAGGGCGCCACCTTCAGGCCGTCCTGGTAAAAAATCCGGCACAGCCCGGCGGCCAGCACGCTTTTGCCGACGTCTGAGGCGGTGCCCTGCAACATGATGGCGAGGCTCATCGCGCCTCCCGGGTAACATTACGCATGCTTGCGCTCCTTAATGACGTTACGCGCCGCTGAAGGTCAGGCGCAGCAGGGCGAACAGCAGCAGCGCCAGCGTCGAGGCGATAAGCATTAACCACACCGAGCGGGGAATATCCTCCACCGCAACCTCGCGCCGGGCGTCACCTATCCACGGTTTTTCCACCCATTCGCCAAAGTAGCGGTTCGGCCCGCCGAGGCGAATGCCGAGCGCCCCCGCGACCGTGGCTTCGGGCCAGGCGCAGTTAGGGCTGCTGTGCTGGTAACGGTCGCGCCAGCCGATGCGCAGCGCGGCGGCCGGGTTAAGGCGGCAAAGGGCGGCGGCGCAGGTGAGCAATAACCAGCTTATCCGCGCCGGGAAAAAGTTCGCCGCGTCGTCCATGCGGGCGGAGACCATGCCGATATGCCGATATTTTTCATTCTTATAACCCACCATCGAATCGAGCGTGTTTACCGCTTTGTAGGCCATCATCAGCGGCGCGCCGCCGAGCAGCAGGAAAAAGAGCGGCGCGATAACGCCGTCGACGCTGTTTTCCGCCACCGTCTCCACCACGGCGCGGGTGATGTGCGGCGCGTCGAGTTGCGAGGTGTCGCGCCCGACGATGCGTGAAAGCTGCTGGCGGCTGCGCGCAAGCGAGCCTGAACGCAGCGCCCGTTCCACGCCGCGCGCTTCATCGGCAAGGCAGCGTGCGGCAAGGGAGGTGTAAATCATCCAGACCTCCAGCAGCCAGCCGAGCCACGGGTGGACGGCCTGCGCCGCTTTTACCGCGCCGAACGCCGCGGCGAAAGTTACGCCCACCACCACCAGCCACAGCAGCGCGCCGCCTGCCCGAAGCTCTCGCGGCGAATGGCAACGGGCGCGAATGCGGTTTTGCGTAAAGGAGATGAGCGTGCCCATCCAGCGTACCGGGTGAGGCCAGCGCGGCGGGTCGCCAAGCAGCAGATCGAGAGCAAACGCGATAAACCAGGCAAGCAGCGTCACTGGCGCGCACCTGATAACGGAAAAAAACAGAGGCGGTATACTGCTGACAACATCGGCCTTCCTTATTGGCGGGGCGTCAGCCGCAAAAAGACAACTTTCGCCGCCAGGATGAGAAGCAAAAATCTTGCCTCAGCAACGGGCCGGTATACCAATCTTTTTTCAGAAAAAACAACAAAAGGTGATGAACGCTCGCGCGGCGGAATCGACGGGCGCGCCTGCCGGCCTGGCTTACGGCGTCTGGCCTTTGGCCCGGCCCTGCCGCTGGCGGTTTCAGAACGCGGGCAAAATGAAGAGGTTCGACTGGCAGGCGGCAAACGGTGAAAATCCGCAGTGTCGTCAACGCGGTGAGCGAAGCCTTCGCGCCGCACGCGCCGCCTTTTCCTGTCGATCAGATGAAAGCTTCGCCCCCGTCAATTTCCTAAAACGCGGCCGTAACGGCTGCTTCCGGCCCTTAACGGCGCATTTTGACGCTTTTTCGCGTGATATGAATCACATTACTTACCCCCGTTCTGCGGCTGGTTAACCGCTTGTCCGGCTATACGACCATTCAGTCTGGCTATATTGCCGCTTAAGGATTTCTTACCCCGCCATTCCGGTCGTTTTGTCATCATAGACAGCATGGCAAAAGCCTCGCTTTTTTTCTTACCTCCGGTGCGGCAACGGATTTCTGCCGTGAATGTACTTACGTCTGACAAACAGGTTCTTCCATGAACGCAAAAACACTTTTTAAGCACTTGCCCTGGCTTGTCCTGGGAATAATTGGTGCGTTCTGCCTCGCTATCGTCGCCCTGCGACGCGGCGAGAGCGTGAGCGCGCTGTGGATTGTGGTGGCTTCGGTCTCCGTCTACCTGGTGGCTTACCGCTACTACAGCCTCTATATCGCCAGCAAGGTGATGAAGCTCGACCCGACGCGCTCCACCCCTGCGGTTATTAATAACGACGGTCTGAACTACGTGCCGACCAACCGTTACGTGCTGTTCGGCCACCACTTCGCCGCTATCGCAGGCGCGGGCCCGCTGGTAGGCCCGGTGCTGGCGGCGCAGATGGGCTATCTGCCCGGCACGCTCTGGCTGCTGGCGGGCGTGGTGCTGGCGGGCGCGGTGCAGGACTTCATGGTGCTGTTCATCTCCTCCCGCCGCAACGGCGCTTCACTTGGCGAGATGATTAAAGAAGAGATGGGTCCGGTGCCCGGCACCATCGCGCTGTTCGGCTGCTTCCTCATCATGATTATTATCCTGGCGGTGCTGGCGCTGATCGTGGTGAAAGCGCTGGCGGAAAGCCCGTGGGGCGTCTTTACCGTCTGCTCAACGGTGCCGATCGCGCTGTTTATGGGTATCTACATGCGCTTCCTGCGTCCGGGTCGCGTGGGCGAAGTTTCCGTTATCGGCATCGTGCTGCTGGTCGCCTCCATCTGGTTTGGCGGCGTGATTGCCCATGACCCGTACTGGGGCCCGGCGCTGACCTTTAAAGACACCACCATCACCTATGCGCTGATAGGCTACGCGTTTATCTCCGCGCTGCTGCCGGTATGGCTTATCCTCGCGCCTCGCGACTATCTCGCGACGTTCCTGAAAATCGGCGTTATTGTCGGCCTCGCGATTGGCATCGTCATTCTGAACCCGCAGTTGAAAATGCCGGCGATGACGCCGTTTATTGACGGCACTGGCCCGCTGTGGAAAGGCGCGCTGTTCCCGTTCCTGTTTATCACCATCGCCTGCGGCGCGGTTTCCGGCTTCCATGCGCTGATCGCCTCCGGCACCACGCCGAAGCTGCTCGCCAACGAAACCGATGCGCGCTTTATCGGCTACGGCGCGATGCTGATGGAATCGTTCGTGGCGGTGATGGCGCTGGTAGCGGCATCTATCATCGAACCGGGTCTCTACTTCGCCATGAACACCCCGCCTGCGGGCCTCGGCTTCACCATGCCGAACCTGCATGAACTGGGCAGCGCCAACGGTCCGGCGATCATGGCGCAATTGCAGGACGTCACGGCCCACGCGGCGGCGACCGTCAGCTCCTGGGGCTTTGTGATTTCTCCGGAACAGATCCTGCAAACCGCGAAAGACATCGGCGAGCCTTCCGTGCTGAACCGCGCAGGCGGCGCGCCGACGCTGGCGGTAGGCATCGCGCATGTGTTCCACAAAATCATTCCGGCAGCCGACATGGGCTTCTGGTATCACTTCGGCATTCTGTTCGAAGCGCTGTTTATCCTCACCGCGCTGGACGCAGGCACCCGCTCCGGGCGCTTTATGTTCCAGGATCTGGTGGGCAACTTCGTGCCGTTCCTGAAGAAGACTGACTCGCTGGTGGCGGGCATTGTGGGCACGGCGGGCTGCGTGGGCTTGTGGGGCTACCTGCTCTACCAGGGCGTGGTGGATCCGCTGGGCGGCGTGAAGAGCCTGTGGCCGCTGTTTGGCATCTCCAACCAGATGCTCGCCTCCGTAGCGCTGATGCTCGGCACCGTGGTGCTGGTGAAGATGAAGCGTACGAAGTACGTCTGGGTGACTATGCTGCCGGCTATCTGGCTGCTTATCTGCACCACCTGGGCGCTTGGCCAGAAGCTCTTTAGCACCAATCCGAAGATGGAAGGCTTCTTCTTCATGGCCAGCGATTACAAAGCGAAAATCCTGGCGGGTGGCGCGGAGTTGACCGCGGAGCAGATCGCCAAAATGAACCATATTATCGTTAACAACTACACCAACGCCGGGCTGAGCATTCTCTTCCTGATCGTGGTTTACAGCATCCTTTTCTATGGCATTCGCACCGCGCTGCAAGCGCTGCGCGCCGACAGGCCTGTGGCGAATGAAACGCCCTATGTGCCAGTGCCTGCCGAAGGGGTAAAAATCTCCTCAGGTCATTAATCGCGACCGTAACGCGCCCCGCCTCCTGCGGGGCGCGTGCTTTATCAGGATAACGCTATGTTTGGTCAATTAGGCGAAGCGGCAAAGTATCTGGGCCAGGCGGCCCGCATGTTGATCGGCATTCCCGACTACGATACCTATGTGCAACACATGAAACAAAACCACCCCGATAAGCCTTGCATGACGTACGATGAGTTTTTCCAGGAGCGTCAGCAGGCGCGTTACGGCGGGAGTGGCAAAGGCGGCATGCGCTGCTGCTGAAATTAACGGGAGAAAGATGATGCAACCTGTAGCGGTAACGCTGTTGACCGGCTTCCTCGGCGCGGGAAAAACCACGCTGCTGCGCCATATTCTTGAGGCCGATCACGGCCAGAAAATCGCAGTTATCGAAAACGAATTCGGCGAGGTGCCGATTGATAACGCCATCATCGGCGACCGCGCCACGCAGATTACAACCCTGAGCAACGGCTGCATCTGCTGTAGCCGTTCCAACGAGCTGGAAGACGCGCTGCTCGACCTGCTCGACAAGCGCGACAGCGGCGAAATCGACTTCGACCGGCTGGTCATTGAGTGCACCGGCATGGCGGACCCCGGCCCCATCATTCAGACTTTTTTCGCCCATGAAACGCTGTGCGAACGCTATCTGTTAGACGGCGTGCTCACGCTGGTTGACGCGGCGCACGCAGAGCAGCAGATGGACCAGTTCACCCTGGCGCAGTCGCAGATTGGCTACGCCGACCGCATTCTGCTCACCAAAACCGACGTGGCGGGGGAAAACGACGCCCTGCTCGCCCGGCTTGCGCGCATCAACGCCCGGGCGCCCATTTATACCGTGATTCATGGCGACATCGACCTCAGCCTGCTCTTTAACGTGCAGGGCTTTATGCTGGAAGAGCGCATCGTGGAGAAAACGCCGCGCTTTCGCTTTATCGCCCCGGCGCAGAACGAGGTCGAATCGATTGTGGTGAATCTGGACTATCCGCTGGCGCTGGATGCGGTCTCGCGCACCATGGAAGGGTTGCTGCTCGATTTCGCCGACCGCCTGCTGCGATACAAGGGCATGCTGTTTATTGAAGGCGAGCCGCGCCGCCTGCTGTTTCAGGGCGTGCAGCGCCTCTACAGCGCCGACTGGGACCGCGAATGGGCGCAGGATGAACCCCGCCAGAGCACGATTGTTTTTATCGGGCTGCAACTGCCGGAAGAGCAAATTCGCGCAGCCTTCGCGGCGCTGGAGCCGAAAGGTTAACGGCGAAATAATATAATCGCGGCGGCTTGCGGGCCGCCTTTTTTTATTACGCGTTTAAATAATATTCGTTGCACCGCGTTTAATTCTGTTAATAAAAAGCGCAACGCGGAAGAAGAGAATAACGACGAATTTTTAGCAGTGCGTTTAACGGGTTCTTTTTAACGGCGACTTACGCCACCGGCTTACCAGCCATTCAAACTCCTGCCAGGTGGTTTCAGAATGAATATATTCCCTTACGGCTTTAATTAATGGTTCCGCATTATTCCACGTCTCCATGACGGTGGCGTAAGAGGTTCGCTTAATCATATTTTCGTTATAAATACCTTCCCGAATGCTGACGGCGACCCGCTCATAAAAATTCAGAATGTATTGCAGTTTACGCCGGTCGTTCAGTTCTTCCGGCGTCACAGGGGAGTCAGGCGACGGAAAGACATACGACCGGAGGGATTTTTCAGAAGAGTGAACCTTTTTCAGAACATGAAGCGCTTCAAGATATTCCTGATCTTTTCTGCTTTCGAAAAGAAAAGCGGCCGTTTGCGTTTTCTTTGCCGTCCGGACGTTATAGACAATAGCTATCGTGGCAACGATAACGCCAATAAATACGAGAGCAGTATTGATTAAGTGTAAATTACCGGTTTCCATAATCATTCTATTCATCCATAAAAAAGGCGGGAAGAACCCGCCCTGAAGTCGTTAAAGCCAGTCAGAAACCATCAAATTCATCAAATGCCTTTTTCATATGACCTCCTTAAATAATGAGAGAGTGACCGCTTCCCGATAATATTACGTAAACCAATTTGGCGGCGCAAAATAAATTATCACGGCCTGCGAGTCATGCCGCAATTAAATAACCGGCTTTTGCAACATTTGCCGGCGCCGCGCGTTGCTCCTTGCTAAAAATCATGACCCTGCTCGCGCCGCATTGTGCGAAGTTACAACGATGATGTTGTTTTGTTGATTTTTTGTTGTGAATAAGCCCGCAACTTGCCCGGGCGTCCCTCCTCTAGACTGCTGTCATCGCCATTGAGCTTTGTCAGGAGAGACCCATGAGCAGCACCTCCGCCGACTTTCAGAATTTGTATGAGGCCCTGCGCCGCAGCGCGGAGCGCCGCCCGGACGCGCTGGCGCTGGCGTTTGAAAACGAGCGTTACCGCTACCGCGATTTTTATCAGCGTGTTCAGCAGACCATGGCGCAACTTGCCCACGTCTGGTCATTGCACAAAGGAGACCGCATCGTGCTCGCCTTTGGCAACCGTCCCGCCTTCTGCGAAATTTTCTTCGCCGCGATGGGCCTTGGCATTGAGGTGGTGCCCTTCAGCACCAAGCTCAAACAGGAAGAGGGCGAAGGGCTGGTGGCGCATATCGCGCCGCAGGCGGTTTTTTATGACGCTAACGGCCAGGACTGGCTTTCCCGCACCGAAGGGGCGCGCTGCGTTTCTCTCTCGCAGTGGCATGCGCTCGCGCTGCCCGCCGGGGCTTCGGCGCCAGGAGCGCGCGTAAGCCGCAACGATACCGCCGTGATAATGTTTACTTCCGGCACCACCGGCGAGCCGAAAGGCGCGGTGATCACCCACGGCAATCTGTTGTGCGCCGTAGACGCTTACGCTCACGGGCTTTCGCTTGGCGAAAATGACAGCACCGTGCTGGCGGTGCCCATTTATCACATCACCGGCCTTTCCGCCCTGCTGGCGCTGTTCGTCTATCTGGGCGCCGCCATCTGGCTCCAGCTGCGTTTTAATGCGACAGAGGTGATGAACACCGTGCGCGACCAGGGCATCACCTTTCTGCACGGTTCGCCCACGGTCTTTATTCTGCTCTGCCAGGCGGCGAAGGCGCAGAGCGAAGGCGTGCCGCAAACCTGGCCGACGCTGCGCGCCGTCGCCTGCGGCGCAGGACACCTTAACGAAGGGCTGGTGCGCGAGCTTAAAGAGCGCTTTCCCCGCACCACCATTCACCCCATCTATGGCCTGACGGAGACCACCTCCCCCGCCACCATTTTTCGGCAGGATGTCTGGGGCAGCGCCAAAAGCGGCAGCTCCGGGCAGGCGATCCCGGGGCTGGAAATCGCGGTGTGCGACGATAACCAGCAGCCGCTCGGCGTAGAGCAAATCGGCCACATCTGGCTTAAGGGCGAAGTGGTGGTGAATGAATACTGGCAGCGCAGCGAGCGCCGCCCCGCCTGCAATCCCGCGGGCTGGTTTAATACCGGCGATATTGGCTATCTCGATGTCGATGGCTACCTGTTCATTAAAGATCGCAGCAAAGACATGATTAACCGCGGCGGCGAGAAAATTTACTCCATTGAGCTGGAAAACATTCTTTCTACCTACCGCGGCGTGAAAGAGGTGGCCGTCATCCCCGCCCCCAGCCCGGTTTATGGCGAAGAGCCGGTGGCGTTTATCGTCGCCGATAGCCAGCAGAGCCTGACCAGCGAGGAGATCCTGGGCTGGCTGAAGGCGAAGGTGGCCCGCTTTAAGCTGCCGGCGCGCATTATTTTCACCCGCACTCTGCCGCGCACCCACAACGGCAAAATCAGCAAGCGCCAGCTGCGCGCGCGGCTTGCTGAATACATCCCTTATTTCGCCACGGAGGAGAGAAAGTGAAAGCGACATTTATCAGCGCCGACGCCGCCGCGCGCCTGGTTAAGAACGGCGACACGGTGTGCACCGTCGGCATGACGCTCATCAGCGCGGCGGAATCGATCCTCAAAGCCATCGAAGCGCGCTTTCTGGCGGAGAATACGCCGCGCGACCTGACGCTTGTACACGCCGCAGGCCAGAGCGACCGCCAGCGCGGCAACCAGCACTTCGCCCATCCGGGGCTGGTGACGCGCATTATCGGATCCCACTGGGGCCTTGCCCCGCGCTGGATGGCGATGATCAATAACGACGAGGTGGAAGCCTGGTGCCTGCCGCAGGGCCAGATGGTGCACCTTTACAGCGCGATGGCGGCAGGGCTGCCGGGACGGCTTTCGCAGGTGGGCTTAGGCACCTTTGTTGACCCACGCATTGAAGGCGGGCGCATGAACCGCCGCACCCGCGAGCAGCCGAACCGCGTTGAGCACCATACCTTTCGCGGCGAAGAGTTTCTCTTCTACCCCGCTATCCCGCTGGATGTCGTGATTGTGCGCGGCACGCACGCTGACGAAGACGGCAACCTGACCACCGACGAAGAGGCGATGAAGCTCGAGGTGCTGCCCGCCGTGCTGGCGGCGAAGCGCTACGGCGCAACAGTGCTGGCGCAGGTGAAATACCGCGTGGCGCGCGGTTCGCTGCACCCGAAAAGCGTCACCGTGCCCGGCACATTAATTGACGCCATCGTGGTGTGCGACGAGCCGGAAACCGACCATCGCCAGACCTCTGGCTGGGCCTTCGACCCGTCGCTGTGTGGCGATATCCGCCTGCCGGTGAGCGAAAGCGCGCCGCTGCCGCTCAGCCTGCGCAAGCTGATTGGCCGCATCGCCTGCCGCTACCTGACGCCGGGCTGCGTGATTAACCTCGGCACCGGCATTCCCAACGACGTCATTGGCGCCGTTATTCACGAAGAAGGCGTCGGCGATGCTGTCACCATTACCGTGGAATCGGGCATTTACGGCGGCTTGCAGGCAGGCGGCACCGATTTCGGCATCGGGCGCAACCTCACCGCCATGATAAGCCACCAGGACCAGATGCTTTATTACAACGGCGCCGGGGTGGATATCACCTTTATGGGCGCAGGCGAAATGGACCCCAACGGCCACGTCAACGCCACCCGCCTGGGCGCATCCTGCCCCGGCGCAGGCGGGTTTATCGATATCACCCAGAACGCCCGTCACGTGGTCTTCTGCTCTTCTTTCACCGCCAAAGGGCTGGAGATCGCCTGTGAAAACGGCGAGCTACGCATCGTGCAGGAAGGCGAAGTCTGCAAGTTCGTCAACGCTGTCGATCAGATCTCTTATAACGGCGAGCTGGCCCGTCAAAAAGGCCAGACGATGCACTACGTTACCGAGCGCGCGGTGTTCGAGCTGCGCCCCGAAGGGCCGGTGCTGGTAGAGATTGCGCCCGGCATCGATCTTGAGCGCGACGTGCTCGCGCAGATGGCGTTCCGCCCGCTTATCGCGTCGGATTTAACTGTGATGGACAGCGCGCTGTTTGAAGAAGCCCCCTGTGGCCTCGCCGCCGCGCTCGCCCGCCACGCCTCTTCAGACCAGCAAGGAAACGACAAATGAAACTCACCGGTAAAACCGCCATTGTGACCGGCGCCGCCCGCGGCATCGGCTTCGGCATCGCTCAGGTGCTCGCGCGCGAAGGCGCGCGGGTTGTTATCGCCGATATGGACCCGCGCGGCGAAGAGTCCGCCGCCGCCCTGCGTCAGTGGGGCAACGAGGCGCTGTTCATTACCTGCAATATCAGCGACAAAACGCAGGTGGAAGCGCTGTTCGAACAGGCCGAAGCGGCCTTCGGCCAGGTCGATATCCTGGTGAACAACGCGGGCATTAACCGCGACGCCATGCTGCACAAGCTGACGGAAGCGGACTGGGACACGGTCATCGACGTTAACCTCAAGGGCACCTTCTTCTGCATGCAGCAGGCGGCCATTCGCATGCGCGAGCGCGGCGTTGGCCGCATCATCAACATCGCGTCGGCAAGCTGGCTTGGCAACGTCGGCCAGACCAACTACGCCGCCTCGAAAGCGGGCGTGGTGGGGATGACCAAAACCGCCTGCCGGGAGCTGGCGAAAAAAGGGGTAACGGTGAACGCCATCTGCCCGGGCTTTATCGACACCGACATGACCCGCGGCGTGCCGGAAAAGGTGTGGGAGATGATGATTAACAAAATTCCGGCGGGCTTTGCGGGCGAAGCGAAAGACGTGGGCGAATGCGTGGCGTTTCTCGCCTCCGACGGCGCGCGGTACATCAACGGCGAAGTGATTAACGTCGGCGGCGGCATGGTGCTGTAAGGAGCAAAGATGAAAAACCCAAACGATATTGTGATTGTCAGCGGCGTTCGCACCGCTATCGGCGCGTTTAACGGCAGCTTCGCCCACACCCACCAGCACGACCTGGGCGCGGCGGTGATTCGCGAAGCGGTCGCGCGTGCGGGCATCGCGCCCGAAGAGGTGGACGAAGTGGTGGTGGGCAACGTAGGTCAGGTGGCGGAAAGCGGCTTTATCGCCCGCGTCTGCCAGCTTCGCGCCGGGTTGCCAAAAGAGACCACCGCCTATTCCGTCAACCGTCAGTGCGGCTCCGGTTTACAGGCAATCGCCGACGGCATGATGGCTATCCAGACCGGCCAGGCGAACGTGGTGGTTGCCTGCGGCACCGAGAACATGACCCAGCTCCCCTACTACCTGCGCCAGGCCCGCGACGGCTATCGCATGGGCAACGGCGTGCTGGAAGATGGCCTTATCTCCATCCTCACCTGGCCGGAAGGACCGTACCACAACGGCATGACGGCGGAAAACGTCGCTGAACGCTTCAACATCAGCCGCGACGCGATGGACGACTTCGCCTGGTCGAGCCAGCAGAAAGCGCTGAAGGCTATCGCCGAAGGCTACTTCCGCGAGCAGATTCTGGGCATTGAGGTGCCGGACGGCAAAAAAGCGACTCGCCTGTTCGATACCGACGAACACCCGCGCAACACCCCGCGCGAGAAGCTCGCCAGCCTGCGCCCGGCCTTTAAAAAAGAGGGCGTGGTGACGGCGGCGAATTCCTCCGGCATTAACGACGGCGCGGCGGCGCTGGTGCTAATGACCCGCGATCAGGCGGAAAAACGGGGCTTAACGCCGCGCATGCGCATCAAAGGCTGGGCGGTGGCGGGCTGCGGCGCGGAGATCATGGGCTTTGGCCCGGCGCCGTCCACCCGCCGTTTAATGGACAAGCTCGGCCTGGATATTCAGTCCGTCGATCTGATCGAACTGAACGAAGCCTTTGCCGCTCAGGCGCTGGCGGTGATGAACGATCTGAAGCTCGATCCGGCGCGTGTTAACGTCAACGGCGGCGCTATCGCGCTCGGCCACCCGGTGGGGGCGAGCGGGGCTATCCTGCCGGTAAAACTGATGTATGAGATGGAACGCCGCGGCGCGCGCACCGGGCTTGTGACGATGTGCATCGGCGGCGGACAAGGGATTTCAATGCTGTTTGAGCGCGAAGGCGCTTAAGAAGAACGGCCCGATGTGGGGCATCGGGCCGGGACGTCGTGCGGGTCATCGCCCCTGCGACAACGTGAGCTGACACAGCGGGATCTCGCCGATCCCGGCAAAGGTCTTTGACCGTTACAACGGGAGAATAGTAACCATGTCCGCAATAAATGAAAAGGCGACGGGGAGCGCGCAGGCGCGCATCACCCATAAAAAGATCTACCGCCACCTGCTGCCGTTACTGATCGTGGCTTACATCATCAGCTTTATCGATCGCACCAACATCGGCATGGCGAAAGCCAGCATGTCGGTGGATCTCGGCCTCTCCGCCACGGCGTTTGGCCTGGGCGCCGGGCTGTTCTTCCTGACCTATTCGGTGCTGGAGATCCCAAGCAACCTCTTTCTGGCGAAGATCGGCGCGCGGCGCTGGATAGCCCGCATCATGATTACCTGGGGGGTCATCTCCTGCGCGATGGCCTTCGTCACCGGCCCGTGGTCGTTCTACGCCATGCGCCTGCTGCTGGGCGCCGCCGAAGCGGGGCTTTATCCCGGCATTATTTACTATTTAACGCTCTGGTTTGGCCGTGAAGAGCGCGCCAAAGCCACCGGCCTGTTTCTGCTCGGCGTCTGCTTCGCCAATATTATCGGCGCGCCGCTCGGCGGCCTGCTGCTGAACATGGACGGCATCGCGGGCTGGGCGGGCTGGCAGTGGATGTTCTTTATCGAAGGCTTACCGGCGGTGGCGCTGGCGTTCGTGGTCTGGCGAGTGCTGCCCGATAAACCCGCCGACGCGAAGTGGCTTGATAAGCAGGACGTGGCGTTTATTGAAACCACCCTTGCCCGCGAAGCGCGCGAGGCGAGCCATGCGCCCTCCGCGTTCTCGCTGAAAAAAGCCCTTTCCACCCGCGTTTTCCTGCTGCTGGTGCTGATTTACTTCACCCACCAGTTCTCGGTGTACGGGCTGAGCTACTTCCTGCCGGGCATTATCGGCAGCTGGGGCAGCCTCTCCCCGCTGCAGGTGGGCCTGCTGACCGCCATTCCGTGGATTGCGGCGGCCTGCGGCGGCGTGCTGCTGCCGCGCTTCGCCCGCACGGAGAACCGCTCGCGGCGCATGCTGATGGTGGGCTACCTGGTGATGGCGGTAGGCATGGTGATTGGCGCGACGGGCGGCCCGACGCTTGCGATGCTCGGCTTCTCCATCACCGCGTTTATGTTCTTCGCCGTGCAATCCATCATCTTTAGCTGGCTGCCTTCCATCATGAGCGGCAGCCTGCTGGCGGGCAGCTTCGGCCTGCTTAACTGCCTCGGCCTGTGCGGCGGCTTCCTCGGGCCGTTTATCCTCGGCGCGTTTGAAGACCGCACCGGCTCCGCCACCTCCGGCCTGTGGTTCGCCGTGGGGCTGCTGGTAGTCGGCGCGCTGGTCGCCACGCTTATCCGCAGCCAGGTTTCCCCTTCCCTTGCCGCAGGCCCGGTGGCGCGCGGCGAAAAAGTCTGAGCAGGAGAACGTCATGCGTATTGAAGTGTTAGTCGATTTGAAAACCCGGCTTGGCGAAAGCCCGCTCTGGGACGTGGAACAGCAAAGGCTCTACTGGGTGGACAGCCAGGACGGGCGCGTTTTCTCCTGCAACGCGCAGGGCACGGCGATAAAAAGCTGGGACGTGCGGCAGAAAATCGGCTCCATGGCCTTACGCCAGAACGGCGAAGGGGCGGTGGTGGCGCTTGCGCACGGCGTGCATCTGCTTGATTTCGCCAGCGGCGAGCTGGAGTTGCTGCATAACCCGGAGGCGGATAAACCGCACAACCGCTTAAACGACGGCAAGGTGGACCGCCAGGGGCGCTTTCTGTTCGGCTCCATGGACATGCGCGAAGAGGAGCCGAGCGGCGCGCTCTACCGGCTGGACACCGACCTTACCCTGTACACGCTTGAGCGCAACATCATCTGCTCCAACGCGCCGTGCTGGAGCCCGTCCGGCGAGACGTTTTACTTCGCCGACACCTGGACGGGCGAGATCCGCGCCTGGGATTACGACACCGCCACGGGCAACCTCTCCCGCGAGCGCGTTTTCTGCAAGGTAGACCGCAGCGAAGGCGGCGCGGCGGACGGCGCGACGGTGGACAGCGAAGGCTGCCTGTGGAACGCGCTGGTCTACGCCGGCAAGCTGGTGCGCTATACGCCGGACGGCGAGGTAGACCGCATCATCGACATGCCGGTGAAGAAAGTGACCAGCGTCATGTTCGGCGGCGAAAACCTCGACGTGCTCTACGTCACCTCCATGGCGCAGCCGCCCCTGCCGCGCTTCCCGGAAGATAACCAGCTGCGCGGCAGCCTGTTTGCGATTTACGGCTTAGGCATCACCGGCGTGCCTGAGCGCCGCTTCGCCGGTTAATTGCCCTCGCCGCGAAAAACAAACCTAACACGCGGCGTTTCTCTGACCCTGACCATCAGCGGCCCGCGAAGGCGTGGCCGTGGAGATAACAACATGAGCTTTATTAACTCTTCTCCCGCGGCGGCAAAGCGCGGGAAACGGCAAGCTATACATCGTTTTTCCTGGGTATCCCTGCTGGTCTGCTGGCTGATTTGGGTACTCAACGCCTACGATCGCGAGATGATCCTGCGCTTAGGCCCGGTTATCTCTCGCGAGTTTTCGCTTTCACCCGAGCAGTGGGGCAACATTGTGGCGCTGATTATGGTGGCGCTGGCGGTGCTGGATATTCCCGGCTCTGTCTGGAGCGACCGCTACGGCTCCGGCTGGAAGCGCGCCCGCTTCCAGGTGCCGCTGGTGTTAGGCTACACCGCGCTCTCGTTTATCTCCGGTATTAAAGCCATCAGCCACGGGCTGACGAGCTTCGTGCTGCTGCGCGTGGGGGTAAACCTCGGCGCGGGCTGGGGCGAGCCGGTCGGCGTGAGCAACACCGCCGAATGGTGGCCGAAAGAGAAGCGCGGCTTCGCCCTTGGCGTGCACCACACCGGCTACCCGATTGGCGCGCTGCTAAGCGGCGTGGTGGCGAGTATCGTGCTCACCACCTTTGGCGAAGGCAGTTGGCGCTACTGCTTCCTGGTGGCGCTGATTGTCGCCATTCCGCTGATGATCTTCTGGGCGAAGTACTCCACCGCCGCGCGCATCAACACACTTTATAACCACATGGATGAGCAGGGCTTTACCCGGCCAGCGACGCAGGAGAGTAACCGCGTGCAGAAAGGCGACGGCATGAAGACCTTCGTCAAGACGCTGCGCAACCGCAATATCTCGCTGACCGCCGGCAACACGCTGCTTACCCAAATCGTCTATATGGGCATCAATGTGGTGCTGCCGCCGTACCTGTATCACGTTTCCGGACTTTCCCTGGCCGCTTCCGCCGGGCTTAGCATTATCTTTACGCTCACCGGCACGCTTGGCCAGGTTATCTGGCCGTGGCTGTCGGACAGTCTGGGGCGCAAGCGAACGCTGATTTTGTGCGGCCTGTGGATGAGCGTCGGCATCGCGCTCTTTTACTTCGCCACCAACATGCCGCGCCTCGTCGCCATCCAGCTCTTTTTCGGGCTGGTGGCGAACGCCGTGTGGCCGATTTACTACGCGATGGCGTCCGACTCCGCCGAAGAGAGCGCCACCTCCACCGCCAACGGCATTATCACTACCGCCATGTTTATCGGCGGCGGGATTTCGCCGCTGCTGATGGGCTGGCTGATTCAGCTTGGCGGCGGCTGGGAGAGCGCGACCGGCTACGTCTACACCTTCTTCACCATGGCGGGCTGCGCGCTGCTGGGCGTGCTGCTGCAACTGATGACGGTGGATAAAACGCCGCGCCACAGCCATTAAACAAGCATAACGCCTGCTTTGCACAGGCGCAGAAGAACTGACCCCTCGCCCCGTCCGCCTGACGGGGCGAACCTGACGATAACGGGCGGACATCAGCATGATTATTACTACAGCGCTGGCCAATGAGATTGTCTCCCGGGCGATGGCGATTATTCATCATAACGTCAACGTGATTGACCACCGCGGGCAGGTCATCGCCTCCGGCGAGCGCCACCGCCTCGGTGAACAGCATGAGATCGCCCGCGAGGTGATCCGCACCGGCAAGCGCATCAGCATCCACAACGCCGCGGAAGCGGCGCGTTTTGAGAATGTGCATCCGGGCATTAATCACCCGATCCTGGTGGACGACCAGGTGGTGATGGTGGTGGGCGTGAGCGGCGACCCGGCGGTCATCAGCCGTTATGCGGAGCTGGCTATCCTCACCGCCGAGCTGCTGGTGCGCCAGTCGCTGGAGATGCGCGAAGTGAACTGGCGCCAGCGCCTGCGCGACACGCTGTTTGCGCAATATCTGGAGCACGGCGAGGCGCCGCAGGGCCAGGAAGCGCTCCGGCGGCTCGCCGAGCTGGGCTTCACCCTCGCCACGCCGGTGGTGCCGGTGGTGGTGATGGTGGAAGTGGCGCAGCAGCACTTAAGCGACGTGCTGGGCACGCTGCTGAGCGAGTTTTCGCAGCTTGCGGGCGTGAAAGAGGTGATCCTGCTCGGCAGCAACGAGATCCTGATTTTAGGATCGGTGAAAGAGGATCAGGAGGCGCTGCTCGACCGGATCGGCTTTATCCTCAGTAACCAGATAAGCCACTACCACATCGGCGTGGGCGTGCGGGCCGACAGTGCGCCGGATATCCGCGAGGCTATCCAGTTCGCCCGTTCGGTGATTGAGGTGGGCAGCAAGGTGCAGCCGCAGCGGCAGGTTTATTATTTCCGCGAGATGGCGATGCTCTGCCTGTTCCGGGTGCTGGAAAACAGCTACATGTTCAACTTCTTTAATAACAACGTGCGCCAGCTGCTGGAGCACGACTCCGGCGAGGCGCTGCTTGATACCCTCGACTGCTTTATCAATAACAACGCCGAAGTGGGGAAAACCTCCCAGCAGCTCGGCATTCACCGCAACACGCTGGCCTATCGCCTGGCGCAGATTAAAAAGCAGATCCAGCTCGACCCGATGGTCTTCACCGACCTCGTGCAGCTTTCGGTGTCGGTGCACTGCTACCGCCGCCAGAACCCGCGCCAGAGCGAGTGGATCGATACGCTGAGCTAAAAAAGCCGCCCCTGAGGGCGGCTTTCTTTATGCGGCATCCGCCAGCATAAACATGCCGTAGGGGTGAATTTCCAGAAAGTACGTGTCCCCGACGTCCGGCTGCAGGCGCGTGGCGTTCACCTGCAGCAGGATCGGCTTGCCCTGCCATTCCACCACCACTTCATACTGCGGCCCCATATAGGCGACGTGGCGAATCACGCAGCGCTGGCTCTCGCTGCCTTGTTCGCTAAGCGTAATCGCCTCCGGCCGCACGCCAATGGTGCCGTCACCGGAGGCGGCGAAATGCGCCGGGCGCGGCAAACGGTAGCCGTGAATCTCCACAAACTCCGGCGTAAAGCGCGCCGGAAAGAGGTTCGCGTCGCCCATAAAGCTCGCCATAAAGCGCGAGGCGGGCTGACGGTAGAGATCCTGCGGCGAGCCCATCTGCATAATGTGGCCCTTGTTCATCACCAGCACCGTGTCGGAGACGGCGAACGCTTCGCTCTGGTCGTGAGTGACGTAAAGCGAGGTGATGTTGAACTGCTTTTGCAGCTCGCGGATTTTATCGCGCATGCTGCGCCTGAGGTTGGCGTCGAGATTGCTGAGCGGCTCGTCGAACAGCAGCACTTTGGGCTTTAAGATAAGCGCCCGCGCCAGCGCCACGCGCTGCTGCTGGCCGCCGGAGATTTGGTCGACATAGCGGTCGGCAAAGCCATCGAGATCGACAAGCGAAAGCGCCTCATTCACCCGCGCTTTGATCTCCGCCTTCGGCGTGCCGAGCATCTTCAGGCCGTAGCCAATGTTTTCGCCAAGCGACATATGGGGAAAGAGCGCATAGGACTGAAAGACCATGCAGATATCGCGCTGCTGAATAGAGCGGTGAGTCACGTCTTCGCCATCAATAAATATTTGCCCGTCGCTCGGCTTCTCAAGCCCCGCCACCAGCCGCAGCACGGTGGTTTTGCCGCAGCCGGAGGGGCCGAGCAGCGTCACCATCTGCCCTTTCGGGATAGCGAGGTTAATGTTCTCAATCACGGTATTGGCGCCAAACCGTTTCGTGACGTTACGCAGTTCCACAAAATGTTGTTGTGTCATGGTTAAGCTCCGTGATTACGCCTGGTTTTTGGCTTTCGAACGCGAGATGCGCGCCTCGCCGATAAGCCAGTCAAAAAGGAAGATAATGGCCAGCATCACCACGATAAGGATTGAGCCGTAGGCAATCGCCACGCCGTACTCGCCATCCTCCACGCGGTTTAAGATGTAGGCGGTCGCCACCCGGGTATCCGGCGTGACGAGGAAAACAATGGCGCTCACCGTGGTGATGGCGCGCACAAAGCTGTAGATCAGCGCCGAAAGAATGGCCGGGCGCAGCAGCGGCAGCAGAATATTCACAATGGTGCGGTACGAGCCGGCGCGCAGGCTGAGCGACGCTTCATCCAGCGATTTGTCTATCTGCCCGAGGCCCGCAATGCCCGCGCGAATGCCCACCGGCACGTTGCGCATCACCATGGAAATAATGACGATGGCGGCGGTGCCCGTGAGATAAACCGGCGCGCTGTTAAAGGCGAGGATATAAGAGACCCCGGCCACGGTGCCCGGCACGGCGAAGCAGAGCATGGTGGTGAACTCAATGGTCTTTTTGCCCCGGAACTGCTGGCGCACCACCACCCAGGCGATAAGCAGGCCGAACACGGCGGTGATCGGCGCGGCGATGCCTGCGTAAAGCAGCGTGTCGAGCAGCGAAGGCCACGCCCCGTCGTCCATTCCCTGGCCGAACAGCTTGATGAAGTTATCAAGCGTCAGGGTGTAATCCACGCCCCAGTTCACCGTAAAGCTGCCGTAGAAAATGCTGCCGTAAAGCAGCGCGTTGAAGGCGACCCATACTGCCAGCAGCGCCACCACGCTCCACACCAGCGTCGCCGGCAGCGGCTGCACGTCGCCGCGATAAGACTTGCCGGAAACGGTCACATAGGAGCGTTTGCCGATCCACATGTACTGCACGCAGAACACCAGCAGCGAGAAAAGCAGTAAAAAGACGCCCAGCGTGCTCGCCGCCTGGTAATCAAGCTGTGAACCGGTGATGTAGAAGTAAATCTGCGTCGCCAGCACATCAAAGTTGCCGCCGAGCACTAATGGGTTGCTGAAGTCCGCCAGCGACTGCACCACCACAATCAGGAAGGCGTTGGCGAGCGCGGGTTTCAGCAGCGGCACAAAGACGCCGTTGAAGGTCTGCCAGCGGCTGGCGCGCAAGGTATAAGAGGCCTCTTCCAGCGACGGATGAATGGTTTTGATCGCCCCGTCCAGAATCATAAAGGCCATCGGCGTGAAGGCGAGCACCTGCGCCAGCCAGATGCCGGTAAAGCCATAGAGCCAGTTCGTGTTGGTCAGCCCAAACCACTCCACCATAAACTCGGTAACGTAGCCGGAGCGCCCCATCATCAGCGTTACGCCAAGCCCCACCACAAAAGGCGGCGTTACGATTGGCAAAATGGAGAAGATGCGCCCGATAACGGCGCTGCGCTTAGCGATGCGGGTGGTGTAAATCGCCAGCACAAGGCCAAAAAAGGTGCAGCCCACGCCCACCGCCACGGAAAGCGCAATAGAGTTAATAATCACCTGCACGATATGCGCCTGCCCCAGCACCGCCGTGAAGGCGAGCGGCGCGAATTCGCCCGCGTCGTTGGTGAACATAGGGATAAACATCGCCACGCTCGGCCAGACGATAAAGACGCCGATAAGCGCGACGATGGCGATAAGCGAGCCAATCACAAACCGGTCGCCGCCAAGCCACTCCAGGCGCGAGAGCGCAAGCGTCATGATGGCGCCGAGCGCGATAAACAGCACGATGGCGGCATAGCCCATGCCGCGCCCGGCAAGCGTTGCGCTTACCACGACAAAAGCCATGCAGAAGAGCGCCCATCCGGCGTCGAAGGCGTGGCGCTGGCGCTGCTCGCGGGCGGGCGCGTGAAAGGGGCGCAGCAACAGCAGCGACGGCAGTAAATACCAGAGCAGGCTGATATTGAGCTGCGACCAGCCGTAGGCGTCGAGGATCTCCTCACTCGTGGCTTCAAACAGCCCGTAATCCAGGCTCCAGCTCGGCAGCAGCGCGAACGCCAGCCAGCCGATCGCCACCCAGACGAAAATCGCCTCCCGCTTGTGGGCGGGACGCAGAAGCAGTGTTTCAGACATAAGCGCCTCATGGGGCAAAGGGGGAAAAACGGCGGGTGAACGGCGTCACCCGCAGGCGGTTATTTACCCATTTTCACGTCGTTGACCCACTTGTTGATGAGCGCTTTGCGCACGTCAGTGGAGCCGTATTTATCCATGTCGTAATTAATGAGCTTGAGGTCGTCGAGCTTGAGCGACAGCGGCGAGGTTTCCGCCGTGGTGTTGGTCAGGATCTGGTACGATTTGCCCTTCTTCCAGGCGAGCTCCTGCGCCTCTTTAGAGAGCACCCAGTCCACAAACAGCTTCGCGTTATCCATGTTGCGTGCGCCCTTCAGCACGCTGACGCCGCCGATTTCATAGCCGGTGCCTTCGCACGGGGAGATAAGCTCCAGCGGCGCGCCCTGCTCTTTTTCCAGCGAGTAATCATGCAAAAAGCCGATGCCGATGGCGGTTTCGCCGCGCGCCGCGTTACGCGCCGGGGCGATGCCGGACTTGGTGTACTGGGAAACGTTGCCGTTAAGCTGCTTTAAGTACTCAAACGCCTGGTCTTCGCCCCAGAGCTGTACGAAGGTCGCGAGCGCGGTGTAGGCGGTGCCGGAGCTTTGCGGGTCCGCAATCTGGATTTCGCCTTTGTATTCCGGCTTCGTCAGGTCTTTCCAGCATTTCGGCACCGGCAGGTTTTTCTCTTTCAGCCGCTGAGTGTTAACGCCAAAGCCAAGAATGCCGACATAGACCGCCGAGGAGTAGTTGCCCTTTACCTTCGCCGGGTCGCGGAATTTCTCCATGATCTGGCTAAGATTGGCGGACTGATAAGGCGCCAGCAGGCCCATCTCGCCCGCCTGCGACTGCGGGTCGAGCGTGCCGCCGTACCAAACGTCCGCCTGCGGGTTTTTCTTCTCGGCGTCCACTTTGGCGAGCGTGCTGCCGGAGCCGTTGCGGATAAACGAGGTTTTCACATCATACTTGTCGCCGAACGCTTTGGTTTCCGCTTCGCACATTTCGTTTGTGGCGCTGCAGTACACCACCAGGCGGCCTTTCGCCTGCGCCGCGCCGCTGAAGGACGCAAGGGCAACCCCGGCGGCGACCAGAGCGGAGAGGGCTGTCATTTTCATGTTGTTATCCTTATCAGAGGTGAGGTGGCGGAGCAGGACCGGCATCGGCCCGCTCCTGTGCGCTGACGCCCGCCATAAAGAGCGGCATCAGCAATAAACCCATCAGCATGGCGGCGATAAACAGCGTCGCGAACATCCCCGGCCAGCCGTAATGCTCAATCAGTTTTGAGAGCGGCCAGCCGGCGAGCGCGGCGCCCAGGTAGGCAAAGAGCCCAAGAAAGCCGGTTATCGACCCCGCCGCGCCTTTGTGACCGCACTCAACGGCCGCGAGGCCAATCAGCATCTGCGGACCGAAGACAAAAAAGCCGATGGCGAAAAACGAGACCGCCAGCAGCGCGTAGTGGTGCACGGGCGAAAGCCACAGCGCCGCCACCGCCACAATAAGGCCGAGCGTGAAGAGCAAAATCATCGGCGCCCGCTGGCCGCTGAAGAGCAGGTCTGAACCCCAACCGGCGAACAGCGCGCCGAGCAGCCCGCCCACTTCAAACAGCATTACCGTGGCGTTGGCGTTCAGCAGATTCACGCCGTGGCTCTCCGCAAGCCACAGGTTGCCCCAGTCGTTCAGGGCGATGCGAATCAGATAAACCAGCACATACGACCCGCCGAGCAGCCAGATCATCGGGTTTTGCAGCACGGTGCTGCGCAGCATCTGCCAGAGCGTCATCGGTGGGCTTTGTTGTTCTTGTCGCAGCTCCAGCGGGTCGTGCCGCCATTCGCCCACCGTGGGCAGCCCCTCCTCCTGCGGCGTGCCGCGCAACCGCCCGCACAGCCACAGCCCAAGCAGCGCGCTGATTATCCCTGGTGTCAGCATCGCCGCCTGCCAGCCCCACGCGTGGGCGGCCAGGGCGCAAATCAGCGGGATTATCGCCCCGCCGATATTGATAGAGGTGTTCCAGCAGCCCCACCAGAAACCGCGTTCGTTGCGCGAATACCAGTGGGTCAGCAGCCGGGCGCAGGGCGGCCAGCCCCAGCCCTGGAAAAAGCCATTCAACGTCCAGATAACCAGCAGCAGCGACAGGCTGTCGCCCAGCGCAAACAGCATGTTCAGCACGCCGGTCATCAGCAGCCCAACGCCCATAAAGGCGCGGCTGCCATGGCTGTCGTGCCAGAGCCCGGCGGCGAACTTCGAGGCGCCGTAGCTTAAATAGAACAGCGAGCCGAGCAGGCCGATATCGCTCTTGCTTAAGCCGAGGTCGAGCTGCAACGCGGGCAGAACAAAATTGACGCTTTTGCGCGTCAGGTAAAACGCGGCATAACCCATCACCATTGAGAACAGCAGGCGCGGGCGCAGCGCGCGGTAGCGACAGTCGATATCGGCGCGGGACAGACCTTGCTGGCTCATGATTTCCTCCGGCTTGAGCTGACTATAAAAAAGGGGACGGCAAAGGGGATGAGACTCGTTCCAGGAGCACTAAGACTTTTTCCTGGTCAGGGGCGGTTTTGTGACAAAAGTGTGGGCAGGTTAACAATAACGCGCGTACCACGTCGGTTTTCCAGCAGCAGCTCGCCGCCGAGCGCCTGCACCCGCTCGCTCATGCCCTGAATGCCGAAGCCTGGCCGGTGAGCGAGACTGATGCCGTCGCCGTTGTCGTGTACTTCAAGGCGCAGCCAGCCGCCCTGCTCGCTAAGCGTAATCACGACTTCGCTGGCGTTGGCATGCTTGCACACGTTGTTGAGCAGCTCCTGCACCAGCCGGTAGAGGGTGAAAACCACCGTTTCGTTGCCGGGCGGCGCGCTGAGACGGTAATCAAAACGGCAGGCGATGCCGCGCGCTTCGAAGGCGAACTCGTTAACCAGATGGCGCAGCGCCTCGTCCAGCCCCATCTCATCGAGCACCGGCGGGCGCAGCTGGCGTAAAAGCTGGCGGGTAGAGTGGTGAATACGGCGCGAAAGCGCGGTTATCTCCTCCGCCGCCTGCAGCGCCACGGGCCGATCGCTTGCCCGCTTTACCAGCTGCGACTGGATCTGAATGGCGGTAATGTTCTGGCCGATTTCGTCATGCAGCTCACGGGCGAGGTTTTTACGCGTGTCCTCTTCGGCGTGGATAAGCTGTTCGGTGAGCTGGCGGCGCGCCTGCAGCTCCACTTCGAGGCGCTGGCGGTAACGGTGCAGGTTGCTGGCGAGATGTTGCTGGCGGCTGATGGCGATGCCAAGCCCGATGCCGAGCAGCGCCTGGGTAGAGAGAAAAATCTCCAGCTCCAGCACGTTGCTAAAACCGCTGCCGAACTGGCGCGCGGCGGCAATCATCATGCTGCCGAGCAGCGCCGCCAGCACCCCGCCCTGCCAGCCGAATTTCCACGCCATTACCACGTTTGGCAAAAACACCACAATCAGCAGCAGCCTTTCGATTTCCGGCGACAGCACCATTTGCGTGCCGATGCCGATGATAAAAAAGAGGCTGCACCAGAGAATAAGCGAAGTGCGCAGCGGCGGGTTGCTGGCATCCAGCCCCAGCAGATGATAGCGGTGCTGCTGGCGCAGATAGTCATAAATCAGGTAAACGAAAGGGGTCAGCAACACGCCGCCGGTAAACGAAGCGAGCAGAATATAGCTGGCCCTGCTCTCCACCAGCCACGTCAACGCCAGCGTCGTTAACAGCGAATTGACTATCACGGCGGCGAGCAGCAGCGAAAGGCGCTGCCAGTAGAGCGGGAAACGGTGCCAGTAACGCTGCGCGCCCAGCGCAGGCAACAGGCTGATAAAAGGCGCGAAGAGTACCGGCCAACCTGAGAGCAGCCCGGCATGCCACAGCCAGAGCGTTATGGCGCATTGCGGCAAAAGCAGCGTGAGCCAGTAGCGCCGGGCCAGCAAAATCAGCAGCGCCAGCAGCACTCCCTGCGGCAGCAGCAGCGCCGCCTGTTCGCCGTTATGGGTCAGGTAGTGGCTGATGGTCCAGAGCATCAGCCAGCCCGGTCCCCAGGCGAAGAGGATAAACAGCGACAGCACCCCGTAGCGCAGCGAGCTTGTCATCCGTGTCCCGTCAGCAGTTGATTTTCCAGCGCGAAGTGCACCAGCTCAATGGTCGTGGCGCATTGCAGCTTGCCCAGTACGTTGGCGCGGTGCACGTGCACGGTTTTATGGCTTAAGTCGAGCTGCGCGGCGATGGCTTTCACGCTTTCGCCCTTCACCAACAGGTCAAAAATCTCGCGCTCGCGGGGGGTTAACACCTCAAGGACCTTAGCTGGCTGCGCCCCGCCCCGCAGGGCGCGCAGGGCGTCAGCGCACAGGTAGTGCCCGCCCATGCCTACGGAGCGCACCGCCTGCACCAGCTCCTCTGGCCCGCAGCTTTTGGTGAGATAGCCGCTTGCGCCCGCGTCCAGCGCGCTTTGCACAAAAGCGGGGGTATCGTAGATGCTGAGAATAATAGCGCGAAAGCCAGGCCGCCGGGCGCGCAGGCGCTTAAGCAGGCTAAGACCGTTTTCATCCGGCATCGCCACGTCCAGCACGGCGACATCCACCGGCTGGCGCGACAGCATCGGCCAGGCTTCTGCGGCGCTGCTGTACTGCCCCTGCACCTGGATATCCGTTTCCAGACTTAACAGCTGGGCAAATCCCGAGCGCACCACCACATGGTCATCGACCAGTACCACACCAATCATCGTCGTCACTCGTGAAAAAAGATGACGTCATGATGCTTGTGAATCATTGTCTGGCAATCATATTGTTGACGTTATGTAACAGGCGTAGCAAAAAAGCGCGAAGGGGCGATGATGAAGGCTTACACAGGCGTGAGGCAATAACACGGCGCGGGATAACGTTGAGGATTGGCGAGGCGGATTTACGCTCCCGTAAACGTCGCTACTCCCCGAACGTCTGCGCCCACAGCACCACAACATTAATCAGAACGAGAAGCGCTAAAAACAGGCACAGGGCGCGACCGGCGGTGAGAAAACCCTTCATATCCCTTCCCTTATGAGAATGACGTTATGCCTTCATGCTGGTGAAGAAATGTCAGGCAAAGTGGGAGAGAGTAAGGGGCTGTGTAACAGGCTGTTTCGTAACGGGGAAACGCGGGGGCGAAACGCCCCCTGAAGATTATTTCAGGCTGCCGACCAGCGCCTGGCGCTGCTCTTCAAGCTGGATAGTACGGTTGCAGACATCGCGGCCGAACTGCTGGAAATCCGCTTCCTGATTTTTCCATTCGTTTTGAATGGCGGTTTGCAGACCGCCCAGGCTTCCCAGCACCCCTTGCAGCGGGTTGCCGCCGCCCTTGATGACCGCTTTAGCGCCCATCTCGTTGATGCTGTCCTGCAGAATGCCGCCCATCGCCTGGTTCACCAGTTGCTGGCCGTCGGCGCGCACCTGATCGATGGCTTTATAGTGGAAGGTCAGACCGTCGGCGCGATGCTCAATGATACGGTTCATCTGCGTTTTAAGCTGCTTATCAAGCTGCGTCAGGCGGTTGCGCATGTTGCTGCTCTCGCCCACCTGCTCGGTGATGATTTTATCGAGCGCCACGCGCCCTTTTTCCACTCGCGAGCGCGCGCCGTCATCAATCCACGGCAGCGTGGCGCGCAGCTGTTTCTGGTAGTCGAGCGCCTGCTGGCGCTGGGCGACATTCAGGCTTTGCGTTTTGCCGTTGAAGGTTACGCTGCCGTCGGGGCCGATAAGCAGGTCGCCATTTTCTCCCACCACCTGGACGGTCTGGGGTTTTAGCACCACGTCGTCGCGCGGCGTGACGCTGCACTGGTAGTCCGCGTGGGCCTGCGCTGCGGTAATCAGCAACGCCCCCAGCAGGGCTTTACGCATCATAGTGACTCCTGTAAGACAAAACGGGCCGGTTAAACCGACCCGTTACACGGCATTAATCCCACCACACGTCGAAGAGGTCGCTTAAGCGGATCTCTTCAAGCTTTTTCTCTTCAAGCCAGTTACGCACGATAGCCTGATCTTCTTCGGTGCATTTGCCAATCTGCTCTTTGCAGACCAGCCCTTCCCAGGAGAGGTAACCGCTGCCGTCGAAGGCAAGGCCGTTGGGCGCAATCACTTCGTTGATGAAATCATCAACGGTTTTATCAATCTGCTCTTCCGTGGTGCCTTGCGGGAAACGCCAGGCGACCGAAAATCCCAGCTCCTGGAATTCGTCGATGTGCATCTTTTTACGCAAGCGGCGGCTGCGGTGCTTTGCCATTATTTCACCCTCTCGAACATTAAGTCCCATACGCCGTGGCCAAGACGATGGCCACGCTGTTCAAATTTGGTCACCGGGCGCGAAGCCGGGCGCGGTACGTAGTCGTTGCTCCCGGAAAGGTTTTTGTAACCCTCCAGAGAAGACATCACTTCGAGCATATGTTCCGCATAAGGTTCCCAGTCGGTCGCCATGTGGAAGACGCCGCCGAGCTTGAGCTTGCTTTTCACCAGCTCCGCAAACGGCGCCTGAACGATACGGCGTTTATTATGGCGCGCTTTGTGCCATGGGTCAGGGAAAAAGAGCTGCACCATGGCGAGAGAATTGTCAGGAATCATTTTGTGCAGCACTTCCACCGCGTCGTGACACATCACGCGCAGGTTCTCCACGCCCTCTTCGTGGGCGGAGCTCAGGCAGGCGCCAACGCCCGGCGAATGCACTTCAATGCCGAGGAAATTTTGTTGCGGATTGCTTTTCGCCATCTCCACAAGCGAGGCGCCCATGCCGAAGCCAATCTCCAGCGTTACCGGCGCTTCGCGGCCGAACAGCGCGGCGAAGTCGAGCGGTTCATCGCTGAACTCAACGCCCATCACCGGCCAGTAGTGGTCCAGCGCGTGCTGCTGCCCTTTGGTCAGGCGTCCCTGGCGGCGGACAAAGCTGCGAATCCGGCGCAGCGGGCGGCCGTTTTCATCAAATTCCGGTGAAATGACGTCGTTATTCATGGCGATTCATCTGTTTGAGTTAGTGTTCGGAAAACGGGCATTATCCAAAGATAGGGGTTCGATGCAAGCGCCGGAAAGTTCCTGTTTACAGCCCTCAGGCGCTGTGCTGCAATCTGCCTCTCTTCTTTTTTAAGCCGGACCCCACGCTTTAATGATGCAGCCACAGCAATTCTCCCGCCAGGTGCTCGACTGGTACGATAAATACGGGCGCAAAACCCTTCCCTGGCAGCAGGAAAAAACGCCTTACAAAGTATGGCTTTCCGAGGTGATGCTGCAACAAACCCAGGTGACGACGGTAATACCTTACTTTGAGCGCTTTATGGCGCGCTTTCCGACGGTGACCGATTTAGCCAACGCGCCGCTCGACGAGGTGTTGCATCTGTGGACCGGGCTTGGCTACTACGCCCGCGCCCGCAACCTGCATAAAGCGGCGCAGCAGGTGGCTTCACAGCACGGCGGCAGGTTTCCGGAAAACTTCGACGACGTTTCAGCGCTGCCGGGCGTGGGCCGCTCCACGGCGGGCGCGATTTTATCGCTCTCACTTGGTCAGCGTTTTCCGATTCTTGACGGCAACGTCAAACGCGTGCTGGCGCGCTGCTACGCTGTAGAGGGCTGGCCGGGCAGGAAAGAGGTGGAAAAGCGCCTGTGGGAGATAAGCGACGCGGTGACCCCGGCCCAGGGGGTGGAGCGCTTTAACCAGGCGATGATGGATCTCGGCGCGCTGGTCTGCACCCGCTCAAAGCCGAAATGCGAGATTTGCCCGCTGAATAACGGCTGTGTGGCGTATGCCCAAGGCACATGGGCGAAATATCCCGGAAAAAAACCCAAACAGCAGCTGCCGGAGAAGGTAGGCTACTTCCTGCTGATGCAGCACGAGAATGAGGTCTACCTGAATCAGCGTCCGCCAAGCGGGCTGTGGGGCGGTCTTTTCTGCTTTCCGCAGTTTGGCGACGAAGCGGCGCTGCGCGACTGGCTGCACGAGCGCGGCCTTGAAGCGCACGGGCTGACGCAGCTTACCGCTTTTCGTCATACATTCAGCCACTTCCACCTGGACATCGTGCCGATGTGGCTTTCCGTGTCCGGCAGCGGCGCATGCATGGATGAGGGAACGGGTCTCTGGTATAACTTAGCCCAGCCGCCCGCCGTCGGGCTGGCGACGCCTGTAGAGCGCCTGTTACAACAATTACGCGCCGGGGCGCTGGCTTAAGCCGCGCCACGCCGCAACAGAGGACATTATGAGCAGAACGATTTTTTGCACTTACCTGCAACGCGAGGCCGAAGGCCAGGATTTTCAGCTGTACCCGGGCGAGCTCGGCAAGCGCATCTATAACGAAATCTCGAAAGAGGCCTGGGCGCAGTGGCAGGCGAAGCAGACCATGCTCATCAACGAGAAAAAGCTCAACATGATGAACCCGGAGCACCGCAAACTGCTGGAGCAGGAGATGGTGAACTTCCTGTTCGAAGGGAAAGACGTACATATCGAAGGCTACACGCCGCCAGAAAAACAGTAAGGGCTTCGGCCCTTTTGCCTAAGCCAGGACGCACTTCAGGAATGAATAAAAAATTACTCGCGCTTGCTCTGGTCGCGCCGTTATTAGTTTCCTGTTCCAGTAATAAAAAAGCTGAAAACGCCTATAACGAGGCCTGGATTAAGGATACCAACGGTTTTGACATTCTGATGGGCCAGTTCGCCCATAACATTGAAAACATCTGGGGATTTAACGAGGTTCTGATTGCGGGGCCGAAAGATTACGTGAAATACACGGATCAATATCAGACCCGCAGCCACATTAACTTCGACGAAGGGACGATCACCGTTGAAACCATCGCCGGCACCGATCCGGCGGATCGTCTGCGCAAGGCGATCGTCACCACCCTGCTGATGGGCGACGATCCTGGCTCTATCGATCTCTATTCCGACGTTAACGACATTCAGATCTCAAAGCAGCCGTTCCTCTATGGCCAGGTGGTGGACCAGACCGGTCAGCCGATCCGCTGGCAGGGGCGCGCGAACAGCTTCGCTGACTACCTGCTGCAAAACCGCCTGAAAAGCCGCAGCAACGGCCTGCATATTATCTACAGCGTGACGATTAACCTGGTGCCGAACCACCTTGATAAGCGTGCGCATAAATATATCGGCATGGTGCGCAAGGCGGCGCGCAAATATGGCGTGGATGAGTCGCTTATCCTCGCTATCATGCAGACCGAATCGTCCTTCAACCCGTACGCTGTCAGCCGTTCCGACGCGCTGGGGCTGATGCAGGTGGTGCAGCACAGCGCCGGTAAAGATGTGTTCCGCGCCCAGGGCCGCTGGGGCATGCCAAGCCGCAACTACTTGTTCGACCCGGAGAGCAATATTGACACCGGCACCGCGTATCTGGCGATGCTGAACAACGTTTACCTCTCTGACATCAGCAACCCGACATCGCGCCGCTATGCGGTTATCACCGCTTACAACGGCGGCGCGGGCAGCGTGCTGCGCACCTTTGCGAGCGACAAGATTGAGGCGGCGGCGATCATCAACAACATGGACCCGGGCGAGGTTTACCAGATGCTGACGACGCGGCATCCGTCCGCTGAGTCGCGCCGTTATCTCTACAAAGTGGATACCGCGCAGAAATCTTACCGGCGCGGCAGAGGGTGATGAGGGCGTAGTGCGGTTCGGCCAGCGCCATCCGCGGTTTCGTCGATGCGCTTTCACCCTCACCCCGGCCCTCTCCCTGCCGGGGAGAGGGTGAGGGGCAACAAGCCAGCTCTGGCGCCCCACGCAGCGTCATACGAAAAATTAGCGCCAGGCCGTTAGCATGAAGGCGCCCACTCACTGGCGCAGCATATACCCATATAACCGCTTAATGCCGTCGGCGTCCGTTTCGCTGTACACCCCTTGCAGCTCCGGCGAGAAACCCGGCAGCAGGTTGACGCCCTCTTCCAGCGCGAGGAAATAGCGCAGCGCCGCGCCGCCCCACACTTCGCCCGGCACCACGCAGAGCACGCCCGGCGGATACGGCAGCGCGCCTTCCGCCGCCACTCGCCCTTCGGCCTCAGCCAGGCGCACCAGCTCTACGTTGCCGCGAATAAACTCGATGTTCGCGTCCTGCGGGTTCACCACCACTGGCGGCAGGCTTTCTCGGCGGAACATCGCTTTTTGCAGATCCTTCACGTTAAAGCTCACGTAGAGGTCGTGCATCTCCTGACAGAGCTGGCGCAGGGTGTAGCCTTTGTAGCGCACCGGGTATTTCTGGTAAATGGTCGGCAGCACGTCGGCAAGCGGCGTGTCGTCTTCAATGTGGCGCTCGAACTGCGCAAGCATCGCCACCAGCTGCGCCATCTTTTCGGTGCTTTCGGCAGGCGTCAGCAGGAACAGAATCGAGTTAAGATCCGCCTTCTCCGGCACAATGCCGTTTTCACGCAGATAGTTGGCAAGTATCGCCGCCGGCACGCCGAAATCGCTGTACTCGCCCGTCGCCGCGTCGATGCCCGGCGTGGTCAGCAGCAGCTTGCACGGGTCGACCATATACTGCTCGCGCGCGTAGCCGTGAAAGCCGTGCCACGAGGCGTTCGGCTCGAAGGTGAAGAAGCGGCGCTCGCGGGCTATCACCTCCGTTGGGTGATCCTGCCACGGCCGCCCCGCCACCTCTTCCGGCACAAACGGTTTGATCATCTTGCAGTTGGCGATAATCGCCTTGCGCGCCTCAATGCCTTTCTCCACGCATTCCGCCCACAGGCGGCGCCCGCTCTCCCCTTCGTGGATTTTGGCGTTCACGTCGAGTGCGGCGAACAGCGGATAAAAAGGGCTGGTGGAAGCGTGCAGCATAAACGCATTGTTCAGCCGCTTGTGCGGACAGAAACGCGCCTGGCCGCGCAGGTGGTTATCCTTTTTGTGGATTTGCGACGTCTGCGAGAAGCCCGCCTGCTGCTTGTGCACCGACTGGGTGACGAAGATCCCCGGGTCGTTCTCATTGAGCGTGAGCAGCAGCGGCGAGCAGTCGGCCATCATTGGAATGAACTGCTCGTAGCCGACCCACGCCGAGTCGAACAGGATGTAGTCGCACAGCGGCCCCAGCTTATCCACCACCTGACGGGCGTTATAGACGGTGCCGTCGTAGGTGCCGAGCTGGATCACCGCGAGGCGGAACGGACGCGGTTGATCGGCGCGATCGGGCGCTACGTCGCGGATCCGCTCTCGCAGGTAATCTTCATCAAAACAGTGGGCGTCGATACCGCCGATAAAACCGAACGGGTTGCGCGCCGCCTCCAGATAAACCGGCGTGGCGCCCGCCTGGATCAGCGCGCCGTGGTGATTCGACTTATGGTTGTTGCGGTCGAACAGCACCAGGTCGCCGCGCGTCAGCAGCGCATTCGTCACCACTTTGTTCGCCGCCGACGTGCCGTTCAGCACGAAGTAGGTTTTATCGGCGTTAAAGACTTTCGCTGCGAACTTCTGCGCGTGCTTCGCCGAGCCTTCGTGGATGAGCAGGTCGCCAAGCTTCACGTCTGCGTTGCACATGTCGGCGCGAAAGAGGTTCTCGCCGAAGAAATCATAAAACTGCCGCCCCGCCGGGTGCTTTTTAAAAAATTCGCCGTGCTGGTGGCCCGGACAGGCGAAGGTGCTGTTTTTCATCTCCACGTACTGGTAGAGCGTGTCGAAAAACGGCGGTAGCAGGTTCTCTTCATAAGCGACCGCCGCCGCTTCCAGCTCCAGAAAACCCTGCGCGTTGCCGGTGATAACGCCCGTCACTTCCGCGCTTGCCGTTCCCTCTTCCGTCAGCACGAAAACCGGCAGGTTAAACCCGGTGCGTTTGAGCAGGGCCAGAATGCCGCTACGCGTATCGGCAACGGTGAGCACCACGGCCGCTACGTCCGTGAAATCGGTGTTATCCAGCGTCACCACTTCACGGTGTGTGGAGAGTGCCGTCGCCAGAGTGTGGCTGGCAGCAATTTTTAATGAATTCATAAGCACAAAAACCCGTCACAAAGGGGGTGAGCGCCTTCAGGCACAGCATCGGGAATATCCCGGCGAAGATGGCTTGCGTGGTCCGACTGGGTTCCAGCTCCGACCGCCAGACATCAGTAAAAACAGAGCGTTTCTGGTCTTACTGTTGTCCTGCAGTGAGCGTGCGTTAACCTCACCGCATGGCGAGCGTGGAGAACGACCGGGAGAAACAACGGGCGTGCGGCTGCGAAAGGCTTCGCAGAGCAGGAGCTGTGGCGATAATCAGCATAAAAGCACCCCGTGTTGTGAAGAAAAGTCGCGCAATAATGGCACCTTCTGCCGGGACGGGCAACCCGTAAGAAGAGGTTTACGCAGCGCGATTTTGCCTCGCAAACGTAATCCTTTAAAATTCAAATAACTATTTTTAGCCGCTCGAATAAACTCATCATTTTTTCGCATAAAAATGCGTAACAAGGAGTTTCGGGCGGGCGACACGCAAGGAAAAACAGATGCGGTTTATGCTTAAAGCTTACACAGTTAGTGGGAGAGGGCTATGGTAACAGGGCCTTTTATCAACGCCGCCGCCGTGCTGCTGGGCGGCGTGCTCGGTGCGGCGCTGAGCCAACGGCTGCCGGAGCGGCTGCGCACCTCCATGCCCTCTGTCTTTGGGCTGGCATCAATGGGCATTGGCATTTTGCTGGTGGTGAAGTGCGCCAACCTGCCGGTGATGGTGCTCTCTACCCTGCTCGGCGCGCTGATTGGCGAGCTCTGTTACCTGGAAGGCGGCATCAGCAAGGCGGTGAAGAACGCAAGCCATATTGCGCAGCGGTTGCGGCCCGGCAAGAAGGCGAACCCGGCGCAGGAGAGCTACGTGCAGAATTTCGTCGCCATTATTATTCTGTTTTGCGCCAGCGGCACCGGGATTTTCGGCGCCATGCGCGAGGGAATGACGGGCGATAACAGCGTGCTTATCGCCAAGGCGTTTCTCGATTTCTTCACCGCCACGATTTTTGCGACGTCGCTTGGCATTGCGGTGGCGTCTATCGCCGCGCCGATGTTGCTGATTCAGCTCACGCTTGCATACTGCGCGGTGTTTATCCTGCCGCTCACCACGCCCGCGATGATGGCGGATTTTACCGCCACTGGCGGCCTGCTGCTGCTCGCTACGGGGCTGCGCATTTGCGGCATTAAGATGTTTGCGGTGGTGAATATGCTCCCCGCCCTGCTGCTTTCGATGCCGGTTTCAGCGCTCTGGACCCATTTCTTCGCATAAGCGTTCATAAACGCAGCAAACTGCTGCCGGAATGTGCGGACGGCGCGGATTCAGGTGAAAATATTTGACGCGCATGGACGATTCAGGTTTAATGCGCCCCGTTGCCCGGATAGCTCAGTCGGTAGAGCAGGGGATTGAAAATCCCCGTGTCCTTGGTTCGATTCCGAGTCCGGGCACCAATATTCATAAGGCCTCGCTGAAAAGCGGGGCTTTTTCCTTTCTTAGCTACGGTAGATTTCTGGTCGTTGCAACACGTTATTTTCTTGCTGGATTTTTCACCATTTTTGCAGATGTTCGTTACATTTAGACACCTCAACATCCTCTGATATACCTTTTTCTAACCACACAGCTACGGTCTTTCTACGGTCCTCTACGGTTCCTTTCTCTCAAATCATTCATAGTGAAGTAGAAAACACGGGGGAAACGGGGGAATTATCATTTCGCCTTAATCCGCTGGTCTTAACGTGATTTTGTCGCGGGGAATAAGATGGGAAAATCCCCAATAGCAAGCGGGGATACCTGGCGGCAACCCTCTCCACATGGGGATCTTCACCAGTCCGTCCACCTGGAACAAGCTCTTCTTGCCCTTTCACTTCTTACCGTTACTAGAATCCCCCGTCCTCCACGCCATCATAAAATGGTTTATCCGTAGTAATTAAACATATTGGGCTACTAAACCTAAGTGTCGGACCTGAACTGTGAGTTCAACAAGCAAATTCAACGCTGCCCTTAATCAACGGAGGGCAGGTCAAAACCTCTAACTATTAGCAATGCCCGCAATTGGCACAAAGCGGATAAGTTAACTGAGGTGAAGGTCCGCTGTGAGCGATAAGCGAAAGTTGACAATTACTCCCACAGGTTTTTAAAACATATTTGGTCCAATTCCCTCTAAAGGCAAGCATCTGAATGCCGATAACTACTATGAATTTTTGTACCAAAAACAAGGAATACGCCATTTATAGGTGTCATTCCAACTGCAAATAAATCTTCAAAAGTGATGGGAGGCAAGATGGCATCATGCCCAAATTGTAAATCGACCAACGTTAGAGAGCGAAATGTTGGGAAAAAAACTGGCGGCGTTATTGGCGGTGTTGGCGGTGCACTTGGCGGTGCATCAGCAGGAGCTGCCGTTGGCTCAATAGTTCCGGGAATAGGAACTGCTGTTGGAGCAGTAGTTGGGGGATTGCTTGGTAGATTTGCTGCCGCTTCCGCCGGAGCTGCTGCGGGAGCAGTGACGGGGTCAGCTCTGGATGGTATCGTTTTTGATAAATATATCTGTAGAGATTGCGAACACACTTTCGACTAAACAAACACAGGAAAGATGAAATGAAAATTATCTCTATCAAGAAAAAGATCTACTCAATGGCTGTTGGTCATTGCAATATGTGTGAAGAATCATCTTATAACCTCTGCGACATTTGTGATTACTGCTCTGCTTGTTGCTGTTGCTAATTCAAGCATGAGTCTGCTTATTAAAACATTAGCAGATCTACAGATGGTAATACGTTTACCCGGCCTATAGATGCGATTTCGTAGGCCGGGTAGCCGACTCTAAGACCAGCCACATACAGACCACGCTATTGGTACTTATGGTATGTAATGGTACCCGACTTAAGCACATATTATTTCTGTGAAATCTTCCCCGACGGCAATCTTTCTCCTTTAAGACCAGAATCAGACCGTAAAGCCTGCTCTTTCTGCATTTCCCGTCTTCATTCATACCATGTGGCACCAGCATTCCCTTCGCCACGCCAGAAAATCAACTCAGCCATTAGCAACGCCGTGCCGGGGATGGGTCAACCCTAACGTTCTTTACACCAGTCACAGGAGGTAATATGTCCAGCCCGAAACGCTTCCGTTTTACGAATCAGCTAATTAAATCCCTGCCCCCTAACACATCAGATTCACGCAGCACCGATGCCGAATACAGCGATACCGAGATTTCTGGCCTGAAATGTCTGGTCAGCAAAGGCGAAGGACGTAAAAAATTTTTGCTCCGCTACCTCTATCATGGACGAAAACGCGCCATAGCTATTGGTCACTGGCCTGAGGTGGATGTCACCTTAGCCCGTAAGATTTCCATGGAGCATAAACGCTCACTTGCCACCGGAACTGACCCTAAGCAGGAACGCGAAAACAAGAGACAAGAGATGACATTTGATGAACTCTTTAACCAGCATTATCTGGTTTGGGCAAAGTCTGCTAAACGTAGCTGGGGTAAGGATTTCCAGCGCTACCGGGATCATATCCGTCCCGCCATTGGTCAGATGCTGCTTAGCGATATCACACCTGCCAGCATTCTCCGCCTCCAGCAGACGTTAAGCACTTCATTATCAGCAGCAACCTGTAATCGTGTCATCGTACTGATTAAAGCGGTGTTTACCTGGGCCGGAAGGCAAAGCATCACCTCTGTCCATCCGGCAAGAGTGGTACAGCTTCTCAGGGAGAACAACGCCCGACAGCGCTATTTCACCGAGGACGAAATTCGTCGTATTTTTCTCTCCGCCGATAACGATACCAGCCCCGTAGCTGCCCGCTATGTCAAACTGCTGTTACTGACCGGCCTTCGTCGTGATGAACTGCGTCTGGCTAAGTGGGAGCATGTTGACCCGGTTAAACGCACCCTATGGCTTCCTGAAACCAAGAATGGCTATGGACGGATTGTTCATCTTAATTCACTGGCGATGGACGTAATCAGAACACTGCCAACACAGCGGGGAAATCCGTGGTTGTTTATAGGTAAAAAACAAGGAATGCCGCTGAGTAACCCGGTTAAAGCCTTTCAGCGTATTGTGCGTCGGGCGGGAATTTTCGACAAAGATGTGTGTATTCATACCTGCCGCCATTCGGTTGCCGCCCTCATCGTGTCCTACGGCGGTACCTTGTATGACGTTCAGGCCCAACTGGGACACCGCAGCAGTCAGTCATCGCAGCGGTATGCGCATCTTCATCCTCAGCGTTTACAGAACACCAGTCAGCTTCTGGCTGAGCGAATCACAGCTCAGTTACCTTCCTTGCTATAACAGAAAAGCAGAGGCATATGCCCCTGCTTTTTTATTGTTCAGCAATCAATCAGAATGGGATATATTCATAAGCGGTCTCATCCTCATTACTTCTGGCAATATATCGGGCTTTATTGCGAGCCTGATCGATTGATAGTGTTGGAAATTCGCCAAGATAATCATAACGAACGTTACCTTTGAAAATATAACTGGTAAAGAAACGAATCTTTTCATTTCGGTTAATCATTGCTTTTAATTCAGGATACTCACTGTCTGTCACTTCCCTACAGATATCATAGAAATTGCATTTAGCCTGCGTCATGATAAGACCATGAGGCGTAAATGGTGGGCGAATAGTTTCACAGCCTGTAATAGCACCAGGGAAAGTGTGAGTTTCATTTAATTCGTAGAATTCAGCCATGGGGTTCCCCTTCTGTTAATTTATTCAGAATAATAAGTTTAAATATAAGTTAGTTAACTACATTCAGATAATGCTCTAAGCACAATTCAAATCAGCACTGATAAACCCTCGCTTAATGTGGTAGTAACACCTGTCCATACCAGTAAGAGGACGCTTTTTGTAATGCCCTTTACTTTCTACCCGCAGCAGTTTTCGACGTACCAGCTCCTTAGCGACGTCACTGGCGCTTAATGAATGTTTCTGACACCACTCTTCAAATACAGGTGCGAAGACTAAAAAATCTTCACTAGCATGATGAATATACCCCCAGTGATTTGCGGGTTTACGGTTGTCCGGTTCTTTAAGACCGATAAAATGCGCACTTTCTCGCTTTACAAGGTCACGCTGAATATCAATAAGAGCCAGTAATACGGGGTTATACTGGTTAGGTTTATCATCAAGCCAGCGTCGAGCGGCACTCATTACCGCATCTGCAATAACATCCTCATCAAAGGGAAGAATATTCCATTCAGTTGCGAGAATCCCAGCGCACCAGCACAGAGCAAAACGTTCTAATGCACGCTTCTGAATATCACTGAGAGAATAGCCTTCTTTCTGCAATTCACCGATCAGAATGCCATAGCAATCTTTTGATGCACCCTGGATGAATTTACACATCTCCTGATAAGATAAGGCCTCATCATTTTCCCCCTTCAACGTTAGAAGGCAGGCAATAAATTCCTTACCCGCAGTGCCGTAAGTCTCACACAACCCATGTTTCAGTCTCTCAGCACGATCACGTACGTCTTCAGAGGTCTCACCGTCTTTACGGGCATCTTCGGGGCGGATGTTAAGACTGATGGCACGATGCTCCTGCCCTCCCTGAATTTGCTCTTTCTGCGTGGCAAGCTTCTCAGGGATAGACATTTCCCCTGACGAAAGAATAAACATTTTCCAGGTAAAGGCCTCATCTATCTCCAGATGCTGATTCATTCTATCCTTACCCTTCGAAGCAGTAATATTGTACAGCAAGGAAGCAAAGTCCTTCTGTTTGTAAGCACCCAACTCATCAATACAGGCTAATATCCCTGAATACCGACTCAGGTTTTTCTCAAGCGCATTCGCTGTAGTATTCCAGCGTAAAATGTTCACATCTGGCGCACTGCCGGGTTCTCCACCATGCCCGTGAACTGACATGGGAAGCTGGAGAAGAATTGTTTTTCCGGTCGTTGACCCCCCGTAAAAATGAAACAATGCGACATCCATTTTGCACAACGACAGCAGCATCGAAGCAAAAGCGGTGGATAATGCAAAGACCTGAGGCCAGCCATGAACCAGCTCAGCTACCATAGTTTTCCAGTCATCCAGCGTTCCCGACTCGACAATCCCTCGTGGAACACGGGAAGCTGGAATCAAATAGTCAAATCCCAAAAGCTGCTGCGCGATAGGCATACTGCCGTGTAGAAATGCTTTGTTGCCAGGCACAAAACCCATCGAATCTGCGACAAGATAAGTAGGCAATTCCAGCGATTTCTTCATACACACCTGTAAGAATTGCACCAGCAGCTCTTTAGACTTTATCGTCAGGGAGATACCAAAACCTTTGCCCGCCAGAGAGGCCATGACGTGATCAGGTTTTACCATCGCATCACTTAATGAGATATCCGCACAGGCGAACTCTCCAGCATGGTTGATAGTCATCAACTCGACGCCCATATTGCGCGTTTTACAATCCGAATAATGCCTGTAGACAGGGAGAATGGGGGTCGAGCTTAACTGGTACCATTTTTTTCCTTCATAATAGAAAAGCCCTTTTGCAGTATTGACAAAACCTTCAGGCAGACCATCACGGCATCCGCGCTTAGAAATGTCATCGAGATCGATGTCGATTGCAGCAGCCTTGTTCAGGTTTTTTCTTACCACCTTCAGATGAAGAGCACGACGAGCCAGAAATGCATTTAATTTCGTGCAGACAAAACGAGCGGGGGCCGTTGTAGTCAAGGGTGATGGTGTTGATTTATTATTCATTTACAGGGTCCTTTTTGAATGTGAACCACAGGCAGTAAAGCGCAGAACTCACTTGCCTGAGGAGGAATTCTGTTTAGGCCGGAAAAACATTCATCGCCCGGTTAACAGCTTCGTGGTAACGCGCCGGGGAAGCGTGCAAGTAAAGCTCCGTCACTTTGATAGTGCTGTGACCCAGTAAGTCTTTGACGGTGTGAATGTCGGCCCCGCTCTCAATGAGTTTTGTCGCAAAGGTATGGCGCATCTCATGGATGGTGAACGGTGGAATACCCGCAGCCTCACAAAGCCGTTTTTGCAGGCGACGCGGCTCAGAAACCGGATTGTCGGTCCCCTTGCCCGGAAATACCCAGCCTTCATCACCCAGATGCTGACGCTGTTCTGTCAGAAGAACGAAAGCCTTATCACATACCGGTACGCGGCGGAGTTTGCCGTTTTTGGTGTGGCGAAGCGTGATAACTTTGCGGCTCCAGTCCACATCTTCAAGACGAAGGTGACGGGTTTCCCCCAGACGCAGCCCCGTCAGGGCAAGGAACATGAGCAGAGCAAGGCCTTCATGATCGGGTTTACCATTACGCCAGCACTCACAGACTTCCATCCAGCGCTGAAGCTGGGAGTCATCCATGGCGCGGCGATCTGACGTTACTTCAGGCAGCGCTTTGATATAAAGCGCCGGAGAGCGGCTGATGTATCCCATGCGTATTGCCCTGGTAAACACCGCTTTAATGAGCGCCAGATGGCGATTGCGGGTGGCTGGCTTGAGATCGAGATTATGCAGATAGCTCAGAATATCTGCCTCCGTCATACCTGCCAGCTTTTTGGCACCGAGAAGAGGGCGCAGGTATTTACGGATCTTAGAAAGATCGGTGTTAGCTGAACGCTTAACGCCCGTGCTGAGTACGCTTTTCTCATACTCATCCACAAGCTCATTAAACGTTATTTTGCTGTGCGTAAGAAAACGCTCACCATAAGTCTCAACGGAAGCCTTAAGCTCCTGAATTATTTTAAAGGCATGTTCCCTTGCGTTATTAATGGAAAATTCAGGGTAACTTCCTACTGCAACGTAAACATTCTTTCCGCGAATACTTTTGCGGACAATAAACTTAATGCGTCCGGATGAGTGGAATATAGCCTTAAGCCCGGTACATTTTGTATCGCTGGCTTCGATAGTCCGGCCAGTTTGTACTGCACGGATTTTACACTCATCAAAAAAAGCTTTAGTGAATGCCTCTCTTTGATTCTTTGGGCTGTGATGTCGAACCATCACTTCAACGCAGCAATCTTCAACGTCAACGCTGGTTTTCATGTTTTGCGCTGACTTACAAAAGCGACCATCCACAGAATCAACATCATTCTGTTTCATTGTCAGCGTTATTAGGTTTAAAGAACTATCGGGTTTCATAATGCATACATCTCGCTCAATTAATACAGATTAAGGGTATTGAGTTAGATGCTGGCCAGCACATGAAGCGAATAGTATTGGCAGAAATACTGAAGTGCAAATCACCGACTCTGACATTTTGGTGAGAAAAACACGCGTTAAAGAGGCCTGTTTGCCTCCTTAATCTCCTGAAAGTGCCACTCCCCCACTTTCAGGCTTAAACGTCGTTTCTCCCCATAAATAATATCGATTATGGGGTGTTGATTGTTTTTTGAACTATTTAAGGCGTTTTGTGATTGAGAAAATAAGTAAGAAAATCAATAGCAATTGTGCGCAAGCCTTCTCTCATTTTCAGTTAAAACAGCACATGCTAATTTCTTTATAAAACGCTTAAAATCTAAAAAAAAACGGGATTTAATGCCAGCCTAGAACTAAATTTAAGGGCATAATCCAGAAAAAGCAAACAACGTAAACAAAATGTAACTAAAAGTCATTTGAAAACATATTATCAATATGAATCAATCATTTATGGAGATAATCATGTTTAAACTCACGACCCCCACCAGTCTTCCCCTTCTCAACCTGCCCGCCTCCGCACTGGTGGCCCTCAGCAATGAAATCCTTGGCCCTGTCGATGATATCGACCTGTTTACCGCCTTCTGGAACGAAACGGAAACCCTGCTCTGGCATCTCAACCACGATGACACACTCCCCGAAGACCCGCTGCTGGCAGTGGCACTGGCTAACCCGGAATACGTCACCGCGCTTGATGATGGCTGGTATCTGCTTCTCGGTATCGTCTGTGATAACGGACAGGGTATCTATCTGGTGTTCCCGGACTCGACTGTTATCACTCAACTCCAGAACCTGATTGAGGCGCTGAACCATGAGTAAGAAAAAAATCGCTACCGAAGCCGCCGCCATCGAAAGCTATAACGTGTTCTACAGTGGGGACGCCGAGAAAATCAGTCCCCACAGTAAGGGTCTGCTGACGTATGAGCTGGGTAAAGAGGGTGAAACCGGAAGCCTTGCCCTGCGTTTAACCGCCAATGGCGAAGGGGGCCTGTTCTCCCGTGAATGGATAGCGCTTGATGCGATTCACGCCATTCTGGAACAGCAGCCAGACAGCTTTCCGTCCCGTGTATTTCGCCCACTGTTTGGTCAGGGCAGCACCAATAACGCCGGGTTTCTTGCTGCTGTGCTCAGAAGTCCGGATATCTGCCTTATCGAAGCGGACAGCAGCAGACTCTTTATGCACCGCTGCTATGCCGACTGGCAGCATCGTATGACGCAGCTTGCTGCGCTCAGCCAGGACTAACCCCGCTTTTTCTGTGTTCTGTTAACCAAAAATCAGGAAATTCACTATGTCATCACCCGTAATATTGCAGGGCGGCTATGTGCTGCCTCTCTCCCGGTCGTTTACCCAACTGCTTCTGGATATCCTCGCGCAAAAACCGCCTCATCGTCACCCCATCACCGGATTAACCATTAACTTCCGTGACCCTGAATACTCACCGGAAAAGGGCGGCTGGCATCCGGTCGAAATACGCCTCATCCCTGCCGGAGAAGACTGGCAGCTCGATTACGTCACCGATTTTCACTATGCAGGGCATCCGTGGCCTGAGCTTGAAAAAGATGTCGATGTGAGCTGGACGCAACAATACACGTGGCTTTCCCGTTGTGGCGATATCTCTCATGTCGACGCCCGTGAGTTCTGGTCGCTATGGGAAAGTAACTTTATGGCTTACCACGATATGGGGGTTTTCACGGTCCGTACGTTGTGGGAAAGCTGAGTGTTCACTACGTTTCCCCCGCATCCCCCCTCTCCCCCGTAGTAAGGAATTGATTGTTATGTACCGGCTTCTGCTGCTGAACTTCGTGGATTCATTTATCGATAACTGCATTCTCTCCTGCGTCGATGAACCGGCTTACGGTGGTATCGTGCAGTGCGAACTGCTTTTTGGCCTTGCCGCACACAGCGGTATCTATGTGGGTAACGGCGATATTGTTCATCTTGATGGCGATGGAACCGTTATCAAAAGTAAGGCTAAATGGTTTCTTGACCGGCTCGATGGCTGGAACTCCGCTATCTCGGTGTATACCGACTGTATGGATTTGACGCCTCAGGGTTGTGCGCGGGCCGCTGAACGGGCAAAGGCGGCAGTGGGTCAGCGCTATCCTTATAGCCTGCTCGACTTTAACTGCCACCGGTTTACTGCCCGCTGCGTTACCGGCGATTCGTGCCCTGATATCTGGCTTGCCAGACACCTCGATTCTTTTCAGAAAGGGGACCGATGGCGCGTATGGCAACGATGAAAGCCAGCAGTTGCAGGCAACGTGTCACCGGACAGGGAGAACGGCTTATCCGGCTGACCATGGTGCTGTTTTACGGTCAGACAATATCTGTTCGCTATATCACCCGACGATTTGACGTCTCTCCCCGTACGGCAAGACGGGATCTCACCCATCTGGCCTTTGTGCTGGAATCCGCTGGCCCTCACCGCTGGCGACTGGCTCCCTCGCTGAAACCCTGACTTTTTTATCTGCCGGACATATCCTGACCACCCCGTATGGCAGGCTGTCTCCGCTTTTCAATCCATAAGGGAACATGATGAAAATTTCTAAACTGTTAACCGCCACACTTCTGCTTTCAGCCTTCAGCCACAGCGCATTTGCCGACGAGCAGGCTGACGCTCAGATGATAACCAACTCGACCTTCTGTGCGATGTACTCCACCCGCCTGACCCAGACCAGTGACAGCGGCCTTCAGGTAAAAGGCGTCAATCTCAATGCCCGCATCAACGGACCGGTATTCAACAGGGTACTTCAGGTGATGAACAAAACCTATGGCAGAACCTGGCTCGAATCAAATGCACGTAACGGCAGCATGACCGCCATGCAGCTTTCGCAGTCGGAGCTGCTCTATAACCCGGAATATGCCCGGCAGTGCGATGCCTTTGCGGATAAAGTGGAAAAGGAATGGCGCGGAAAGTAATCCCGACGCGTTATACCTCCATCCGGTGAACAGAAACCTGCTTTCGGGCAGGTTTTTTTTACTTTTTTATTTTTCAGGCGGACAAACCCTGTCCGGGGGCTTCCTTAAACTGTCAGGTCCAATATCTGTAATGAGGTGAAATATGGCTACCTACCGACACGACCCCGACCTTGAGTTTCTGCGCCACTGTCATCGTGACGATCTGGATTTACTGGTTTCTGTGCTTATCTGCGATCCGAAAGACGGACTGGCACGCATCACGGAAACGCTGACTTACGATCCTCAGTATAAAAAACACAAACCCAACCACCCGCGCTACTGGGATGCCATTGCCGCCGAGGTTCAGACGTTTGGGGCGAACAGCTTTGCCACGCTGCTCCGCTGGGGCAAAGGGGTGCTGTACCGGGAAATTCTTACCGATGCCTGCGATAAAATGAAGGTGAACTACAACAGCAAATCCAGTGTTGAAACCATTGAAATGAATCTGCTGATGAAGATCCTGGAGAAAAGCCTTGAGAAGATGACACCCGCTCAGCTAAAGACCGTGGCGGAAGAATTGCAGACAGGCTACAGCAATCCCACGCCGGAGCTGCTGACCATGGCAATCCAGGCGGGGATTAAAACATCCGGGTTTGCGGCCTATCAGATGGCACTTGTTGTCACAAATGGTGTGGCGAAAGCCCTGTTAGGCAGAGGGCTGACCGTTGCAGGAAATGCCATGCTGACGCGTACCATGGGCGCTTTTGCCGGTCCCGTGGGCTGGGTGCTCAGTTCTCTCTGGCTGCTGATTGATTTAGCCGGTCCCGCATACCGGGTGACGCTACCATCCTGCATTTTTATTGCCTACATGCGCCAGAAGCATCTTTATTCACCTGAGAATACTGACGTTTAGCACTTACATTTCAAATTTTCAGGCTTTAAAAAACTTCAGAGGGCGGACAAATCCTGTCCGCTACTGCTGGCATCATTTCCCGGCAAAATTCGGGAACGATGTATGACACTGATAACACAAGAAAACGAACATGACAGACTGGCAACCCGCCTTTCCATCATCCTGAGCCGTTTGTTTCAGGGTGAAAAGCTGCATATCGGGACGCTGGCAGAAGAATTTGGGGTGACGACGCGCACGCTGCGGCGGGATTTTAACGTCCGCCTCACCTATCTTGATATTGAACAGAACAACGGCGTATATCAGCTCGCTTCGCATTACTTTCGTCGCCGCACGGAACGGGATATGAAGATACTGGCGAGGTTGCTGCATCTTGACCGTCTGTTACCCGCGATGGACGCCAAACTGCTGAGCCTTCTGCTTGACGGGGAGCACCCTTCACCCTACAGGATTATGCTACCGGAGCCGCGCCAGAAACCCACGCTGTTCGGTGATTTCAGCAGACTGACCCTCGCCATACTTAACCAGACGCAGGTGCGTATCAGAACCGACGAAAACGTCAGCCATACCGTTCATCCCTACCGTCTGCTTTGTAGCCATGCGGAGTGGTTTCTTGCCGGGTGTGCTTTATCGGGCGTGTTCGTTATATCCCTGTCCCGAATCAGGCTGGTTGAGGTATTACCGGATACAACGTTTGAAATCGATAATGCGCTCATTTCGCTGATTGAACAGTCTGGCTTTATGGAAGCGTTACCCCACATGAACATTATTCATCAGATAATTGATTACGGGAGTAAACAGACGAATAATCGTAATTAAAATCACAACATATTATTAGTGATGATTAAATCACATTAACATGGTAAGTGAGAAAGTTATGATTATCGATAAAGAATACGCACTTGTGGATGCAACAGCAAGACTTAACACTGACCTGAGGGATTATGAACATGAAATAAACAACGCCGCCATTATAACATTTGGCAATGACCTCATTGAGGTAATCGTATATCAGTTCAGCTTTATCATCAGCATCAGGGCAGAGGGTGAAAAAATAAAGCACGGCCTTCTTGTTAACTTCGGTAAAAATATAGCAAGACAGGTTTCATCACTTTGTGCATCCGCAATGCGAGTCTACCCGAATGAAAAACACAAACCGAGCCGTCAGCTTTTCCATTGCATAAATTAGTTTGTGCAAAGACTGTACTACCGATACGCTTTAAATTAAAATAGGCCAGCTAATATAACATATGAGGTTTATGATGGCTGGCCAGTATGAAAAAGCAATAACGATAAAACAAGCGATAGATTCGATTAATTTACGCCACTATCTTCTGCCTGCAATTCAGAGGAAGTTCGTCTGGAGCAGCAGCCAAATATGTTTGCTGTTTGATTCCATCATGCGAGACTATCCGATAAACTCTTTCATGATGTGGGATATCCGTAGTGCCAGTATTAAAAACGATTACAAATTCTATGAATTTCTGAAAGAATACTGTCAGCGATTTAATGAAGAAAATCCCTGCGTAGCAACAAATGCTGGATTTCATGATTTCAAGGCTGTGATTGATGGTCAGCAACGTCTCACATCATTATATATTGGATTGTGTGGAACGTATGCGTATAAACAGCCCCGGGTGTGGTGGCCCTCGGCACAGGATGATCGCATCCTGCCGCCAAGAAAGCTTTACGTCGATTTAACAGCGCCACTTAATTCAGACGATGAGCTCATGATGAAGTATAACTTCAGGTTCCTGACCGACAAGCAATACACTGATTCACTTACAGACAACAAACATCACTGGTTCTGCCTGCACGAAATATTCAAATACGAGCAGTATGATTCCCCTGATGATATTTTATTTAACGTTGTCGTACCAGAACTTGAAAAAAGAGATCTCATTTTCAGTGATTTTTCCAGAAAAACTCTGCTGAGACTTTATACAAAAATAAGAACTGAAAATCTTATCCACTACTTCAATGAGAGCAGTCAGGACATTGATCATGTGCTGGATGTTTTCATCCGCACGAACAGCGGGGGGACAAAACTTGAGTTCTCTGACTTACTGATGTCAATAGCGGTAGCGCACTGGCAGGGTGATTTCAGAAGAGAACTGGATGAACTGACAAAAAATATTTATCAGAATAATGAAATGGGTTTTTATATTGAAAGAGACTGGTTCTTAAAAACCAGCCTGATGCTTATTGACTCTGACGTCCGGTTCAAAGTAAAAAACTTCACTTCAGAGGAGGTCGGTAAGATACAACAACAATGGTCTGAAATAAAATCCTGTATCAAGGAGACCTTTATTCTTATCAGGCGATTCGGCATCAATCCACAGTCTATGATATCTAAAAATGCAGTCATTCCTGTGGTCTACTGGCTTTACAAAAAGCAAACCAGTGGACATGCATTATATACAACGATTAATCTCCTGAATAAAAACCACAATGAGCGCTCAGTAATTAGCCAGTGGTTTTACATGGTACTTCTGAAAGGGATCTTTGGAAGCCAGGCCGATGCGCTACTCACGAGCATCAGAGATGTAATGAAAAATAGTCTTTCAGATATTCATTTTCCTCTTGAGAAGATTATTGACAGATATAAAGGCTCGAATAAAGACCTCAGATTTGACGATGAATACATCGAAAGCCTTCTCAATATCAGATATGGCGAAGGTCGTTGCCGTGCACTATTGCATCTTCTGTTCCCTGAAATGAATCCAACCGAGGTGTTTCATATTGATCACCTTCACCCAAGAAATCATTTTTCAAAGAAATATCTTGAAAAACTAGATTATATTGCGAATTCACCTGAGAAGCTCAGCTTTTATGAAAATCCGGAATACTGGGACACCATACCGAATCTTCATTTACTGAATCACTCTCAGAATATAAGTAAACAGGATACTTCCCTGAAACAATGGCTATCTCAGCCATCAAACAACTATTCGCCATCAATGCTGTTAGTTTCAGATGACAATATTGAGTTCAGTCGCTTCCCGGAATTCTACAATGAGCGAAGAAACGCCCTGAAGCAAAGACTGCTGAATCGGGTATTTCTTACATCAAAAATAGATTCATCACCATCCACAATGGATACGGATGAAGAAATTCTCACCGACTGAACGTTCAGCCCCGATAGTATTGGGGCTTCAGTATTTATCGTCAGCACAACGTTTCTACTGGCCTGACTGAAAGAGCGCTGCTTACACAATCGGACAAACTGTAGTGGTCAACAAAGCCTGTCATCCATATGAAATTGCGATAAAATCGGGCCAATAACAGTACTTAAGAATCATACAACAGGATACAAGATGACAAGCCTTCAGCAGCGTGCAGAGCTACACCGTCAAATCTGGGCCATTGCCAATGATGTCAGGGGCTCAGTAGATGGATGGGATTTTAAACAGTATGTACTCGGTGCCCTTTTCTACCGCTTCATCAGTGAGAATTTTTCCAGCTACATGGAAGCAGGGGATGAGAGCATACATTATGCAGCACTTGATGACAGCATCATTACCGATGACATCAAAGATGATGCCATCAGGACTAAAGGCTATTTCATCTACCCGAGCCAGCTGTTCTGCAACGTTGCAGCTAAAGCTAACACCAACGACAGGCTGAATGCTGATTTAAACAGTATCTTCGTCGCTATTGAAAGCTCTGCCTACGGCTATCCGTCTGAGGCCGACATCAAAGGTCTCTTTGCCGATTTCGATACGACCAGCAATCGACTGGGTAACACAGTTAAAGACAAAAACAGCCGTCTTGCCGCGGTTCTGAAAGGCGTTGAAGGGCTTAACCTGGGGAATTTTAACGAGCACCAGATTGACCTATTCGGCGATGCCTATGAGTTCCTGATTTCTAACTATGCGGCGAATGCTGGTAAGTCAGGCGGCGAGTTCTTTACACCGCAGCACGTCTCTAAGCTGATTGCACAACTGGCAATGCACGGTCAGACCCACGTTAACAAAATCTACGACCCGGCAGCGGGTTCCGGTTCGCTGTTGTTGCAGGCTAAAAAACAGTTTGATGACCATATCATCGAAGAAGGTTTTTTTGGTCAGGAAATCAACCATACGACCTATAACCTGGCGCGTATGAACATGTTCCTGCACAACATCAACTACGACAAATTTGATATCAGACTGGGGAATACCCTGACTGAGCCTCACTTTGGCGATGAAAAACCGTTTGATGCTATTGTCTCTAACCCACCGTACTCGGTTAAGTGGATTGGTAGTGATGACCCGACCCTGATTAACGATGAGCGTTTTGCTCCTGCTGGCGTACTGGCCCCGAAATCAAAAGCTGACTTTGCGTTTGTCCTACATGCGCTGAACTATCTGTCTGCTAAAGGGCGTGCAGCAATAGTTTGCTTCCCCGGTATTTTTTACCGTGGCGGTGCAGAGCAGAAAATCCGACAGTACCTGGTTGACAATAACTATGTCGAAACCGTGATTTCACTGGCACCGAACCTGTTCTTTGGCACCACTATTGCCGTCAATATTCTGGTGTTGTCTAAACATAAAACCGATACCAAAGTTCAGTTTATTGACGCCAGTGAACTATTCAAAAAAGAGACCAACAACAATATCCTGACCGATGCCCATATCGAACAAATTATGCAGGTATTTGCCAGCAAGGAAGATGTTGCTCATCTGGCGAAATCTGTTGCGTTTGAGACTGTTGTCGCGAATGACTATAACCTGTCGGTGAGCAGCTATGTGGAAGCGAAAGATACTCGCGAAATTATCGATATCGCTGAGTTGAATGCAGAGCTGAAAACCACGGTCAGCAAAATCGACCAGTTGCGCAAAGATATTGATGCGATTGTGGCTGAAATTGAAGGCTGCGAGGTGCAGAAATGAGCGAGATGAGTTATCTGGAAAAATTGCTGGATGGGGCTGAGGTTGAATGGAAACCTTTGAGGGAAGTTTGTGATTTTAAAAATGGATTTGCATTTAAAAGCAACTTATTTAAAGAAACTGGATTACCGATAGTTAGAATCACAAATATAGATGGTTTTAACGTGAATCTTGATGAAGTGAAATACTTTTCACCAAATGATTACAAGGAAGATATATCCTCCTTTGAGGTGTCAATGGGGGATATAGTAATTGCAATGTCAGGTGCCACCACAGGTAAGGTAGGTTTCTATAAAAACGAAACAAGATGTTATCTCAACCAACGAGTTGGTAAATTCGTACCTAAACGTAACCTTTTAAACAATAAGTATTTATACCATTTTCTGTTATTGAATACTGAGGCCATCTATATCCTTGCTGGGGGCGGAGCACAGCCGAATCTCAGCTCAAACGCATTGATGTCAAAATTACTTATTCCCATACCTAGCTCTTCCAACCCAGAAAAGTCTCTTGCCATCCAGTCTGAAATCGTCCGGATTCTGGATAAATTTACTGCACTTACCGCTGAGCTTACCGCTGAGCTTAACATGCGTAAAAAACAGTACAACTACTATCGTGATAAATTGCTGAGTTTTGAAGAGGGTGGGGTTGAGTGGAAGACATTGGGTGAGATTGTGAAGATGCGTGCAGGGCAGCATATTTCGGCGAGAAATATAGTAGATGGGAAAGAAGGAGATTTTGTATATCCTTGTTTTGGCGGAAACGGTATTCGTGGTTACGTTAAAGAAAAAAGTCATGATGGGGAACATCTATTAATAGGGCGACAAGGTGCTCTGTGTGGCAATGTCCAAAGAATGAAAGGTCAGTTCTACGCTACAGAACATGCAGTTGTAGTCTCAGCCATGCAGGGGATTGATATTGACTGGGCATTTCATATGTTAACAACAATGAATCTAAATCAATATGCGTCGAAATCTGCACAGCCGGGTCTTGCTGTGGGGAAATTGCAGGAATTGAAATTATTAGTGCCTTCCATAGAGCGTCAGAAATATATTGCTAAAATGCTGGACAAATTTGACACATTGACGGGTTCAATCACAGAAGGCCTCCCGCGCGAAATCGAGCTGCGCCAGAAACAGTACGAGTATTATCGTGACTTGCTGTTCAGCTTCCCGAAAACAGAAACCGCCAGCAACTGACAGACCATTGATACCGGTAGGGTATGTTTTCCCCTGCCAGTGTCAGGCCTTACGAATTCCGGAAGATGCTTCTGATACCCTTCCGGACTTTGCCAGATGACGCACAGGATGCACCATGACACAACAAACACACACCATTGCTGAATCCAATAACTTTATCGTCCTTGATAAGTACACTAAAGCGCAGGAAACTGGTGAGAGTTACCAGAGCGAATCGGATCTTGAGCGGGAACTGATTCAGGACCTTCTTAATCAGGGCTATGAGTTTATATCCGTTAAATCACCGACTGCGATGCTGGCGAATGTGCGGGACCAGCTTCAGCGTCTTAATGGTGTGGAGTTTAACGAAAGTGAATGGCGGCGTTTCGCAGAGCAGTATCTCGACAGCCCCAGTGACAGTAGCCTGGACAAAACCCGTAAAATCCATATCGACTATATCTGTGATTTCACGTTTGATGACGGTCGTCTGGAAAACATCTATCTGGTAGATAAAAAGAACCTGCTGCGCAATAAGGTGCAGGTCATTCAGCAGTTTGAACAGACCGGCTCACACGCTAACCGTTATGACGTCACAATTCTGGTCAACGGCCTGCCGCTGGTGCAAATCGAACTCAAAAAGCGCGGCGTGGCTATTCGTGAAGCCTTTAACCAGATACACCGTTACAGCAAGGAAAGCTTTAACAGCGATAACTCCCTGTTTAAATACCTGCAACTCTTCGTGATTTCCAACGGGACTGATACCCGGTACTTTGCCAGTACCACTAAGCGGGATAAAAACAGCTTTGATTTCACCATGAACTGGGCGAAGTCGGATAACACTCTGATTAAGGACCTGAAGGACTTTACCGCCACCTTCTTCCAGAAGCATACCCTGCTGAATGTTCTTTTTAATTACAGCGTGTTTGACAGCAGCCAGACTCTGCTCGTCATGCGCCCCTATCAGATTGCCGCCACTGAGCGAATCCTCTGGAAAATTAACAGCTCATTTAAAGCGAAGAACTGGTCAAAACCAGAAAGCGGCGGATTTATCTGGCATACCACAGGTAGTGGTAAAACACTGACCAGTTTTAAGGCCGCACGTCTGGCTACGGAGCTGGACTTTATTGATAAAGTCTTCTTTGTGGTCGACAGGAAAGACCTCGATTACCAGACCATGAAGGAGTATCAGCGCTTCTCTCCGGACAGTGTCAATGGTTCGGATAATACAGCAGGCCTCAGAAGAAACCTGGATAAGAACGATAACAAAATCATCGTCACAACCATTCAGAAACTCAATAACCTGATGAAAGCCGAAGCTGAACTGCCCGTCTATCAGCAGCAGGTGGTGTTTATCTTTGATGAGTGTCACCGCAGCCAGTTTGGTGAGGCCCAGAAAAACCTCAAAAAGAAATTCAGACGCTTTTATCAGTTTGGTTTTACCGGTACGCCTATTTTCCCGGAAAATGCACTGGGGGCAGAAACCACCGCCAGCGTCTTCGGGCGTGAATTACATTCTTACGTAATTACTGATGCGATTCGTGATGAAAAAGTACTGAAGTTTAAGGTGGACTATAACGATGTCCGCCCACAGTTTAAGTCCCTTGAAACGGAAACAGACGAGAAAAAACTCAGCGCGGCTGAAAACCAGCAGGCCTTTCTGCACCCACTGCGTATCCAGGAAATAACGCAATACATTCTCAATAACTTCCGCCAGAAAACGCATCGTACCTTCCCGGGAGCAAAAGGCTTCAATGCCATGTTAGCAGTGAGCAGCGTGGACGCGGCAAAAGCTTATTACACGACATTTAAAATGCTACAGGAAGAAGCTGAGAAGAAATCTGGCAGCTATAAACGTCTTCGGGTTGCAACCATCTTCTCCTTTGCTGCAAATGAAGAGCAAAGCGCCATTGGTGATATTACTGACGAAAGCTTTGATACCAGTGCAATGAACAGCAGCGCGAAGGAATTCCTGGATTCAGCCATTGATGACTATAACAACCACTTTAAAACCAATTTCAGCACCGACAGTAACGGTTTCCAGAACTACTACCGCGATTTAGCTCAGCGAGTGAAAAATCAGGATATTGACCTTCTCATCGTGGTGGGAATGTTCTTAACCGGCTTTGATGCCCCGACGCTGAACACTCTGTTTGTTGACAAAAACCTGCGTTATCACGGCCTGATGCAGGCATTTTCCCGCACCAACCGTATCTATGATGCAACCAAAACCTTCGGCAATATCGTGACGTTCAGGGACCTGGAGCGTCCGACCATTGATGCCATCACACTTTTTGGCGACAAAAACACCAAGAATGTGGTACTGGAAAAAAGCTACGAAGAGTACATGCAGGGCTTTACCGATGCGGCAACCGGCGAGGCTAAACGAGGTTTTATGGCTGTTGTTTCGGAGCTGGAGCAGCGCTTCCCTGACCCTGCCAGTATCGACAGTGAAAAAGAGAAAAAAGCCTTCGTCAAACTGTTTGGTGAATATCTGCGGGCAGAAAACATCCTGCAAAACTATGATGAATTTGCCACGCTGAAAGCCCTGCAGAAGGTTGATATTGGTGACCCGGAAGCGGTAGAAACCTTTAAAGCAGAGCACTATGTGGATGATGAAAAATTTGCTGAATTACAAACCATTCGTCTCCCGGCAGAACGTAAAGTTCAGGACTATCGCTCAGCATACAATGATATCCGGGACTGGCAGCGACGCGAAAAAGCAGCAAACGACAGGGATAAATCAACCACAGACTGGGATGACGTGGTGTTTGAAATTGACCTGCTTAAGTCGCAGGAGATTAACCTGGATTACATCCTTGGTCTGATTTTCGACCACAATCGTCAGAAAAAAGGTAAAGAAGCCCTGACTGAAGAGGTCAGACGCTTAATCCGGTCAAGTCTGGGCAACCGTGCCAAAGAAGGTCTGATTGTTGACTTTATTCAGCAAACTAACCTTGATGACATGCCGGACAAGGCCAGTATCATTGATGCATTCTTTACCTATGCTCAGCGTGAACAGCAGCGGGAAGCGGAAGCGTTGATTAAGGAAGAAAACCTCAATGAAGAGGCTGCAAGGCGTTACATCCGCACATCACTCAAACGGGAGTATGCTACCGAAAATGGCACTGAGCTAAATGAGACGCTACCAAAGCTCAGTCCGCTGAATCCTCAGTACAAAACGAAAAAGCAGACAGTATTCCAAAAAATTGGTGCCTTTATAGATAAATTCAAAGGGGTAGGCGGAAACATCTAGCATGGGCTAATTTGAGATAGTGATATGAAAAAACCAACTTATAATAAAAGTGATCGACTGCCAGTACGCAAAAATAATCCCCATACGCCTGAAGCAAGGGAGCGGGTGATTGATGGGCTGCGAGCCTCTGCTACAGCTGATTTCGTTTTTATTGTTCGTTGGTTAACTACTGGAAAATCTAACGGTGAACCAATACCACTGGCAAGATGCGACAATCTTCGTAACATCATCAGCAATCTTGAGACGCTAAAAGCCGGTATCCAACCCGACTGGCGTAAAGCGCTTACATTGATGTCTCAAGAAGTACATTCAAGGCACAAGGTTACTAATACAGCAAAACCGCCATCAAAAATCGCATTTGGGGTAATCAGCAATTTGAATGAAATTAGCCAGAAAATTGCATCAGGGAAAGCCACGCATGACATGCCTGCCAGACTCAATTACATGCTACAGCTTACTACGAGTCTGGAAGGCGGCGACGAACTGGCCGATAGTATCAGAGAAGTTACAAAAAGTGCCGAAATGGCTTTACGTGGTTATTCCAAATCACCGCAGAAACAGAAAATATTAAAACACATCCAGCTCCCAAAAGTACTACGTGACGATAAAGCTTTCCGGGATGAATGTGCACATCTGGCAGGTATCAGCGATATTATTATCGTAGCAAATTGTCTCATTGCTATGTCAGCACGGCTAGGGGTTTCTCCTGTCAACCTTGCGAACAGAGCCGCAGCCTTAAAAAATGTTATCAAGCCGGAGATACTCCCCGAACTTCTGGATTTGCTTCAGCAGGATGTTGATATAACTGCCTTAGTCCCCCCTCCAAAGGTCAAAGATGATAATAGTCGCAGCGATGGCGGAAAACTTGTAGGACTAACGGGAATAGTTGAAGGAGGCGCATCTATTGGCGTTGAAGCTCAGCGGATTATCACAGCAGAACTGAAGAAACACATCCCCCTCACTGCTGTTCAACGAATTGCTCTCGATACTGCGCGTACGAGCCTTGCACTGGAATGTGACGCATTCAACGTTATCGAAGAAATCAAACGCATCTCAGCTAACTTAAACTTGAGGCCTCTGGCTGTTGCTACCTATGTGGCTCATAAATCACCGGGAATCAGGTCAGATATTGCTGGGGATGTAATTACCTTGCTTGCTCAGGATGAGGTTCTTTCATCTAATGCAACATAGGTATCAGACCTCCGAAGCTACACTTTAATAAGCCATCCGTACTCAATGGTAGTTATCTGGTAGCTTCGAAACGTCTCATTTGAACCTCATTTAGGGCTTATAGCCCCCAACTGCAACATTTTTCTTAAGGTAAACCAGTAAAAGGCTGTAAGTTCTAATAGATCGTTTGGTCTTTTTTTAAGGGATTGAAAATCCCCGTGTCCTTGGTTCGATTCCGAGTCCGGGCACCACTTATTCAGAGAACCCAGCCTATGGCTGGGTTTTTGCTTTTGGGGGTTCCGGACTCTTCATCGAACGATGTTCGATTGTTCGCCACCTCCCTGTGGCTCACCCCTGCGGGGCCAGCGCGGTTCGCGCTGTGCAAAAACGCTCCCGGCGTTTTTGTCCGAGTCCGGGCACCACTTATTCAGAAAACCCAGCCTATGGCTGGGTTTTTGCTTTTGGGGGTGATACGTTACCGGGCGTTACAGTTTCGCTGCGCTCACTCTTGCATCCAGCTTGAACTTTGTCTTTGGCGATTCCCTATCCTTTAGTGGCTATGTGCCATTCCTTTACTTAATAAAAGCCCATTTCGTGCAAGAAACCTACGTTTGACATTCCAATATGTTGTTCGCTACTCCCTTGCTAATGCCGGGTTGAGAATGTGAATAAAACGTGGAGGAAAAACAGTGGAAAGCTTGGGTAAATGCGCAGAGATATTAGCTGGGACGTGGATAAGGGTTGTAGCCACAAGGCAGTCTCTGATGAGTAGATATTTATTCACCACCGAAGAGATTAATCTTGCGGGCGGAGAACTGAACGGAATTGGTCTCACCGGTTCCATCGGATAGGGGCGCGTCTTGCGACGTCCCCGCCCGGCCCACCATTGAGGTGTAGCCGAGCGAACGACACAAAAAAAGACGCTAAGCGTCATGTGTCGCCAGTGAAGTTTGGCAGGAGGCTAATCCCGGCGCCTGATTTTGCAGGCGCGGGTGAACGATACAACGAGAGGTTATGCGCTTCAAGAACTTAAGCGCCTGCGTTTACCGCTTCCTGGACAGTTGCCGCGCCTTTCATCGTGATATGGAATTCAGTTCGCAAAATATGTTTCACGCATCCGTTTTCCACTGAAGCATAACGAGGGATTTAAAATCCTTTGGGGTTAACGCGGTTAACCCACTGGCCGCTGCGATTCTTGCTTAATCCAGACCAAAACGGCGCAGGCTGAATCTCACTCTGCGCCGTTTTTATTATGTTAATTCTTTCCTGTTGCAGGCAGAAAAAATCAGCCAGATCAACACGCAATTAATAAAAATGGCTATTAGCATCAGTATTAATGTATACGCGTCATACCATTGATTCTCCATTACCATGCCATATCTGTCTTCATACCATAAAAATAATGCTTCATCCGGCATAACATAACAAAGCAGGCTATAAATAACAGACAGCGATAAAAGCTCAAGCAGCCAAATAAAAACATAGTGAATGGGCTTCATTAATACACCTGTATAGTGCCAAAAGCTTTAAGTTGCGCGGTTACCATTATTGATGGTGTTTTCAACAGCGCGTTTAGCAAAATGTCATATTCAGCATGGCTGGTTAAGGTAATGCAACCGTTACTGATCCCGGACTGGCCTGCAGGATGTAGCCGAAAGTGTCCCCTTTCCACACCTTCAATAAATGCGAAGTCATCTATTGCGCTGTCTTCCCGGTATAAGGCAAACCACAGATCACGATCTGAGCCGCTTTCCAGGCCGTGGATCATATCCTGCCAGCGCGTGCGGAAGCCGCCGCGCGGGCGCGTAACGATGTAATAATTTCCCGGTGGAATAGGGCCTTTTTTCGGGATTGCTATCGAGTCGGGATTATTACGGTGCGGGCCAGCGTTACCGGAATAGGCGGAAAAGAAACCCACGCCTGGGCAACTTAATGTTGATAACTGTCCACCATTCAGATGAAAAGTACAGCGGATCATCTTTCATTCCACGCATCAGTAAACTGGACATTGCCGTCACAATACTTCCAGGTAATCCGCTCATAACGCAGCGATACATTTTCCAAATGATTATGCTTTTCAGTGGCCGGGTTTTTTATATCCAGCATGCAGGGGCAACAACTGACAACCTTAACTTTCTCAAGCAACATATTAAAATATTCAACTTCCTGCCCTGCATCGTTGATGCGGTACCATTTTATTTCAGCCATTTTAAGCGTCTGGCCCGTCGCTATCGCTTTGTAAAGATAGGGGCTGGAGGAATCAAATTCTTTCTGAAAACTCAGTGCACAATGCTGACGCGTTCCCGTAATCCTTCCTGTTGCGGTATCAGTAGGCAGATGCAGCCCGTGCCCAAATGATAGTATTTCAATGCTTCCTTCTCGGTCTTTTATATCAACAGAGCCTTTAATATCTGCACCGCCATCATCTTTAAGCCATAAGTACGCCGGGATAGCCATTTCCATTGTTCCTTTATTAGTTGGAAAAAATACTGCTAACTAATAAACCCCGTGGCAGATAATAATACCAGGCAAAAAATGCCATAGATTGCACGAATAACTTCTTGAAATATATACTATAAAATCATAGACAAGATAATCGCTAATCCTTAAGTCATTAAATAACGCTTATTTCTGCAAGCCCAATACCCCCGTGATACAGAGTTAATGAATCAAATAACTTAACTCCCAACCCCGCAGGCCCTTTTCATTTCCGGAACCAACCTCCTGAACGAAAATAAACGCGTGGTTTGAAATGGCTGTGGCGATAAAACGTTTATTGGTTCGCACATATATTTCCACAGCCTACAAACGTTCCCGCCCCTTCACCGGCAAACCGGCGCTTTCGCCAGCAAACCAGGCCAGAGCGCCGTCCAGTCGGAGCCGTGCGCCATGCCCGGCATCACTTCAACCTGCGCGCAGCGCGCTCCTGTCGCCTGCTGAAAACGCGCCGCGACAGCGGGCGGCACCGTGCGGTCATCCGCGCCGCTGAAATGGATTTGCGGCAGGCCCGCCAGTTCTGGCGCGACGTCTGCCGCGCTTTGCGCATCCGGCATGGCGGAAACACGGTGCAGTGCATTCACGTACGCGACATCAAGGTTCCCCGCCACCGTACGCAGCGAAACCACATCCGTCCGCCGCGCCGCAAGCAGCGCGGCAATGTTGCCGCCGCCTGAATACCCCACCAGCTCTACTTTCACCTGCGGATAGCGTTGTATTACCTGGCTTAATACCTCGTTCATCGCCTGAATAACGTTTGATGAGAAGCGCTTATCTGTCCAGAGATGGACATTGCAGGCGGCGGGCAACGGCGGCCCGATAAACTGACACGGTCGCGCAAGGTAAAGGATGTTAGCGGATTGATCCGCCGCGGCTAACGCGAGGCCAACGGGATTGTGCGGCGTTGGGTCATCTGAAGGACGCGTACGGCTCACCCAGGCGAATCCGTCCCCTTCCACATAAACCCGCAAAAGCGTAACCGGCGGCGTAATGCGATGCCAGGTGCGAAAATATATTCCGTTCGCAGAAAAATTTTCACTGGTAAGACCACTTTGTTTCGCCAATATATCGGCGCTTTCACGCGGATTTTTGCTGACACATCCCGTTAACAAAAAAGTCATACTAATCAATATTACACACGTAAAGGTCAGGGCTTTTTTTGTCTTTTTCATTCGCTCTTCACACTTTTATTTAAGTGAAACTCTAAAGTTCCGCGCGGCCTGAGCCGGAAATAATTTAGCTTCGCTGATTGTTTTCTTTGCAAGCAGATGTATATTTCGAAACGAAATGTAATCAGATAAATCTGAACGTAACATATAACGGCTCTTTTCGTTAACCCCAAGCGCGACATCGCACGGTACATCATGAAGAAATCACGGTTTAGCCAGCAAGGAACCTTGCTGGTAGCGTTAACCTCTGCGCAAGGACTGCTGGCACCCTATGCCTTCGCGGTTACAAGCGATTACATCATTTACGCTCCGCAGGCGGAGATTCCTATTTCGAGTTCCTTTAACCTGGTGCATATTACCCAGCAGGGATCTGCAACTAGCAGCGGCGGCACGGCGCTTGACATCGCGCAGGGTGTTACCCTCACCACTTTCGATAACGATGGTTCGATTACAACAGAAAATGGCGATATCAACACCACAGCGCTTTTCGGTTTAAATAACCAAGGCACTATCGTTACGCTTGATAATGCAGGCAGTATTAAAATAACCGGCAACAACGTTAACTCTTCGAGCAACGCAATTAACCTTACCAGCACCAGTAACGTTGGTACGCTAATCAATAGTGGAACTATTTCTGGCCCGGAGTCGATTTATTATGACAGCAACACTGGTTACACTCAGGGTGGCGGCATTGCTAACAGCGGTACGCTGGGCACACTGAAGAACGAATTAACCGGTATTATTTCAGGCAGGACCGGTGTAAATAATAGCGGAAATATCGATCGTCTGGAAAATGCTGGCAAGATTAGCTCGAATAATAACAACATCAATGGAAATTATTGCTGTAACTCTTCTGCGGTTATTTATAACTCTGGCACTATCAATACGCTGCATAACACTGGCATTATCACTAACGCCACTGAAAACTCCTATGTTTATAGCGATTCAGGCATTTACAACACCTATCCCGGTGTTATCAATACGCTGACGAACGATGGGAAGATCTCCGATGCCTACTACGGCATTTATAACATAGGGCAGATTGGCACCTTAACAAACAATGGTGAAATCAAAGGCGGCAGATACGGTATTTTATATGATAACTATCTGAATGGTAACTCGATTATCTCCAGCCAGAACATTATTAATAACGGGACGATCAGCGGCTATTACGGTGTTAGTGTCTATGACAGCAACAGCGCCAATACCACTACGCTTGTGAATAACGGCACGATCTCTGGCACCCGTTACGCTGTTAATATGTCAGGCAACTATGGTTCCAGCGTTATAATAAACAATACCGGCGTGATTAAAGGCGACATTCGCTCTCGCAACGGCGCTACGCTGGAATTTATTAATGATTCAGATAAACAGAGCGTGCTGACAGGCAACGGTCAGGTGATTAACCTTGCCAGCGTTGGTGACGAAAATACGGCGTCCGGCACTGAGAGCGTGGGTAATATTACCAGCGCTGGAGATGTTATCTTCCGTTCCGGCTCTGTCCTGCTTAATGACAATATCGGCTTTCAGGAGCTGATCGTCAGCAGCCTCAGCGCTGACAGCATTACGCCGCTTGAGAGCGGCAGCATCAACACCAACGGCACCGTGATTAACGACGCCGCCAGACTGCAGGTTAATAACCCGCTGACCATCACCGGCAACTACCAGCAGAACGCAGCGGCATCGCTGATTCTGGGCGTTAACGATACTGCGGTTGCGAAAGGCGATAAAGCGGCGGATACCGGCTATGGTCGTCTGACGGTTACCGGCTCGGCTAACGTGGACGCGGGCTCTACCGTATCGCTTGCCCGTACCGGCAACACCTACCAGTTTGCCGCAGGTCAGCGTTATGTGGTGATTGATGCCAACAGCACGGGCACCAACTACAACGCCGATAAACTTAATTACAGCGCCGCAGGCTACAACGGCCAGGTGACCGGCTCAACCTATGTTGATGACACCTACAGCGCGCTGGTTGTTACGCTGACAGCAGCGCCGACGCCGCCGGTAGTTGAAACGCCGCCTGTGGTCGGAACGCCGCCAGTAGTCGAAACGCCGCCTGTGGTCGGAACGCCGCCAGTCGTCGAAACGCCGCCAACCGCGCCGACCACGCCGGTGACCAAACCGGGCCGTGCGACCATCCGGAACGCCACCGCGTCGCTGGGCGGCCTGAGCGGCTACTCCGGCATCTCCCCGCAGTTGCTTGAACTGTACAACGCCTCGCTGGCGATTGAAGGCAAAAAAGAAGCCAACCGCGTGGGCGAACGTCTGTCAACCGGCCAGAACATCAGCGCCAGCACGGCAAGCGGCGTGGCGACCTCAACGGCGATGTCCGTGGTCGGCACCCACCTGGATACCCTGCGCAACCCGCAGACCGCAGGTCTGAGCGGCGTGGCGACGGGCGACGCGTACAACGACTGGATAGTCTGGGCTCGTCCTTACGGCGGCTATGCCCGTCAGGACAGCAGCGACGACGTGAGCGGTTACAGCGCGAAATTCGGCGGCTTGCTGTTTGGCGCTGACCGCGCGGTCACTGACAACTGGCGTGTAGGTGCGGCCCTGAACTACAGCAACACCTCCGTACACGGCAAAGATAACCTGAATGGCAACACCTCCACCGCCGATAACTATGGAGTGATTGGTTACGCGGGCTATTCCGGCGAGCCGTGGTTTGTGAACCTGTCGGCGGCGCTGACCCGTCAGAACTATGAGTCTGTCCGTCGCGCCGATTTCACCGGCTTCTCCGGCGCGGCGCACGGCAAGTTCGACGGTCAGTCCGTCACGCTGCAAAGCGAATTCGGCTACCCGTTCACGCTGCCTGCTGACGTTGTCATCACGCCGCTGGCAAGCCTGGCTTACGGCTATCAGCACGTGGATGACTATAAAGAGAGCGGCGGCAACGGCATGGCGCTTAACGTTGGCGCCTCACACTCGCAGTCGGTTATCAGCGATCTTGGCGCGCGTGTAGAGAAAACCTTCGACACCGCGCTTGGCAACCTGACGCCGTTCGCACAGCTTTCCTGGATCCACCAGTACGACAACCGCCGTATGAGCAACACCGCCTCTTACGCCGCCGACACCCTGGGTGAAACGCAATTCACCACCAAAGGCGCGTCTCCGGTTGAGGATATGGCGGGGCTGTCGGTGGGCAGCGCGCTGTATAACGTCAGCGACCTGAGCATTGACGCCCGTTACGACCTGCAGGCGGGCGAGCGTTACCAGGCGCACACCTTCAGCCTGCGCCTGAACAAATCGTTCTAAGCGCTAACGCAGATAAACCAACGGGGCCGCGTACGGCCCCGTTTTTTATTTCTAAGCGGCTTAACCCGAAACGATATTCAGTAAATCCACTCGTCTCGCGTACGGCTAACGTCTTCTCCCTGCGTAACGCTCTCTCACCAGACGCCCCGGGGTTCGTTCGCGCTCAACGCCTGTTTAATCATGAGCCCGAGCAGTAGTGCATCTAAAATTAACACGATCAATTTCGTTCCATCGACGCATAGCAAGCCGTCAGGAGGACTTTTCTGCGCTTCATCCACATTGTTTTTTCACGCATTTCAACTAAACAGTACTTTTACCTGAGTGAAGGATCGCTGATGAAAACCCGTCCGCTCTATTTTTCCGCAGGCGTTGCGCTACTGGCGCTGCTGCTTATCATTACCGGCATCGCCACCGCCCGTAAGCTTACCTGGCTGATGGAAGTGCTGCCGGTGTTTATCGTCGCGCCCATCCTCTGGGCGACGGCAAAGCGCTACCCGCTCACGCCCCTGCTCTATGCGTTTATCTTTGTCGGCTGCGCCTCGCTCATCGTCGGCGGCATGTACTCCTACGCCCGGGTGCCCGCCGGCTTTCATATACAGGCGTGGCTGGGGCTTGAACGCAACCCTTACGACAGAATCGGCCATGTATTGCAGGGGCTGGTGGTGTCGCTGGCGGCGCGGGAGGTGCTGGTACGCGGCAACCGCGTGCGCGGGGGCAAAATGCTGGCCTTTATCGTCTGTTGCATAACGCTCGCCATCGGCGCCTTTTACGAGCTGATTGAGTGGTGGGTAGCGCTGGCGCTGGGTCAGGACGCGGATGACTTCCTCGGCACCCAGGGCGACGAGTGGGATACGCAGGCGGATATGCTCTGCGCGCTGCTGGGCGCCATGTTCACCCTCTTTGCGCTGCGCCGCTGGCATGACAGGCAGATTGAAAAAGCGATGAAACGCACCCGTCAATGAAACGGGCTGAAAAGAGGCTGAGATGGTCAAAATGACTTTCAGCAGTGTCAAAAAGACAAATAAATTAACAGTCAAAAAGACAATTCAAGAACCTGTTAATCCATTAATTTACAGCTAAATCAATAATATGAAAACCTGGCACGTCTCTTGTAATAGTCACCGCAACATTGACCTTCTGCGGAGAAACACAAATGACTATTCACGTTAAAAACAATATCTACTGGGTTGGGCAGCGCGACTGGGAAGTACGCGATTTTCACGGCACCGAATATAAGACGCTCAAGGGCAGCAGCTATAACAGCTACCTTATTCGCGAAGAGAAAAACGTATTAATCGACACCGTCGACCATAAGTTCAGCCGCGATTTTGTGCAGAACCTGCGTGCGGAAATCGACCTTGCCGATATCGACTGCATCGTTATTAACCACGCCGAAGAGGACCATGCAGGCGCGCTCTCTGAGCTGATGAACTGCATCCCGGATACGCCCATCTATTGCACCGCCAACGGCATCGACTCCATCAACGGCCACCACCATCACCCGGAATGGAACTTCAACGTGGTGAAAACCGGCGACACGCTGGATATCGGCAACGGCAAACAGCTTATATTCGTTGAAACTCCGATGCTGCACTGGCCAGACAGCATGATGACCTACCTCACCGGCGACGCGGTGCTCTTCAGCAACGACGCCTTCGGCCAGCACTACTGCGACGAGCACCTGTTTAATGACGAAGTGGATCAGGCGGAACTGTTCGAGCAGTGCCAGCGCTACTACGCCAACATCCTCACCCCCTTCAGCCGCCTGGTGACGCCGAAAATCACCGAAATTCTCGGCTTTAACCTGCCGGTGGATATGATTGCCACCTCCCACGGCGTGGTGTGGCGCGACAACCCGACGCAAATCGTCGAGCTCTACCTGAAATGGGCGGCGGACTATCAGGAAGACCGCATCACGATTTTCTACGACACCATGTCCAACAACACCCGCATGATGGCGGACGCCATCGCCCAGGGCATCGCGGAAGTGGACCCGCGCGTGGCGGTGAAAATCTTCAACGTCGCCCGCAGCGATAAAAACGAGATCCTCACGCACGTTTTCCGCTCCAAAGGCGTGCTGGTCGGCACCTCCACCATGAACAACGTGATGATGCCGAAAATCGCAGGCCTGGTGGAGGAGATGACCGGCCTGCGCTTTCGCAACAAGCGCGCCAGCGCCTTCGGCTCGCATGGCTGGAGCGGCGGCGCGGTGGACCGTCTCTCCACGCGCCTGCAGGACGCCGGTTTCGAGATGTCGCTGAGCCTGAAAGCTAAATGGCGTCCGGACCTTAACGCGCTGGAAGCGTGCCGCGAGCATGGGCGGAAAATCGCCCGCGAGTGGGCGCTCTCGCCGCTGCCGACAAAAGCGCGGCCCGTTACGACTGACGCTCCGCCGCTTCAGGCTGCCGCCCCGCAAGCCGCCGCCCCGCAGGCGGAAAGCGCCGACACCGGCGGCTGCATGCAGTGCAGCGTCTGCCAGTGGATCTACGACCCGGAAAAAGGCGAACCGATGCAGAACGTCGCGCCCGGCACACCGTGGAGCGAGGTGCCGGAGAGCTTCCTCTGCCCGGAATGCTCGCTGGGCAAAGAGGTGTTTGAAGCGCTGGCGGTGGAGGCGGTATGAGCGACGGCATTGTGATTATCGGCTCGGGCTTCGCCGCCCGTCAGCTGGTGAAAAACCTGCGCAAACAAGACCCGAAGGTGACGATAACGCTTATCGCCGCCGACAGCATGGACGAGTACAACAAGCCGGACCTGAGCCATGTCATCAGCCAGCAGCAGCGGGCGGATGACTTAACCCGCCAGCGCGCCGGGGAGTTTGCTGAGCAATATCAGCTGCGCCTTTTCCCCGCTACCTGGGTGACGGAAATTGACCCGCAGGCCCGCATCGTGAAAAGCCAGACGCAAAGCTGGCGCTACGACCAGCTGGTGCTGGCGACCGGCGCCAGCGCCATTACGCCGCCGGTAGAAGGGCGCGAGCTGATGCTGACCCTCAACAGCCAGCAGGAATATCAGGCGTGCGAATCACAACTGCGGGACGCGCAGCGGGTGCTGATGCTGGGCGGCGGACTGATTGGCAGCGAGCTGGCGATGGATTTCAAGCGCGCCGGGAAACAGGTGACGGTAGTGGACAACGCCGCCTCCCTGCTCGCCTCGCTGATGCCGCCGGAAGTGAGCGCTCGCTTACAATACAAATTAACGCAGATGGGCGTGGAGCTGGCGCTGAACCAGCAGCTTACGGCCTTACGCCCGGGCGAAAGCGGTCTCCAGGCGACGCTCGCCAGCGGCCGCACGCTGGAAGTGGACGCCGCCATCTCCGCCATCGGCCTGCGCCCGAATATTGACCTCGCCCGCCGGGCAGGGCTGGCGGTGAACCGCGGCATTGTGGTCAACAGCCAGTTGCAGACCAGCGACCCGCACATCTACGCGCTGGGCGACTGCGCGGAAATCAACGGTCAGCTGCTGCCGTTTCTGCAACCCATTCAGCTAAGCGCCATGACGGCGGCGAAAAATCTCACAGGCGGCGGTCAGCCCCTCACCCTGCCGGCGATGCTGGTGAAAGTAAAAACGCCGGAATTGCCGCTGCACCTGGCGGGCGATACGCGAAGCGCGGATCTCGCCTGGCATATCGCCCTCGGCGGCGAGGGCATGGTGGCGAAAGGCATTGACGGCGAGGGCAGGCTCAGGGCCTTCGTGGTGAGCGAAGCGTGCATGCCGCAGGCCTTCGCCCTGCTCAGAGAGCTGAAACCGTAAAAACCTCGCTGCGTCGAAAGGCGCAGCACAGCTTGCCCTGCGGCTTCATGCAGGGCCTTTCCCGAGGAGAAAATTATGGCACACCAAATTCCCTTCCACTTTCGTCACACCCGTTCCACCCCGTTCTGGAACAAAGAGACGGTGCCGCAGGCGCTGCTTACCCACCACAACACCAAAAAAGGGGTTTACGGCCGTCTTTCGGTGATGGCAGGCGCGGTGAAATACATCGGTTTTCACCACCAGCATGACGAAACGCCGGAAATCGAAGTGGTTATCGAAGCCGGACATTTCGGCATCAGCCCGCCGCAGTACTGGCACCGCATCGAGCTGCTGACAGATGAGACGTACTTCAACATCGACTTCTTCGCCGACCCGGCGCACGCGCTGGAAGGCGAAGGCATCGGCCAGGTGGTGAATACGCACCGGCGCTAAGCGCGTCGGAGAACGTTATCCTTTTACTTTCACCGCGATCGTCGCCACCGACTCGCGCAGCTTCATCTCCACCTGATACGTTTGCCATGAGACAGGCAAATCTGTCTCACGTATGCGCCTGAAAAGCAGCTCGGCGGCATGCACGCCCATGTGGTGAATCGGCTGCGCGACGGTGGAAATGCGCGGGGTGGTGAGCGTCAGCCAGTCGAGTTCGTCGAAGGCGAAGAAAGAGAGCTTTTGCGGCACGGCGATGCCGCGCTCGCGCACCGCGCGCCAGGCGCCCTGGGTCATGACGTTATCCACCGCGAAAACCGCCGTGGGCGCGGCGTCGTCCAGCACCGCCAGCGTCTCTTCAAATGCGCGCTGGGCGCAGTATTTGCCGGTGCGGCGGATTAAGGTTTTCTCCACCGCCACGCCCGCTTCGTGGTGCGCCAGCAGGTAGCCGAGCAGGCGCGCGCCGCTGGAGTTAAGCCGGTCGGCGTTGATCGTCGCAAACTTCTCCGGCTCCAGCGCCAGTTGCGTATCGTAGTCCGAGCTTAGCTCGGTGATGATGGCGATGCGGCGATGGCCGCAGCTTAGCAGGTAGCGCGTGGCTTCGCGGCTGGCGTGCACGTTATCGATAAGCACCGCGTCGGCGGCGAGCGTCGGCAGCTTACGGTCGAGCAGCACCACCGGAATGCCCTGGGCGATGGCCTGGTCGAGGTGGCGGCAATTGTTGATGTCGGCAGGCGAGACGATAAGCCCGTCCACCTGTTTCTCCAGCAGAATGCGCACCGCCTCCTGCTCGCGCGGCACGTCTTCGTCGCTGCTGGTGATAAGCACGCCGAACTCGTGGCGACGGGCAATATCGCTGATGCCGCGCAGCGCCTCGGCGAAAAAGGGGTTGCTGATGTCCGCGCCCACAACGCCGATAGTCTGGCTTTTGCCGGTGATCATCGCCCGCGCCACCTGGTTTGCCACATAGCCCAGCTCTTCGGCGGCGCGCATGATTTTTTCACGCAGCTCCTCACTGACGTAGCCGTAACCTCCCAGCGCCCGGCCCGCCGCCGCGGTGGAAACTCCCGCCTTGCGCGCCACGTCTTTCACGGTGATTCGGTTATTTTTCTTGTTCATAAGACGTCTTGTCTGCTCCGCTTTTCTGTTCCCGGAGGTTATCGATTTCCGGCGAAATCATAAGAAAAAGATCATTGACAATTTTTTAACACCGGCGAATTATTCACCGTGTGATAACGTTCTCTCATTTTAGGATAATCCACCCGCTGCTGTAAATCGCGGGTTTATTTTGCAGACGGACTGATAACGTTATCACACCCATAACAACCGAGACGGACAGGTAAACCAACATGACGCAAAACACCACAGCTTCACTGCCGCTGCGCCCGCTGGAAGCGGACTTCATCCCGACGCTTGAGAAAGTGCTGGCGCAGAAAAACGCCATCGCCGGCATCGCCGAGGCGGTCGCCTCCCGCCCGCTGAAAGATATCTATTTTGTCGGCTGCGGCGGCTCATTCTCTTCTTCTGTGCATGCCCACGCCCTGCTCTGCCGCCACAGTAAAACGCTTCAGGCGTGGAACCTGAACGCGGCGGAGTTTATGGCGCTGCCGCCTGCTCGTCTGGGGGCGTCGTCGCTGGTGATCCTCTCCTCGCACTCCGGCGCCACGCCGGAAACGGCGCAGGCGGCGGACTTTGCGAAATCTTACGGCGCGTATGTGGTTTCGCTAAGCCAGGAGCTGAACACGCCGCTCGCCAATACCGCCGACACCGCGCTGGTTTACCACAGCCCGCGCACCGTGACGCCAGGCAAACAGCTTCTGCTGCTGCAACTGGTGATTGAACTGCTGGAGCGCGTGGATAACGTGGACGTCAGCGCCTGGCGCGCCGCCCTGCCCGCGCTGCCTGCGGCGCTGCAGCAGTACCTCGATAAACAAGAAGCCGTCGGCGACGCCATTGCGAAATCCATCGCGAAGGGCGGCGATATTTACGTTACCGCCGCTGGCGCGAACTACGGCGCGGCCTACACGCTTTCCTACTGCTACCTGATGGAGATGCAGTGGCGCAACGCCACCCCGGTGCTGGCGGGGGATTTCTGCCACGGCCCGTTTGAGATGATTTTGCCGGGTGCGCATCTGGTGGTGTTCCACGCCGATGACGACAGCCGCGCCATGACGCAGCGCGCCATCGACTTCGCCCGCCGCTACACCGAAAACGTCCATGTGTTTGACGCCGCTGGCTTTACCCTGCCGGGCGCGGCGCCAGAAGTGAAAGCGCGCTTCGCCGCTATCGCGCTGGGCCTGATGGGCACGCGTCTTGCAGATCACCTGGAGCATCACACCGGCCACTCTCTCGACGACCGCCGTTACATGTACAAAGTGGAATATTGATAGCTATGCGAATTTGTGGAGTGGGTGACAACGTGATTGACCGCTACCTGCACTGCGACCTGATGTTCGCGGGCGGCAATGCGCTCAACTTCGCGGTTTTTGGCCGCCAGGCCGGGGCGCAGGCCGCCTACCTCGGCATCACCGGCAACGATATTCCGGCGGGCGTGATTCGCCACGCGCTTTGCGCTGAAGGGGTGGACATCAGCCGCGTGCGGATCAACGAAAGCTTTAACGCGCTTTCGCAAATCGATATCGACGCCGAAGGCAACCGCTTTTTCGTCGGCTCCGTGCCGCCGCCTTACCAGCTGCGGCTGAGCGAGGCGGACCTGGCGTGGCTTGCGGGCTTCGACCTGCTGCACACCAGCGATTACAGCGGGCTGGAAGCGCAGCTTCCCCAGCTTGCCGCCTGCGCGCCGCTCTCGTTCGACTTCGGCTCGCGCGACGACGCCTGGGCCGAGCCGCTGCTTCGCTGGGTGCAGGTCGCCACCTTTTCGCGCAGCGGCAGCACGCCGCAGGCGATTGAAACGCTGATTGCCAACGCGCACGCGGCGGGCGTCGCCACCGTGCTGGTCACGCAGGGCGCGGACGGCGCGATTATCAGCCACCGGGGCGAACGCCACCGCCAGCCCGCGCTGCCGACGCAGATTGTCGACAGCCTCGGCGCGGGGGATGCGTTTATCGCCACGCTGCTGGTGAAGCTTGGCCAGGGGGCGACGCTTGCCGACGCCGCGCACGATGCGGCTCTCGCCTCGGCGCGGGTTTGCGAACGCCTCGGCGCATTCGGCAGCGGCGTGCCGCTAACGCCGTTGCCGCCGGAGGCAAAACAACAACCGTAGTCGCAATGCCATAACGCGCCGCCGCAGGCGGGCTGCAATCCAACCTTTTTTACGTGGAGCAAGACATGAAGATGAAAACCTTAGCCTGTTCAGTAGCGCTGTTGGCCGCACTCTCGCTTGCCTTACCCGCCGGGGCCGCCGAAAAGCTGGTGGTCGGCACCGAAGCCAACGGCATTCCCATCTCCTTTCTGAACCCGAAAACCCATGAGCTGGACGGCTTTATGCTGGATATCGCCCGCCAGGCCGCAAAGCACGCGGGTTATGAGGTGGAATTTAAGGCGATGGATTTCTCGGCGCTTATTCCGGCGCTGCGCACCGGCAAGATAGACCTTATCGCCACCGGCATGTACATCACCGAGCCGCGCAAAAAAGTGATCGATTTCACCACGCCAGTGTATAGCTACGGCGAAGGGATGATCGTGCGTAAAGAGGACACCAAAGACTACACCTCCTTTAAAGAGTTGCCGGGCGCGGTAGTGGGCGCGCAGATGGGCACGATTTTTATCGAGCCGCTCAAGCAGGCCAACATCTTCAAGGATGTGAAAGCTTACGACACCCTCACCGGCATCATGAAAGACGTGAACGCCGGGCGCATCAAAGCGGGCTTTGGCGATACCCCTTCCATGGCCTATTACCTCTCGCTTGGCGAATATCCCAACGTGCGGCTGGTGAAAAGCTACAAGCCGGTGCTGCCGGGCTCGCTCGGGCTTGGCGTGCGCAAGGACGAAGCGCAGCAGCTGGCGAAGCTTAACGAAGCCATCGCCACCATGCAGAGCAACGGTGAGATTACGGCGCTGCTGGAAAAGTGGAAGCTTAATTAAAACAAGGGGGCGCAGCCCCTGATACCCCGTGACAGGAACCGCGATGAACGACTTTTTTACCTTCAGCGCCACCGCCCTCCCCATCCTGGTGGAGGGGGTGAAATACACGGTACTGGTTACCTTTTGTTCGCTTATCCTCTCGACCCTGCTCGGGCTGACGTGGGCGCTGATGCGCCTTTCGGCCCACCGTCCGCTGCGCCTGGTGAGCGGCGCGGTGGTTAACGTGCTGCGCGGCATCCCGATGCTGGTTCAGCTTTTCTATATCTACTTTGTGCTGCCCGATATCGGTATCGAGATGTCGGCGCTGACCGCCGCCATTATCGGCCTCGGCATCGCCTATTCGGTTTACCAGGCGGAGGATTTCCGCGCCGGCATTCAGGCTATCGACAAGGGGCAGATCGAGGCGGCGCAGACGCTTGGCATGTCGAAGCGCCTGATGATGCGCCGCGTTATTTTGCCGCAGGCCATCAAGATTATCTGGCCCTCCTACGGCAACACCATGGTGATGATGCTCAAGGACAGCTCGCTCGCCTCCACCATCACCGTGGCGGAACTTTCGCTGCAAGGGAAGCTGCTCGCCTCGGCGACCTTCCAGAACACCACCGTTTTCACGCTGGTCGCCCTGCTCTATCTGGTGATGTGCTGGCCGCTGATGTGGCTGTGCCGCCGGGTGGAACACGCCATGAACAAGCGTCGGAGCCACTGATGATTGAATATCGCAACGTCCATAAAAGTTACGGCGCGGTGCACGTGCTGAACGGCATCAACTTAACCATCAACCGCCAGGAGGTGGTTTGCATCATCGGCCCTTCCGGCTCCGGCAAGTCGACCCTGCTGCGCTGCATCAACGGGCTTGAGAACTACCAGAGCGGTGAGATCATTTTCGACGGCGTGCGGGTGGACGGCAGCGAGCGCGCGCTAAGCCAGGTGCGCGGCGAGGTGGCGATGGTCTTCCAGCGCTTTAACCTCTTCCCGCACCGCACGGTGCTGGAGAATGTCACCGAAGGACCGATTTACGTCAAAGGCGAGCGCCCCGGCCCCGCCCGGGAATATGGCATGGAGCTGCTTAAACAGGTGGGGATGGACCACAAGGCGCATTCATACCCGCAGGATCTCTCCGGCGGCCAGCAGCAGCGCGTGGCGATAGCCCGTGCGCTCGCGATGCGCCCTCGGGCCATTTTGTTCGACGAACCCACCTCGGCGCTCGACCCGGAACTGGTAGGCGACGTGCTGAAAGTGATGCGCGAGCTGGCGAATCAGGGGATGACGATGGTGGTGGTAACCCACGAAATCGCCTTCGCCCGCGAAGTGGCCGACCGCGTGGTGTTTATCGATGGCGGCGTGGTGACCGAAGAAGGCCCGGCGCGCCAGGTGCTGACCAATCCTTCCCACCCGCGCACCCGCGAGTTTTTACAACGCGTGCTCAACCCCATCAGCGAGGAATAATCATGCTTAACGCCAGCCATATCTGCGCCACCAACTTTACCTATTCGCACTACCGGCTGAACCACTGCCTGGACGATGTCGCCGCGCTCGGCGTGCAGTGGTTTGAACTGTGGGGCGTTGCGCCGCACCTGCATATCGACACCGTGCAGGAAGCGGACCTGCAAACACTCAGACGGGAACTGGCGGCGCGCGAACTGAAGCTCGCCTGTTTCACGCCGGAGCAGTGCGTCTACCCGGTCAATATCGCCGCCGAAAACCCGCAGCAGCGGGAGTACAGCATTAACTATTTCCGCCGTAGCCTGGAGATATGCGAAAGCCTTGGGTCGCCGCTGCTGTTTATGACCCCAGGCTGGGGTTATGAAGAGGATGAGCCCGCCGCGGCGCGCAGCCGCGCGGTGGACGCCCTGGCACAGCTGGCGCACCTTGCGGAAAGCCGCGGCGTGACGCTGGTGCTGGAGGTATTGCAGCCGCGCGAAAGCAACCTCGCCAGCACCGTGCATGAACTGGCGTCTCTGGTTAACGAAGTCAGTTCGCCTGCGCTTGACGCGGCGCTGGATATCGTCGGCATGGCGGTGGGCGGCGACAGCGTGACGGATTATCTCAACGCCTTCGGGCCGAAGCTGCGCCACTGCCATTTTATCGACGGCACCCCTGCGGGCCATCTGGCGCTCGGCGACGGCAACCTGCCGCTGAAAAGCTACCTCAGCGCCCTTCGCGAAGGCGGCTATAACGGTTTGCTGTCGCTTGAGATAGCCGGCGGGCGCTACTGGCAGGAGCCGCTTGAGCCGATGCGCCAGAGCATTGCGTTCCTGCGCGACGCGCTCGCATGATGGCGCGAAGCGGCGCGGCCATGCTGCCTGCGCGCAAAAGCGAAAGCCTGCTGCTGCTGGTGACGCTCTGCGCCGGGGCGGGCTGGATCTTCTCCAAAGAGGCGCTCGGCGCGCTGCCGCCGGTCTTTTTTATCGCCGTGCGCTTTCTGGCGGGCGGCCTGCTGCTGGGCCTGGCGGCGCCCGCCGCCGACCGGCGCGAATGGCGGCGCAGCCTGTGGCCCGCCTTCGCCATCGGCAGCCTGATTTGCGGCTCGATGATGTGCTGGATTGTGGCGCTGCATCTCACGACCGCGCTGGGCGTTGGCGCGTTTCTCACCTGCCTCGGGCCGCTGCTGGTGCCGTTCGCAGGGTGGCTGCTGTTCCGCCAGGCGCTGTCGAAACGCATCGGGTTCGCCCTGCTGCTCGCCCTGCCCGGCATTGCGCTACTGGTGGGCAACGGCTTTCTCCAGTGGCAGTTCGAGGCGGGCCAGCTCTGGTTTTTTGGCGCGGCGGCGATTTTCGCCTTTTACTTCAGCCTGAATAACCGCTTCGCCGCCGACCAGCCGGTGGTGCTGTTCGCCGCCATGCAGATGATGGCGGTGGGCCTGCTGGCGTTGCCGGTGAGCCTGTGGCTCGAGCCGTGGCCCACCGCGCTCAATGCCCCCGCCTGGACATGGCTTGCGCTCAGCATTCTCATTCCCACCTGCCTGCGCTTCTTTTTACAAAACTATGCGCAGCGGCTGGCCTATACGCCCAACGGCGGGCTCATCATGCTGATGGAGCCGGTGTGGGCGGCTGTTTTCTCGGCGCTGTGGTATGGCGAAGTGATGACGCTGTCGCAGGTGGGCGGCGCGCTGCTTATCCTGCTGGCGCTGACGGTCGCCAGAGAGCGTCACGTCCGCGCCTGACCCTCGCCTGCGGGCGGGGGTATCTTATTTTTCACGCCATATTTACAAGCTCAATCACTCCTGCCAAAAATGGGCATTATTTATTCATAATGCTTATCGATGTCCGAACTCGCGCTCAAACAGCAGATCCAGAACCTGAAAAAACACAACGCCCGGTTAAAGCGAATCGCCCATGACGCCCGTCACAAGCTTAGCGCGGCGCTGGACGGCACCGGCCTGTGCCTGTGGCAACTGGATATTCCCAGCGGCAAGCTGATTATCTATAACCGCCGCTGGGGCTCGATGCTCGGCTATCAGCCTAAAGAGCTGAGCGCCCACTTTGACGTCTGGCGCGAGCACCTGCACCCGGAAGACCGGGCGATGGTGCTGGCGGCGTTTTATAACCACCTTGAGGGTAAAGCCCCTTTTTATGAGGCGCTGCACCGCATGCAGCATAAAAACGGCACCGTTACCTGGGTGCTCGATCGCGGGCGCGTCACCGAATGGGATGCCGAAGGCAGCCCGTTGAAAGTGACCGGCACGCATATCGACATGACCAAAGAAAAACAGTATGAAGCGCAGCTGGCAAAGCTTGCGAACCACGATCCGCTAACCGGCCTCGCCAACCGTCACGCGCTGCAAAGCCGCTTTGACGCCTTACAGCCGCAGGGGCCGCTCAGCGTGGCGTTTATCGATCTGGATAACTTTAAACATGTGAACGACACGCTCGGCCACCGCAGCGGTGACGTGGTGCTTATTCAGCTTGCTCAGCGCATGCGCGAAGCCTGCCCGCCGGGGGTAGAAATCGGCCGGCTTGGCGGCGACGAATTTATCCTGCTGCTGCCCTTCAGCCTGCGCCATCCGTTGACCGACACCGCCGCGCGCGGCTGCCTGGACGCCGCGCTTACGCCGTTTGAGCTGGATAACGGCACGGCGCAGATTGGCGCTTCGATTGGCATTTATGAAGTGCGGCGGGATGAGGATTTTAACGAGGCGCTGCGCCACGCCGACGAGGCGATGTACCGCGTAAAACACGCCGGGAAAAACGGCGTGGCGCTGGCGGAATAAACAGGGCGGCGGATTGCCGCCCTTCATGTTTTAAGCGCGCAGGCGTTCCTGCTCCTGCGGCTCATCTTCCGGCTGTTCGGCTGGAATAATAATTCGGCTCGGAATAGCGAGCTTCACACCCAACGCTTCCAGCTCTTCCATAATACGCAGGTTAATTTCCTGCTGAATATCCATATATTTATTGTAATCGGCCGTATTAAGAATATGCACCACTTCGAAGGTCAAGCGATCCTGATCGAATACCGAAAAGTGGGCGCGGTCGAATTTCGTCTCTTTAATACTTTCAATAACATTTTTTACCATCGGGCCAATTTTACGGATTTTTTCCGGCGGCGTGGAATAGGCAATGCCGAAGGTGAAAACAATTCGGCGAGTTTGCATGCGCTTATAGTTGTGAATTGTCTGCTGGAGCAGAATGGCGTTAGCGCAAACTATTTGTTCGCCGCTTAAGCTGCGAATACGCGTGGTTTTTAAACCGATATGTTCAATGGTGCCGGAAACATCGTTAAAGACAATAAAGTCGCCAATTTCAAACGGTTTATCAAAACCGATAGAGAGCGAGGCGAATACGTCGCTTAATACCGTCTGCACCGCCAGCGCAATGGCGATACCGCCAACCCCGAGGCTTGCCACCAGCGCGGTAATATCCACTCCGGCATTGGCCAGAATAGAGAGCAGCATAATGGACCAGATAAGCGCGCGGATCATCAACCCAAGAATAATCAGCGTGACCGGGTTGCGGTGCAGACCGGGCCGCAGCAGCGAATGGCGCATCCACGACTGAACGGCCTGATCGAGCCACATGGCGATTTGCAGCGCCAGCACCAGAAACCAGGCGTGGGATATCAGGCTGTGCAGCCGGTCAGACAGCGTGACAAACTGAAGGCTGAATAAGAAGGCGGCGATGAGAATTAACGCTTTGCGGGTTTTACTGATAACGTCGAGAAAAACGTGGTAAAGCGCGGCGCTCTCATGGTCTTTCGTCCAGTTGGCGATTCTTTTATGCAGCACCGCCAGGATCTTATTCGCCACCCAGTAGGTCACCGCTGTAATAACGACAACCAGCAACACATTGGTCCAGAATGACGGCGAGGTCAGTAACCGTATAAAATTGGTTTGCTGAAGTATCTCCATTCTGTTCTCCCTTAATGAAAAATATAAAACTCAGGCCAAACGCGCCTTTCAGTATAGACAATGCGATTTGCCTGCCGTTGAGACTCGGCTTATTCCAGGCAGAAACGCAGGATTGTCATAATAACGTCACGCAATTATTTCGCGCCTGTTTCGGTTATATGACAGGCGCGAGGTGAGATATTTCAGGCAAGGTATTGATGGAACCACGCGATGGTGCGGTTCCAGGCGAGTTCCGCCGCCGCCTTGTCATAACGCGGCGTGGAATCATTATGAAAACCGTGATTAACGCCAGGGTAGATATAAGCTTCGTAGGTTTTCCCGGCTTTTTTCAACGCCGCCTCGTAAGCAGGCCAGCCTTCGTTGATGCGGGTATCGAGTTCAGCATAATGGAGCAGCAGCGGCGCGTTAATTTTCGCGACATCCTGCGCGGGCGGCTGTCGTCCGTAAAAAGGCACTGCGGCGGCCAGTTCAGGATACGCCACCGCCGCCGCATTCGCCACGCCGCCGCCATAGCAGAAGCCGGTAATGCCTACCTTTCCGGACGCCCCTTCGTGCTGCATCATAAATTCAATGGCGGCGAAAAAGTCGTTCATCAGCTTTTGCGGATCGACTTTTTGCTGCAATTCCCGCCCTTCATCATCGTTGCCCGGATAGCCGCCCACGGAAGAAAGACCGTCCGGCGCCAGCGCGATAAAACCCGCCTTCGCCACACGGCGCGCCACATCTTCAATGTAGGGATTCAGACCGCGATTTTCGTGCACCACCACCACGGCGGGCGCTTTGCCGTTTGCCTTCTTCGGCAACACCAGATAGCCGCGCACCTGCCCGTGGCCGTTGGGCGATGGGTAGTGAATATACTGCGGATAAATATCCGGGTCGGTGAACTCCACCTGCTGGGCCAGGGCGTAGTTGGGTTTGAGCAGGTCGAACAACGCCAGCGCCGTCATGCCGCCGACGGCATATTTCGCCGCCAGCTGCAAAAATTCACGCTTGGTGATTTTGCCGTGGGCGTAGTAGTCGTAGTAATCGAGCAGTTGCTGGGGAAAATCTTTGGCGGTCAGGCGGGTCATGGGCGCTCCCTTCTTTCAGTGCGATTCGGCCCTATAAGCGAAGCACATGCGCAGGAAATTACCTAAAGACGCGGCGCATTATCAGCCAAATGTATGATGCCGCGCGCTTGTCCTCTCCCGGCGACTCGCTAATATAGAAACAACGTTTCAAATAATAACTCTGGAAGAAGGAGAAACCATGCCGTACCTTGCCGACCCTGCCCGCTACGAGCGGATGCAATACCGTTTTTGCGGCCGCAGCGGGCTGCAACTGCCTGCGCTGTCGCTTGGCCTGTGGCACAGCTTCGGCCACGGCAGCACGCTGGATTCCCAGCGCGCGTTGCTGCATAAAGCGTTTGACCTGGGCATTACCCATTTCGACCTCGCCAACAACTACGGCCCACCGCCCGGCAGCGCGGAAGAGAATTTCGGCCGCCTGCTGAAAACCGACTTCGCGCCCTATCGCGATGAGCTGATTATCTCCACCAAAGCGGGTTACGACATGTGGCCGGGCCCCTACGGCGCCGGCGGGTCGCGTAAATACTTGCTGGCAAGCCTCGACCAGAGCCTGCAACGCCTGGGGCTGGGCTATGTCGATATTTTCTACTCGCACCGCGTTGATGAAAGCACGCCGATGGAAGAGACCGCCGCCGCCCTGGCGCAGGCGGTGCAGAGCGGCAAGGCGCTCTATGTCGGCATCTCCTCTTATTCGCCGGAACGTACGCAAAAGATGGCGGAGCTGCTGCGCGAATGGAAAGTGCCGCTGCTGATCCACCAACCTTCCTATAACTTGCTGAACCGTTGGGTGGATAAAAGCGGGCTGCTGGAGACGCTTGAGCGCAACGGCGCGGGCTGCATCGCCTTCACCCCGCTGGCGCAGGGGCTGCTGACCGGTAAATACCTCAACGGCATTCCGCAAGGGTCGCGCATGCAGTATGAAGGCAAAAAAGCGCGCGGCCTGACGGAAAACATGCTGACGGAGCAGAACCTCAACAGCCTGCGGCTGCTGAACGAGATGGCGCAGCGCCGCGGTCAGAGCATGGCGCAGATGGCGCTCAGCTGGCTCTTAAAAGATGCGCGCGTCACCTCGGTGCTGATTGGCGCAAGCCGCCCCGAGCAAATTGAAGAGAATGTGCAGGCGCTGGCGAACCTGTCGTTCAGCGCTGAGGAGCTTGCGAAAATCGACGAACATGTCGCCGACGGCGAGCTGAACCTCTGGCAGGCGTCGTCGGATAAATAAACGCAGGCTGCGCATAAAAAAACCCACGGTGCGGGCCGTGGGTTTTGCTTAGTGGTCGTGGCGCGTGAGCTTGTCGAGATAGCCCATCACGAAGGCGGAGAGCACGAAGGTGAGGTGGATAATGACATACCACATCAGCTTATTGTCCGGCACGTTTTTGGCATCCATAAACACCCGCAGCAGGTGAATGGAAGAGATAGCAACAATCGACGCCGCCACTTTGTTCTTCAGCGAGGTGGCGTCCATTTTGCCAAGCCAGTTCAGCTTCTCTTTATGGTCGGCGATATCCAGCTGTGAAACGAAGTTCTCATAGCCGGAGAACATCACCATCACCAGCAGCCCGCCAACCAGCGTCATGTCCACCAGCGACAGCAGCATCAGAATGAGATCGGCCTCCGCCATGGTGAGCACATTGGGCAGAACGTGGAAAATTTCCTGGAAGAACTTGACGGTCAGCGCCAGCAAGGCCAGGGATAAACCGAAATAGACCGGGGCGAGAAGCCAGCGAGAGGCGTACATTGCGTTTTCTAAAAAGCGTTCCATAGCGTCCTGGAAGTTAACCCAAAGACGCTAAGTATAACGCAGAAAGGTTGACGGCTGGCAACCACGCCCGCCGCTACACGTCGGACAGGGAGACCTGTGGACGTTGATACTGCGGCCAGACGATGGCGACCAGCGCCGGATAGGCCTCAATGCTAAACTCATGGAAACAATGACGTAAATTCAACACTTCGATATCGGAAAACATCACCAGCTCGCCATTCAGACAGCGTTTTTTTAAATTATCGTAATATTTATACACCGCGGAATTAAGATTGCTGCACCGACGCTGCGCCTCAAATAAACCTGGCGTTGCGTTAAGTTCTTCAAAACTCATTTTTTTAATGGTGGCGTTAATAAAGTCGCTATATTCATGATTGACACGCCAATACCAGCCCGGCGTAATGGCGTTAAGCAATACGGAGAAATGTTCCTCACCCTTTTGTCGGTTTTGCGGCGAGGATGGGTTCGCGGCTTCACTGTTTTCGGTAGTATTGCGCTCACTCTCTTTCATTAATAAAAGAACGACGCATAAAAGTAACAGCAAGGTGATGACACAATAAAAAATAGTGCTCATGCGCAGGCTCCGTTTTCTTTGATTTTAATTTTGCGGCATGTTATTGTCAACGCAAACCGCCCTGCCTTCTAATTTACCTTTCTGAAATTAAAGGAAATATTATTATGTTGCCCGACAATATTGTGCCGGCGCGCTATCATATTCCCACTCCTGAGACGCAGCCGGCGACTGATGAAAGCAGTGAAAATTTAACTAAAGGAAAGCCAACGCTCGCCGATTACGAAAGTGATATTTTAACCAGTAAATCACGAGCCGGGCAAAGCGGCAACATGCTGCTTGAAGAACATGATCGCCATATAAAAGAACGCCTGTTCTGTGTGGTTAAAATCGAAACTTTCGCTAAAGTATTGAACGGCCTGGTCGAAGATAAAACCATAAACGCGGAAGAACTGGCGGAACTGATTGCGGCGAAAACGGCGCACATCAATGAAGCGGGTAATAAAATTTGGCTTAATCTCATCACCAGGGAAAAAGCGACGCCGCTATTTTATCAGTTCGAGGATTAACGGGCGTGGCCGAAATAACCAATAACGATATTTATTTCGCTTTAGATAAACAGGTTGAACAGAAATTTATCTTAAGTCAGAACCAGCAGGCGTTAATATATGCCCGTGACCAGGCTATCGCCGAGTATACGCGAGCCATGGTGACGATTCCCTCCGCGCTGGTGCACCTTAAGTGGCAAAATCGCCGTGAAATTTATCCGCTGCGGGTTAAAGAAGAGGTATACGGCGCAGTGCTGCTGGAGATTATTAACCGCTATCCCGAGTTGAAATCGCAAATTATGGTGCAGTTAGAGGAGAATTATCAGCAGATTAAGGCGCAGGAAGCCTCGACGCTGATGTTAAGCCGAACGCTCGCCGAAGGCACCTGCAAAACCTCCACGGTTAAACCCACCGCGCCCGCCAGCGCAACGCCGCCAGCCGCCGCGATTACGCCGCAAACGGTGGTCGCGCAGCCCGTTGTTCCTTCACACGCTGAACCCGCCGCGCCTGAAGCGATGCCGCCTGCGAACGTAGAGCCTGCCCCTCAGGCGCCCTGGAGCGCCACCTATTCAAAACCGGTTGTCGCGCCGCCGCGGGTTGCGCCAGTTCCCCCGTCAAAGCCGTAACCTCTGCTGAAAGCCCTTTCTTTCCGCTCTTAAGCGGCGGCTTCTCTTTTCTGAAGACACGCGTCAGCCTGACGAATAACCGGAATATCCCGAGAATTTTCGACAGCGCAGCAGAAGACACTACCCTTAAGAGGTGTCTTTTAAACAGAGGAGCGATCTAATGGCAAACGATCAGACGAAAATTCAGGACCCTACCACCCAGTTCTTCACCGGCGAATATCCTAAACAAACGCAGCCCGCGCCGGGCGTGCAGGCAAAAATGGATCCGGTGCCGGATTGCGGTGAGCAGAGTTACGTCGGAAGCGGACGCCTTAAAGGTCGCAAGGCCCTGGTTACTGGCGGTGATTCAGGTATCGGACGCGCCGCCGCCATCGCCTACGCGCGTGAAGGCGCGGATGTGGTCATCAACTATCTGCCTGCCGAGCAGGAAGATGCTGAAGCGGTGAAAAAGCTGATTGAGGAAGCCGGTCGTAAGGCGGTGTTGATCCCGGGCGATTTAACCGATGAACAGTTTGCCCGCGATCTGGTGCGTCGCGCCATTCAGGAACTGGGCGGGCTGGACATTCTGGCGCTGGTCGCCGGTAAGCAAACCGCTGTCGAGCAGATTTCCGAGCTGACCAGCGAGCAGTTCCAGAAAACTTACGCGACCAACGTTTTCGCGCTGTTCTGGATTACCCAGGAGGCTATCCCGCACCTGAAACCGGGCGCCAGCATTATCACCACCTCCTCCATTCAGGCTTACCAGCCAAGCCCGCACCTGCTCGATTACGCCTCCACTAAGGCGGCTATTCTGAACTACAGCCGCGGCCTTGCGAAGCAAGTGGCGGAAAAAGGCATTCGCGTGAACATCGTGGCGCCGGGCCCCATCTGGACGCCGCTGCAAATTTGCGGCGGTCAGCCGCAGGAGAAAATCCCGCAGTTCGGCCAGCAGACGCCGATGAAGCGCGCCGGTCAGCCTGCGGAACTGGCGCCGATTTATGTTTATCTGGCAAGCCAGGAATCAAGCTACGTGACCGCCGAAGTGCACGGCGTAACCGGTGGCGAGCACCTGAGCTAACACCTGAAAACCCGCGCTGCCCTGCAGCCGGGTAACGGTTCAACATAAAGGGGGCGGCAGGCCCCTTTTTTCATTAACGCGCCGCAAAATCCTCCTTAGAATAAACGTCTGGCTTAAGCGACACCTAAATAATAATAACCCACCAATGCTATCTACCTCAGAATAACACACTACCCTTAAGAGGACGTTTTTAAACTCGGAGAAGTGGAGACACCGTATGCCTAATGACCAGACGCAGATTCAGGATCCCGCCACGCAATACTTCAACGGCGACTATCCGAACCAGGAGCAGCCCCCGCCGGGCCTGCAATCCAAAATGAGTCCCGTGCCGGACTGCGGCGAGAAAACCTATGTGGGGCGGGAAAGATTAACGGGCCGTAAAGCGCTGGTGACCGGGGGCGATTCCGGCATCGGGCGCGCCGCCGCCATCGCCTTCGCCCGGGAAGGGGCGGACGTGGCGATAAACTATCTGCCTGAAGAGCAGGAAGATGCCGACCAGGTCAAAGCGCTGATTGAGCAAGCAGGCCGCAGGGCGATACTGATCCCCGGCGATATCTGTGAGGAAGCGTTTGCCCGCGAGCTGGTGCAGCGCGCGGTTCAGGAACTGGGCGGGCTTGATATTATGGCGCTGGTGGCAGGCAAGCAGACCGCCGTCACCCGTATTGCGGACCTGACCAGCGAGCAGTTCCAGCGCACCTACGCCACTAACGTTTTCGCCCTGTTCTGGATAACCCAGGAGGCGATCCCGCACCTGAAACCGGGCGCCAGCATTATCACCACCTCTTCTATTGAAGCCTACCAGCCGAACCCCAACCTGCTGGATTACGCCTCGACCAAGGCGGCTATCATGAATTACAGCCGCGGGCTGGCGAAGCAGGTGGCGGAGAAAGGCATTCGCGTGAACATTGTCGCGCCCGGCCCCATCTGGACGGTGTTGCAGGTGACTGGCGGGCAGACTCAGGAGGTGATACCCAGCTTCGGCCAGCCGACGCCGATGAAGCGCGCCGGCCAGCCTGCGGAAGTGGCGCCGGTTTATGTTTATCTGGCAAGCCAGGAATCAAGCTACGTGACCGCTGAAGTGCACGGCGTGACGGGCGGTTATCATTGCGGCTAAGCGATATCACGAACATGGCGGCAGGCGCAGCGCCACCCACCAGATAACGCTGTCCGCGCTCAAACCCCACCGCCAAAAGCGCCCATAAAAAAAGCGCGACATTCGCCGCGCCTTTTCATTTTTCACACGATTACTTCTTCGTGACTTCCTGGCCTACCAGGCCAATCTTCAGATATCCCGCCTGATGCAGCGTATCCATCACGTTCATCATCGTTTCGTAATCCACGGTTTTATCCGCGCGGAAAAAGACGGTGGTATCTTTCTTGCCGGCGGTGGCCGCGTTCAGCGCAGTAATCATGGTGTCTTTCGTCACCTGATCGTTGCCGAGATACATGGTCTTATCCGCTTTTACTGACAGATAAACCGGTTTTTCAGGGCGCGGCTGCGGCTGACTGGTGGAGGCGGGCAGGTTCACCTTCACATCCACCGTGGCAAGCGGCGCGGCTACCATGAAGATAATCAGCAGCACCAGCATCACGTCGATAAACGGCGTGACGTTGATTTCGTGCATTTCGCCGTTATCGTCGAGGTTTTCGTTAAGACGCATCGCCATGGGGCATTAACCTACGCGCAGTTTCTGAGCCGGACGCACCGGATGAGCCTGTGAACTGGCGCCTAAGTCCAGGTCGCGGCTTTGCAGCAGCAGCACCTGCGCGGCGACGTCGCCGAGGGTAGCTTTATAGCTGCCGATCATGCGGGCGAAGATGTTGTAAATGACCACCGCCGGAATAGCGGCGACAAGACCAATCGCCGTGGCGAGCAGCGCTTCGGCGATACCTGGCGCCACAACGGCGAGGTTGGTGGTCTGCGACTGGGCGATACCGATAAAGCTGTTCATAATGCCCCACACGGTGCCGAACAGGCCGATAAACGGCGAAATCGCGCCGATGGTTGCAAGATAACCGTTGCCGCGGCCCATGTGACGCCCAACGGCCGCCACGCGGCGCTCCAGGCGAAAACCGGTACGCTCTTTAATGCCTTCGTTATCTTCACTGCCTGCGGAAAGCTCCAGCTCGTTTTGCGCTTCGTTAATCAGCTGCTGGCTGAGGCTTTTTTTGTGGAAGGAGGCCGCCATTTCTGAGGCGTCGTTCAGGGAGCGGGCGGCAGCCAGTTGCTGCTGCTCGCGCTTGAGGCGGCGCTTTTGGCTCAGCAGCTCTGCGCTTTTGCTGAAGAAAATAGCCCAGGTAACCACTGACGCCAGAATCAGGCCGATCATGACAATCTTTACCACGATATCGGCGTGATGATACATCCCCCAGACGGAAAGGTCCGTCTGCATCAAATTATTTCCCACTCTTCATCTCCAGGACGAAAAAACACCAAAACTGTCGTAATAATACCAAAACGACGTCGAATTGATAGTAGTTCTCATTAGTATTTACAGAATGCCCTGGCGAAGGGAAAATTTCTTTGCGCTCACGCAGTAAAGCAGGCCCGATGGTGATTTTTCCGCTTTTTTTACTGTCGGACGAAACAGCGGCGATGAACCGTGGTAACGTATGTTTAGACATCCAGACGTATAAACAGGGTAAGCCACATGACAGAAAAGCACATCGAGACGACGCTGATAAACGCCGGGCGCGGTAAGCGTTACACGCAGGGATCGGTAAACAGCGTTATCCAGCGCGCCTCGTCGCTGGTTTTTGAGAGCGTGGAAGCCAAGAAGCACGCTGCGGCGAACCGCGCTAAGGGCGAGCTATTCTATGGTCGTCGCGGCACCCTCACCCACTTCTCTCTGCAAGAAGCGATGTGCGAACTGGAAGGCGGCGCGGGGTGCGCGCTGTTTCCCTGCGGCGCGGCGGCTGTCGCCAATACGCTTCTCGCGTTTGTCGAGCAAGGCGACCACGTGCTGCTGACCAATAGCGCCTACGAGCCCACTCAGGATTTTTGCACCAAAATCCTCGGCAAGCTTGGCGTCGCCACCAGCTGGTTCGACCCGCTGATTGGCGCGGATATCGCCACGCTTATTCAGCCCAACACCCGCGTGGTGTTTCTGGAATCGCCCGGCTCCATCACCATGGAAGTGCATGATGTCCCTGCGATTGTTGAGGCGGTGCGTCGCGTCGCGCCGCAAGCCATCATCATGATCGACAACACCTGGGCTGCCGGCATTCTTTTCCGCGCGCTCGACTTCGGCGTTGATATCTCCATTCAGGCGGGCACCAAGTATCTGATTGGCCACTCCGACGGCATGGTGGGCACCGCGGTGGCTAATGAGCGCTGCTGGCCGCAGCTTCGTGAAAACGCCTACCTGATGGGCCAGATGCTGGATGCCGATACCGCTTATATGACCAGCCGCGGCCTGCGTACCCTTGGCGTGCGTCTGCGCCAGCATGAGGAAAGCAGTCTGAAAATTGCCGAATGGCTCTCGCAGCATCCGCAGGTGGCGCGCGTGAATCATCCGGCGCTGCCGGGCAGCAAAGGCCATGAGTTCTGGAAGCGGGACTTTACCGGCAGCAGCGGCCTCTTCTCATTCATTCTTAAAAAGCGCCTGAACGAGACGGAATTTGCGAGCTACCTCGACAATTTCCACTATTTCAGCATGGCCTATTCCTGGGGAGGCTATGAATCGCTTATTCTAGCCAACCAGCCGGAAGAGATAGCCGCGCTCCGCCCCGCAGGCGGCGTGGATTTCACCGGCACGCTGGTGCGGGTGCATATAGGTCTGGAAAACGTCGACGATCTCATCGCCGATCTGGAAGCCGGTTTCCAGCGTATTGCATAACATTTCTCAATCAATGTGGACACCCAGGCTGACGGAATTTCCGGCGTTTAATACGCCTGCATCAAGATGTTGCGGGCGTTTGCGAGTACAATAAGACGACACAGGCTGTTCCACAGGATTATTCATGGCTGTTATACAAAATATTATCGCTGCGCTCTGGCAACACGATTTTGCCGCGCTGGCGGACCCGCATATTGTCGGCGTTGTCTGGTTCGTGATGTTTGCGACCTTGTTTCTGGAAAATGGCCTGCTGCCGGCCTCTTTCCTGCCGGGTGACAGCCTGCTGCTGCTGGCGGGCGCGATGATAGCCAAAGGCGTGATGGATTTTGTCCCCACCATGATTATCCTCACCTCCGCCGCCAGCCTCGGCTGCTGGCTAAGCTATGTGCAGGGGCGCTGGCTGGGCAATACGCGGCTGGTGAAAGGGTGGCTTGCGCAGTTGCCGCAAAAATATCATCAGCGGGCCACCTGCATGTTCGACCGCCATGGCCTGCTGGCGCTGTTGATTGGCCGCTTTCTCGCGTTTGTGCGCACGCTGCTGCCCACCATGGCGGGCATCTCCGGCCTTTCTAACCGCCGTTTTCAGCTTTTCAACTGGCTGAGCGCTCTGCTGTGGGTCGGTGTGGTAACGAGCCTCGGCTATGCGCTGAGCATGATCCCTTTCGTGAAGCGCCATGAAGACGAAGTGATGACGTTCCTGATGGTGCTGCCCATCGTGCTGCTGGTCGTCGGCCTGCTCAGCGCCGTGATAGTGGTGCTGAAGAAACGCGCCGCCTGATGTTCCCGCCCCGCCTCACCGCGCGGGGCACTGCTTAACGGGGCGGCAGCTCCAGCCCCGGCGACAGCCGCATCCGTGCAATATCCTCCCCCGGCGTTACGCCGAAGTAGCGCTTAAACTCCCGGCTGAACTGGGAGGCGCTTTCATATCCGACCCGCAGCGCCGCCGCGCTCGCCTTCATGCCGTCGTGCAGCATCAGCATTCGCGCCTTATGAAGCCGGAAGGTTTTGATGTACTGCAACGGCGACGTGCTGGTTACCGCTTTGAAGTTATGATGAAACGCTGACACGCTCATGTTCGCCTCCGCCGCCAGCTGATCGACCGAAAGCGTTTCGGTGTACTGCGATTCAATGCGCCGGAGCACGCGGCTTATCAGGCTAAAGTGCGTCTGGCGGCTTATCAGCGCCAGCAGCGCGCCGCCGCGCGGCCCCATCAGCACGTGGTAGAGGATTTCGCGAATAATCTGTTTGCCGAGAATGCGGGCGTCGAGCGGATGTTCAAGCACATCCAGCAGCCGTTCAGCCGCACAGAGGATTTCGTCAGAAAGGGTGGCGGAATTAATGCCGCTGGACGACGAAGCCGGACGAAAACGCTCATCCTCGCCAATCTCCATCACCAGCTCCTGCAGCTGTAAAAGATCAACGTTAATGCGCAGCCCGGCAAGCGGCGCCTGCGGCGTGGCGAAGGTTTCGCATTCAAAAGGCAGCGGCACCGTCAGCAGCAGGTACTCGTTAGCGTCGTAGCGGAAAACGCGGTTATTGAGATAACCCGTTTTGTGGCCGGAAAAGAGAAATATGACGCCCGGCTGATACATCACCGGCGTGCGCGGATGCGGCTCAGTGCCATAGAGTAAACGCACCTCTGAAGCCAGACCATCCGGAATAGCATCTTTAAATTTCAATAGTTTAATTTTCTCCGCCAGTTGCTGGCAGATTGCCTGACGATTCATTTCGCGCTGCTCCGCTTCTCTTTTTCAGCGCTGACAGTGTGCGTAAAAATCGCCGTTTTCTCCAGAGCCCAGGAGGAACAGGCAAGACAAAGGCAGAAATGAGCATTGAGCGCGCGGCCCGCCGGGGCGGACAATAACCGTCATCAGGCTGCGCCTTGCCGCCACTTCTTTACCTGTTAAGAGGGTATCTGCTAATGAATAATTTTAATCTCCATACGCCCACCCGTATTTTGTTTGGTAAAAACGCCATCGCCGACCTGCCCGCGCAGATCCCGGCAGACAGCCGCGTGCTGATTACCTGGGGCGGCGGCAGTGTGAAAAAGACCGGCGTGCTGGACCAGGTTTACCAGGCGCTGGCGGGCGTTGACGTGCTGGAATTCGGCGGCATCGAGCCGAACCCGACCTATGAAACGCTGATGAAAGCGGTGGACATAGTGCGTAAAGAAAACGTGACGTTTCTGCTGGCGGTCGGCGGTGGCTCCGTGCTGGACGGCACCAAGTTTATCGCGGCGGCGGCCCGCTATCCGGCGGAGCTCGACCCGTGGCATATCCTGCAAACTTATGGCCGCGATATCAACGCCGCTGTGCCGATGGGCTCCGTGCTGACGCTGCCCGCCACCGGCTCCGAATCTAACCAGGGGGCGGTTATCTCCCGTCGCGCCACAGGCGACAAGCAGGCGTTTAAATCGCCTTTTGTGCAGCCGGTCTTCGCGATTCTCGACCCGGTTTACACCTATACCCTGCCGCCGCGCCAGGTGGCGAACGGCGTGGTGGACGCGTTTGTTCACACCATCGAGCAGTACCTGACCTACCCGGTTAATGCGAAGGTGCAGGATCGCTTCGCCGAAGGGCTACTGCTGACCCTGATTGAAGAAGGCCCGAAAGCGCTTAAAGAGCCGGAAAATTATGACGTGCGCGCCAACGTGATGTGGGCGGCGACCATGGCGCTGAACGGCCTGATTGGCGCAGGCGTGCCGCAGGACTGGGCGACCCATATGCTCGGCCATGAGCTGACCGCCATGCATGGCCTCGACCACGCCCAGACGCTCGCAATCGTGCTGCCTGCGCTGCTGAACGAAAAACGCGAGCAGAAGCGCGAGAAGCTGTTGCAGTACGCCGAACGCGTCTGGAACATCCGAGAAGGCGGCGAAGAGGCGCGCATCGACGCCGCCATCGACGCGACGCGTCACTTCTTCGAACAAATGGGCACGCCGACCCGCCTGTCCGCCTGGGACCTTGACGGCAGCACCATTCCGGCGCTGCTTGCCAAGCTTGAAGAGCACGGCATGACGCAGCTTGGCGAGCACAAGGATATTACGCTTGAGGTCAGCCGTCGTATTTACGAAGCGGCGCGTTAAGCTTTTCGCCATCGGCCTTTCGTTTTTGACTATTTCGTCCAGACTTAATCTCACGTGACTTTCGCCGGGGCTTCCCCGGCGTGCTAGCTCAGAAGGAGACATGCATGGCAAATCCGACCGTAATCAAGCTGCATGACGGCACTATCATGCCTCAGCTCGGCCTCGGTGTGTGGAAAGCGGGCAACGAAGAAGTGGTGAACGCAATCCACAAGGCGCTGGAAGTGGGGTATCGCTCCATTGATACCGCAGCGGCCTATAAAAACGAAGAAGGCGTCGGTAAAGCGTTAAAAAGCGCAGGCGTGCCGCGCGAAGAGATCTTCGTTACCACCAAGCTGTGGAATGACGATCAGCAGCGTCCTCACGAGGCCCTGCAGGAGAGCCTGGAAAAACTCCAGCTCGACTATGTGGATCTCTATCTGATGCACTGGCCCGTTCCCGCCATCGATCACTATGTGGAAGCCTGGCAGGGGATGATTGAGCTGCAAAAACAGGGGCTGGCGAAAAGCATCGGCGTCTGTAATTTTCAGGTAAATCACCTGCAGCGCATCATTGACGAGACTGGCGTAACGCCGGTTATCAACCAGATTGAGCTGCACCCGCTGCTGCAACAGCGCCAGCTCCATGCCTGGAACGCTACCCATAAGATCCAGACCGAGTCCTGGAGCCCGCTGGCGCAGGGCGGCCAGGGGGTGTTTGATCAGAAAATTATCCGTGAACTGGCGGATAAATATGGCAAAACCCCGGCGCAGATCGTTATCCGTTGGCATCTCGACAGCGGGCTGGTGGTTATCCCGAAATCGGTCACGCCAGCGCGCATCGTGGAAAACTTTAACGTCTGGGATTTCCGCCTCGATAAAGATGAACTGGGCGAAATTGCGAAGCTGGATAAAGGCACACGGCTGGGGCCGGACCCGGATCAGTTCGGCGGTTAAGCGCAGCAAAAAGCGCTGCCCGTTATGCGCGGGCGGCGCTTTTTATTTTTCTGTTAATTGCTCGCCTGTTGAGGCTGAAGCTTTCGTTCCGTTGGCGCCTCTTGCGCAGGCGCGCTCAGCGTCTGCCTGTCTACAAAGGGCTCCTCTTCGGTCGCCCTTTTCAACGCCTCATCAATTTCCGCCAGCAGCCGCGCCTTTTCCGCCTCGTCGCCGCCCGCCATGTTGTGGGAAAGCGTTCTGATTTGCGAAAGTCCCGCCGCCATTTTCAGGTTAACCAGCTTGAAGCGATGGGCGTACTGCCGGAAGAGTTCGACTTTTCCTTTGCTCTCTTCCAGCTCCCCTTCCAGCTTATCTACCTCCCGCGAGAGCCGGGAGACCATTTTAAAGAGCACCACCACCGCCAGCAGCAGCGGCGCGATTAACCACCATGAAAGGTACATTTATTTCGCCCGGAACCGTTCAACATATCTCTATTTCTATAAGCTGGCGAAATTTTAACCATCGTAAAAAAGGCTTAAACCTGCAAGCAGAGCAATAACAACCGGTTAATCCTTCCCCCCGTTCAATAGCCACTTTCTTAAACCATAAAATAAATGTGCATTTGGAAAGCGATGCGGCGCAAAATAGAAAAAGCTTGATTAAACAATGACTTATTCAAGAAATGAATTTTTAAGCACTTTCCAATAACTTGCATGAATAGGGGTACGATTGTGGCTCACTCATCACCGGCTGGCGTACGCTGGCTGCCGTTAATCATGATTACGCTCTGCGTGGCGGCGCTCTGGCAAATCACGCCGCCGCAAGGGCTTACCGCGCCGGCCTGGCGCTCAGCCATTATTTTTGTCGGCACCATCGCCGCCATTGTCGCTAAAGTGCTGCCGATAGGCGCCGTCGGCATTATCGGCATAACCGTGTTCGCGCTGACCTATGCCGCAGGCGACAGCAAAGCCAGCGACGCCATCGCCACGGCGCTAAGCGACCTGAACAGCTCGCTTATCTGGCTTATCGTAGTGGCGTTTATGATTGCCCGCGGCTTTATCAAAACCGGCCTCGGGCGGCGCATCGCCCTGCAAATGATTCGCCTGCTCGGCAAGCGCACGCTGGGTCTGGCCTATGGCCTCGCCTTCGCCGATCTCATCCTCTCGCCTGCCATGCCAAGCAACACGGCGCGCTGCGGCGGCGTGATTTACCCTATCGCCGACTCGCTGGCGCGCAGCTTCGACTCCCGCCCGGAGGATGAGTCGCGTAAAAAAATCGGCACCTTTCTTATCACCTGCATCGGCAATGTGAACGACGTCACCGCCGCACTGTTTATGACCGGCTACACCGGCAACCTGCTGGCGGTGAAGCTCGCCGCCAATGCGGGCGTGACGATAAGCTGGGGCGGCTGGTTTTTTGCCGCGCTCCTGCCCTGCCTGGCGTCGCTGATTCTGGTGCCGCTGCTGGTTTACTGGATCACCCGCCCGGAAATCAAACATACGCCGGACGCGCCCCGCATCGCCCGGGATGAGCTGGCGCAGATGGGGCCGATGGCCCGCGGCGAATGGCTGATGCTCGCCACCGTCGTCGTGCTGCTGGTGCTCTGGATCTTTGGCGAACAGCTCGGCGTGGACCCGACCACGGCGTCGTTTGTCGGGCTGTCGGTGTTGCTGCTCTCAGGGGTGCTGAGCTGGGAGGATGTGAAAAGCGAGAAAGGCGCGTGGGATACGCTTATCTGGTTCGCCGCGCTGCTGATGATGGCGAACCAGCTGAAAAAGCTCGGCTTCACCAGCTGGTTTGGCAACCTGATTGGCGACAGCATCGGTCACATGATGCACGGCACCAGTTGGGTGCTGGTGTTGCTGTTGCTGAACGCCGCCTATTTCTATACGCACTACTTTTTCGCCAGCGGCAACGCGCAAATCGCCGCGCTGTATGCGGTGTTCCTCGGAGTGGGGCTGAACCTTAACATCCCGCCGGCGCCGATGGCGTTGATGCTCGCCTTCACCAGCAGCCTTTACTGCTCGCTTACCCAGTACACCCACGCCCGCGGCCCGATCCTGTTTGGCGCGGGCTATGTGCCGACCGGCGTCTGGTGGCGCACCGGATTTATCATCAGCCTCGTTAACCAGGCGATTTTCCTGACGCTCGGCCTTGCCTGGTGGAAGCTGCTCGGGCTGTATTAACCCCACAAAAAACCCCGCCGGAGCGGGGTTTTTTTATTACTGCGTTTTATCGCGGCGCGCTTTCTTCACCGCCGGCTTCTGGCGCTGGATAGCCATCGGCGTGTGCTTCGTCAGCGCAGGCCGGGTGTTGCGGTTCTGGCGCTTCGCTTCGCGCATTTCATCAAGCGTAGGCGCGGGCACCAGGCAGTCGCGGCGTGAACCGATTAAGTGCTTCTTGCCCATCGCCTCCAGCGCTTCGCGGATAAGCGGCCAGTTGGCCGGATCGTGATAACGCAGCAGCGCTTTATGCAGACGGCGCTGGCGGTCGCCCCGCGGCACCACCACCTCTTCGCTCTTGTAGCCAATTTTCCCGAGCGGGTTCTTGCCGGTGTAATACATGGTGGTGGAGTTGGCGAGCGGCGAAGGATAGAAGTTCTGCACCTGATCGAGACGGAAACGGCGCTGCTTGAGCCACAGCGCCAGGTTCACCATGTCTTCATCCCGCGTGCCGGGGTGCGCGGAGATAAAATACGGGATCAGGTACTGCTCTTTCCCCGCCTGCTTTGAATAGGTGTCGAACAGCTCTTTGAAGCGATCGTAGCTGCCCATTCCCGGCTTCATCATTTTAGAAAGCGGGCCCTCTTCGGTGTGCTCCGGCGCGATCTTCAGGTAGCCGCCGACGTGGTGGGTCGCCAGCTCCTTCACGTAACGCGGATCTTCCACCGCCAGATCGTAACGCACCCCGGAGGCGATCAGGATCTTCTTAATGCCTTTCAGATCGCGGGCGCGCCGATAGAGGTTGATCGTCGGCGTATGGTCAGTATCCATATGCGGGCAGATATCGGGATAAACGCACGACAGGCGGCGGCAGGTCTGCTCGGCGCGCGGCGATTTGCAGCGCAGCATATACATATTGGCCGTCGGGCCGCCAAGATCGGAGATAACGCCGGTAAAGCCCGGCACCGAGTCGCGAATGGCTTCAATCTCGTTGATTATCGACTCTTCAGAGCGGCTCTGGATAATGCGTCCTTCATGCTCGGTGATAGAGCAGAACGAACAACCGCCGAAGCAGCCGCGCATGATGTTCACAGAAAAGCGGATCATCTCATACGCCGGGATGCGCTTTTTACCGTAGGCCGGATGCGGCACGCGCTGGTAAGGCAGCGCAAAGACGCTGTCCATCTCTTCGGTGGAGAGCGGAATAGCGGGCGGGTTTATCCAGATGTAGCGGTCGCCGTGCTTTTGCATCAGCGCGCGGGCGCAGCCAGGGTTTGTCTCATGGTGCAGAATGCGCGAAGCGTGAGCGTAAAGCACCTTGTCCGCTTTGACTTTTTCGAACGACGGCAGCAGCACGTAAGTTTTCTCCCACGGCTTCGGGCGCGGCGGCTGTACGACTACCGCTTTCGCCTCCTGCTTTTGCACCGCCGGTTTGCCTTTATCCGCACAGGGTAAATCTTCGCCATAAGGATGCGGGATAGGATCGATGCGCCCTGGCGTGTCGAGGCGGGTGGAATCGACGCCTGCCCAGCCCGGCAACGCCTCTTTCAGGATGATGGCGGTGTTACGCACGTCGCGGATTTCGCTCACCGGCTCCCCCGCCGCCAGGCGATGCGCTACTTCCACCAGCGGGCGCTCGCCGTTGCCGAAAATCAGCATATCCGCTTTGGAATCCACCAGCACCGAGCGGCGCACCGTGTCGGACCAGTAATCATAATGCGCGGTGCGGCGCAGGCTCGCCTCGATGCCGCCCAGGATAACCGGCACGTCGCGCCAGGCTTCTTTACAGCGCTGGGTATAAACCAGCGTGGCGCGGTCGGGACGCTTGCCCGCTTCGTTATCCGGGGTATAGGCGTCATCGTGGCGCAGCTTACGGTCAGCGGTGTAGCGGTTGATCATCGAATCCATATTGCCGGCGGTGACGCCGAAAAAGAGGTTCGGCTTGCCAAGACGCATGAACTCTTCTTTGCTGGACCAGTCCGGCTGGGCGATGATGCCCACGCGAAAGCCCTGCGCCTCCAGCATGCGGCCGCAGATAGCCATGCCGAAGCTTGGATGGTCGACGTAGGCGTCGCCCGTCACCAGGATAATGTCGCAGCTGTCCCAGCCAAGTTGATCCATCTCTTCACGCGACATGGGTAAAAACGGCGCCGGACCAAAGCAGGCAGCCCAGTATTGAGGCCAGGAAAAAAGATCGCGGTCGGGTTGGATGAGGCTAAGGGAACTCATAGTGCTTCCGGGAAGTGGTCAAAAATTAGCAAAGGGCGGCGATTATACGTCCGGAAGCGGCAAAAAAAGAAGGGGTATTCACGGGAAAAAGCGTGCGGCTCTTTCCCGCTGCGGCATTACTCGTTTTTGCTGTGCCAGTAGGCCTGCGCGCGCAGCAACCGGGCGTCCACTTTGCCTTCAAGCGGCTCGCAAAGGCGCTTGACCACTTTGCCTTCGCCGGTTATCCAGAGGAAATAATCCTGCGGCGGCAGCTTCAGCGCCGCCAGCCTTTCCGCCACCGCCTGCTCGTTGTGGCCGACAAGCCATTCGATATCAAACTGCGCCAGATGCGCCAGGTAGCCTTTCAGCGCTTCATCGCGGATAGTGACAAGGGCTTTCACCTTCACCGCCTTGTTCAACGCGCTCAGCGTTTCCAGGCGGCGGCGCAGCGCCGGCATGCCGGATTCATCGCAGACATAGAGCTGCCAGCCGTAATCTTCCGGCACCACCAGCGAGCCGCGCGGGCCGCCAATGCAGAGCGTGTCGCCAGGCTTCGCGTTGACCGCCCAGTCGCTGGCCACGCCAGCCTCGTGCACGTAGAAATCGATGGTCAGTTCCTGACGCGCGGCGTTGAAGAGCGGCGTGTAGTCGCGCGACGGCGGGCGCACATCGCCAGACCAGACAATGCCCTCTTCCGTCACCTGAGGCGGAACAAATTCCGTTCCCGGCGTCGGGAAAAAGAGTTTGATATGGTCGTCAAAACCGCGGGAGGTAAACCCCGTCAGCGACTCGCCGCCGAAGACAATACGCTGAAAGCCGCTCACGCGCTCGCTGCTGAGCACGGTTAACTCGCGAAAACGCAGCTCATTGCGCACGCGCTGCGGATAAGTAGTGACCTGAGTCATGTTCAACCTGCCAGTGTGAAAGTGAAGAAATTACGATATATCTAAAATTTTCGTAAATGATAATGGTTGCTATTAAGCATGAATGCAAGTTTTTTTAGATAGCGTTCAGGCGCTGCGGCACAGAATGACAACGCTTCGCTTAAAAAACTTAATAATCAACAAATTGAGCGTTTAATGATTTTTCTTTACCGCTTGCGCTTTGCAAAATCCTTACTATTCGATATATATAGATATATCTAAATATCGCGAGAGCAGACGACCATGCGACACTTTCACCGTTACCACGATCTCCATAGCGACGCGCACGGCATGCGCCGCAACCATCACGGGCATGGCCATCATGAAGAGGGTCACGCGCGCCGCCCACGCTTTTTCGGCCACGGCGAACTGCGCCTGGTGATGCTGGACATTCTGACCCGCGGCGCCAGCCACGGTTATGAGTTAATCAAAGAGATAGAAGCGCTGACCGGCGGCAACTATACGCCCAGCCCGGGCGTTATCTACCCGACGCTCGATTTTCTGCAAGAGCAGCAGTTTATCTCGCTGAGCGAAGAGGAAAGCGGACGCAAGAAGATTGTTATCACCGAAGCGGGCACCGCCTGGCTTGAAGAAAACAGCGACCATCTGGCGCATATCCATGCCCGTGTAAAGGCGCGCATTATCGGCCACGAGCTGCGTAAAAACCCGGAGATGAAGCGAGCGCTGGAGAACCTCAAGGCGGTGCTGGATTTAAAAGTAAACCAGGCGCCCATCGAACCCACGCTGCTGAAAAAGATTGTCGGGATTATCGATAAAGCGGCGCTGGAGATTTCGCAGCTCGATTAACACGCGGGTTTACCCCCCTTTGATGTGTCACGCCGCCGCGCCATTACATCTACGGCGGCGTTTTCGCCTCGCTTTTACGCCTCGCGCAGGCGGAACACTTTCACCAGCGTTTTGAGCTGATTCGCCTGATCGCTGAGCGATGCGGCGGCGGCGACCGACTCCTCCACCAGGCTTGAGTTCTGCTGGGTGGTGGTATCAATCATGCCGATAGCGGTGTTGATTTGCGTAATGCCGTCGGTCTGTTCGCGGCTCGCCTGGGCGATTTCATGCAGGATGTGGTTCATCTCTTCCACGTTCGTCACCATGCCGTTAATCAACCCGCTCGCCTGCTCGACCAGCCCCATCCCTTCACGCGTCTGGTTGGTGGAGTTTTCAATCAGCGTACGAATTTCACTCGCCGAAGCCGCGCTTTTCTGCGCCAGCTGGCGCACTTCGCCTGCGACAACCGCAAACCCACGGCCATGTTCTCCGGCGCGCGCCGCCTCTACCGCCGCGTTCAGCGCCAGGATATTCGTCTGAAAAGCAATGGCGTCGATCAGGTTGATAATTTCCGACATCCGGTTAGACGTTTCGTTAATCAGGCGCATCTTGTCGGTAACCTGACGCATCATCTGGCCATTATTTTTCACCGTGTTAGCAGCCTCGGTCGAGAGCTGCGTGGCGACGCTGGTGTTGTCGTAGGTGTTTTTAATGGTCGAGGTCATCTGCTCCATGGACGCGGCGGTCTCTTCCACCGAGCTTGCCTGCTCTTCGGTGCGCGCCGCCAGGTCCTGGTTGCCGGCGACAATCTGCGAAGCGGCAGACGAAATGGTTTCCGCGCCGTTCTGCACCTCCTCAACGATCGCCTGCAGCCGCATTTTCATCTCCATCAGCGCGGTCAGCAGCAGGCCGGTTTCATCACGGCGTCCGGTTTCCACGTTACGGGTTAAATCCCCCTCGGCAATGGCTTCGGCAAAGCTTACCGCCTGGCCGAGCGGGGCGGTGATGGCGCGAATGATAAGCGCTGCGATAGCCGTGCCGATCACGACGGAGATCAGCGCCAGGACAATCAGCATGGTGCGGTTATTGCCATAGCTCTTCGCGACATGCTTGCCCGCATCAGCCATGTTCTGGTTCTGAATGGCGATCAGCGCCTGCACTTTCTCTTTGTAGCTTATTTGCAGGTTCAGCGTGGTGGACATCATCTCCGCCAGCGCCGCGTCGCGGTTATTGTTCTGTACGGCGGTCAGGATGCGCATGCGGGAATCGATATATTGCTGGCGAATCTCGCGAATTTGCGCCAGCGCGCGTTGCGAGGCTTCATCCGGCAGGCTCTTTTGCAGGTCGGCGAGCAGTGCGGTAATGCGGGCGCTCAGAGCGTTAAGCTGCTTTTCCGAATCCTGCGCCCAACGGCGGTTTTCATCGAGCAGCATAAGTTGTTGGGTGCTGACAAAACTCTGGAAGGTTTCTATTAGCTGGTTGGCTTTTACCGTGGCGGGATAATCCTTATTAACGATGCCCTGAATATTATTATTCGCCTGACTGAGGCTCAGCAGTGAAAGAGAGGCGCTCACAATCAGCAAGATAATAAAGAAAGCGAAGGCTAGTATTAATTTCGTGCTTATTTTTACATCGCGGAAAGACATATTTTCTCCGTAAAGCGGGTTAATTAAGCTGACGGAACGGGAATGCCGCATAAGACATGCAGTCAGAGAGGCGGCAGTTCACCGAACAAGGGGAGCGACAGAAGGTTTATCGGTAACATTGCCTCTGACTTTACCTTTTTGATCGTTTTTTTCTTATTTATCGCTTCGCTTTGATAGCTGCAAACTATTAATTTTTGATTATTGATCGACCGCTTTCTCTATTTATCTTATCAATGAAGGGTTATTTAAGTATTAATTAGCCAGACTTAAAACCAGTGCATTTATTATTGCTTATGTTTCGTCGCGCTTATTTTTTCAGCGCCACTTTTTTATTAATACATTATTAACAAAGTAAAAATAATAAGTTCACAATTAACGGTATCGTTGCGTGAATTAGCAGCAAAAATAAGAGAAGGAGAGAAGAAAATAAGGGCGGCGGAGCGCCGCCCGGGGGAACGTTGCGACAGGATCAGTGCAGTACGGTTACGGCATCTTCCAGACGGGTGGCGCGGTGTTTAACCATCGCGGAGACCTGCGCGCTCTCCTCCACCAGCCCGGCGTTTTTCTGGGTAATGGCGTCCAGCTCGGTGACGGCGCGGGTGAGATCGGCAAGGCCGCCCGCCTGCTCGGAGGTCGCCTGGCTTATCTGGCCGATAAGCTGCGTGACGTTCTGCACCTGATTGACAATATCCTGCATCGTGCGGCCCGCAGCGTGCACCTGCACCGCGCCCGACTCCACCTTGCTGGCGCTCGCCTCAATCAGTTTGCGAATGTCATTGGCGGCGTTGGCGCTGCGGCTCGCCAGATGGCGCACTTCGCCTGCCACCACCGCAAAACCTTTGCCCTGCTCGCCCGCCCGCGCCGCTTCCACCGCCGCGTTCAGGGCAAGGATATTGGTCTGGAAAGCGATATCGTTGATAAGCGACGTGATAGAACCGATGCGCTGGGTGCTGTCGGCAATCTCGTCCATGGTGCTGACCACTGTCTCCATCGCCTGCCCGCCGTGGCGGGCCGCTTCGCTTGCGGCGCTGGAGAGTTTATCCGCCGCAACCGCCGTTTCGGAGTTGCTTTGCACCGAGGCCGCCATCTGGTTCATGGTGGCGACAGTCTGCTGCACGTTGACCACCGTCTGGCGGGTACGCTCGTTTAAATCATCATTACCGCGCGCCAGCGTTTCGCTGCCGCTGCGCACGTTTATCACCTGGCTTGAAACATCGTTAATCAGCCAGCGGCACATCAGGCCAAGCTGCCCGACGGCGCGCAGCGTCACGCCAATTTCGTCGGCGCGGTTAAGCTGGTCGATGCTCTGGCGCTCGCCGGTCGCTACGCTCAGCGCCTGGCGCGCCACGTTGCTTACCGGACGGACAATCTGCCACTCAAACGCGGCGCAGCCGAGCGTCATCACCAGCGCGCAGACGATGCCGGAGAGCAGCAGGCCGCCCCCGCTCTGCCCGGCGAGCAGCATCGCGGCAAGCCATGCCAGAAAGATGCCGCTCATCACGCCGCGCACGCGCCAGCGCAGCGGCAGCGTCGCCATCTTGCCGAGCCAGCCTTTGCGCAGCACCAGCCCTTTATAAAGACGTCGGTTCGCTTTGCCTTCGTTTAAGGCTTTATATAAAGGCGTGACCGCGGCAATCTCCTCCGGCGTGGCTTTCGTGCGGATAGACATATAGCCGGTGGTTTTCCCGTTACGCACAACCGGCGCCGCATTCGCGCGCACCCAGTAGTGATCGCCATTTTTGCAGCGGTTTTTCACGATGCCGGTCCAGGGCTCGCCCTGTTTGAGGGTGTACCACATGTCAGCGAACGCCGCTTTCGGCATATCGGGATGGCGAACCAGGTTATGCGGGCTACCAGTCAGTTCATGCAGCGTGTAGCCGCTCACCTGCACAAAGGTATCGTTAGCGTGGGTAATATAGCTTTGCAGATCGGTGGTGGACATGAGGGTGGTATTGTCATCCAGCATCAGCTCACGCTGGGTGACGGAGGGCTGTGAAGGCATAGCAGCGTCCTTAGGCAGGTTATCCAATTGTTAATATATTTTTCTGCCTTGTAATGTCGGCGCGACGTAAATTTACTTTAACGATAAAGGCCGCTTCAGGTCGCAATTTGTGCTATCAGCCACATTTTTCATGAGGATTATCGGGATAATTACGCAGGTATATTATTTATGTTAGTTATTATTACTGCTTAACTGGCTCTGTTTTGTCTACGCAAGCCGCCTCATCTCCCCATTCTGGCGAATCATCACGCACTGGTTGCGTCCATTATTTTTGCCAAAATACATCGCTTTATCGGCGCGGCCGATGGCCTGATGTAACGTTTCATTACTTTCGACCTGCGTTATTCCTCCCGTGACGGTGACGGTTAAAGCGTTCTCTTTAATAATGATGGGATGACGTGAAAGATAATCGCAAATACGCGCGCCCGCCTGCTGCGCCTCTTTTTCACCGGTGACTTCCAGCAGCATAATAAACTCCTCGCCGCCGAAACGATAAATACGCTCATTCTCCCGCGCGCACGTTTTAAATGTTGCCGCCACGCTGCGTAATACATCATCGCCGGCGTTATGTCCCCAGCTGTCATTAATGGATTTAAAACGATCGATATCCATCATAAGCAGCCATAACGCCTGATGATTGTTTTCACAGCGGGTGCGAATAAAATCAAAATCCTGATAAAGCAAATGGCGCAGCGGCAGGCCGGTTAAGGTGCCGTGCATATTGCGAAACACCAACAAACATTCACGGTATTTATCAATGTGGCCCATAAATTCCTGCTGGGCCTGATGAAAACGGCGCAGCAGGCTGGCGGTAACCGCCTGCTGATGGATAGCCAGCATCAACTCGCGGGCGCGGTCATGCATTACTTTATGGGCAGACTCGATGTTAAAAACGTAGCCGCTGTGCTGCGCCTGCCGGTTCTGGTCATGACGCAGCCAGTGGCTAAAGCGGCACAGCTCATGCGCATGGGGATGGGTTAGCTCTGCATCCGGCTCGCCGCCCAGCAAACTAAGCTCCAGCAATTTTCCAAGCCACTGAAAATGCGCTTTCTGCGCCGTGCTTAATTCAATTAAAGCGAGATCCGAATCGGCAATATTCATCGTTTCATCACGCCGTTTTTTCACAGCGCTGCGTATTAATTAAATAAGGAGAAGGGAGAGAATAACGCATCTGTCAGGAGACGGGCATGAAAAAATACGAAATCAATTTTCAGCATAATTAATTCACATGGAAATTAAATTAAGACTCAAATATTCAACGTGTGAATATTTATTGCCGCGCTGCGTTATTACGCACCATCCTGGCGCAGTCTGCGCTTTTATGATGCGCCCCCGCCACGCTTTCCTGCCGCCTCGTCAATCAAAGGGCAGCATTAACGCTCGCTTATCGCTTATGGGGACGATTAAGTTTCGCACTTTTGCGACGTCGCCTGGCTTTTATCCCGATTTTTGTTAACGCCTTCGATGTGGCGTAAAGACTGCAATACTTAAATCGGTATCATGTGATACGCGATCCCCAGGAGCATATTTTGAACAGGTTACCTAACAGCGCCTCGGCTCTTGCCTGTACCGCGCACGCACTGAATCTCATCGAAAAGCAGACGCTTTCGCATGAGGAGATGAAAGCACTGAACCGGGAGGTCATCGACTACTTTCAGCAGCACGTCAATCCAGGGTTCTTAGAATATCGCAAGTCTGTAACCGCCGGCGGGGATTACGGAGCCGTAGAATGGCAAGCGGGAGGATTGAATACGCTTGTCGACACCCAGGGACAGGAGTTCCTCGATTGTCTGGGTGGATTCGGCATCTTTAACGTGGGGCACCGTAATCCAACAGTGGTTTCCGCCGTACAGAACCAACTTGCCAAACAACCCCTGCATAGTCAGGAGCTGCTCGACCCACTGCGCGCCATGCTCGCGAAAACCCTCGCCACGCTGACGCCAGGCAAACTGAAATATAGCTTCTTCTGCAACAGCGGCACGGAATCGGTGGAGGCGGCGCTTAAGCTCGCCAAAGCGTACCAGGCCCCGCGCGGCAGATATACCTTTGTGGCCGCGACCGGCGCCTTCCACGGGAAATCGCTCGGCGCGCTTTCCGCCACCGCGAAAGCGGCATTTCGTAAGCCCTTTATGCCGTTGCTGCCAGGCTTTCGCCATGTGCCTTACGGCGATATTGAGGCTATGCGCGAGCTTTTCACCGAATGCCGTAAAACCGGAGACGACATCGCTGGCGTGATCCTGGAGCCGATTCAGGGCGAAGGGGGCGTGATCCTGCCGCCGCCGGGCTACCTGCCTGCGGTGCGCCAGTTGTGCGATGAATTCGGCGCGCTGCTGATTTTCGACGAAGTGCAAACCGGCATGGGCCGCACCGGTAAGATGTTCGCCTGCGAGCATGAGAATGTGCATCCCGACATTCTCTGTCTTGCCAAAGCGCTGGGCGGCGGCGTAATGCCGATTGGCGCGACCGTCGCAACCGAAGAGGTCTTCTCTGTCCTGTTCGATAACCCCTTCCTGCATACCACTACGTTTGGCGGCAACCCGCTGGCCTGCGCCGCGGCGCTCGCCACCATTCACGTGCTGCTGGAAGAGAACCTGCCGCAGCAGGCGGAGCAGAAAGGCAACATGCTGCTCGACGGCTTCCGCCAGCTGGCGCTGGAATTCCCGGAGCTGGTCGTGGAGGCGCGCGGGCAAGGGATGCTGATGGCGATTGAGTTTACCAATAACGAAATCGGCTATCAGTTCGCGAGCGAAATGTTCCGCCAGCATGTGCTGGTGGCGGGCACGTTGAATAACGCGAAAACCATCCGCATCGAGCCGCCGCTTACGCTAACGATTGAGCAGTGCGAACAGGTGTTAAGCGCCGCGCGCAAGGCGATGGAGAGTCTGTGCGTAGCCCGCAGCAAAGCGGCAACCGCCGAAGAAAATGAATCCCTCTGAGTCATCTCGCTAAGTTAAAGCCCCCGTTAAGGGGGCTTTGTTTTTGGGGTGTCGCTTAGGCAAACAGGCGGATGCCGCCGTGTGGCGGATTAGCGCAGCGCCACCCGCCCGAGCCTCATAAGGGCTCAGAGGGTTGTTATTTTCAGCGCACGTGTTCGCCCCTCGCTTACCTGCCCTGCTCTTCTCCTTACTCCACCTCCGGCAGCAGCCCGATAAAACTCCGCTTCTGGCGCGGACCGGACATTAACGCCTCCAGCTTCTCCACGCAGGCGAGATAGTGAGGCGTCTTTTTATGCGCCTGTACGGCCTCTTCGTCTTTATACGCCTCATAAATAAAAAAGCGCGTTGGGGTTTCCGGGTCCTGCAACACATCGAAGCGCAGGTTGCCAGGCTCTTTCAGCGCCCCTTCGTGGTTGGCGCGAAACACCGCCAGAAACTCATCCACCCGCTCGGGTTTAATGTTGATTTCCACCAGCGTCACATTCATCCCCTTCCCCCCTGCGCTTTCTCTTCCTGCCAGAACTGATACGCTTCGCGGGCGCTCAGGTTCTCATGCACCACCTTTTTCACCGCCTTGAGCATGGCGAGCGGCGCCTCGGACTGGAAAATATTGCGCCCCATGTCCACGCCTGATGCGCCCTGATCGATAGCGCGCCAGCACATCTCCAGCGCCTCGTGCTCCGGCAGCTTTTTACCGCCGGCGATAACGATCGGCACCGGGCAGCTCGCGGTGACCTTCTCGAACCCCTCTTCCACGAAGTAAGTCTTGATAAACTGCGCCCCCATCTCGGCGGCGATGCGGCTGGCGAGCGAGAAATAGCGGGCGTCGCGCGTCATCTCTTTACCCACGCCCGTCACCGCAAGCGTCGGCATGCCGTAGCGTGCGCCTTCATCCACCAGTTTAATGATGTTATTGATTGACTGGTGCTCATATTCAGAGCCGATATAAACCTGCGCCGCCACCGCACAAACATTCAGGCGCAGCGCGTCTTCCATCGCCACCGCCACGCTCTCACGCGAAAGCTCGCTTAAAATAGAGTTGCCGCCAGAGGCGCGCAGCACCACCGGCCGGTTGGCGGCGGGCGGCACCTGGCTTCGCAGAATGCCGCGCGTGCACATCAGCACGTCGGTCTCTTCAAAGAGCGGCGCGATGGAGAGGTCGATGCGCTCAAGGCCGGTGGTCGGCCCCTGAAAATAGCCGTGGTCGAAAGCCAGCATCACGGTGCGCCCGCTTTTCGGGTTGAAGATGCGCGACAGGCGCGACTGCATGCCCCAGTCCAGCGCCCCGCAGCCCTTAAGCGTATAAGGCGTGTTCTGCTGCGGCCGCCCGAGGCCGAAATCTTTCCCGTCTTTGATATCGTCTAAATCCGCCATGCACCCTCCTCAGAAATCGTATTTGCTGATGTTCTCTTTGGTGAAGACCACGCGCTCCGGCAGCAGCACGATGCCGTTGCCCTTCGCCTCATACTGGTAGCCCTGCACTTTGTTAGGCTCGACTTTCAGCGTGCCGATATCTTTCACCTCAATGCTGTCGCCTACGTTCAGATCGCCTTTCTTCAGAAGCGTATCCGCCACGTTGACCGCAATTTTCCCCTGCTCCACCACGTCCCACAGGCCAAAGGCTTTCACCGTGCCGCGCTCAACGTAGGGGCGCATGACGTTCGGCGTGCTGAAACCGACAATGGCCACGTTAGTGCGCTTAAGGTTTTCGGCGGCCTGCGCGGCGGCGGGCAGCGCGTTGGCGTCCGGTGCGATAATGGCGTCGAGGTCCGGGTAAGCCTTCAGGATGCCCTCGGCGGTTTGCAGCGATTTAGTCGCGTCGTTATAGCCAAACTGGGTGGTGACGATTTGCCACTGCGGATGATCTTTGGCGATTTTCGCCTTCGCCTCTTTCACCCACTGGTTCTGGTCTGTCACGGTGGGGCTTGAATAGAAGAACGCGACTTTGGCGTCCGGCTTCGTCACCTGCTGTTGCGCCATCTCCACCAGCATGCCGCCAAGCTGCTCCGGCGTGCCCTGGTTGATGTAAATGCTGCGGCACTCCGGTTTGGTGTCTGAATCCCACGTCAGCACCTTCACGCCGCGCTGCATGGCGCGCTTGAGCGCCGGGCAGAGGCCGTCCGGCGACACGGCGGAGACGATAATCGCGTTGTAACCCTGGTTGACGAAGTTGTTGATGAGCTGCACCTGCCCGGAAACGCTCGGCTCCGTCGGCCCGTCGTAGGTCACCGGCACGCCGAGCGCCTTGCCCGCTTCCATCGCGCCGTTGCCGCCGCTAGTGAAAAAACCCACCCCGACCAGTTTCGGGATAAAGGCGATGCGGTCGGCCGCCTGCGCGGAGGCGACGCCCAGCGCCAGCGCCAGCACGCTCAGTTGCAGGGCACGTTTTGCTGTTTTCATATTAAGCTCCTGATTGGTTAACCGCACCGCGTCGCGCCAGCCAGCGGCGCCAGGCCGCACGCAGGGTTTCACGGTGCAAACTCGCCGAACGGCCAATCACCACCACAATCAACAACGCGCCGGACAACGCGCTCGACACCTGATTGGGAATGCCCACCATCTGCAGCCCCTGCTGCAAATAGCCCACCAGCAGCGCCGCAACCGCGGTGCCGATGACGGAGCCGGAACCGCCGTAAATATTCGCGCCGCCCAGCACCGCCGCCGTCAGTGCTGGCATCAGCAAATCGCGCCCCAGATCGGAGCGCGCCGAGCCGAAATAGGAGACCAGCACCAGCGCGGCGACGGCGCAAGCAATCCCCACCAGGCCATAGACGCCATACAGCATGCCGTTCACCGGCATCGCCGCGTAGCGCGCCGCGCGCGGGTTCTGCCCTAATAAAAAGAGATGGCGGCCGAAACGCGCCTTATGCGCCAGCACCCAGAAAAGCAGCGTGATTATCAGGAACAGCACCAGCGGCACCGGCAGGCCAAACAGCGTCAGGTTGGCGAAGGCGGTGAAGGCGTCCGGGAAGCCGCCGATGCCCTCAAAGCCCGTCGCCCCGGCGAAACCCGAAAGCAACAGCGCGCCGCCGCCGTAGAGGTAGAGCGTGCCGAGGGTTATCACCAGCGGGCTGATGCCGGTGTAGTGGATAAGCGCCGCGTTCAGCAGCCCGCAGAGCAGGCCGAGCGCGAGCGTTAACGGCACCGCCGCCATCATCGGCAACCCCGCCTGCATCATCACGCCGAGCGCGATGGCGCACAGGCCGATGGTGGAGCCAAGCGAAATATCGATGCCGCCGCTGATGATGACCAGCGTCAGCGGCAGCGCCACAATGCCAATGCAGATGAAATCGCTGGTGCTGAAAAGCAGCATGTTGAGATCCAGCATGCGCGGGTTGAACGCGCCGAAGAGCAGGATCTCCACCACCAGCAGCGCGAGCAGCGCCCCTTCCCAGTTAAGCTTCATTTACGCCACCTCCTTTTTGCTTTTGCGCCGGGGAAACGGGGTCACGTTTTTCACCCCTGTGTTGCCCGGCACAAAGCGGCTGTACTTCAGCGCCCGCTGATGGCGCGCCAGCGCCTGGCGCAGGCGGCCGTCGAGCACCAGCACGCCGAGCAGCACCAGGCCCGCGATAAAGTCATTCCACCAGGCGGGCAGCTTGAATAACACCAGCACGGTGTCGATTTGCGTGAGGAAGAAGGCGCCGAGAAAGGCGCCAATCAGCGTGCCGGTGCCGCCGAGCAGCGAAATGCCGCCGAGCACGCAGGCGGCGATGGCTTTCATCTCCAGTCCGCTGCCGGTCTGGTTTGGCACAAAGCCAATCTGCGAGGCAAAGAGGATGCCGCCGAGCGCGGCCAGCATGCCGTTGAAAGTGAAGGCCAGCAGCCGGGTGCGGTTCACCGCCACGCCGAGCTGGCGCGCGGCGGCGAGGTTATCGCCCACGGCGTAGAAATCGCGCCCGAAGGCGGTTTTCGCGAGCGCCCACGCGCCCACGGCCAGCAGCGCCAGCACCATCACGCCGAGCGGCGAAATACCGAAGGCGAGCGGTTCAGAGAGCGATTTCAGGCTCGCCGGCAGCCCTTCTATCCATTTGCCACCCGTCCACAGCAGCATGCCGCCACGATAAAGCCCCAGCGTGCCGAGAGTGGCGACAATCGCCGGGATGCGCAGCCCCACCACCAGCACGCCGTTAAAAAAGCCGCACAGCGCGCCGATGCCAAGCGCGAACAGCATGGCGAGCGGCAGGCTGTAGCCATTATTGAGCGCCACGCCGACGGCGATAGCGCACAGCCCAAGCGTGGAGCCGACAGAGACATCAATATTGCGCGTCAGCATCACCAGCGCCGCGCCCATCGCCAGCAGAATCAGGATTTGCGCGCTGCTGAAAATCATCGACAGCGTTTGCAGGCTGAAGTAGCTGTGGTTGAGCGCCACCAGTACGACAAACAGCGCAAGGATGGCGAGAAAGGCGCTCAGCTCGCGGTTGCGCAGCAGGGTTTTCATGCGTGAGTTCCTCCAAAAGCGAGCTTCATCATCCTTTCTACCGACACCGCCGATTTCGCAAGCTCCCCGCTGAGCGCCCCCTGATGCATTACCAGCACCCGGTCCGCCAGCCCCGGAAACTCATCGAGATCGCTTGAGATCATCAGCACCGCCACGTTCTGCGCGGCGACGCTTTTGATGAGCTGATAGATATCGGCGCGGGCGGCGACATCCACCCCGCGCGTCGGCTCATCGACAATCAGCAGCAGCGGGTTCGCCTCCAGGCAGCGGGCCAGCAGCACCTTCTGCTGGTTGCCGCCGGAGAGCGTGCGCACCGGCTGGTCGGCATGGTTGAGCTTGATGCCGAGCGCGCGGTGATAACGCTCCACCACCGCCGCTTCGCGCTGCTGCTGCTGCCAGAGAGAAGGTTCGTTCAGCGCCACGGTGTTCCAGCGCACCGGCGCATCAAGAAACAGCCCGGAGACCTGACGATCTTCCGGCAGATAGACCAGCCCGCGCTCAAGGCGGGCTTTGGTGGCGTCGCGGCCAAGCTCGCGGTTTTCAAGCCATATGCGCCCGGCACGGACGGGCCGCAGGCCGTAGAGCGTTTCGGCAAGTTCAGTGCGCCCGGAACCCACAAGGCCCGCCAGGCCGACTATCTCGCCGGCGTAAATCTCAAAGCTCAGGTCGAGAAACCCTTCGCCGGTGAGCGACTCCACCCGCAGCACCGGGAAATCCTGCGGCTGGGTGCGGCGGTTGCCGGGCAGCGCCAGCCAGAGCTTTTGCGTGTCGCTCAACTGCCGCTCGCGGCTGACGGGGGTCATGGCGTTAATCAGTTGCTCATTAGTGAGCGCGGTGGTTTCCCCCTCAAGCACCACCGCGCCGTCGCGCATCACTGAGATATGGCTTGCCAGCGCGCGAATTTCAGGAAGCTTGTGGGAGATAAAGACGATGCCGACGCCAAGCCCCTGCAGGGCGCGGATCTGGCGGAAAAGCCGCTCGGTTTCGCCCGGGGTAAGCGACGCGGTGGGCTCGTCGAGAATGAGGATTCTCGCCTCGCGCATGAGCCCGCGCAGGATCTCCACCATCTGCTGGTCCGCCACCTCCAGGGTGCTGGCGCTGGCCTGCAGGTTCAGATGACAGTCAAGCTGCGCGAGTTTCTCGTTCAGGCGCGTCATCACCTCGGGCTTTTGCGAAAGTCGAAACAAAATGTTCTCTTTTACGCTGAGGTTGGGAAAGAGCATGGGCTCCTGCGGCACCAGATAAATGCCCTGCTCATGCGCCTGAGAAGGCTTCAGTCGCGGCCAGGCTTTGCCGTTAATCACCAGTTCGCCGCTATCCGGCGTTTCCACTCCGGCAATGATTTTCATCAGCGTCGACTTCCCGGCGCCGTTGCCGCCAAGCAGCGCGTGAACCTGTCCCGGCAGCAGCGTAAAATCGATGCCTTTCAGCACCGGAACGCCGGAGAATTGCTTGCTGATGGCGCGCGCTTCAAGCAGGGGAATCGGATTGATCATCTTCGCTCCGCGTTGAACAAAAGATTTTTAAATTTAATAATGTTCAAAAGCGTAGTCGGTGAACTATATTTACAACCGTGCAGGGATCACACTTTCGTGCATTAGATCGCCTTCCGGGAATCGCGCCAGCAAAATGATCTTTTTGCCGGGCGCTTCACAAATTCTCACCGGGCAGAGCCGAACATATGATCTAAATTTTGATAAGAGTTCAGTTATGAGCGAGAAAAAAGCAGAAGAAGGAAAGTTCGCCGGGCTGGCGATGGCGGAAGAAGAGCTGCTGGCGCGGGTCGCCTGGTCTTATTACCACGACGGGCTGACGCAAAACGACATCGGCGAGCGGCTTGGCTTGCCGAGGCTGAAGATCTCCCGCCTGCTGGAAAAAGGACGGCAGTCCGGCGTGATCCGCGTGCAGATAAACTCGCGCTATGAGGGCTGCCTTGCGCTGGAAACGGCGCTGGCGGAACGCTTTGCGCTGAAGCTCGCCCGCGTGCTGCCGGCGCTGAATACGCCGCCGATGACGACTCGCCTCGGCATTGGCGCGGCGCAGTCGTTGATGGGCGTGCTCCAGCCGGGCCAGCTGCTGGCGGTGGGCTTTGGCGAAACCACCATGAGCTGCCTGCAGCACCTAAGCGGCTTTATCGGATCGCAGCAGATCCGCCTGGTGACGCTCTCTGGCGGCGTAGGGCCGTATATGACCGGTATCGGCCAGCTCGACGCTGCCTGCAGCGTCAGCATGATCCCGGCGCCGCTGCGGGTCTCTTCCGCCGACGTAGCCGGGATCCTCAAGCGCGAATCCAGCGTGCGCGACGTGATCCTCGCGGCCACGGCGGCGGATGTGGCGGTAGTCGGCATCGGCTCGGTCAACCAGAAGCGCGACGCCACGATTTTACGCTCGGGCTATATCAGTGAAGGCGAACAGCTGATGTTCGCCCGTAAAGGGGCGGTGGGCGACATTCTTGGCTACTTCCTGCAGGCCGACGGCCAAAAAGTGGAGGGGCTTGAGATCCACCGCGAACTGCTCGGCGTCACGCTCGACGAGCTGGCGCAGCTGCCCACCATCATCGGCGTGGCGGGCGGGGAAGAGAAAGCGGAAGCGATTTACGCCGCACTGCGAGGCCAGCGGATCAACGGCCTGGTGACGGAAGAAGCGACAGCGCGCGCTGTGCTGGCCCTGGCGGAATAAACGCCCGAGGCTTGCCGCGCCGCCACAACAGCGAGGCAAGTCGATGAGTTATCTTTTAGCGTTAGACGCCGGAACAGGGAGCATCCGCGCCGTAATTTTCGACCTCTCAGGCCGCCAGGTGGCGGTCGGTCAGGCGGAGTGGAAGCACCTGAGCGTGGCGGACGTGCCGGGCTCCATGGAGTTTGACCTCGACACGAACTGGCAGCTCGCCTGCCGCTGCGTACACCAGGCGTTGCAGCAGGCAAGCCTCAACGCCAGCGATATCGCCTCCATCGCCTGCTGCTCCATGCGTGAAGGCATTGTGCTCTATGACCGCAACGGCGAGCCCATCTGGGCCTGCGCCAACGTCGACGCCCGCGCAAGCCAGGAGGTGGCGGAGCTGAAAGCGCTTCACGATAACCAGTTTGAATCTGAGGTTTATCACGTCTCCGGCCAGACGCTCGCCTTAAGCGCCATGCCGCGCCTGCTCTGGCTTGCCCATCATCGCCCCGACATTTATCGCCGGGCCGCCACCGTCACCATGATAAGCGACTGGCTGGCGGCGAAGCTTTCCGGCGAACTGGCGGTCGACCCCTCCAATGCCGGCACGACCGGCATGCTCGACCTCAACACCCGCGACTGGCGCCCCGCCCTGCTCGATATGGCGGGGTTGCGCGCGGACATGCTCTCGCCGGTAAAAGAGACCGGCACGGTGCTTGGGCGCGTCACGGTGCAGGCAGCGGCGCAAAGCGGCCTGCGGGAAGGCACGCCGGTGGTGATGGGCGGCGGCGACGTGCAGCTTGGCTGCCTGGGGCTGGGCGTGGTGCGCGCCGGGCAAACGGCCATTCTTGGCGGCACCTTCTGGCAACAGGTGGTCAACCTGCCCGCCATCCGCACCGACCCGGAGATGAATATTCGCATCAACCCGCACGTGATCCACGGCATGGTGCAGGCGGAATCGATAAGTTTCTTCACCGGGCTGACCATGCGCTGGTTCCGCGACGCCTTCTGCGCTGAGGAAAAACTGATTGCCGAGCGGCTCGGCACAGACACTTACGCCCTGCTGGAGGAGATGGCGAGCCGGGTGCCGGCAGGCTCCCACGGCGTGATGCCGATATTCTCCGACGCCATGCATTTTAAAGAGTGGTACCACGCCGCGCCGTCGTTCATTAACCTTTCCATCGACCCGGAGAAATGCAACAAAGCCACGCTGTTCCGGGCGCTGGAAGAGAACGCGGCGATCGTTTCCGCCTGCAATCTCGCGCAGATCTCCGGCTTTTCCGGGGTGAAGTTTGATTCGCTGGTCTTTGCCGGCGGCGGCGCAAAAGGCGCGCTCTGGAGCCAGATTTTAAGCGACGTGACCGGCCTGCCGGTGCGGGTGCCCCAGGTGAAAGAGGCGACGGCGCTTGGTTGCGCGATAGCCGCAGGCGTGGGCGCCGGGCTGTATGACGACCTTGCCGCCACCGGCGAGCGGCTGGTGCAGTGGAGCCGCGAGTTTACGCCAAACCCGGCGCACCGCGACCTTTACGACCAGATGATGCGAAAGTGGCAGGCAGTCTACGCCGACCAGCTGGGGCTGGTGGACAGCGGGCTTACCACCTCGCTCTGGCGCGCACCGGGACTGGCGCCGAAGCAGGCGGCGGCGCGGGCGTAACGTTTGCAGGAATGGCGGGTGGCGCTTCGCTAACCCGCCCTTTAAAAATCAAAAAATAACGCAACCGGGAACGGTTTTTCTGCGGCGGCTTTTCCGCCGCGCGCCACGATTGCAAAGGGGGCGGCGTCGCGCCCCTTTGCACGTTCGCGTAAGCGAAGATGCCCTTGTTCGAGCACTTGCAGGCGAACGGAACACTTCACCGCACCGTCTATATGCTTTCCTGCATGGCAAGCGCTTTGCGATGAAATTTGAATCCCATCACAATGATTCGATCGCCCTTTTCCCTTTTATCCAACGATCGATTATTCATTAACTCATCCGACCACATAACAATTATTTTACATTAGTGAGCGCAATGATGAGCTACCCTTCGCTGTTCGCCCCGCTGGATCTTGGCTTTACGCAGCTGAAAAATCGCGTGCTGATGGGCTCCATGCACACCGGTCTGGAAGAGCGCCCGGACGGCGCCGAACGGCTGGCGGCCTTTTACGCCGAGCGCGCGCGTCACGGCGTGGCGCTGATTGTCACCGGCGGCGTGGCGCCTTCCGCTTGCGGCGTAGCGCTGGAGGGCGGCGCGATGCTGAACGATGCAAGTCAGCTTGCGCCGCACCGCGTAGTGACGGAAGCGGTGCATGGCGAAGGGGGAAAGATCGCCCTGCAAATTCTCCACACTGGCCGCTACAGCTATCAGCCCCATCCGGTCGCCCCTTCCGCCTTACAGGCGCCCATCAACCGCTTTAAACCCCATGCGCTGACGCACGACGACATTCTGTCGCTGATTAACGATTTTGCGCAGTGTGCGCTGCTGGCCCGCGAGGCGGGTTATGACGGCGTGGAGATCATGGGTTCTGAAGGCTATCTGATAAACCAGTTTCTCGCTGCGCGCACGAACCAACGCGAGGATGAATGGGGCGGCGACTACGCGCGCCGGATGCGCTTCGCCGTTGAAGTGGTGCGGGCGGTGCGTGAGCGGGTGGGCGACGACTTCATCATTATTTATCGTCTTTCCATGCTCGACCTGGTTGAGGGCGGCTCCACTTTTGAAGAGACCGCGCAGCTGGCGCAGGCTATCGAAGCGGCAGGCGCTACGCTTATCAACACCGGCATCGGCTGGCACGAAGCGCGCATTCCCACCATCGCCACGCCTGTGCCGCGCGGGGCGTTCAGTTGGGTGACGCGTAAGCTTCGCGGCCATGTGAGGCTGCCCTTAGTCACCACTAACCGCATCAACGACCCCGCCGTCGCGGAGCAGATTCTGGCGGCGGGCGACGCCGATATGGTCTCGATGGCGCGACCATTTCTGGCGGATGCAGAACTCCTTAGCAAGGCAGCGCAGGGGCGCGAGGATGAAATCAACACCTGCATCGGCTGCAACCAGGCGTGCCTGGACCAGATCTTTGCAGGCAAGGTGACCTCCTGCCTCGTCAACCCGCGCGCCTGTCACGAAACCCTGATGGTGATGACGCCCGCCACGCAGCCGAAAAACCTGGCGGTGGTGGGTGCAGGTCCGGCGGGGCTGGCGTTTGCAGTAAACGCCGCGCAGCGCGGCCACCGCGTTACGCTTTTCGACGCCGCCGCCGAAATTGGCGGACAGTTCAATATCGCAAAGCAAATCCCCGGCAAAGAAGAGTTTTACGAAACGTTGCGCTACTACCGCCGCATGTTGCAGGTCACCGGCGTTGCGCTGCGGCTTAACGAGCGGGTAAACGGTGAAATGCTCACCGGCTACGACGAGGTTATCCTCGCAAGCGGCATCGCCCCACGCGTGCCGTTGATTGCCGGCATCGATCACCCGAGCGTGCTGACCTATCTCGATGTGTTGCGCGACAAAGCGCCGGTGGGCGAGCGGGTGGCGATTATCGGCTGCGGCGGCATTGGTTTTGATACCGCCATGTATTTAAGTCAGCCAGGCGAGTCCACCAGCCAGAACCTGGCGGCGTTTTGTGTGGAATGGGGCATCGATACCAGCCTGAACCAGCCGGGCGGCCTGCGCCCGGAAGGGCCGCAGTTACCGAAAAGCCCGCGCCGGATAGTAATGCTTCAACGCAAAGCCAGCAAACCGGGCGACGGGCTTGGCAAAACCACCGGCTGGATCCACCGCGCCACGCTGCTTTCCCGTGGGGTGAAAATGGTGCCGGGGGTGAGCTACGAACGGATTGATGACGAAGGGCTGCATATTCTGGTTAACGGCGAACCGCAGGTGCTGGCCGTGGATAACGTGGTGATTTGCGCAGGTCAGGAGCCGCAGCGCGAGCTGGCGGAGCCGCTGCGCCTCGCGGGCAAAACGGTGCATTTGATTGGCGGCTGCGACGTGGCGCTGGAGCTGGACGCCCGACGAGCCATCGCCCAGGGCACGCGGCTGGCGATGGGGATTTAATGTGATGGCTGACACAACAGGATGCGCGCCAGGGCAGAGGAATAGACCGCCGCCCCGGCATGGTTAGCGAAAGCGTAACCCTACGCGCTGCGCTGACCCACTATCGGCTCTTACGCAGTTTCACCGCCCTGAGCACGACAAACTTATTATTCGTTGCAACGGTCGTACAGTTGCCGAAAATCTTCTTCAGCTTGCGGAAATAATCCAGATGGCGGTTGCCGACAATGCGCAACTCGCCGCCCCACTTCAGGCAGCGGCGCGCGTCCTGGAACATCTGCCAGGCGATGTGATCGGTAATGGCGTGCTGCTGATGGAACGGCGGGTTGCACAGCACGGCGTGGAAACTTTCCGGCTCTACGCCCGTCAGCGCGTTGTTGACCATAAAGTCGCAGCGCGCGAGATCGTCCGGCAGGTTGGTTTCTACGTTCAGACGGCTTGAGGCGACAGCCATGTAAGACTCATCCACGAACCGCACCCGCGCCAGCGGGTTTTGTTCTAACAGCTTCAGGCCTATTACGCCGTTGCCGCAACCGAGATCCACCATCTCCCCTTCCACGTTCTCCGGCAGATGTTGCAGGAAGAAGCGCGCGCCGATATCCAGACTCGCCCGTGAAAAGACATTGGCGTGGTTGTGAATCAGCCACGGCGTGCCGTCGAGCTTCCAGCTCTGCGTTTCCGGTGCCGCGGCCAGCGCAGGCTCGCTGAAAGCGCAATGGATAAGCCGCGCTTTTTTCCAGGCGAGCGTGGTGGTGGTGGGGCCGAGAATTTTTTCAAACAGCGCCAGCGTGGAATTATGAATATCACGCGCCTTCGCCCCCGCGATAATGCGGGTCTGCGGCGTGACGACGCGGCGCAGCGCGCGCAATTGCTGCTCCAGCAGGGCGAGCTGTTTAGGAATTTTAATCAGCACCAGCGCAGGCGCGTTGGGCAGCGGGCTTAAGCTGTCCAGCAGCGTCACCTGCGCCTCGTCAATCTCGTTCAGCCGCAGGTTGTGGCGCGTGGCTTGCTGGGCGATAAACGAATCGCTGACGCTGCAGGGGCGTTTTTGCGCCAGCGCGCAGGCGAGCGCGCCGAAGCTGTCGTTGAAAATCAGGAGCGGGCCGTCGCACTCGCCGACCTGTTGCAGCAGATAGTCGTCCGCCGCGTCCCAGGCCTGTAGCGGCGTCTCTTCCGGCATTGGCGGAAAGCGCTGCAACATGAGTGTTTGATTAAATAAGTCCACCTGGCTCATCGGCCCTCCCGAATGGTAAAATCCGCGCGTTTTATCCCTTAATTGCATCCGCGAGTAAACCTTTTTTTCACCCACCGAGGCCGCCATGACCGCACTTATCTACCTGCAGGGCTATCCTGAATCGCTGCTTGCCCAGGTACGCCAGTTGATTGAGCAGAACCGCCTCGGCGAAGTGCTGGAAAAACGCTACCCGCAGGCGCACGCCGTCACCACCGACAAAGCGCTGTATGATTACGTGCAGGGGCTGAAAAACCGCTATCTGCGCAGCGCCCCGCCGGTCAATAAAGTGGCGTATGACAATAAAATTCACGTGTTAAAAAACGCGCTTGGACTGCATACCGCCGTCTCCCGCGTGCAGGGTGGCAAGCTGAAGGCGAAGGCGGAAATCCGCGTCGCCACGGTGTTTCGCAGCGCGCCGGAAGATTTTCTGCGCATGATCGTGGTGCACGAACTGGCGCACCTGAAAGAGAAAGAGCATAACAAAGCGTTTTACCAGCTTTGCTGCCATATGGAGCCGCAGTACCATCAACTGGAGTTTGATACCCGGCTGTGGCTGACGAACCAGGCGCTTAAAAATCGCTAAGCGGTTATGATGCCATACGCTTTTACGCCGTATCGCTATCGCCGCGCCCCCCAAAAGGAGATGTTATGCGCATAACAAGGATGTTTTACCGTTACCGGCGCACGCTGCGTCATCTTTTCTTGCTGGGCTTACTGCTGGCTGCGCTGCTGGCGGGGCTGGTGTTTTACGCAAACCAACACGTCACCGCCGCCAGCAAAGCAAGGCTGTTTGATGACGTTAGTGCTATTCCGGCCCGCAAGGTGGCGCTGGTGCTGGGCGCAAAACCGGGAAACCGCTATTTTACGCGGCGCATTGACGCGGCGGCGGCGCTCTGGCAGGCGGGCAAAGTCTCCTGGCTGCTGGTGAGCGGTGATAATCGGCATAAGGATTACAACGAACCGGCGGCGATGCGGCAGGCGCTGATGCGCAAAGGCGTACCTTCCAGCGCGATTTTTTGTGATTACGCGGGTTTTACAACGCTGGATTCGGTTGTGCGCGCCCGCGACGTCTTCGGTGAAGATCGCATTATCATCGTCTCGCAGGCGTTTCATAACCAGCGGGCGATTTACCTGGCGCAACATTATGGTATTGATGCGATTGCGTTGAACGCAGAAGATCTCGATTTTCAACACGGTAAATACACGCAGTTTCGCGAGCGGTTCGCCCGGGTTCGCGCGCTGCTGGATGCAACGCTGCTGCGCCGCACGCCCCATTTTCTCGGCGATAAAGTGGTTATCGACGCGCACGCGCAGCGTGGCTGCCCCGCCGGTACGGGCAATGAATAGCGGTTCTGCGCGGCAGACCGCTACTTTTTAAACGTTGTCGTGTTACGCTCTGGCCGTTATTCAGCCTTCGGAGCAACCAGACGTCTATGATACGTTTCGCCGTTGTAGGAACGAACTGGATCACCCGCCAGTTCGTTGATGCCGCCCATGAGACGGGCAAGTACCAACTCACCGCCGTTTATTCCCGTACGCTTGAGCAGGCGCAGCATTTCGCCAGCGACTATCCGGTTGAGCATCTCTTTACCTCGCTGACAGCGCTGGCACAAAGCGACGCGGTGGACGCCGTTTACATTGCAAGCCCCAATTCGCTGCATGCCGAACAAGCCTGCCTCTTCCTGAATCATAAAAAGCATGTGATATGCGAAAAGCCGCTGGCTTCCACCTTACGCGAAGCGCAGGCCGTTATCGCCTGCGCGCGGGAAAACCAGGTGGTGTTGTTCGAGGCGTTTAAAACCGCCAGCCTGCCTAACTTCCTCGCCCTGCGACAGGCGCTGCCGAAAGTGGGCCGCTTACGCAAGGCGCTGTTTAATTACTGCCAGTACTCTTCTCGCTACCAGCGCTATCTGGACGGAGAGAACCCCAATACTTTTAACCCGGCGTTTTCCAACGGCTCGATCATGGACATTGGCTATTACTGCCTGGCCTCGGCGGTGGCGCTGTGGGGCGAGCCGGACGCCGTTATCGCCTCCGCCTGCCTGCTGGAAAGCGGCGTGGATGCCCATGGCACGGTGGTGCTGCGCTACGGCGATGCGGACGTCACGCTGCTGCATTCCAAAGTCAGCGACTCCACTCTGCCAAGCGAAATTCAGGGTGAGGCGGGCTCGCTGGTTATTGAGAAGCTTTCGGAATGCCAGCGCCTGACCTTTGTGCCTCGCGGCGGCAGAGTGCAGGAACTGACTCAGGGGCAGCATATCAATACTATGCTTTATGAAGCGGAGACTTTCGCTGGGTTAGTAAGCGCCAACCAGGTAGAGCACCCGGCGCTTGAAGTAAGCCTGATTACGGCGAAGCTGCTGACGGAAATCCGCGTTCAAACTGGCGTGATATTCCCGGCCGACAGCCAGTGACAGCGTAAAGCAATGTAAAAGCGGCGTGACAAAATTGATCGCATGAATATTTCGACATATTTTGTTACCAGCAAAGGGGAGTAACTTCATTGCCGGCCGATCGTCATTACGAAGCTACGCTTCCGGTCGCCGGGCAATTTGAATTCAGAGTCAGCTACGCCGCTGCGGCGCGCAAAAAGCGGGAGAACCCCGAATAGTGCGTGTTGCAGCAAGGCGGCCAACGCCGCTGCGGCGCGTGTAAAAGCGGGAGAATCCCGAATAATGCGTGTTGCAGCAAGGCGGCAAGCGAGCGAATCCCCAGGAGCTTACACGAGTAAGTGACTGGGGTGAACGAGCGCGGCCAACGCCGCTGCGGCGCGCAGTATGACGGGATTCAGGTTGTAAGTGAGACCTTGCCGGAAGGCAAGGTCTGCGCATTGAAAAGCAACGCGGCTGACGTCTTCCGACGTTAGCCGTTTTTGTTTTTAAGGAATTTTGCCTATGAATAGTGTCGGCACTCCCCTGTTGTGGGGCGGTTTCGCAGTCGTCGTCGTGATTATGCTGGCTATCGACCTTCTGCTTCAGGGCCGCCGTGGCGCCCATACGATGTCCATGAAGCAGGCAGCTGTCTGGTCGATTGTCTGGGTCTCGCTCTCCCTGTTGTTTAACGCCGCCTTCTGGTGGTATCTCTCCGGCACCGAAGGCCGTGCGGTCGCGGATGCTCAGGCGCTCGCCTTCCTTACCGGCTACCTGATTGAAAAAGCGCTGGCGGTCGACAACGTCTTCGTCTGGTTAATGCTGTTCAGCTATTTTTCTATTCCGCCTGCATTGCAGCGCCGCGTGCTGATCTACGGCGTGCTGGGCGCTATCGTGCTGCGAACGATTATGATCTTCGCCGGCAGCTGGCTGATTTCGCAGTTTGACTGGCTGCTCTATGTGTTTGGCGCCTTCCTGCTCTTTACCGGCGTGAAAATGGCGCTGGCGAAAGAGGATGAAGCGGGCATTGGCGACAAGCCGCTGGTGCGCTGGCTGCGCGGCCACTTGCGAATGACCGACAGCATCGAAAGCGAACATTTCTTTGTACGCAAGAACGGCCTGCTGTTCGCCACGCCGTTGCTGCTGGTGCTGATCCTGGTTGAGCTGAGCGACGTAATCTTCGCGGTCGACAGTATCCCGGCGATTTTCGCGGTGACCACCGACCCGTTTATCGTGCTGACCTCTAACCTGTTTGCGATTTTGGGTCTGCGCGCCATGTACTTCTTGCTGGCGGGCGTGGCGGAGCGCTTCTCCATGCTGAAATATGGCTTGTCGGTGATCCTGGTGTTTATCGGCGTGAAGATGCTGATTGTCGACTTCTACCATATCCCCATCGCCATCTCCCTTGGCGTGGTGGGCGGCATCCTGACGCTGACGCTGCTGATCAACGCCTGGGTTAACCACCGTAACGATAAAAAAGGGCAGATGGAATAATCCTCTCTTCTTCCCGCCCTGGCGGGAAGAATCTCCTGTCGCAAACCTCCTTTTTTGCAATGTTCCCGACAGTAGAAGTGTTGATATTGTCACAATAACGTTAATAGCTAGTTAAAAAACGGGAGCAGTGCTGAAAATCCAGCACTATCCCCTTCCTTCGCCACAGCAAATCCCTATACTCCTCCATGCAAACTTTTGTTACATCCTGATTAAACGTTACCCAAGAGAGCGAACGGGATGGAACGACATCACATCTGAAGGAAATACGCATGACTACGCAATCCCAATCGAGGGGTCTGTTGCAGCGCCTGGCGAGCGGCAGCCTTGTAAAACAAATACTTGTCGGTCTGGTGCTCGGCATCCTGCTCGCCTGGCTTTCTAAACCTGCCGCCGTCGCGGTCGGGCTGCTCGGTACGCTGTTTGTCGGCGCGCTGAAAGCCGTGGCGCCGGTGCTGGTGCTGGTGCTGGTCATGGCTTCTATCGCCAACCACAAGCACGGACAAAAAACCAACATTCGCCCTATTCTCTGGCTTTATCTGCTGGGCACCTTCTCCGCTGCGCTGACGGCGGTGCTTTTTAGCTTTCTTTTCCCCTCTACGCTGCATTTAACCACTGGCGCGACAGAAATTACGCCGCCGAGCGGCATCGTCGAGGTGCTGCGCGACCTGCTGATGAGCATGGTGTCTAACCCGGTGGATGCGCTGTTGAAAGGCAACTATATCGGCATCCTGGTCTGGGCGGTGGGTCTGGGCTTCGCGCTGCGCCATGCTAACGACACCACCAAAAACTTCATTAACGACATGTCGGACGCCGTCACCTTTATGGTGAAACTGGTGATTCGCTTTGCGCCAGTCGGCATTTTCGGCCTGGTCTCTTCCACCCTCGCCACGACGGGTTTCGCCACGCTGTGGGGCTACGCGCAATTGCTGGTGGTGCTGATTGGCTGCATGCTGTTGGTGGCGCTGGTGATTAACCCACTAATTGTGTTTTTTAAAATTCGCCGCAACCCCTTCCCGCTGGTCTTCGCCTGCCTGCGCGAAAGCGGCGTAACGGCCTTTTTCACCCGCAGCTCCGCCGCCAACATTCCGGTCAACATGGCGCTGTGTGAGAAGCTGAATCTGGATCGCGACACCTATTCCGTCTCCATTCCGCTTGGCGCGACGATCAACATGGCGGGCGCGGCTATCACCATTACGGTGCTGACGCTGGCGGCGGTGCATACGCTGGGTATTGCGGTGGACTTGCCCACCGCGCTGCTGCTGAGCGTGGTGGCGTCGCTGTGCGCCTGCGGCGCTTCGGGCGTGGCGGGCGGCTCGCTGCTGCTTATCCCGCTGGCGTGCAACATGTTCGGCATCCCGAACGAGGTGGCGATGCAGGTGGTGGCGGTAGGCTTTATTATCGGCGTGCTGCAGGATTCCTGCGAAACCGCGCTCAACTCCTCAACGGATGTGCTCTTCACCGCGGCAGCCTGCCAGGCGGAAGACCAGCGTCTGGCGCAGAACGCGCTGCGTAGTTAACTTCTGCGGCTGGCGGCGTTCGTCGCCAGCCCTTATCTCTTCTCAGCCACCTCTTTTTCAATCTTAAACGGATCGATCCCCCTTTTTTGCATGCGCCAGAAGCGAATGATGTTGACCCCGTTCATGACCAGAAAGCTGCCTTCAATCAGCGTGCCGCCAATGGAGCCCAGCCAGAAGTTGTGCGTTACCCAGCAGGCGGTGGAGCACCACATCACGCAGCGGGTAGTTAACCCTTTGCAGCGAAACAGCGCCCAGGTGCTGGCGACGGTGCCGATAATCGGCAGCAGTTCGATGGGATGATGCAGCTTCACCAACCCAAGGGTGAGCGTGAGGAAAATAAAAATGACCATCACCCACAGATTGCGGGTGCGCATGGAGATAAGCGTGCGTAGGGCGTTCAGTTCCGCGCTCATGCCCGCAGGAATCGCCCCCATCAGGAAGAAATGCCCGCCAATGGTGGCGCTGTAGAGCGCGAGCTGCATTTTAAAGCGTCGTTCGTCGCGGTTAATAAACGTGGTGATGCCTATCAAAAAGGCGAGCACGCCAACGCCCTGGGCCAGCCAGTATGCAGTCATGAGGAGTCCTTGCGATTAAAAAAGAAACGGCGCTTAGAAACGAAGCGCCGTTTTGTCACGATACCCGCATTTACCCACCTTTTTCGCGTTACGGCAAGGACCGCCGCCGTAGCACGAAAGGCGCCGGATGAACTTATAACGTGACGCCGCTTTTAAAAATCGCCAGTTCGCGGAAGTCGTTACGCTCGTTGCAGGTTTGCTTGCCGCTGGCGATATCGACAATCACATCGACAAACTTTTCCAGCAGCTGCGGCATGGCGGTGCCGTGCAGCAATTGACCGGCGTCGAAGTCGATCCAGTGCGGTTTCTTCGCCGCCAGCTCGCTGTTGGTGGCGATTTTCACCGTCGGCACAAAGCCGCCGTACGGCGTGCCGCGGCCGGTACTGAACAGCACCATATGACAGCCCGCGCCCGCTAATGCGCTGGTGGCGACGGCGTCGTTGCCCGGCGCGCTCAGCAAATTCAGCCCCGGCGTTTTCAGCCGCTCGCCATAACGCAGCACGTCCACCACCTGGCTCTGCCCCGCTTTCTGGGTGCAGCCCAGCGATTTCTCTTCGAGCGTGGTAATACCGCCCGCTTTGTTTCCCGGCGACGGGTTTTCGTAAATCGGCTGGTTATGGGCGATGAAGTACTGTTTGAAGTCGTTCACCATGGTGACCGTTTTTTCAAACGTCGATTCATCGCGACAGTGGCTCATCAGGATCTGCTCGGCGCCGAACATTTCCGGCACTTCGGTCAGCACCGTGGTGCCGCCGTTGGCGATGACATAATCGGAGAAGCGGCCGAGCATCGGGTTTGCGGTAATGCCCGAAAGCCCGTCGGAACCGCCGCACTCCAGCCCAAACTTCAGCTCGCTGAGCTTGCCCGCTTCGCGCTTATCGTTGCGCATCGCCGCGTAAAGCTCGCGCAGGTGCTCAAGCCCCGCTTCCACTTCGTCTTCCTGGTGTTGGCAGACCATGAAGTGAACGCGCTGCGGGTCGAAGTCGCCCAGCGTTTCGCGGAAGGCGTCCACCTGGTTGTTCTCGCAGCCCAGGCCGATGACCAACACCGCGCCCGCGTTAGGGTGACGCACCATGTTCTGCAACATGGTGCGGGTGTTGATGTGGTCGTCACCCAGCTGGGAACAGCCGTAGGTATGGCTGAAGAGGAATACGCCATCAATGCCTTGTGCGTCGTTGCTCTCTTTGAGAAAACGATTCTGGATCTGACGGGCGATGCCGTTAACGCAGCCCACCGTCGGCAGGATCCAGAGTTCGTTGCGGATCCCCACGTCGCCATTGGCGCGGCGGTAGATCTGCACGTCGCGATCGCCCGCCTGCGCCTGTAGCGCGTGGATATCAGGTTGATAGCTGTACTCGTCCAGATCGCTCAGGTTCGTGCGGGCATTGTGGGAGTGAATGTGCTCGCCCGGCTGGATAGCCGCCAGCGCATGACCGATCGGCAAACCATATTTAACGACGTTTTCTCCCTGAGCGATGGCGCGCAGCGCAAACTTATGGCCGCGCGTCACCGGTTGCCGCAGCGTGACGTTCTGGTCGTCGATCGTCACGCTGGTCCCTTCCGCCAGATCCGCAAGCGCTACTGCGACATTGTCCTGCGAATGGATCTTGATGTATTGCATATCAACCTCAAAGGCCTGATGTAATCAGTGGTTAGTTCAGTTCAATGGCGAAGTAGTCGCGCGCATTGTTGAAGCAGATGTTTTTCACCATCTCGCCCAGCAGCTCGATATCTCCCGGCGCTTCGCCCGCTTCCACCCAGCGGCCAATCATCTGGCAAAGGATGCGGCGGAAATATTCGTGGCGGGTATAAGAGAGGAAGCTGCGGCTGTCGGTCAGCATGCCCACAAAGCGGCTTAGCAGGCCGAGCTGCGCAAGCTGGGTCATCTGACGCTCCATGCCGTCTTTCTGGTCGTTGAACCACCAGCCGGAGCCGAACTGCATCTTGCCCGGCATGCCTTCGCCCTGGAAGTTGCCAATCATGGTGCCCAGCACTTCGTTATCGCGCGGGTTCAGGCAGTACAGGATGGTTTTCGGCAGCAGGTTTTCTTCGTTCTGCTTGCTGAGCAGTTTAGAGAGCTCTTCCGCCAGCGGACGGTCGTTGATGGAGTCGAAGCCCACATCCGGCCCCAGCAGCTTGAACTGGCGCAGGTTGTTATTGCGCAGCGCGCCGATATGGTACTGCTGCACCCAGCCGCGACGGGCGTATTCCGCGCCCAGCCACACCAGCACGGCGGTTTTAAACTGCGCCACTTCGCGCTCGCTTAAGGCTTCGCCCGCCAGACGGCGCGCCAGGATGCTGTCGAGTTCGCCCTCGCTCGCTTCGGCGAAGAGCACGACGTCCAGCGCATGGTCGGACACTTTACAGCCGTGCGCGGCGAAGTGATCCAGACGCTTAGTCAGCGCGGTTTGCAGGTCGCTGAAGCGGCGAATATCGGTATCGGAGACTTCAGCAAGCTTCGCCATGTAATCGTTAAAGGTTGCCAGCTCAATGTTGAAGGCTTTATCCGGGCGCCAGCTCGGCAGCACCTTGATGCTGAAGCTGCTGTCTTTGGCGACGGCGGCGTGGTGGCTTAAATCATCCACCGGATCGTCGGTGGTGCCGACCATTTTCACATTCATCTGCTGCATGATTCCGCGCGCGGAGAAACTATCCTGCGCCAGCAGCTCGTTGCACTGCGTCCAGATTTCATCCGCCGTTTTCGGCGACAGCAGCTTGCCGGTAATGCCAAACGGGCGACGCAACTCCAGATGAGTCCAGTGATAAAGCGGGTTACCGATGGTGTGCGGCACGGTGGCGGCCCAGGCGTCAAACTTCTCGCGATCGCTGGCGTCTCCGGTACACAGGCGCTCCGGCACGCCGTTCGTGCGCATGGCGCGCCATTTATAGTGGTCGCCTTTCAGCCAGATGTCATACAGGTTTTTAAAACGGTAGTTTTCGGCGATTTGCTGCGGCGGCAGGTGGCAGTGATAGTCGAAAATCGGCTGATCTTTCGCGTAATCATGGTACAGACGGCGAGCAAATTCGGTATCTAACAGAAAATCTTCAGTCATAAACGGGGTCATTTTATGCTTCCTCTGAGCGAGTGATTCAGATGCGTTAGCATGATGCTGACAAAGTTATCACACCAATTTCTATAGACGGAGGATAATTTCGTGAGTTAGATCAATTATCCCTCACAAATAATCTACCTTTTTAGGAGTAAAACCCGCTCCAGACCGCGCCAGCTCTGGCTTGCCGCCCGCCTTTACGTACCCTTACAAAGAAAAATGCTTTTGTGATGTCACTCAACTTTTAAAGCTGTATGACAAGTTATCTTTGCTGCCGTCGCGATACATAAACCCACGGAATGTTTTACCGGTGAAGATGCACCGGATTTAACGGTACGGATACCGCACTTACTCATAAATGCTTTGGCAGGGTCGGCCGTACCGGGAAATCTCTCCCGCCCACGTCCACTCCTAAAACATGCAATGCCACAGGTCAGGCGATCGACCGTGTCACGCACGGTAAACGACACAACGATGAGGTTCGAAATGCGTAAAATTAAAGGGTTACGATGGTACATGATTGCGCTGGTGACGCTGGGCACCGTGCTGGGCTACCTGACCCGTAATACCGTGGCGGCGGCTGCGCCCACATTGATGGAAGAGCTGCATATTTCCACACAGCAATACTCTTATATTATCGCTGCGTATTCCGCGGCCTACACCGTGATGCAGCCGGTTGCGGGTTATATCCTTGATATTCTCGGCACGAAAATCGGTTACGCCTTCTTCGCCGTCACCTGGGCTATCTTCTGCGGCGCCACGGCGCTGGCGGGAAGCTGGGGCGGTCTGGCGCTGGCGCGCGGCGCGGTAGGCGCTGCGGAAGCGGCGATGATCCCGGCGGGCCTGAAAGCCAGTTCCGAATGGTTCCCCGCGAAAGAGCGTTCAATCGCCGTAGGCTACTTTAACGTGGGCTCTTCTATCGGCGCGATGATTGCTCCGCCGCTGGTCGTGTGGGCCATCGTGATGCACAGCTGGGAAATGGCGTTTATTATCTCCGGCGTACTGAGCTTTGCCTGGGCGATGGCGTGGCTGGTTTTCTACAAGCACCCGCGCGACCAGAAAAAGCTGACCCAGGAAGAGCGTGAATACATCATTGGCGGTCAGGAAGCGCAGCACCAGACCAATAACGCGAAAAAGATGACGCCGTGGCAGATCCTTGGCACCCGTCAGTTCTGGGGTATCGCGCTGCCGCGTTTCCTGGCGGAGCCGGCCTGGGGTACGTTCAACGCCTGGATCCCGCTGTTCATGTTTAAAGTCTACGGCTTTAACCTGAAAGAGATTGCAATGTTCGCCTGGATGCCGATGCTGTTCGCCGACCTCGGCTGCATCGTGGGCGGCTACCTGCCGCCGCTGTTCCAGCGCTGGTTCGGCGTGAACCTGATTGTCTCGCGCAAAATGGTGGTGACCATGGGCGCGCTGCTGATGATTGGCCCTGGCATGATCGGCCTGTTCACCAGCCCCTATGTGGCTATCGGCCTGCTGTGCATCGGCGGCTTTGCCCACCAGTCGCTCTCTGGCGCGCTGATTACCCTCTCTTCCGACGTGTTTGGCCGTAACGAAGTGGCGACTGCCAACGGCCTGACCGGTATGGCGGCCTGGACTGCGAGCACCCTGTTCGCGCTGGTCGTGGGCGCGCTGGCCGATACCATTGGCTTTAGCCCGCTGTTCGCCGTACTGGCCGTGTTTGACCTGATGGGCGCGCTGGTTATCTGGACGGTACTGAAAAACAAACCTGCCGCTGAGCTGCAGCAAGAGCAGCGAACTGGCGGTCCCGTCACACAACCTTAATAAATCGTCGCGAAAGCCGCCTGCGGGCGGCTTTTTCATTCTGGCGTTGTGGAGCGCAGAGGCCAAAAGTGGTATAACAAATCTAAGCAGTCTTGCTGTTCACTGGAGTGGTCTATGGAGCTCACCGAATCTCGTCGCCTTTATCAACAGCTTGCCGCTGAACTTAAGCAGCGCATTGAAGATGGTGTTTATCAGGTTGGGGAAAAATTACCCGCCGAACGTTTTATCGCTGATGAAAAAAATGTCAGCCGCACCGTGGTGCGTGAAGCCATCATTATGCTGGAAGTGGAAGGATACGTGGAGGTGCGCAAAGGCTCCGGCATTCACGTCATCTCAAACCAGGCGAAGTATCACAACGCCGTCGATGAGCAACAGCTGGAGTTCGCTAATTACGGTCCGTTCGAACTGCTTCAGGCGCGTCAGCTTATCGAGAGCAATATCGCTGAGTTTGCCGCCACGCAGGTGACCAAGCAGGACATTATCAAGCTGATGGAAATCCAGGAGATGGCGCGCAAAGAGCAGTGCTTTCGCGACTCTGAATGGGATTTGCAGTTCCATGTTCAGGTTGCGCTCGCCACGCAAAACTCCGCGCTTGCCGCCATCGTTGAAAAAATGTGGACTCAGCGCGTTCATAACCCGTACTGGAAAAAACTGCACGAACACATTGACGCCCGCACCGTAGATAACTGGTGCGACGATCACGATAAAATTCTTAAGGCCTTGATTCGTAAAGACCCGCATGGCGCCAAAGTGGCTATGTGGCAGCATCTGGAAAACACCAAACAGATGTTGTTCAACGAAACCAGCGATGACTTTGAATTCAATGCCGACCGCTATCTTTTTGCCGAAAATCCGGTTGTCCATCTCGATACTGCCGCTAACGGCGTAAAATAGCCGCTCTCAGGGCGAGGGTAAGCAAAACGTATATAGTGTCAGCGTTTGTAAATACCCTCGCCACCCTTCTCTTCGGTAAGCAAAATCAATCTTTAACAAAGCACAATTTCTGTGACGTAAAACCTTGGGCTTTGTTACAATTAGACGCAAATTGTGGCTGAGCGGGTAAGTACCCACTCACCGTGCCAGGTTCACAAGGAAATGTGAAGGCATCAGAATCAGTACAGCCGTGTCGACGCCATTACAAAATAACTTCTGTCGCCGCGCTGTTCTCTTCAACTGTAACCATTGGCTTTAACCGCTGTTGCCAGGAACACTGAATGGAACTTTTGACCCAATTACTCAACGCCTTGTGGAGCCAGGATTATGAGACCCTCGCCAATCCATCCATGATTGGCATGCTCTATTTCGTGCTGTTTATGATCCTGTTTCTTGAAAACGGCCTGCTGCCCGCCGCGTTTTTACCGGGCGACAGCCTGCTGGTGTTGGTGGGCGTGCTTATCGCCAAGGGGGCCATGGGCTATCCGCAAACCGTGCTGCTGTTAACCGCGGCGGCGAGCCTCGGCTGCTGGCTTAGCTACATTCAGGGACGATGGCTCGGCAACACGCGGCTGGTGCAGAACTGGCTTTCGCATCTGCCCGCTCACTATCATCAGCGCGCCCATCACCTGTTTCACAAACACGGTTTGTCCGCGTTGCTGATTGCCCGCTTTATCGCTTTTGTCCGCACGCTGCTGCCGACCATCGCTGGCCTTTCTGGACTGAACAGCGCGCGCTTTCAGTTCTTCAACTGGATAAGCGGTCTGCTGTGGGTGCTTATCCTTACTACCCTTGGCTACCTGCTTGGCAAGACGCCGGTCTTTTTGAAGTATGAGGATGCGCTGATGTCCTGCCTGATGCTGCTGCCGGTGGTGCTGCTGGTGTTCGGCCTGATTGGCTCGCTGGTGGTTTTGTGGAAGAAAAAATATGGAAACCGAGGCTAAGGAATGGCGCTGAAAAGGATTTTTCTACGATCTCTCTCTGTCACGCTGATTGCCGCCGCGGTGGCCCTGAGCGCGCTTCTGTTTCTGGCCATGCAGAAGCAGGAGTCGACGCTTGAGATCCGCGCTGCGTCGCAAGGCGCCGTTATCCCCGATGGCTTTTCCGTCTGGCATCATCTGGACGCCAACGGCATCCGCTTCAAAAGCATTACCCCGCAAAAAGATACGCTGCTGATTAAGTTTGACTCCAGCGACCAGAGCGCCGCCGCCCGCGAGGTGCTTTACCGCACCCTGCCGCGCGGTTTTATCATCGCGCAACAGGATGAAGACGCGCCGGGCCCGGGTTGGCTTAACCGCCTGCGTCACGATTTTCGCCAGCTTGGCTAGCCCTTCGCTATTAATCTGAATCTTTTCACTGACTTTGGGGTTTGCGCTATTACTTACTATGCTTAAGTCAGCGCATCCCTTTGGTTTCCCTGCGCAGAATACGCAACTGGATAATCACAGGCCTTTACCGGCGCTGTGACACAAAGGAAAGTTTTCACTATGCATTACCGCACCGTACTGACATTAGCCCTTTTTTCAGTCGCCACGGCAAGCCACGCCGTCTCCCTGTGCCAGGAAAAGGAACAGGAAATACAGCGTGAAATCCACTATGCGGAGAAGCACCACAACCAGAGCCGCATCGATGGACTGAACAAAGCGCTAAGCGAGGTTCGCGCGAATTGCCGTGACAGCAATCTTCGCGCCGACCATCGTAAAGCGGTGGCCGAGAAAGAAGCGGAAGTGTCGGAACGTAAAGCGGAGCTTAGCGAGGCGAAGCAAAAAGGCGATGCCGAAAAGATCGCCCGGCGCCAGCAGAAGCTTCACGAGGCTGAGCAGGAGCTTAAAGCGTTAAAAGCTCGTGACTACTGAGTTTATGGATACCCCTCACTCACTGGAGAGAATTATGTCAAAAGATACAACCACAGATCATCTGCGCGCTGAGTTGAAATCCCTGGCTGACACGCTGGAAGAGGTGCTCTCTTCCTCAGGCGATAAATCGAAAGAAGAGATGAGCAAGCTGCGCAGCAAAGCAGAGCGCGCACTGAAAGATACCCGCTCTCAACTGAGCGATACCGGCGATATTATCGCGAAACAGACCCGTGAAGCGGCGGCCCGGGCTGAAGATTATGTTCGTGCGAACCCGTGGACTGGCGTCGGTATTGGCGCCGCTGTGGGCGTCGTGCTGGGCATGCTACTGACGCGTCGTTGATTATGGCTGAGACTCGTCACGTACCGCCTCAGGGCCCAGGAAAAAGCGTTCTTGGCATTGGACAGCGTATGGTCACCATCATTGTAGAGATGGTGGAAACCCGCTTACGTCTCGCCGTGGTGGAGCTGGAAGAAGAGAAAGCAAACGTCATCCAGCTTCTCCTGATGTTAGGCCTGACCATGCTGTTCGCCGCTTTTGGCCTGATGAGCCTGATGGTATTGATTATCTGGGCAGTCGATGCGCAGTATCGACTTAACGCGATTATCGCAACCACCGCCGTGTTGTTCATTCTCGCGATAATATGCGGCGTATGGGCACTGAAGAAATCACGCCAGTCGACGCTTTTGCGGCATACCCGCGGCGAGCTGGCGAACGACCGCGCGCTGCTTGAGGATAAACCCCATGAGTAAAAAGGAACGTGAAAGACGTAAAGCGTTCCTGTTAAGCCAGATCCAGCAACAGCGGCTGGATCTCTCCGCCAGCCGCCGCGAGTGGCTGGAGTCGACCGGCGCCTATGACCGCGGCTGGAATACGATTCTCAGCCTGCGATCGTGGCTGCTGGTGGGCAGCAGCTTTATGGCTATCTGGAGCGTCCGCAACCCGAACTTTCTGCTGCGCTGGGGCAAACGCGCCTTTGCCGGCTGGAGCGCATGGCGGTTGCTTAAAAACACCATGCACAAGCAAATCCACTAACGCTTCCTCTCCTGCGGGAGAGGAAAGCGCCCCTCTTGCCTTGTTCATCTAATTTGAAAAAGATTAACAGTTTTCCTTGCTAACAATCTTTTTCTCCGCCGCTTATGATTCTCTCCATCAGGATTACTTCGGTAATCAAAACAAAAAATCTTATCTAATCAATAGATTGTTTTAAGCACCTGTAATAAGGCGCACTGGAGAGAGAAATGAAAAAATTCGAAGATGTTGGTATTCTGGTAGCACGTATTCTGATGCCGATTCTGTTCATCGTGGCGGGCTGGGGCAAAATCACCGGTTATGCGGGCACACAGCAGTATATGGAAGCGATGGGCGTACCGGGCTTCTTCCTGCCGTTGACTATCCTGCTTGAGTTCGGCGGCGGTCTGGCGATTATTTTCGGTTTCCTGACGCGCACCACCGCCATCATCACCGCCCTGTTCACGCTGATGACGGCCTTTATCTTCCACATCGACTTCTCGCAGGCGCCGAACTCGATTATGTTCATGAAAAACTTGACCATTGCTGGCGGTTTTCTGCTGCTGGCCATCACCGGGCCAGGCGCGTTCAGCCTTGACCGCGTGCTGAATAAAAAGTGGTAAGGCTTCTATACTGAAATCATCAAAAGCGAGGAGTTTATTCCTCGCTTTTCACTTTTACGCTGAAGCGATGCGACAGGCAAAGCGAAGGAAAACGGGAGGAAAAGAGATGGGACAACTTATCGACGGCGTCTGGCACGACACGTGGTATGACACCAAATCCACCGGCGGGCGTTTTAAACGCTCTGAATCCGCCTGGCGCAACTGGCTTACCGCCGACGGCGAGCCGGGGCCGACCGGTAAAGGCGGTTTTGCCGCCGAGAAAGATCGCTATCACCTGTATGTCTCCCTCGCCTGCCCCTGGGCGCATCGCACGCTGATTATGCGCAAGCTCAAAGGGCTTGAGCCGTTTATCGACGTTTCGGTCGTGCACCCGCTGATGCTGCAGGATGGCTGGACCTTTGATGACAGTTTCCCTGATGCCACCGGTGACCGCCTCTATCAGAACGAATTTCTTTATCAGCTCTATCTGCACGCCGACGAGCATTACACCGGGCGCGTAACGGTGCCGGTGCTGTGGGATAAAAAGACGCAGACTATCGTCAGCAACGAATCGGCGGACATTATCCGCATGTTTAACGGCGCTTTCGACGCGCTGGGCGCACGCGCCGGGGACTACTACCCGCAGGCTCTGCGCGGGCAGATTGACGAGCTGAACGGCTGGATCTACGACACGGTCAATAACGGTGTCTATAAAGCGGGCTTCGCCACCAGCCAGGAGGCCTATGACGAGGCGGTGAATGGCGTTTTCGCTTCACTTTCCCGCCTTGAGCAAATTCTCGGTCAGCACCGCTTCCTGACCGGCAACCAGCTCACCGAGGCGGATATTCGCCTGTGGACGACGCTTGTGCGCTTCGACCCGGTCTATGTCACGCATTTCAAATGCGATAAGCACCGCATCAGTGACTACCTGAACCTGCATGGCTTCCTGCGCGATATTTATCAGATGCCGGGCGTGGCGGAGACGGTTAATTTCGACCATATTCGCAATCACTATTTCCGTAGCCACAAAACCATTAACCCGACGGGTATTATTTCCATCGGGCCGTGGCAGGATCTCGACGAACCGCACGGTCGCGACGAACGATTCCGCTAAACTTTCCGGCGCGCCGTCACGGGCGCCGCTTTCCTTCCCCGCGTCTCATTTACCCGCCGCTGATTCCCGTCTACGCTTTCACTATCGCTTATAAAACAAGCGATTGATGTTCAGACGAGGCGAAAGCATATGATGGACTGGTATTTTAAAGTTTTAAGAAACTACATTGGCTTCAGTGGCCGGGCGCGCCGCAAAGAGTACTGGATGTTTATTCTGGTCAACATCATCCTGACCGGCGTGCTCAGCATGGTTGATAAAATGCTGGGGCTGCGCGTGGCGGGGGATGAAGGCATACTGACTGCAATTTATGGTCTGCTGGTGTTCCTCCCCTGGTGGGCGGTGCAGTTCCGGCGGCTGCATGACACCGATCGTTCCGCCTGGTGGCTGCTGCTGCTTATTATCCCGATTGTAGGCTGGCTTATCATTCTGGCGTTTAACTGCCAGGACAGCACTCCGGGCGAAAACCGCTTCGGACCGAACCCTAAACACATCACCTGATCTCCCGACGCCGCTTTTCTGCGGCGTTTCCCCTTCTATCTTGTTATTCCCCACTCGCTGAAAGCCAATTAATTTGCTAAAACGGTTTAACAAAAGTTTAGCGACAACCTTTAAGGAGCAAATTGATGACGGCGAAAGTATGGGTGCTCGGCGATGCAGTAGTGGATTTACTGCCGGATGGCGAGGGGCGGCTTTTACAATGCCCGGGCGGCGCGCCGGCGAATGTGGCGGTCGGCGTGGCGCGGCTTAACGGCCGTAGCGGATTTATCGGCAGGGTTGGCGACGATCCTTTTGGCCGTTTTATGCAGCGCACACTTAACCATGAAAACGTGGATATCAGGTTTATGCGTACTGATGCCTCTCATCGCACCTCTACCGTAGTAGTGGCGCTGGATGATGAAGGCGAACGCTCTTTTACTTTTATGGTGCGACCAAGCGCTGACCTGTTTCTGGAAACAAGCGATTTGCCGCCTTTCCAGGCGGGAGAATGGCTTCACTGTTGCTCTATTGCTTTGAGCGCCGAACCTTCTCGCACCGCGGCCTTTACGGCGATGGAGCGCATGCGCGCGGCGGGCGGTTTTGTCTCTTTCGACCCGAACATCCGCGAAGACCTCTGGCACGACCCGGCCTTGTTACGCCAGTGCCTGTCGCAGGCGCTGAAGCAGGCGCATGTGGTTAAGCTTTCAGAAGAAGAGCTGTGGCTTATCGCCGGGTCGACAGAGATAAAAACCAGCTTGGCGCGCCTTGCTGAGACTTACGCTATTGAACTTCTGCTGGTGACGCAGGGCAAAGCCGGAGTGCTGGCCTGGCACCGCAACGACATTCGCCATTACCCAACGCTGCCGGTAGTAAGCGTCGATACAACGGGCGCAGGCGATGCGTTTGTCGCCGGGCTGTTATCCGGGCTGGCGGAGCGCGGCCTGCCGCAAAACGAAGCGGAGCTCGCCGCCTGTCTCGCCAGCGCGCAAATCTGCGGCGCGCTCGCCACTACCGCCAGAGGGGCTATGACCGCCCTGCCTTATTTTCATCAGCTTCAGCAACAGCTTGCCTGATCCCGGGCCGCGTTCGCGGCTCGTTTTGCGACCCGTCTCACATTCACTAAATCGGTTTAGCACTTTTCATTGCCCTGCAAAATTAACCGTGATTATGATTTAAACCTAAACCGGTTTAGCAAACTTACATAATGACGATACCTCTTTATCACGGATGCAAAACGATGAAAAAAACCACGCTCGCCGTCACCCTTGGCCTGTTGCTCGGTTCCGGCCCGGCCTGGGGCGATGCCAGCATGAGCAGCATTGAAGCGCGTCTCGCCGCGCTGGAGCAGCGTCTTCAGGCGGCGGAACAGCGCGCCAACGCCGCCGAAACCCGCGCCGAAGCGGCAGAGAAACAGGCTCGCGAACTGGCCGCCGCGCAGCAGCAGACCCGTACCGCCGCCGCGCAGGTCGAGCAACGCACCGCAAAGCTTGAGCAAAAAGCGAGCGACGAAGGCGGTTTTGAATTCCACGGCTACGCCCGCTCCGGTCTGTTGATGAACGACTCCGCCACCAAAACCCAGGGCGGCCCGACCGTCACCCCTGCCGGGGAGACCGGCGGCCACGTAGGCCGTCTGGGCAACGAGCCGGATACCTACGTCGAGATGAACCTTGAGCATAAGCAAACGCTCGCAAACGGCGCCACTACGCGCTTTAAGGTCATGCTTGCCGACGGACAGCGCACTTACAACGACTGGACCGCCGAAAGCAGCGATCTCAACGTCCGCCAGGCCTTTACGGAACTCGGCCATCTGCCCACCTTTACCGGCGCGTTCAAGGACGCCACCGTCTGGGCGGGCAAACGCTTTGACCGTGATAACTACGATATTCACTGGCTCGACTCTGACGTGGTGTTCTTGGCCGGTACCGGCGCCGGGATTTATGACATGACGTGGAGCGACGAGGCGCGCAGCAACTTCTCGCTCTATGGCCGCACCTTCGGCGATACCGAAAACAGCGAAAACACCGCCCAGAACTACATCCTGACGCTGAATAACTACTTCGGCCCGGTGCAGCTGATGGTAAGCGGCATGCGCGCCAAAGATAATGAAGACCGCCTCGACCTGGAAGGCAACGAAGTGAAGGGCGATGCGGCGGAGCATGGCGTTCATGCGCTGCTCGGCCTGCATAACGAAAGCTTCTACGGCCTGCGTGAAGGCTCCTCGAAAACCGCGCTGCTGTATGGCCACGGGCTGGGCGCCGAGGTGAAAACCATCGGCGCCGACGGCGCGCTGCTGCCGGAAGCGGACACCTGGCGGCTGGCAAGCTACGGCATCACGCCGCTCGGCGGCGGCTGGCACATCGCACCGGCGGTGCTGGCGCAGAGCAGCAAGGATCGCTACGTGAAGGGCGACAGCTACGAATGGGCGACCGTCAACGCGCGCCTGATTCAGGAAATAACCCAGAACTTCGAGATGCAGTACGAAGGCACCTACCAGTACATGGACCTGCGGCCGGAAGGTTACAACAGCCGCAACGCCGTCAGCGGTAACTTCTATAAACTCACCGTCGCGCCGACGCTTAAAGCCAGCGACGTGGGCGAATTCCTCAAACGCCCCGAACTGCGTCTTTTCGCCACCTGGATGGACTGGGATCACCGTCTGGATAACTATGCCAGCGGCGACGCTTTCGGCAGCAGCGGTTTCGCTGCCGGCGGCGAGTGGAACTTCGGCGTACAGATGGAAACCTGGTTCTGACAGCACGGCCCCTTCCGGGGCCGCTTCTCCCGGGCTGAGACTACCAAAACGATAAGACAGAGGTTGTTATGGATTTTGAACAGATTGCCCGCGCGCTGCTGCCGCTGCTGGGCGGCAAGGAAAATATCGCCAGCGCAGCCCACTGCGCCACGCGCCTTCGTCTGGTGCTGGCGGACGACGCGAAAGCCGATACCGCCGCCATCGGCAAGGTGGACGGAGTGAAAGGCTGCTTTCGCAATGCCGGTCAGTTGCAGGTGATTTTCGGCACCGGCGTGGTGAATAAAGTTTACGCCGCGTTTATTCAGGTCGCAGGCATTAACGAATCGAGCAAAACGGAAGCCGCGAACGCCGCCGCGCGCAAGCTCAACCCGTTCCAGCGCGTGGCGCGCCTGCTTTCGAATATTTTCGTACCGATAATCCCGGCGATTGTCGCCTCCGGCCTGCTGATGGGCTTGCTCGGCATGGTGAAAACCTACGGCTGGGTCAACCCGGATAACGCGCTCTACATCATGCTGGATATGTGCAGCTCGGCGGCGTTTATCATTCTGCCGATACTTATCGGTTTTACCGCGGCGCGTGAATTCGGCGGCAACCCTTACCTTGGCGCGACGCTCGGCGGCATCCTCACCCACCCGGCGCTGACTAACGCCTGGGGGGTGGCGGCAGGCTTCCACACCATGAACTTCTTCGGCATTGAGGTGGCGATGATAGGCTACCAGGGCACGGTTTTCCCGGTGCTGCTGGCGGTATGGTTTATGAGTCTGGTGGAAAAGCAGCTGCGCCGCGTTATTCCGGATGCGCTCGATCTTATCTTAACGCCCTTCTTTACCGTGATTATCTCCGGCTTTATCGCGCTGCTGGTGATTGGCCCGGCGGGCCGGGCCCTGGGCGACGGCATCTCTTTCGTGCTAAGCACGCTCATCGCCCACGCCGGCTGGCTGGCGGGTCTGCTCTTCGGCGGGCTCTATTCCGTTATCGTGATTACCGGCGTGCACCACAGTTTTCACGCCATCGAAGCGGGGCTGCTCGGCAACCCTTCTATCGGCGTGAATTTCCTGTTGCCCATCTGGGCGATGGCGAACGTGGCGCAGGGCGGCGCTTGTCTGGCGGTGTGGTTTAAAACGAAAGATCCTAAAATCAAGGCCATTACCCTGCCTTCCGGCTTCTCGGCGCTGCTCGGCATTACCGAAGCGGCCATTTTCGGCATCAACCTGCGCTTTATGAAGCCTTTCATCGCCGGGCTTATCGGCGGCGCGGCGGGCGGCGCGTGGGTCGTCTCCGTTCACGTCTATATGACCGCCGTAGGCCTGACCGGCATTCCCGGCATGGCCATTGTGCAGGCCAGCTCGCTGCTGAATTACGCCATCGGCATGGTTATCGCTTTTTGCGTCGCCTTTGTCGTTTCTTATCTGCTGAAATACAAAACGGATTCTGAATAATGGCTTCGACAACGCGGCTGCCTGCGATTTTGCAGGCAGTGATGAAAGGTCAGCCGCAGGCGCTGCGTGACGACCACTACCCGGCCTGGCATCTCGCCCCGGTCACCGGGCTGTTAAACGACCCGAACGGATTTATCCACTTCCAGGGGCGCTACCACCTGTTTTACCAGTGGAACCCGCTTGGCTGTGAGCATAAGTACAAATGCTGGGGTCACTGGAGCTCGGCGGATTTAGTGCAGTGGCGGCACGAGCCCATCGCCCTGATGCCCGATGAAGAGTATGACCGCAACGGCTGCTACTCCGGCAGCGCGGTGGATAACCAGGGTAAGCTTACGCTGTGCTATACAGGCAACGTAAAGTTCGATGACGGCGGACGCACCGCCTGGCAGTGTCTCGCGGTGCAAAACGCCGAAGGGGGCTTCGATAAACGGGGGCCGGTGGTGCCGCTGCCGGGCGGTTATACCGGCCACGTCCGCGACCCGAAAGTGTGGCGGCATGAACATCACTGGTACATGGTGCTGGGCGCGCAGGACCTCGAACTGCAGGGCAAAGTGCTGTTGCTGCGCTCGGAAAACTTGTGGAACTGGCAGAGCCTGGGCGAAATCGCCGGCAGCGGCCTGAACGGCATTGGTGATGCGGGTTACATGTGGGAGTGTCCGGATCTTTTCGCCCTCGGCGGAAAAACGTTTCTTCTCTGCTGCCCGCAGGGCGTTGAGCGTGAGGAAAAGCGCTTTCTGAATGCTCACCCCAGCGCTTATCTGAGCGGCGAGTTTGACTATGCGCGCGCCTCGTTTCAGCACGGCCCGCTAAATGAGATTGACGCCGGGTTTGAGTTTTACGCGCCGCAAACCACGCTGACGGCCGACGGCAGACGGCTGCTGGTGGGCTGGATGGGGGTGCCGGATGGCGAAGAGATGCACCAGCCCACGACCGCGTATGGCTGGATCCACCAGATGACCTGCGTGCGTGAGCTTTCTGAGCAAAACGGCAAGCTGTATCAGCAGCCGGTGCGCGAGCTTCAGGCGCTGCGCGGCGAAGAAGAGCGTTACCAGGGCAACGCCGCTGCGGCGCCGGCGCTTAACGCGCAACGCCTTGAGCTGGAACTGGAACTGGAAAGCGCGGGCGACGTCACGCTTAACTTCGCCGATACCTTGCTCGTGGAATGGCGGCGCGACGCGTTGCGCCTCGCGCGCAGAAGCCTGCAAACCGGCGAATGGCTTTACCGCTACTGGCAGGGCGACGCGCATAAACTGCAAATATTGTGCGATAGCTCCAGCGTTGAGATCTTTATCAATGAAGGCGAAGGGGTCATGAGCAGCCGCTATTTTCCCACGCAGCCGGCGCAGCTGACTTTCAGCGGCAGCGCAGAACTGCGGGCCCGCTACTGGTCGTTGCGCCCCTGCATGGTAGAATGACGGTCCCTTTTTCCTGACCAGTGCATCGCCGTGAGAAAAACCAAACGCGTTACTATTAGTGATATCGCCGCGCTGGCGGGGGTCTCCAAAGCCACCGCCAGCCTGGTGCTCAACGGACGGGGCAAAGAGCTGCGCGTCGCGCAAGAGACACGTGAGCGCGTGCTTACTATCGCCCAGCAGCAGCACTATCAACCCAGCATTCACGCTCGCCTGCTGCGGGAAAACCGCAGTCATACGCTGGGGCTGGTGGTGCCGGAAATCACCAACTATGGTTTCGCCGTTTTCTCTTACGAACTGGAAAACCTCTGCCGCGAAGCGGGCCTGCAATTGCTTATCTCCTGCACCGATGAGAACCCCGGTCAGGAAACGGTGGTGGTGAACAACCTTGTGGCGCGCCAGGTAGACGGGCTGATTGTCGCCTCCAGCATGCTAAGCGACAGCGATTACGTGAAACTCAGCGAGCAGTTGCCGGTCGTGCTGTTTGACCGCCACATGAGCGATACTCGCCTGCCGCTGGTGATGACCGATTCCGTGACGCCCACCGCCGAACTGGTTGAGCGGGTAGCGCGCGCCCATCCTGACGAGATCTATTTTCTTGGCGGCCAGCCCAGGCTTTCGCCGACGAAAGACCGGCTTGAAGGTTTTAAGCAGGGGCTTGAGCGGGCGGGCGTGGCGCTGCGACCGGAGTGGATTATTCACGGCAATTATCACCCAAGCAGCGGTTACGAGATGTTCGCCGCCCTGTGCGCCAGGCTGGGGCGCCCGCCCAAAGCGCTCTTTACCGCCGCCTGCGGCTTGCTGGAAGGGGTGCTGCGCTACATGAGCCAGCACGGTTTACTGGAAAGCGATATCCATCTCGCCAGCTTTGACGATCACTATCTTTATGATTCGCTTTCGGTGCGCATTGATACGGTACAGCAGGACTGCCGCCAGCTGGCGTACCACTGCTTTGAAATGCTGACCCAACTGGTGGATGAGAATGACCCGACGCCGCTGCAACGCCACCTTCCGGCCACGCTGCAATGGCGTCATCAGGCGTCAGTGTCTTCCTGAAAACAGCTTCGGAATTTCACGCAGGCACCAGGCCTTGGCTTCGCCCATACTGTCGCGCCGCCAGGCCATAATGATATCGATTTCATTGGTGTATTCCGGGCTAACCACGCGCAGTCGGCCTTCCGCGATATCTTTTTCCACCATCGCATAAGGCATCGTCGCCACGCCCAGCCCCGCCAGCAGCGCCTGGCGTTTATCTTCAATCGACGTTACCGTCAGGCGCGGCTGCTTATCGAGCAGCTGTACCGTCAACACCGGCCTTTCACGCGCGGTGTCCGCCACCGCCACGCCGCGATACTTCACGCGAGTGACTTCCGAGAGCGGCTCCGGCTCCTGATGGATAGGATGATCCGGCGCGGCGACATACACGTTCATCACTTTATAAAGCTTGCGGGAGTTGATTTCCGACGAAGAGCGGAAATGCATGTCCGGCGCAATGACGATATCCGCCCGCCCCTGCTCCAGCCGCTCCCACGCGCCCGCCAGGACCTCGGTAATAATAGAAAGTTGGGTGTTAGCCTTTTCCGCAAGCTTATCCACCAGCGGGAAGAGCGTGGAGGTGGGAACAAGCGCTTCGGCGACTATCGTCAGGTGAGTTTCCCAACCGCGGGCCAGCGCTTCGGCATCTGTTGTGAGCTTATCCGCCGCTTCTAACAACACGCGACCGCGCTCAAGCAGCATCCGGCCGACATTAGTGAATTTGGTGCGGTGCCCGGAGCGGTCAAACAGCACTACGTCGAGTTCTTCTTCAAGCTTTTGCATGGTATAGCTTAACGCAGACGGCACGCGCCCTAACTCATCCGCCGCAGCGGCAAAACTGCCGCGCCTGTCGATAGCGTCCATTACCCTTAATGCTTCCAGCGTCAACGCCCTTTCTTTAGCCATCGGGTTCTCATTCAGGAAATTTGAACATAGGCAGCAGATTAACTGGCTAACATTGCACCGTCCAGACCTTTACCATAAAAGCAAGTAAAGAGAGGTCAAGAACATGATTACGACGAGAACAGCCAAACAGTGCGGGCAAGCTGACTATGGATGGCTGCAGGCTCGCTATACCTTTTCCTTTGGACACTACTTCGACCCGAAACTGCTGGGCTACGCGTCCCTGCGCGTGCTTAATCAGGAGGTGTTGGCGCCCGGCGCCGCCTTCCAGCCACGCACCTACCCGAAAGTGGATATTCTGAACCTCATTCTGGAAGGTGAAGCGGAATACCGCGACAGCGAAGGCAACCATGTGCAGGCGAAAGCCGGCGATGCGCTGCTGCTCTCCACGCAGCCTGGCATCAGCTACAGCGAACATAACCTGAGCAAGGATAAATCGCTCACCCGTATGCAGCTCTGGCTCGATGCCTGCCCCGAGCGGGAAAACCCGGCGGTGCAGAAAATAACGCTGGCGGAGGCGGCACGCCAGCTTATCGCTTCGCCAGACGGCGCAGAGCAGAGTTTGCAGTTGCGCCAGCAGGTCTGGCTGCATCACATTGAGCTGGATAAAGGCGAACGGCTCGATTTTACGCTGCACGGGCCGCGCGCCTATTTGCAGTCTATCCACGGCCAGTTTCATGCCGTGACGCCTGCGGAAGAGAAAGAAGCGCTCGCCTGCGGCGACGGCGCGTTTATTCGCGACGAAGCTAATTTGACCATTGTTGCCGATACGCCGCTGCGCGCATTGTTGATTGATTTACCGGTGTAACCCGCCGTTCAAACGTATTGAATAGATTATGAAAACCATGAAAAGCTCAGAAATGAAGACTCATCAACCGGCTACGCTTGCCGCACCGTTGTCTGAACATCGCGAATTTAATGTCGAGCACATGCTCAGCGAACTGGAAGCGATTGTTGAAGACGCGCAGGTACGCCTTGCTGAAGAAGAAGCGGCGGCGTAATTCCCTCCTCAGGCAGCGACCTCCGTGGCTGCCTGTTTCTATCACAGCATCAAAATCCCCTCATCTTTTTGCTCTTTTGTGTCGATATAGATTTCAGAGTGACGCGGCCTGTCATTCGTCGCCGTTATAGTTTCCTTTTGTGACGACGAGATTAACGCTGCGGACATTTGTTTGCGCCGAACACAGAGTAAGGAAAAGTATGAGCAGCGAAGCGAAAGCAGCGAAGCATCAGATTCTGATTGAGCGGCTGTCTGGCATTTTCGAGCGGCTTTACCAGGGAAAAACGCTGGATAAAAACTGGCTGTGCGAAACGTACGCCATCACCCCCCGCACTGCCTACCGGGATATTTCCCGCATTGCCCACCTCGTGGATGAGATTTCGCCCGGCAAATATCGTCTGGCGGCGACGCTTCAGCCCGGCCTGAGCTACTCCCAGCTAAGCGAATTCGCCCAGCTTACCGATGTGGCGAAACTCTTTCCCGACGCTGATGGTAAAAAGCTGCGCGAAGCGCTTAACCACCGTGAGACCCTGATGATTAAGGGCAACAGCACGCGCAATAACAGCGCGGTTGAAAGCGTCCTGCACGATTTAAAACAAGCCATCGCCAGGCGGCAACTGGTGGGATTCACCTATAAAAGCAAACCCCGGCTGGCGCAACCTTATAAGCTGATTAATCAAAGCGGGCTTTGGTACCTGGCCGCCTGCGAAGCGGAGAGAATGAAGGCGTTCGAACTGGCGAAAATTCAACGGCTACAGGTTTACCCGCAAACCTTTGTCATGGAGACAGCGCGGCTTAACGCTATCCATGAAGAGAACGGCATCTGGTTTGGTGAACGGACTACCGTTGTGCTGGAAGCAACGCCCAAAGCGGCCAGTTATCTGCAACGTCGTCCCCTGTTCCCGCATCAGCAGATTGAACGCACCCACCCTAACGGCGGCGTTACGTTATCGACCTCGGTGACAGACCCGCAGTTGCTGTTCCGCTGGGTGCGCTACTGGCTGCCGGAAATCCGCATCGTTTCGCCCACCGCCTGGCAGGAAAAATTCGTCAGCGAATTGCAACAGCACGCCGCTGAACTGACGCCGGCGTAGTAAGAAAAAACCCTACCCCGCGGCGCTGCGGGGTGGGGTTTCTGATGGCGCTGTGTTGCTGTTACTCGTCGAAGTACCAGTACCCCTGGTTCACCAGTTCGGTTAACTCCGCCATAAATACAGGGTTATCAACCGCTTCGCCTAGCTCTTGCTGGCTGATTAAGGTGTAACGGCATAGCGCATCGGCGGCTTTCAGGTCAGCCGTCTCCAGCCGCTCGCTATTGATAAAAATGGTCTCGTCAACGTTCAGCACCCGCAGCCCGTTCAGGCGCGTCAGCACTTCCCCGGCCTTCAGGGCTTCGACAATCTCTTGCGTTGCGTAAGGCGGCTCAGCAGGCGCGATGTCCAGTTCGTGGCGCGGCGTGGTGATGAAGCGGCCAAACCACTGTTTAAAATCGGCGGGCTGGTTGATCATGGCGATCATCATTTCACGCAGGCGATCCAGCTCATACGCTTCCACCCGGCCCGGATGTTCCCGGCAGGTTAAATCCGGATCGCTGTAATGCTCGCCGCCGAGGTCGTTTTCCAGCGCGTAGTCGGCGAAACTGCTCACCAGATCCCTGCCGTTTGGCCCGCGGAAACCGACAGAATAGTTCAACGCGGTTTCATGCGTGACGCCATCGTGTGGAAAGCCGGGCGGAATATAGAGGATGTCGCCCGGCTCCAGATCTTCATCAATAATCGGGGTGAACGGGTCAACGTGAAGCAGCGCCGGGTGCGGACAAAACTGCCGCATCGGCAGCTTGTCGCCCACGCGCCAACGGCGACTGCCCATCCCCTGAATGATGAACACATCATACTGATCGATATGCGGACCCACGCCGCCGCCGGGAACGGAGAAAGAGATCATCAGGTCATCCAGACGCCAGTCGGGCAGCGCGCGGAACGGGCGCACCAGCTCGGCAGACGGCGCGTGCCAGTGGTTGACGGCCTGCGCCAGCAGCGACCAGCCGGTTTCGCCCAGATTATCGAAATCTTCAAACGGCCCGTTACTGGCCTGCCACTGGCCGTGCTTAAAACTCACCAGCCGGCTATCCACTTCCGCCTCCATCGCAAGCCCGGCCAGCTCGTCCGGCGTGATGGGGTCGATAAAATTCGCAAACGCGCGCTTCAGGACGACAGGTTTTTTCTGCCAGTAAGTTGCCAAGAATTCGGGCCAGTTAAGGTTGAGTTGATAAGCCATCGCTTTAGACCAGTAAGAAGAAAAACGGGCCTGATTATAGAGAGACGAAGCGCCGGGCCGCTTTGTCATTGGTCAAAGCCGCACCATTATGAGTGGGCGGATAACGCTTCGCTCGCCATACGTTACGCGAAGGCGCTACGCGGACGCTCATCCATCTTGTGCGCCAGTTAAGCAATGTGTGAAGCTGACCGGTAAGCCGCTTTCTTTTGGGTATAGCGTCGTGGACAGTCATTCATCTTCCAGCCGCTTAAAAAGCAAAACCCCGCCGGAGCGGGGCTTTTAATGTGTGAAGCTGACCGGTAAGCCACTTTCTTTTGGGTATAGCGTCGTGGACAGTCATTCATCCTCCACCCGCTGAAAAAGCAAAGCCCCGCCGAAGCGGGGCTTTTAATGTGTGAAGCTGACCGGTAAGCCGCTTTCTTTTGGGTATAGCGTCGTGGACAGTCATTCATCTTCCAGCCGCTGAAAAAGCAAAACCCCGCCGAAGCGGGGCTTTTAATGTGTGAAGCTGAATGGTAAGCCGCTTTCTTTTGGGTATAGCGTCGTGGACAGTCATTCATCTTCCAGCCGCTTAAAAAGCAATGTGTGAAGCTGACCGGTAAGCCGCTTTCTTTTGGGTATAGCGTCGTGGACAGTCATTCATCTTCCAGCCGCTTAAAAAGCAAAACCCCGCCGAAGCGGGGCTTTTAATGTGTGAAGCTGAATGGTAAGCCGCTTTCTTTTGGGTATAGCGTCGTGGACAGTCATTCATCTTCCACCCGCTGAAAAAGCAAAACCCCGCCGGAGCGGGGTTACTAATGTGTGAAGCTGACCGGTAAGCCGCTTTCTTTTGGGTATAGCGTCGTGGACAATCATTCATCTTCCACCCGCTGAAAAAGCAAAACCCCGCCGAAGCGGGGCTTTTAATGTGTGAAGCTGACCGGTAAGCCGGGTTCTGTCGTGGACAGTCATTCATCTAGGCCAGCAATCGCTCACTGGCTCAAGCAGCCTACCCGGGTTCAGTACGGGCCGTACCATGCGAACCCCTATTTGGCCTTGCTCCGGGTGGAGTTTACCGTGCCGCGAACTGTTGCCAGCCGCGCGGTGCGCTCTTACCGCACCCTTTCACCCTTACCTGATCCCGCTTGCGCGGGCCATCGGCGGTCTACTCTCTGTTGCACTGGTCGTGGGCTTGCGCCCCCCAGGCGTTACCTGGCACCCTGCCCTATGGAGCCCGGACTTTCCTCCCCTTCGCCCGTCTCCCCGAAAGGACGACGACGAAGCGGCGACTGTCTGGTCAGCTTCGGCGCAGGAGTATAGAGGGTTTACGCTCGCCTGTCACGCGCGCCCGTTCTCTTTGCGCATTGCTGACAGAAAGCGGGAACCTGGAAGCGAGGCTGGAAGAGCGTTACCCGCTGGCGAGCGCCCCGAAAAAACGCATTGCGCACGCCGCCATCACCGAAGGAATGGCAGAAATTCTCGACAGCGGCGGCACAACGCTGCTGATTACCAGTCAACTGCTGAAAATGAACAATATCACTGTGATTAAGAATAGCCTGCCAGCAGCTTCTCTCTGTCGATGGAGGAGAGTGATTGCGTTATTTCCGCTCAAGGCATCACTAAAAAAATAAGGCTGGGCTGAAAAAACCGGCGTTTAATTACGGGTTGTTAGAATATGACAAAATTATTATAGCAGGTATGTAATCCTTAATTAACGATCACCCTAATAGCCCTGTTAGCTAATGAAGCCCTTGATATCAAGGGCTTCATTTCAATACAACGACAAGCTAATTAAATTATTAACAGGATGTTGCCTGCCCTGGTCTACTAATCCTTTAGATGAACCATTAATTACAAAGTAACTATTAAAATGAGTAATTCATTCATATGCCTGATACTCCACTCACAAATATCAAACAGCCTTTAAAAAAGCAAGGTGCAATTTAAATTATAAAGGCTGATGTAAAGGTCGTTTTTTGACCATCTCACCTAAATTTTATCTGTAAAATAGCCTAATCAAACGGACCTTACTATTCAAATAAAAGTAAAATGTTAATATCAGTGTGCAATATTATCTCTACGACAGTTCACCCTAGAACTGAACAATAGAATAAATCAGCAATCATAAATAAGGATAGTTTATATGAACCTTTCTACAAGAGTTGCTCTTGGAGGCTTATTATCGCTATTAATAAGCTCTGCTCAGGCGGTGGATGGTACCATTGAATTCAATGGCGCAATTATGACTGATACTTGTACCATTGACACCACTGATGGTGTTGTCAACGTTGAATTAGGATCCTATGCTGCAAACCAATTCCAGTATCCGGGCGATAAAAGCCCCACCATTCCGTTTTCAATTCCATTGAAGAATTGTCCTACAACTGCATGGAAACATATTGATGGCACCACTGACGCCTCTTTCCAGATTTGGCTGCAAACCGCCGAAACGGTAGGTGAAAACAACGATATGGTTAAACCTGCATCTATGGATACAGCCGCAACAGGTGTTGGTATCAAAATAGAAACAGCAAATGGAACTCCGCTTGCCCTGAATAAGCTGACAACGCCCGCAGTAAAATTTCCGATTACTGCAGGAAGCATGAATCTTGATCTTGCTGCTTATTATAAATCGCTCGTCGAAGCTTCCGACATCACGGCCGGTGAAGCCGACGGTGTTGTCGATATCACTTTTGATTACCGTTAATTAAGTTAACTAAAGCGCATCATCTCAGACGCCTGTTATAAGGTGTTTTGATGATGCCTTTAGTCTTTATTTATTAAATAAATACATTTGAAAGCGCAAATGCAAAAACAATTATTTATGCAACCTATAATCGCCTTGCTGCTTTTTTGGGCGTTGACCTCTTCCTGCTATGCAGGAGGCATCGTACTTGGTCAAACACGCGTGATTTACTATGCGGACAAAAAAGAAGCGGCTCTGCCGGTTACTAATAACGCCAGAACCATGCCTTTCTTGCTTCAATCCTGGGTTGAAAATGAAAAAGGTAATTCCCGAGGGCCTTTTATTGTGACTCCGCCATTATTCCGAATCAATGGTGGAGAAAGCTCAACCCTCAGGATAATTAAAACTGATGCTTCACTACCTGAAGACAGAGAATCTTTATTTTATATTGATGTCCGCGCAATCCCTGCCTCCAGCGTGTCTGACACCAACAAAAATCTGTTAACTCTTGTGGTAAAAACAAGAATTAAACTTTTTTATCGCCCGGGCACGCTAAAAGATAAAGCTGTTGACGCGTATAAAAAGCTGCAATTTAATCGCACCCAGGACACGTTATATATATATAACCCTACTGAATATTTCGTTGTGTTTAGTGGCCTATCCATAGGCAATACTGAGTTAACTGATAAAATTGATTTTATTTCGCCAGGCGAACATAAAAAACTGCCTGTTCCAGTCGCTTCGGGAAGCATTATTAAATGGGCTGCGATAAATGATTATGGTGGTGTAACACAAACACTGACGCGCTCCATACAAGAATAAATGAGAATTGGGAGTTAATATCAGAGTGAATGGATGCATTCGTTTAAGTAAGGTTGTCTTACGTTATACTTATAGCCAGCGACGCGCTTTTTATGCATACGCCTTTAAAACCATAGTAATGACATGGGGATTGAGCTGTTCTGTCTATATCACTTCCCTCAGGGCAGAAACCTTTTATTTCGACCCCAGATTACTGGAAACTAAAAATAGTGGTTTCCAACCTGTCGATCTATCTCTTTTTTCAAAAGAGAGAGTTCAATTACCGGGAAACTATATTGTTGACATTTATGTTAACAATAAAAAGAAAACACGTCGCCAGATTTATTTTGCAGCGGCTAAAAACGGTTCTCTGCTACCACAATTTACCCCCGCGATTCTTTATGAATTAGGTATTAAAGTAGAAGATATTACGGCGCTTAATTCGTTGGACAGTCAGCAAGTTATCCCTGATATAGCTTCATATATACCAGGCATGTCCGCTAATTTTGATATTAATCATAATAAACTCGATGTAAGCGTTCCGCAGATTTTCCTTCACTATCAAGCCAGAGGATATATTGATCCTGCCCGTTGGGACAGCGGTATGCCAGTTGCTTTCACTAACTATACTTTTTCAGGCTCTCATTCTCGTGTCAGTAATAGCGGAAGTAGTGAAAGACAATATTTGAATATGCAAAATGGCGTAAATGTTGGTGTATGGAGAATACGAAATTATTCAACATGGACTCATGACGCCGATAAATCGCATTGGAATAGCATCAATACCTGGCTTCAGCGTGATATAAAAATCCTTAAATCTCAGTTAGTTATTGGTGAAAGCGCAACGTCAGGGGTAACTTTTCCTAGCTATTTATTTACCGGTGTCCAGCTGGCATCTGATGAGAATATGCAACCTAACAGCCTGAGAGGGTTTGCTCCAACAATTCGGGGAATCGCTAATTCAAGCGCTATCGTCACGGTTAAACAGAATGGCTTTACCATTTATCAAAATAATGTTGCGCCTGGCACTTTCGAAATCAATGACCTTTCTCCCACTTCATTTAGCGGCGATCTGGAGGTAACAATTGAAGAAGCTGACGGTTCTATAAGACGTTTCATTCAACCTTACTCTACACTCGCCGTTATGCAGCGGCCTGGTAAGATTAAATACAGTATTACAACAGGTCGTTACCGCGCCGCGGAAAACGAAAACAGCACACGCGAGCCTGAATTCATTGAAGGTAACGCAAGTTATGGCGTCACTAACATGCTGACTCTGTATGGCGGCGGATTGGTTTCTCAGAATTACCAGGCCGTAGGCATCGGTGCCGGGACAGGGCTTGCTCAATTGGGTTCGTTATCGACGGATTTTGGCCGTGCTGATTCGACCCTTTATGACGGGAAAAAAAATACCGGCTATCTCTGGCGAGCGCAATATATAAAAGATTTTGATAAGACCGGAACGACTATTTCCCTCAACTATTATCGATATCTTAACGATGGTTATTTTGATTTTTCTGAGTCAAACCAGAAAGATTATCAAGAAGACGAACGCTCGCATGACCAGCTGCAGATCAGTTTAAACCAACCATTACTGGATGGCTTGAGTTTCTATGCCTCTGGCTACCAACAAACTTATTGGAACAGTAATCGTCGGGATAAAAACATTTCTCTTGGACTCAGTGGCAGCTTATCATCAATAAGTTATAACTTGTCATATCAATATAACGATTATTCAACCGAAAATAACGATCAAATTATATCTTTCAATATGAGCATACCGCTGGACTATTGGCTACCGCACACCAGAGCAACCTATCGCCTGACCAATGATAATAATGGCGCTACTCAGCATGAGGTTGGGCTCAATGGCACATTACTGAATGATGGAAGACTGAATTACACTTTACTTCAGCGCCATTCGGATAACGGTACAGGTAATAGCAGTAGCCTGTATACTTCCTATCGTTCAGCGTATGGCACGCTGACAGCAGGTTATGAATATGGCGAAGCTAATCGCCAGTTGAATTATGGCTTAGCTGGCGGAATAGTTGCGCATCCGGAAGGCGTTACATTATCCCAGCCGTTAGGCAGCGCATTCGCGATAATAGATGCTAACGGAGCAGCAAACATACGCATCCAAAATTATCCGGGCGTTGCAACGGATTATTTTGGTTACGCCGTGATCCCTTTCTTGACTGCCTACCAGGAAAATCGAATTACATTAGATACTACAACATTACCTGATGATGTTGATATTTCCGATAATGTAGTCACCGTTATCCCCGATAAAGGCGCGGCGGTATCTGCCCATTTTAACAGCCATATCGGCCATCGTCTTTTACTGACGCTATACCAAACGGATGGCTCTCCGGTACCTTTTGGAGCGATAGCCAATAATGAAGCACAGCTACAGGAAAGTATAGTTGATGAAGGTGGGGTACTTTATTTGAGTGGTATAAATGAAAAACCTCAAGTCTGGCATATAAAATGGGGACAATCTCCCTCCCAACACTGCACGGTTACTGTCAGTCTGCCAGCCAGTAAATCTGTCAATGCAATCAGCCGAGAAAGCGCAACCTGCCATTAAGGAAACTATAATGCTGTCTAAAAAGGGCCCACTTCTAAAAACGTTATTCGCTTTTTTTATATTTATTACCGCATCCTATAGTACATCATTGATTGCTTCTACGGGTGGATGTGCGGCTGATAGCGGCGTTAAACCCTGGCTGTCACCCATTGAGCGCGACTGGCGCAAAGAAGATAATATGATTGGTTTCGAAGACGTTATCGATACTTCAGGCGTGGGCGGTAGTTATAAACTAAGCTGTAACTGTCCAGCGGGCTCAAAAGTCAATATCTATTACGCGGCGGTCAGCAATTTACCTACTGGCCATGGCAATAATTACTATAAGCTTAATGATAGCCTTGATATTGCAACGACTATCAATGATATTCCTGGCGTAGGCCCCACGCAGATCCCTATAAGCCTGAACGCTCCTAAAATGGGAGTAGGCAGCTTTTCCGCTAATGACAATAATAGCGTCTGTACTAATGATGCTCCGGATAAACACGCCGCCCCCGTTACGATAGGATCAAGCGTCACATTTAAGTTGTACGTAACGCGACCATTCCTTGGAGAGTTAATCATTCCTGAAACAAAAATCTTCACTCTTCAGTCAGCATGGAGCAATAATACAGCCGCACCAAAAGGAAATATGTTTGCAGACACAGCGACTATTTCTATACAGGGTAAAGTGACCGTTCCACAGTCATGTGAAATTAATCAAGGCACAACTATTCAGGTAAATATGGGTTTTATTCCGGCAAAAAACTTTACTACCAAAAATGGCGCCCCGGATGATTACCCTCCGGTTGAATTTAATATCCTCTATGACTGTGGAGATATCACTAATATACATAATCAACTGGATATGGAAATACAAGGTGATGAGGTTAATAGTAACGGACTGTTAATTGCGAGGCACAGGGAAAGTGATAATAAGCCCGATGTTGGTATAAAAATGTATGAAGTAACTCAGGGCGGCAATACAGTCGTTCCTTTCAATAAAGGGCTTATTTTATTGGATAAATCAGGAAAGGGTAGTGCCCAGATGCGCGTGGAGCCCATCAATCTTATTGGTGGAGCGCTTGCTTCCGGACCGTTTCACGGAACCGCAACGATTACCGTCATCGTAAGATAAATTTTGGGGCAGCGAGCCTGCTGCCCCCTGTATATTTATTCCTGCTGCTCCAGTGCGTACTTGTAAAGCGCATTTTTCTTCACGCCGTGAATCTCCGCGGCCAGCGCAGCGGCTTTTTTTAGCGGCAGTTCGGCCTGAAGCAGCGCCAGGGTGCGCAGCGCATCGGCGGGAAGCTCTTCTTCCTGCGCTTTAAATCCTTCAACGATCAGCACCATTTCACCCTTACGGCGGTTTTCATCTTCCCGCACCCAGGCGAGCAGCTCCCCCGCCGGCGCGCCGTGAATCGACTCCCAGGTTTTAGTGAGTTCGCGGGCGAGCACCACGTAACGGTTCTCCCCTAATACGTCGCGCAGATCCTGCAGGCTGTCCAGCAGGCGATGGGTGGATTCGTAGAAAATCAGGGTGCGCGGCTCCTGCTCAAGCGCTTTGAGCGCATCGCGGCGGCCTTTCGGTTTTGCAGGCAGAAAGCCTTCATAGCAAAAGCGATCGGAAGGGAGGCCGGCTGCGGAAAGCGCAGCGATAGCCGCACAGGGTCCTGGCAGCGGCACGACGCGGATCCCCGCTTCGCGGCAGGCGCGCACAAGATGGTAGCCCGGGTCATTAATCAGCGGCGTTCCGGCGTCGGAAACCAGCGCGATAGTTTGCCCTTCACGCAATTTCGCTATCAGCGTTTCCGCCTTTTGCTGCTCATTGTGGTCGTGGAGTGCGAACAGGCGCGCATTAATCGCAAAATGCTGTAACAGCAGGCCGGTATGACGAGTATCTTCTGCGGCAATCAGATCGACGGATTGCAACACTGTCAGGGCGCGTTGCGTAATGTCGCCGAGATTGCCGATTGGCGTCGGGACAATATAGAGCTGGCCTTGAGAATTCTCCGCCGAATCGTGTTGTTTCATTGTTTAGTCCGTATTGCCGATTTAAAATTGAACATTAGCGATAAAAAACTCACTGGATACAGTATGGTACCGTCTAAATTTGTTCGTTCGAAGGCCGCGCGCTGCCTGCCCGTTGTGCTGGCAGCGTTGTTTTTTGCAGGCTGTGGCACCCAGACGCCGGATCAAACCGCCGCGCATATGCAGGGGGAAACGCAGGCGGATTCTGGCTACTACCTGCATCAAATGCAGCAGAGCACAGATGATAGCAAGACCAACTGGCAATTACTCGCCATACGTGCCCTGCTTAAAGAGGGCAAAAGCCAACATGCGCTGGAGCTGTTTAACCAGTTGCCCCAGACGCTGACCGACGAACAGCGCCGCGAACAGGCTTTGCTGGCGGTGGAGCTTAAAGTCGCTCAGCAAGATTTCGCCGCCGCCAGCACGCTGCTGGGCAATCTCAACCCGGCTGACCTTAACCCATCGCAGCAGGCGCGTTACTACCAGGCGCAAATCACCGTCAGTCAGGGTCGCCCTTCTCTCGCCCTGCTGCGCGCGCTGATAGCGCAGGAGCCGCTGCTTCAGGGCGCGGATAAGCAGAAAAATATCGACGCCACCTGGCAGGCGCTGTCTCAAATGACTCCGGAGCAGGCGCGCGCGCTGGTGATTAACGCCGATGAAAATACGCTGCAAGGCTGGCTCGACTTACAACGCGTCTGGTTTGATAACCGCAACGATCCAAACATGATGAAGGCGGGCATTAAAGACTGGCAAACCCGTTATCCGCAAAACCCAGGCGCGCAGATGCTGCCAACCCAACTGGTAAATGTGGAGAACTTCAAACCCGCCTCTACCGAAAAAATCGCGCTGCTGCTGCCGCTGAACGGCCAGGCGGCTGTCTTTGGCCGCGCCATCCAGCAAGGTTTTGAAGCAGCGAAAAACGCAGGCGCCGCACCGGTTGGCGCGCCTGCGCAATCCCAGCCGCCTGCAGCGCAACCCGCGTCTGTTTCCACGCCTCAGGCAACCCCTGTCGCGGCCGGTGCTGTTGCAAGCCCGGCCAGCGCGCCGGTTAATGATTTAACGAATGAGCCTGCCGCCGAACAACCTGCGCTTGAACCCGGTCCGGGCGCAGAGCAGCCAGCCGCGCAAGGGCAGCCTGCGACAGAAGCTCAGCAGGTTACCGCTGGCGGGCAACCTTCGCCTCAGCAAACCGCGGCGTCAACGCCTGCTAACCCTTCGGCAGAGCTGAAGGTTTACGACACCAGCTCGCAGCCGCTTACTCAAATCCTCAACCAGGTGCAGCAGGATGGCGCAAGCATCGTAGTCGGCCCGCTGCTGAAGGAGAAAGTGGATGAAGTTATCCGCAGCAACACGCCGCTGAATGTGCTGGCGCTTAACCAGCCGGAGTCGGTGCAGAACCGCGCCAACATCTGTTACTTCGCGCTTTCCCCGGAAGATGAAGCTCGCGACGCCGCCAACCATATCTGGCAGGAAGGCCATCGCGCGCCGCTGGTGCTGGTGCCGCAAAGCGCGCTGGGCGACCGCGTTACCAACGCTTTCGCCGCGCAGTGGCAGCATCTGGGCGGCGGCACAGTGCTGCAGCAGAAATTCGGCTCTGTCGCGGAGCTGAAAATGAACATCAACAGCGGCTCCGGCATAGCGCTGACCGGCAGCCCTGTTACCACCAGCCTGCCGCAGCAGCAGGGCGTCACTATCGGCGGCCTGACTATCCCGGCGCCGCCGACAGATGCTCAGATTACTGCCGGCAGCAGCGGCAATGTGGACGCTGTCTATATCGTCGCCACGAAGGATGAAGTCGCCCTGATCAAACCAATGATCGCCATGCGCAACGGCAGTCACGGCGGCGCGGCGCTTTATGCAAGCTCCCGCAGCGCCCAGAGTAACGCTGGCCCCGATTTCCGTCTGGAAATGGAAGGGCTGCAATATAGCGAAATCCCGATGCTCGCGGGCGGCAACCCGTCGCTGCAGCAGCAAGCGCTTTCCAGCGTCAACAACGATTACTCGCTGGCGCGCCTTTACGCCATGGGCGTGGATGCATGGTCGCTTGCCAATCACTTCTCGCAAATGCGCCAGGTGCCCGGATTCCAGATTAACGGCAATACCGGCGCGCTCACGGCAAATCAGGATTGCGTCATTAACAGGAAGTTAATGTGGCTCAAATACCAGCAAGGACAAATCGTTCCGGTCAACTAAACCGACAGGCCGCAGGCGCGCACTGGGAAAACCGGGCGCGTCAGTGGCTTGAACGCCAGGGGTTGCGCTTCGTCGCAGCCAATGTCCGCGAGCGCTGCGGCGAGATAGACCTGATAATGCGCCAGCAGCACGTCACGGTGTTTGTGGAGGTGCGCTATCGCAAATCCTCTCTGTTCGGCGGGGCCGCCGCCAGCGTCACCCGTAACAAGCAACAGAAATTATTACAAACGGCTCGCTTGTGGCTCGCCCGCCATAATGCGAGTTTTGATACTGTGGATTGCCGGTTTGATGTGTTAGCCTTCACCGGCAATGAAATCGAGTGGATTGTAGACGCGTTTTCCAGCCACTCCTAACACGACGTAATGCAAAGGATAATCGTGCTCGAAAGAATCAAAGTTTGCTTTACGGAAAGCATTCAAACCCAGATAGCAGCCGCGGAGGCGCTCCCGGATGCCATTTCCCGTGCGGCCATGACGCTGGTCCAGTCGCTGCTGAACGGCAACAAAATTCTCTGTTGTGGCAACGGCACTTCCGCCGCCAACGCACAGCATTTTGCTGCCAGCATGATCAATCGCTTCGAAACTGAGCGCCCAAGCTTGCCCGCCATTGCACTTAATACCGATAACGTGGTCTTAACGGCTATCGCTAACGACAGGCTGCACGATGAGGTGTATGCCAAGCAGGTGCGCGCGCTGGGGCATGCTGGCGACGTTTTACTGGCTATTTCCACCCGCGGCAACAGCCGGGATATCGTTAAAGCCGTCGAGGCGGCAGTCACGCGCGATATGACCATCGTCGCCCTCACGGGTTACGACGGCGGCGAGCTGGCGGGGCTGCTCGGCCCGCAGGATGTGGAAATTCGCATCCCTTCCCATCGCAGCGCGCGCATACAGGAAATGCATATGCTGACGGTGAACTGCTTATGCGATCTCATCGATAACACGCTTTTTCCACACCAGGATGACTAAGGAGCACTCATGAAGGCGATTAAGCCCCTCGCTGTCATTATTACCGCGTTACTGTTGCAGGGCTGCATTGCTGCAGCGGTAGTGGGTACGGCCGCCGTGGGAACCAAAGCCGCCACCGACCCGCGTACGGTAGGCACGCAGGTGGATGACGGCACGCTGGAACTGCGCGTAAACAGCGCGCTGGATAAAGACGAACAGCTGAAAAAAGAAGCTCGCGTGAAGGTCACCGCCTATCAGGGCAAAGTCCTGTTGACTGGCCAGACGCCGAACACCGAGCTCGCCTCCCGCGCTAAACAGATAGCGATGGGCGTTGAAGGCACAACAGAAGTCTATAACGAGATCCGCAACGGCCAGCCGATTAGCCTCGGTACCGCCTCAACGGATACCTGGATTACCACCAAAGTCCGCTCCCAGCTATTGGCGAGCGATCAGGTGAAATCGTCGAACGTGAAAGTGACCACCGAAAATGGCGAGGTGTTCCTGCTTGGCCTGGTAACCGAGCGTGAAGGGCGAGCCGCGGCGGATACCGCCAGTCGCGTAAGCGGCGTTAAGCACGTCACCACCGCTTTTACCTACATTAAGTAACTGTACTTCAGCCCTCTCCCGCCCGGGAGAGGGCCACAGCAAAACCTACAGCAGCGCCAGCGTCCCCACGATTACGCCTGAACACATCACCAGCGCTCCGGTAAGCCACAGCGCTTTCGTCGGGAATGCCTTACGCAACATAATGAGCGAAGGCAGGCTGACGGCAGGCAACGTCATCAGCAGCGCCAGCGCGGGCGCTACGCCCATTCCCGCCAGCATCATGGTCTGCACAATCGGAATTTCCGCCGCGGTGGGAATGACAAACAGGCAGCCGACTATCGCCATGGCAATAACCCACATCAGCGTGTTGCCCACGTCGCCGTCCACGTGCGGGAAAAGCCAGACGCGCGCCGCCCCCAGCGCCAGTACCGCCAGCACATAGACCGGGATCGTATTCCAGAAGAGCGTCCACAGCGCCTTGCCCCAGCGGGCCAGAAACGCGCCTTGCGGCTGCGGCTGCGACTCAGGCAGCGTCAGCGTTGGGGCGCCATCATTTTTAACCCAGCGCTGCACCAGCCAGGCGACGCCTGGCACCATCACCAGTCCCACCAGCAAACGCACCAATGCAAAATGCCAGCCCAGCACGAAGCCCATAAACACAAGCGTAGCCGGGTTCAGCAGCGGGTTGCCCAGCCAGAAGGCGAGCGCGCCGCCAATGGAAACCGACTGCCGGCGCATCCCCGCCGCCACGGGCGCCGCGCAGCAGGTACACATCATGCCGGGCAGCGAGAAAAGCGTGCCGATAAGCGTGCCGCGAAAACGCGCCTGTCCCAACGTGCGCATCAGCCAGTCCCGCGGAATAAGCACCTGAATCAGCGAGCCAAGCAGCACGCCCAGCACCGCCGCCTTCCAGACTGCAAGAAAATAGACCATCGCATAATCCAGCGCCGCGCGTAGCGGGTTGGTTTCCGGCTGCGCCAGCAGCGATTTGCCGATGCTGTGCGTTTGGGCCGCGGTAAAGGCTTTGCCGTAATAGGGCTGCCATTTTACGTACCATAAACCCACAATCAGAACGAGAAAGAAAAGCGCAGGTTTCCACAAGGCGTGAGGTTTCAGCGCCAGAGACGAAGACTGACCAGCCATAGCATTCCTCTGGAATTTAAGACGAGGTTAAATAAGCGGCGTCAATACTACGCCCGCGGCGCGGGTTGGGAAAGCTCAATAGATGGATGATTGTTCAGCTTTCTCACGCAATTGACTGGAATCAAGAATGGTGACGTCGCTGTGCCCCGGCGACAGCGCTTCACTCAACAGAGCCCGCGCGACATCGCGTGCGTGGATCGCCCGCCATCGTCCCGGCAGTACCCGAAAAAGCGGCGAGAAAAGCGACTCATTCAGACGTTGTTTCTCCCGGTGACCCAGCAATAGCGAAGGCCGGGCGATAGTGAGGCGCGGCCAGCGCTGTGCTTTCAGTGCCTCCTCCATTTTGCCTTTTACCCGGTTGTAGAAAAATGGCGACTGGGCATTGGCGCCAACGGAACTGACCACCAGCATATGCTTTGCGCCCTGACGCAGCCCGGCGATGCCGGTATCCACCACCAGCGTATAATCGGCAAGCACGAACGCCTCTCTGCTGCCCGCTTCGCGCCGGGTAGTGCCGAGGCAGCAAAAGACAATATCGACCGGGTCGGTGAGCTGAGTCAGCACGTCGGTCAACTGCGGGTCGTGAGGATTGAGCACTTTACGCATCGGTGGCAGCGGACGGCGCGTGGCGGCGATGATTTGCGTAACGCGCGGCTCTTCCACCAGCATTCGCAGCAGATAACCGCCTACTAATCCGGTCGCTCCGGTAATCAACACTCGGCTCATCTCTTTCCCCTTTGCAGAATTCTCTGCCTTGCAATGTCGCGCCCTTCTACCAGGCTTAATAGTCCGTGCTTTAAGTATTCACCATCTGTGGTGAAAACGACCACTAAAGCGCTGACATCTGGAATTACAATAACGGAGGAACTATGAGCAAGAAGATTGCAGTCTTGATCACCGATGAATTTGAAGACTCGGAATTTACTTCTCCGGCCGCGGAGTTCCGCAAAGCGGGACACGAAGTTATCACTATTGAAAAAGAGGCGGGGAAAACGATAACCGGCAAACAGGGCGAAGCGACCGTCACTATTGATAAAGCGATCGATGAAGTTCGCCCGGCGGATTTTGATGCATTGCTGCTGCCAGGCGGCCACTCGCCGGACTCCCTGCGCGGCGATGACCGTTTTGTCACGTTTACCCGTGATTTCGTCAATACCGGCAAGCCGGTTTTCGCTATCTGCCACGGCCCACAGTTGCTTATCAGCGCCGATGTGATCCGCGGGCGTAAGCTCACTGCGGTGAAGCCCATTGTGGTGGATGTAAAAAACGCGGGCGCGGAATTCTATGACCAGGAAGTGGTGGTGGATAAAGACCAGTTGGTTACCAGCCGTACGCCGGACGACCTGCCCGCCTTTAACCGTGAGGCCTTACGCCTGCTCGGGGCCTGACGGCTCCCGCAGCCAGTGAAGCTTTTTGCCAAAGCCCAGAGTGTTGTCGGTAAACTTTATCTCATCAAGACGAATTTCCCATAGCGGGGATGACATGACTCTGGCGACCGGGAAGCGGCGGTTATAGCGTTCACGCCACGCCTCGCTTTCCGGCTTTTCTATCCGTCGCAGCTCACCGCAAAACTGCACGCCGCGAATCAGCGCCACGGTTTTAGGCTGGCCGTTTACCGTTCCTGCCACACGCGCTCTGGCGCCCGCGAGCTGGGCGTGTCGCGTCTTTTCATCGCTTAACAGATAAAACGCCACCCGCTCGCTGTCGTAAATGTAAAAGGCATTAGCGCACCATAAATCGTCTTCCCGACCCACGCAATAAGTCACCACGTGCTGCTTTGTTAGCCAGCGGCTTATGGCCTCAAGGGCATCCATACGCTTCTCCTGCATTGTTCGCATGATGGCTGAAAGACTACCACAGCAAAGCGTGGTAAGGTGCGGGCACGGTGACTCTCTCGCATTATTATGACGTTCTGGTTTCTTTATTTGATTCGTACGGCGGATAACCGCCTCTATACCGGCATCACGACTGATGTCGCGCGCCGCTTTACGCAGCACCAGGCGGGGAAAGGGGCGAAGGCATTGCGCGGTAAAGGCGAGCTGACGCTGGTGTTCAGCGCCCTCGTGGGCGACCGTTCGCAGGCGCTGCGCGCGGAGTATCGCATCAAGCAACTGACCAAGCGCCAGAAAGAGGCGCTTGTGGCGGGAAGCGTAGCGTTTGAGGCGCTGCTGCCAGAGCTGCAGACGCCAGCCGATTAGAAACGGTTAAAATGCGTGTGGTATTCCACACGGCCGCTCACGCCGTTGAGCGCATCATCCGCAAGACGATGGACCTGGAAAGCGGCTTCAGCGCCAGGCCAGCGGCAGTGCAAGCCGTAGCGGGCGGCAGGCTCAAAGCCTAAGTGGTTATAAAACGCCGGGTCGCCAAGCGCGACAACCGCCGCGTAGCCAAATTCATTGAGCGAGTCGAGTCCTTCATAAACCAGCTGACGACCAATGCCCTGCCCGCGCCAGGCTTCATCCACCGCCAGCGGCGCCAGCCCGACCCACTGTAGCTCTTCGCCCTCTACCGTCACCGGGCTGAAGGCGACATAGCCGACTACCTGCCCTTCGTCATCGGTAGCGACAAGGCCCAGCGTCAGCTGGCCATCTTCACGCAACTCGCGCACCAACTCCGCCTCTTTATCGCCTTTAAAGGCGCGTTTCAGCAGCGCGTCGATGCCCGGTGCGTCGATGGGAATTTCTACACGAATCAGCATGGCTCACCTATGGAAGTTACATTTGTTTGCGGCGGGGTGTTAAGCCCGGCCTCAACGAAATCCGCCAGTTGCAGCAGCGTGACGCGCAGCGGCTTCGGCATCGCGTCCAGGTCGATAGCGTCCATCAGATTTTTGACGTAAAGCCCAAGCTCGGTATCGCCTTCAATGACCAGACGACGCTGGAAAAAGAGCGTATCCGGATCCTGTTTGCGGGCGGCTATCATCAGCAAATCGGCGGCATCGGCGCGGAACGTCACATCCGCTTTAGCCTCCTGACGCACAATAAGCTTGTTGTCTTCCACCGAGGTATACCATGTCAGGCCGATATCCCGCACCTCGATGCCAAGCCAGCGCGATTCCAGGAAATCCAGTTCACCATCTTCCAGCGCCTGACGAAACTGCCAGCCAAGCAGTTGTTCCAGCACCTGACGCTTGAGGGCAAAAGGCGCCAGTCTCACCGGCGTTCTCATCACAGAAGGGCCAAGCTGAACCAGGCGCGAACGCAGTATATCCAACACGAGCTTTACTCCTTGATAAAAAAGTCCCGTTCATTGTGCCATATCAGGCAGGTGACATAGCGGCTCAAATCAAGCTTTCCACGGGTTTGCGTACCCATTTATAGATGCCATCAATACGCCTTTAACTGCCTCAAATCAAAAATTGTCGCAGGCAGGTTAACTAAAATCCCGCTTCATTAACAATTTTGCTGCACCTCAGCAGCCATCCTACTGGTCAGGAAATCCTATGGAATTGCTTTGCCCTGCCGGCAACCTTCCGGCCCTCAAGGCGGCCATCGAAAATGGCGCGGATGCGGTTTATATCGGCCTGAAAGATGATACTAACGCCCGCCACTTCGCCGGGCTCAATTTCACCGAGAAAAAGTTACAGGAGGCGGTGAGCTTTGTGCATCAGCATCGCCGCAAGCTGCATATCGCTATCAACACCTTTGCGCATCCGGACGGCTATGCCCGCTGGGAACGCGCGGTGGATATGGCCGCGCAGCTGGGCGCCGACGCGCTGATCCTCGCGGATATCGCGATGCTGGAATACGCCGCCACGCGCTATCCCCACGTTGAGCGCCATGTGTCTGTACAGGCTTCCGCCACTAACGAAGAAGCCATTCGCTTTTATCATCGCCACTTTGACGTGGCGCGCGTTGTGCTGCCGCGCGTGCTTTCCATTCATCAGGTGAAACAGCTGGCGCGCGTTACCCCCGTGCCGCTGGAAGTTTTCGCCTTCGGCAGCCTCTGTATTATGGCAGAAGGCCGCTGCTATCTCTCCTCCTGGCTGACCGGCGAGTCGCCCAATACCGTAGGCGCCTGCTCGCCGGCGAAATTTGTCCGCTGGCAACAGACACCTCTGGGTCTGGAATCTCGTCTGAACGACGTGCTGATTGACCGCTATCAGGAAGAGGAAAACGCGGGCTACCCAACCCTGTGCAAAGGCCGTTATCTGGTAGGCGGCCAGCGCTATCACACGCTGGAAGAGCCCACCAGCCTCAATACGCTTGAGCTGCTGCCGGAACTGCTCGCCGCGAACATCGCGTCGGTGAAAATCGAAGGCCGCCAGCGCAGCCCGGCTTATGTCAGCCAGGTGGCGAAAGTATGGCGTCAGGCTATAGATAGCTGCAAGGCGGACCCGAGCAACTATGTCCCGCAGCAGGTATGGATGGACGCGTTGGGCGCAATGGCGGAAGGCGCGCAGACCACCCTTGGCGCTTATCACCGTAAATGGCAGTAAAGGAGCCGTGATGCAATATTCTTTAGGGCCGGTGCTTTACTACTGGCCGAAAGCGACGCTGGAGAGTTTTTATCAGGCGGCGGCGCAAAGCAGCGCCGACGTTATCTATCTGGGCGAAGCGGTCTGCAGCAAGCGCCGTGAAACCAAAGCAGGCGACTGGCTGGCCATGGCGAAAACGCTCGCCGCCAGCGGTAAACAGGTGGTGCTTTCCACCCTTGCGCTGGTGCAGGCGCCCTCTGAGCTCAACGAGCTGAGGCGCTACGTGGATAACGGCGAATTTCTCATTGAAGCCAACGACCTGGGCGCGGTGAATCTCGCCGCCGAGCGCAAATTGCCGTTTGTCGCCGGGCATGCGCTTAACTGCTACAACGCCGTTACCCTTCGCCTGCTGCGAAAACAGGGCATGGTGCGCTGGTGTATGCCGGTCGAACTTTCCCGCGACTGGCTCAGCAACGTGCTCCGTCAGTGCGATGAGCTGGGCATTCGTCACCAGTTCGAGGTTGAAGTCTTAAGCTACGGTCACCTGCCGCTCGCTTACTCCGCCCGCTGTTTTACCGCCCGCTCGGAAGACCGGCCGAAAGATGAGTGCGAAACCTGCTGCATCAAGTATCCGCAGGGACGTCGCGTTGATTCTCAGGAAAACCAGCAGGTGTTCGTGCTCAACGGCATTCAGACCATGAGCGGCTACGTCTACAACCTGGGCAATGAACTTGCTTCCATGCACGGGCTGGTGGACATGGTGCGGCTTTCGCCGATGGGGCATGAGACACTGGCAATGATAGACGCATTCCGGGCGAACGAGTCGGGCGCGGCGCCGCTGCCGCTGACCGAACAGAACGACTGCAACGGCTACTGGAAACGTCTCGCCGGGCTGGCGCTGCAGCCCTGAGAAAAGGCTCGCTTTGTTAACAACGTTCGGCGGTTTTTACTGCAGTATTAAAGTACAGCTTTCTGGCGGCTCGCTGGACAAATCCGCTCCGGCAGCCAGGCTGGAAGAAGACCTTCAATCTGATGACTATGCTGTAACAAAGTGAGCCGTTATGTCTGATAAATCTGTAGTGCCCTTCTCGGTGCTGGATCTCGCGCCGATCCCGCAGGGGTCCACCGCGCAGGACGCTTTTCGCCATTCGCTGGATTTAGCCCGCCTCGCTGAAAAGCGCGGTTATCACCGCTACTGGCTGGCGGAACACCACAATATGACCGGCATCGCCAGCGCCGCCACCTCGGTGCTGATAGGCTACCTGGCGGCGAACACCCAAACGCTGCGTCTGGGCTCCGGCGGCGTAATGTTGCCGAACCATGCGCCGCTGGTGATTGCCGAGCAGTTTGGTACGCTGAATGCGCTCTATCCGGGCCGCATCGAGCTGGGGCTGGGCCGCGCGCCAGGAAGCGACCAGCGCACCATGATGGCGCTGCGCCGCCATATGAGCGCCGATATCGATAACTTCCCACGGGATGTAAATGAGCTGGTGGAGTGGTTTGACGCCCGCGATCCGAACCCGGCTGTGCGTCCGGTGCCGGGCTACGGCTCGAAAATCCCCGTCTGGCTGCTGGGCTCAAGCCTTTACAGCGCACAGCTGGCGGCGCAAATGGGCTTGCCTTTCGCCTTCGCCTCGCACTTCGCGCCGGATATGCTCCTCCAGGCGCTGCACCTCTACCGCACTCACTTCAAACCTTCGGAGCGACTGGAAAAACCGTACGCCACCGTGTGCATTAACATTGTCGCCGCTGACAGCAACCGGGATGCGGAGTTTCTCTTCACTTCGATGCAGCAGGCCTTTGTGAAGCTGCGTCGCGGCGAAACAGGCCAGCTGCCGCCGCCGATTGAAAGCATGGATAGCGTCTGGAGCCCTGCCGAGCAGTACGGTGTGCAGCAGGCGCTCGGCATGTCGCTGGTGGGGGATAAAGCGAAAGTCCGCCACGGCCTGCTTTCCGTGCTGCGGGAGACCGAAGCGGACGAGATCATGGTCAACGGCCAGATCTTCGATCACGACGCGCGACTGCACTCGTTCGACCTGGCGATGCAGGTTCGCGAAGAGCTCCTGTAAAATGCAAAAGAGGCGGTTTCCCCGCCTCTTTTTTTACTGATAGACCGGCAGAAGATTAAAGCTTGAAAGCAGATGCACCATCGCATTGCCCACGCCGAACAGCAGGATAAGCATTATCATTCCCTTGCCGCCCCACACGCGAAAATGGGGACTGCCAAAACGCTTACGAGACGCGCTAGCAAGCAGCGCAGGCACAATAGCGGCCCAGACAGTCGCCGCCAGCCCCGCATAACCAATGGCATATAAAAAACCATTCGGCCAGATAAGTCCGCCCAGCATCGGCGGCGCGAAAGTCAGCAGCACCGTCTTAAAGCGCCCTCGTGGCGAATCATCGAAACCAAACAGATCCGCCAGATAGTCAAACAGCCCAAGCGTAACGCCCAGGAAAGAGCTGGCGACGGCAAAGTTAGAAAAAACAATCAGCAACAAGTCCAGCGAACGGCTGTGCAACACACCGCTTAACGCCCCGACCAGCACGTCGATATTGCCGCCCTGCTGCGCAATGGCGATAAACCCGGGACGCGGAATATTGCCCATTGTCGCCAGCAGCCAGACCACATAAAGCCCCAGCGCAATCAGCGTGCCGCCCGTCAGACAACGAACAATCGTGCGCGGATCTTTTCCATAATATTTCATCAGGCTGGGCACGTTGCCATGATAGCCGAACGAGGCCAGACAGAACGGCAGCGTCATCAGCAGATAGGGCGTGTAGCTGGCGTGCGCCTCGGCGGCATTAAACAGCACAGCGGGCTGAACGTGACCCAACAGGCTGCCGAACGTGAGAAAGAAAGTGATGACCTTGGCGCCAAGCACAATGGCCGTCATCCGGCTTACCGCGCGGGTCGACAGCCAGACGATAAACGCCACCGCCAGCGCGAACAACAGCCCCGCCATCCGCGCCGGAAACGCTATCGCCATTTCACCCAGCGTATGCTGAATAATCGATCCGCTGGCGGAGATGTAAGCATAGGTCAGGATATAAAGCACGAAGGCGACCGAAGCGCCGTTGATGACGTTCCACCCTTTGCCCAGCAAGTCTTTGGTCATCGTGTCGAAGCTTGCCCCGATACGATAGTTAAGGTTAGCCTCAAGCAGCATCAGCCCGGAGTGCAGCATACAAAACCAGGTGAAGCCCAGCGCCAGCAGCGACCAGAAAAACCATGCGCCCGACATCACTACCGGCAAAGAAAACATGCCTGCGCCAATAATGGTGCCAGCGATGATAATAACGCCGCCCCAGATAGAGGGCGTGGCGCGCGTGGTAGCAAGAGTCGACATGGGTATTCCTGTAACTGAACGGCAAAATCGCATGCAGCATTGTACCAGTACATGAGTACGGAGCGGATAAAAAAAGCCCCGATCGTTTTGACCGGGGCTGTCTTATTTACTTTACGCTTTGTCAGCCGCGCTTAACGAGTGGCCTTATGCGTCGCCGAAACGACGGCGACCTGTGGTGGCGCCCTCTTCACGACGCGGACCGCGGCTGCCTTCACGACGCTCACCGCTGAAACGGCCGCCTTCGCGACGTTCACCGGCAAAACGGCTATTGCCGCCTTCGCGACGTTCGCCGCCAAAGCGACGGCCTTCACTGCGGCCGCCTTCACGACCTTCGCCGCCAAAGCTGCGACCGCCCGGACGACGTTCGCCGCGCGGTTGCGCATCGCCCATCAGCTGCATATTCATCGGCTTGTTGAGAATACGCGTGCGGGTGAAGTGCTGCAGAACCTCAGTCGGCATGCCTTTCGGCAGTTCGATAGTGGAGTGCGAAGCAAACAGCTTGATGTTACCGATGTAACGGCTGCTGATGTCGCCTTCGTTAGCGATAGCGCCAACAATATGACGAACTTCAACGCCATCATCGCGACCCACTTCAATGCGGTAGAGTTCCATTTCGCCAGCATCGCGACGCTCGCGTTTCGGACGGTCGCTACGTTCGCCACGCTCACCGCGTTCGCCACGGCGCTCGAAACGATCGTCACGCTCGCGGAATTCACGCTTAGGACGCATCGGCGCATCCGGCGGCAGGATCAGCGGACGTTCGCCCTGCGCCATTTTCAGCAGCGCAGCGGCCAGCGTTTCGATGTCCAGCTCTTCGCCTTCAGCGCTCGGCTGAATTTGCGCCAGCAGGCCACGGTACTGGTCCAGATCGCTGCTTTCCAGCTGCTGCTGAACTTTAGCGGCGAATTTTTCCAGGCGACGTTTGCCCAGCAGTTCTGCGTTCGGCAGTTCCACTTCCGGAATGGTCAGCTTCATGGTGCGCTCGATGTTGCGCAGCAGACGACGCTCGCGGTTCTCAACGAACAGCAGCGCGCGGCCAGCACGACCAGCACGACCGGTACGGCCGATACGGTGAACGTAAGATTCCGAATCCATCGGAATATCGTAGTTCACAACGAGGCTGATGCGCTCAACATCCAGACCGCGAGCAGCCACGTCGGTTGCGATCAGAATATCGAGACGGCCATCCTTCAGGCGCTCCAGCGTCTGCTCGCGCAGCGCCTGGTTCATGTCGCCGTTCAGCGCCGCGCTGTTGTAACCGCTGCGCTCCAGCGCTTCGGAAACTTCCAGCGTCGCGTTTTTAGTGCGCACGAAGATAATCGCCGCATCAAAATCTTCCGCTTCGAGGAAACGCACCAGCGCTTCGTTTTTACGCATGCCGTAAACAGACCAGTAGCTCTGGCTGATGTCCGGGCGCGTGGTGACGCTGGACTGAATGCGCACTTCCTGCGGCTCTTTCATGAAGCGACGGGTAATGCGACGGATAGCTTCCGGCATAGTGGCAGAGAACAGGGCGGTCTGATGACCTTCCGGGATCTCAGCCATAATGGTTTCAACGTCTTCGATGAAGCCCATGCGCAGCATTTCGTCAGCTTCATCCAGAACCAGACCGCTCAGGCGAGAGAGGTCCAGGGTACCGCGTTTGAGGTGGTCAAGCAGACGCCCCGGGGTACCGACAACAATCTGCGGTCCCTGACGCAGGGCGCGCAGCTGCACGTCGTAACGCTGGCCGCCATAGAGGGCCAGGACGTTTACGCCACGCATGTGTTTAGAGAATTCAGTCATAGCTTCCGCAACCTGAACAGCCAGTTCACGGGTCGGAGCCAGTACGAGGATCTGCGGCGCGCGCAGTTCCGGATCAATGTTGTTAAGCAGCGGCAGCGAGAACGCTGCGGTTTTGCCGCTACCGGTCTGGGCCATGCCCAGGACGTCACGACCAGAAAGCAGATGCGGAATACATTCTGCCTGGATCGGGGATGGTTTTTCGTAACCCAGATCGTTAAGGGCTTCAAGGATAGGAGCCTTCAGGCCCAGATCTGCAAAAGTGGTTTCGAATTCAGCCATGTAGTACGAGTGCCTCAATATCAATGGCGGCCAGTCTACATAACTCATCGTGAAATTGATCAGCAAATTTCATTGAAAAGTGTGAACCGGCTCAAAGTAGATGGTTTAACGGAACAAAAAAGCCCTCACCCGCGAAGGTGATGACATTAAAAAATGTTTGGGCTGATAGATGTCCGTCAGCTATTGCTGGTCCGATTCTGCCAGGTCTTCTTGCTCCTGGCCCAAGAGCGCTAATTCCAACAATGCATAACGGTGCTCAACGAAATTGTGTACGTTGTTAGCAACCGCTAACTTGAACAGTGCCGTGGCGCTGTCCTTATCCCCCAGACTTAGGTAGTACTTACCTAAATAGAAGTTGGTTTCACTGAGATGCTCAGCGAGCGAGGTGTTATCCGTTGCGTCTGCCTTCAGGCGCTCCATCAACGTCTTTTCGCTAATGGTGCCAAGGTAGAATTCGACGATGTTCCATCCCCACTGTTCTTTATCCGATTTATCCAGACGCTGTTGCAACGCGGCTTTAGCCTGTTTCTCATCCAGTTTGCTTTCAGCAAGGAAGAGCCACAGACTACGGAAAGGATCATTGGGATCGTCTTGATAAAACGCCAGCAGATCATCTTGCGCTAACCGGTAACGTCCGCCGTAATAGAGGGCGATACCGCGATTTAAATGCGCGTAGTTGTAAGTTGGATCAAGCTCAAGTACAGAATCAAACGCTTCATAGGCAGCATCAAAATTGCCTGCCTGCGTTAAATAAATGCCTAAGTAGTTGAATACTTCAGGCATATCCGGTCGGATAGCCAGCGCTTGCGAAAAATCGTTCCGCGCCAGTGCTCTCAAACCGAGACTATCATACAACACTCCGCGCTCATATAAAAGCTGTGCGCGTTCATCATCGGTTAAAGCCCGACTTGCGAGTATCTGTTCCATACGGGCCAGGATGACTTCTTGCTGCAATGTCGGTTGCAATGGCACCGCGAGGACTTCGCTCTTACGCCAGGCAGAGTTGCTGCATCCTGCCAGCGTTAGAGCTGTCGCAACGAAACACCAGCGCAAAAAAGGCTTCATTTCCTACTCCCGAAGACAACAATTGGATGAACGTCCTGTCCCCCGGCTGCAAACAAGGCGTCCTGCCCGGTAACAAACAGCTCTCCGCATCGCTGCGGAGAGCTAAATGGCAAACCTTATTCGGCTTCCGGCGCAGTCGGTGCTGCAGCGGCTTCCTGAGTCTGCTCAGTTGCTTCTTTAATGCTTAAACGAACACGGCCCTGACGGTCAACTTCCAGGACTTTAACCGGAACTTCCTGACCCATCTGCAGGTAGTCTGTCACTTTCTCAACACGCTTGTCTGCGATTTGAGAGATATGTACCAGACCCTCTTTGCCGCCGCCGATTGCGACAAAAGCGCCAAAGTCGACGATACGGGTCACTTTACCGTTGTAGACGCGGCCCACTTCGATTTCAGCCGTGATCTCTTCAATACGACGAATAGCATGCTTCGCTTTTTCACCGTCAGTCGCTGCGATCTTCACGGTACCGTCATCTTCGATTTCGATGGTGGTGCCGGTCTCTTCAGTTAGCGCGCGAATCACAGAACCGCCCTTGCCGATCACGTCTTTGATCTTGTCCGGGTTAATCTTAATAGTGTGAATACGCGGTGCGAACTGAGAGATATCGCCACGCGGCGCGTTGATTGCCTGTTCCATAACGCCGAGGATGTGCAGACGCGCGCCCTTAGCCTGGTTCAGTGCAACCTGCATGATCTCTTTCGTGATGCCTTCGATTTTGATATCCATCTGCAGCGCAGTGATACCTTCACGAGAACCCGCAACTTTAAAGTCCATATCGCCAAGGTGGTCTTCATCGCCCAGGATGTCAGACAGCACGACAAAGTTGTCGCCTTCTTTCACCAGACCCATCGCGATGCCCGCAACGGCCGCTTTAATCGGCACGCCTGCGTCCATCAGCGCCAGAGAAGCGCCACACACGGAAGCCATGGAGGAAGAGCCGTTAGACTCGGTGATTTCAGACACTACGCGTACGGTATACGGGAAACGGTCCGCCGCAGGCATAACCGCCAGCACACCGCGCTTCGCCAGACGACCGTGACCAATTTCACGACGCTTCGGTGAACCCACCATACCGGTTTCGCCCACGGAATACGGAGGGAAGTTGTAGTGGAACAGGAAGCGGTCGGTACGCTCGCCCATCAGCTCATCGATGTTCTGCGCGTCGCGCTCGGTACCCAGGGTTGCGGTAACCAAGGCCTGCGTTTCGCCACGGGTGAACAGCGCAGAGCCGTGAGTACGCGGCAGTACGCCAGTACGCACATCCAGGCCACGAATCATATCTTTTTCACGACCATCGATACGCGGTTCGCCAGCCAGCACGCGAGAGCGCACAACGTTTTTCTCGATAGCGTGCAGGATGTCGCCCAGCTCGTTCTCGTCAAGCTGCTCGCCTTCCGGCTGCTCAGCCTGCAGCGTAGCGATAACGTCCGCTTTGATGGCGTCAATCTGGCCGTAACGTTCTTGCTTGTCGATGATGCGGTAAGCGTCGCTCAGACGCGACTCCGCCAGGGCTGCAACGCGCGCATTCAGCGCTTCGTTAGCCGCTTCCGGCTGCCAGTCCCAACGCGGTTTACCCGCTTCTTTCACCAGGTCATTGATGTTCTGAATCACAACCTGCTGCTGATCGTGGCCATATACCACCGCGCCCAGCATCTGGTCTTCGCTCAGCAGTTCAGCTTCGGATTCCACCATCAGCACGGCGCTTTCAGTACCGGCAACAACCAGATCCAGTTTGCTGGACTTCAGCTCTTCCTGGGTTGGGTTCAGCACATACTGATCGTTGATATAACCAACGCGAGCGGCGCCAATCGGGCCGTTGAACGGAATGCCGGAGAGCGACAGCGCGGCGGACGCGCCAATCATCGCCACGATGTCCGGGTTAACCTGCGGGTTAACAGAGACGACAGTCGCGATAACCTGAACTTCGTTAACGAACCCTTCCGGGAACAGCGGGCGAAGCGGGCGGTCAATCAGGCGCGCGATCAGCGTTTCGCCTTCGCTCGGACGACCTTCACGACGGAAGAAACCGCCAGGGATACGGCCTGCAGCGTAGGTGCGTTCCTGATAGTTGATGGTCAGCGGGAAGAAATCCTGACCGGGTTTGGCTTTTTTGGCGCCGACAACGGTAACAAATACCGCGGTGTCGTCCATGCTCGCCATAACGGCGGCTGTCGCCTGGCGGGCCATCATACCGGTTTCAAGCGTGACGGTATGCTGACCATACTGGAATTTACGAACGATCGGATTAAGCAAAATTATACCCTTTCTTAATGAACAACAGCACGCCCAAGGCCGTGCTGATTATACCCGACCTTCTTTGCATCCTCGCGACTAATGACAACCCTAATCCGCCTTTGCGGATGAAGCCTCTCATTAGCCGCGCGAACCTCTGCAATGAAGATCATTCTTAGCAACAATACATTAGTTTCCAGAGAATTGCTGCCGCCTGGTCGAAAAAAGGGGCCGTAAAGGCCCCCTTTTCTGAAACTCGCAAGAATTAGCGACGCAGACCCAGACGCTCGATCAGCGCGGTGTAGCGTGCAACATCTTTACGTTTCAGGTAGTCGAGCAGTTTACGACGCTGAGAAACCATGCGCAGCAGACCACGACGGCTGTGGTGATCTTTCTTGTGCTCTGCAAAGTGGCCCTGCAGGTGGTTAATCTGTGCAGTCAGCAGAGCAACCTGAACTTCGGTAGAACCGCTGTCGTTAGCACCACGACCAAACTCAGAAACGATTTTAGCTTTAGCTTCAACGCTTAGAGACATTTTAAAACTCCAAAGTAAAAAGAATGAAAGGATGCCGATCTCTAATTCAGCAATCCCATGTTTAACGTCTGTAAATTGTTAACCAATTTGCACAACGTTAAGCGGCAATATTCTACTCGCCTCCCCTGCTTATCGCAAGGCAAGCCGAAATCCTACGCCGGATATTCAACCACCAGACGGCGCGGCGCTACACGGCCTTCAGCGTCAATTTCACCCATGCCGAGGAACTTACCTTCCTCGCCTTCGGTTACACGTACCAGACCTTCCTGCGGCGCGCCCGTTGTACGTACCGGATTACCATTCTTAAAGTACACAGCTGACGTTAACGGGATATTTACTACCGGATAATCGGCGGCAGGACTGTCCATCGGCATCAGCAGCGGGTCCAACAGTTCGGAAGCTGGAGCCCCCTGCGCCTCTGCCTGCTCGACCAGCGCTTTCAGTTGCTCGAGCGTAACCATCCGATCTATCGGATATTTGCTTACGGCCAGGCGGCGCAGAAAAATCACATGCGCGCCGCAGCCGAGCTTTTCGCCAAGATCATCAATGATTGTACGAATGTAAGTACCCTTCGAACAATGCACTTCCAGCTCCAGCTCATCCCCTTCGTGACGGATAAACAGCAGCTCATAGACGGTAATCGGACGCGGCTCGCGCGGCACTTCTATGCCCTGACGCGCATATTCGTAAAGCGGCTTGCCCTGGTATTTTAGCGCCGAAAACATAGTGGGCACTTGCATCGTATCGCCACGAAAGCTTTCCAGCGCGCTGGCGAGTTGTTCATCGCTGAACGTTACCGGCCGCACTTCCACCACGTTGCCATCAGCATCAGAGGTATCGGTACGCTGTCCAAGGCGAGCGATAACGCGATAACGCTTATCTGAATCGAGCAGATACTGGGAAAACTTTGTCGCCTCTCCGAGGCAAATCGGCAGCATGCCAGTCGCCAGCGGATCCAGCGCGCCAGTATGCCCGGCGCGGTTGGCGTTATAGATGCGCTTTACTTTTTGCAACGCGTCATTGGAGGAGAGCCCCTGCGGCTTATCCAGCAATAACACGCCATGAATATCACGGCCGCGACGACGAGGACGACTCATTACTCCTCCTTGTCGTCGTCCGAGTTAACACGACGCGCTTCGTCGTGCTTAACGACATTTGTCACCAGGTTGGACATGCGCATGCCCTCAACCAGCGAGTTGTCGTAGAAGAAAGTCAGTTCCGGCACGATGCGCAGACGCATAGCTTTACCCAGCAGCGTGCGGATAAAGCCGGAAGCGTCCTGCAACGCTTTAATACCCGCTTTAATAGCGGCTTCATCTTTATCGTTGAGGAAGGTGACATAGACCTTGGCATAAGCCAGATCGCGGGAAACTTCCACTCCGGAAACGGTCGTCATCAGGCCCAGGCGCGGATCTTTGATTTCACGTTGCAGGATAATGGCTATCTCTTTTTGCATCTCCTGCGCTACGCGCTGCGGGCGGCCAAATTCTTTTGCCATAGTTAATTCTCCAGACAAAGCGGGGGGCACCTGGCCCCCCTGATAATGCTGTTGCGCGGTCGCTATCAGGCGATGGTGCGCTGGATCTCAATGACTTCGAAGACTTCGATCATGTCGCCAGTGCGGACATCGTTGTAGTTCTTAACGCCGATACCACATTCCATACCGTTACGGACTTCGTTGACGTCATCTTTGAAGCGGCGCAGGGATTCCAGCTCGCCTTCATAGATAACCACGTTGTCGCGCAGTACGCGGATTGGGTTGTGACGTTTAACCACGCCCTCGGTAACCATACAGCCGGCGATCGCCCCGAATTTCGGTGATTTAAAGACATCACGCACTTCGGCCAGACCGATAATCTGCTGTTTGAGTTCCGGAGAGAGCATGCCGCTCATCGCCGCTTTCACTTCGTCGATCAGGTTATAGATGACGGAGTAGTAACGCAGATCCAGGCTTTCCGCTTCAATCACGCGGCGGGCAGACGCATCGGCACGCACGTTAAAACCAACCAGAATAGCGTTGGACGCAGCGGCCAGAGTGGCGTCGGTTTCGGTGATGCCACCTACGCCGGAGCCGACAATTTTCACTTTCACTTCGTCGGTGGAAAGTTTCAGCAGCGAGTCGGAGATAGCTTCCACAGAACCCTGAACGTCGGCTTTCAGCACGATGTTCACTTCAGACACTTCGCCTTCAGTCATGTTGGCGAACATGTTTTCCAGTTTGGATTTCTGCTGGCGCGCCAGCTTAACTTCGCGGAATTTGCCCTGACGATACAGCGCAACTTCACGTGCTTTCTTTTCGTCGCGAACGACGGTGACTTCATCACCCGCCGCCGGAACGCCAGAAAGGCCCAGGATTTCCACCGGAATGGACGGACCCGCTTCCTGCACTTCCTGGCCTAATTCGTCGCGCATCGCACGCACGCGGCCGTATTCGAAGCCACACAGCACGATATCGCCACGGTTCAGCGTGCCTTCGCGAACCAGAACGGTAGCAACCGGACCACGACCTTTGTCGAGGAAAGATTCAATAACGACGCCGCTCGCCATGCCTTTACGCACGGCTTTCAGTTCTAGCACTTCCGCCTGCAGCAGGATAGCATTCAGCAGGTCGTCAATACCGGTACCCGCTTTCGCAGAAACGTGTACGAACTGGCAATCGCCGCCCCACTCTTCCGGAATGATACCGTGCTGGGAAAGTTCGTTTTTAACGCGATCCGGATCGGCTTCCGGCTTATCGATTTTGTTTACCGCAACCACTACCGGCACCTGCGCCGCTTTCGCGTGCTGGATAGCTTCGATAGTCTGCGGCATTACGCCATCGTCTGCCGCCACAACCAGCACCACGATATCCGTTGCCTGCGCACCACGCGCACGCATCGCGGTAAACGCGGCGTGGCCCGGGGTATCCAGGAAGGTGATCATGCCGTTGTCGGTCTGTACATGGTACGCACCGATGTGCTGGGTAATGCCGCCCGCTTCGCCAGACGCCACTTTAGTAGAGCGGATGTAGTCAAGCAGAGAGGTTTTACCGTGGTCAACGTGACCCATAATGGTCACAACCGGCGCACGCGGCTCAGCCTGAGCCCCAGTATCGCGGTCGCTCATTACCGCTTCTTCCAGTTCGTTTTCACGACGCAGGATAACTTTGTGACCCATCTCTTCAGCAACCAGCTGCGCGGTTTCCTGATCGATAACCTGGTTGATGGTCGCCATGGCGCCCAGCTTCATCATCGCTTTGATGACCTGAGAGCCTTTCACCGCCATTTTGTTCGCCAGTTCGGCAACGGTGATGGTTTCGCCAATCACAACGTCACGGTTAACAGCCTGCGCAGGTTTCTGGAAACCTTGCTGCAGAGAGCTGCCTTTACGCTGTTTTCCGCCTTTACCGCCGCGAACTGCTGCACGCGCTTCTTCACGATCGGCTTTAGATTCGGAATGTTTGTTGCCTTTCTTCGGGCGCGGCGCTTTAGCAGTGCGACCACGACCGCGACCACCTTCTACTTCACGGTCATTATCATCTTCAGCCTGGCGAGCATGCTGTGACGTAGTGACGTGATAGTCGCTGGTATCTTCCGGCTCGCTGGACTCTTCCCAACGATTGGCATTCTCTTCCGCCATGCGACGTGCCTCTTCTGCTACGCGACGGGCGTTTTCTTCGAGTTTACGACGCGCCTCTTCCTCAGCTTTACGCTTAAGCTCAAGGGCTTCCGCTTCACGGCGGGCTTTTTCCGCCTGAGCGCTTTTGGTCACTTCGTCAGATTGTTGATTGCTCACTTTGCTCGTTTCCGCAGCTTCGCGTTTCGCCTTATCAGCAGTTTCGCGTTTAGCCTGTTCTTCAGCTTCGCGCTTCGCTTTTTCGGCGGCTTCACGCTTCGCTTTTTCCTCTGCCTCACGTTTGGCAGCTTCCTCTGCTTCACGACGGGCATTCTCTTCCGCCTCACGCTTCGCCTGTTCTTCCGCGGCGAGACGTTCAGCCTCCAGCGGATCACGTTTTACAAAGGTGCGTTTTTTGCGGACTTCGATCTGTACCGATTTACTTTTCCCACCGGTACCCTGAATATTTAGTGTACTGCGCGTTTTGCGCTGCAACGTCAATTTATCTGGCCCTGAACCATGTTCGCGGTTCAGGTGCGCCAGTAAAGTTTGTTTCTCTTGCGCTGTCACAGAATCATCAGCCGACTTCGGGATCCCTGCATCAGCGAATTGCTGTACCAGGCGGTCCACGGAGGTCTGAATCTCTGCGGCCAGCGCTTTTACGGTTACATCAGTCATGCTGTTCCTTCCTGCTACAGTTTATTACGCTTCGTCGCCAAACCAGCAAATATTACGGGCCGCCATGATAAGCTCACCGGCTTTCTCATCGCTCAGGCCTTCAATATCAGCCAGATCGTCCACGCCCTGGTCGGCGAGGTCTTCCAGCGTACAAACACCGCGTGCGGCCAGTTTATAGGCCAAAGTGCGATCCATACCTTCCAGGTTCAGCAGATCTTCGCTTGGTTTGTTGTCGCCGAGGCTCTCTTCCTGCGCAAGCGCCAGGGTCGTGAGCGCATTTTTGGCGCGTTCGCGTAAAGCTTCCACGGTATCCTCGTCGAGGCCGTCGATTTCCAGCAGCTCTTTCATCGGCACATAGGCCAGTTCTTCGAGCGTGGAGAAACCTTCTTCCACCAAGACGGTCGCGAAATCTTCGTCGATATCGAGGTAACGGGTAAACGTATCAATCGCCGCATGGGCTTCCGCCTGGTGCTTCGCCTGCAGATCTTCAACGGTCATAACGTTGAGTTCCCAGCCGCTCAGCTGAGAAGCCAGACGCACGTTCTGACCGTTACGACCGATAGCCTGCGCCAGGTTGCCCGCTTCTACAGCGATATCCATGGTGTGCTTGTCTTCATCAACCACAATAGAAGCGACATCGGCTGGCGCCATCGCGTTAATTACGAATTGAGCCGGGTTATCGTCCCACAGCACGATATCGATACGTTCGCCGCCAAGCTCCGTGGAAACCGCCTGAACGCGCGCGCCACGCATACCTACGCAAGCGCCAACCGGGTCGATACGCTTGTCGTTGGTTTTTACTGCGATTTTGGCGCGGGAACCCGGATCGCGGGCAGCTGCTTTAATCTCGATAACTTCTTCGCCGATTTCTGGCACTTCGATACGGAAAAGCTCAATCAGCATTTCCGGCTTGGCGCGGGTCACGAAAAGCTGCGCGCCGCGCGCTTCCGGACGAACGGCGTAAAGCACGCCGCGTACACGGTCGCCCGGACGGAAGTTTTCACGCGGCAGCATATCTTCACGCAGGATAACCGCTTCAGCGTTGCTACCCAGATCGAGAGTAATGTTGTCGCGATTTACTTTCTTAACCACGCCGGTGATGATTTCGCCTTCGTGCTCGCGGAACTGATCCACCACCATCGCGCGTTCCGCTTCACGGACTTTCTGAACGATAACTTGCTTGGCGGTCTGAGTAGTAATGCGGTCAAAAGTCACAGATTCAATCTGGTCTTCCACATAATCGCCGACATTCAGGCTCGGATCTTCAAAACGCGCAGCTTCCAGCGTGATTTCGCGGGTCGGCTGGGTCACTTCTTCTACAATTACCCAACGACGAAAAGTGTCGAAATCACCGCTTTTGCGATCGATGCTTACGCGCACATCAATCTCTTGCTCATATTTTTTCTTGGTTGCCGTGGCCAGGGCACTTTCCAGCGCTTCAAAAATTTTTTCGCGCGGAACCGCTTTTTCGTTAGAAACTGCTTCTACAACAGCCAAAATCTCTTTGTTCATCGGGGGCCTTCGCCTCAATCCAGACTATTAAAAGTGGGGAACCAGGTTCGCTTTCTGAATATTGCTCAGCGCGAACACTTCATCTTTGCCTTCGACCGTTACGGTAATCATCTCGCCATCTACGGCTTTGATGATGCCCTGCCATTTACGACGGTTCTGAACCGCCATGCGCAGTACAAGCGTGGCTTCTTCGCCAATATAACGGGTGTAGTGTTCGGCAGTGAACAACGGACGCTCGAGACCCGGCGAGGAGACTTCCAGGTTGTAAGCTACCGTGATGGGGTCTTCCACATCCAGTACGGCGCTTACCTGGTGGCTGACATCAGCACAATCGTCAACAGTGATGCCATCTTCACTATCAATATAGATGCGCAGCGTCGATGTGCGACCGCGAATAAATTCGATGCCGACGAGTTCATAGCCCAGCGCTTCCACTGGTGCCGTAATCATCTCTGTTAATTTTTGCTCTAATGTGGACAAGCCCACCCCCAAGACATAAAAAAAGGGCCTATAGCCCAGTTATTCTTTAGTCAGATAACAAAAAACCCCGATAAATCGGGGCTTTTAATAACTGAACCCTGTAAACCGCAACTGCGGCCCGGACTACCTTCCGGAGAATTTTTTTCAAAAACGGAAGTGAAGAAGTATAGCTTCTCCAGAGGATATTTGAAAAACAACTCTCAGGGAAAGTGGTTGCGGGGGCCGGATTTGAACCGACGACCTTCGGGTTATGAGCCCGACGAGCTACCAGGCTGCTCCACCCCGCGTCCGAAAACGTGGCAAATACTACGCCTATTACGTGAAAAAAGCAAATTTTGCTGGGATTTGGTACCGAGGACGGGACTTGAACCCGTAAGCCCAATCGGGCACTACCACCTCAAGGTAGCGTGTCTACCAATTCCACCACCTCGGCACTATGTGCGCAGCTCTCTGTTTACTGCGCGAAGCTGACAAATTAACGCGGGATATCGCTGCTCGGCTGAGCCGGTGCGGTTTGCTGAGTCTGCTCAGTTTTTGCTGGCTGGCTCAGGTTTTCCCACTCGCTTCCTTTATTGGTTTTGTTGCTGTTAATGTTACCCAGTACCAGGCTGATGATGAAGAACAGCGTCGCCAGAATAGCTGTCATACGGGTCATGAAGTTACCAGAACCACTTGAACCGAACAGCGTGGCGGAAGCGCCTGCACCAAAGGAGGCTCCCATATCAGCGCCTTTACCTTGTTGCAGCATAATCAGACCAACCAGGGCCAGCGCTACAATAAGGAAAACTACCAAAAGAGCTTCGTACATAATCAACCTGTTCCTTGCGGGGTAACCGCAGCCAATTGCTTCAAACCAATAACGCGGAGGCCTTTGTCATTCCCTCCTGAAGCGGGTGTGAATACTAACGAAAGCGAATGACCTGTGCAAGGGCATTTTTTTGTTATTGAATCAACTGCGGAAAAAAACGGCAAAAGCGCTGTAATTGAACAAGAAAAAGACGGCCGAAGCCGTCTTTTTAACCGTTTAGCGCGTTAAGCCGCTTTTACAGCATCGGCGATGCGGTGGGCAAATTCAGTCACTTGTTCTTCGTTTTCGCCTTCTACCATGACGCGGATAAGCGGTTCGGTGCCGGATTTACGAAGCAGCACACGCCCACGATTGCCAAGAGTAGACTCAACATCAGCAGTAATGGCTTTAACGCGTTCATGTTCCAGCGGATCGCCGCTACCTGCCGTAAAGCGTACGTTGACCAACACTTGCGGGAAGAGCTTCATGCCGCTGCAAAGATCCTGCAGGCTCATGTGATTACGCGCCATTGCCGTCAATACCTGCAGCGCCGCCACAATGCCGTCGCCGGTAGTGGTTTTATCCAGCAGAATAACGTGGCCGGAGTTTTCCGCACCGATGCGCCAGCCTTTTTCCTGCATTTTTTCGAGCACGTAGCGGTCGCCTACTTTGGCACGCGCAAACGGGATGCCAAGCTGCTTCAGCGCAACCTCAAGCCCCATATTGCTCATCAGCGTGCCTACCACGCCGCCGCGAAGCTGCCCCTGACGCAGTCCTTCGCGGGCAATGATATAAAGGATTTGGTCGCCATCAACCTTATTACCAGCATGGTCAACCATAATGACACGGTCGCCATCGCCGTCAAAGGCGATGCCAAGATGCGCTTTTTCTGCAATCACCTTTTCCTGCAGCAAGCGCACGTCTGTTGCGCCGCATTTTTCGTTGATATTCACGCCATCAGGCTCGCAGCCAATAGTAATGACCTGAGCACCCAGCTCGCGAAAGACATTCGGCGCAATGTGATAAGTCGCGCCGTTCGCACAGTCCACCACAATTTTCAGATCGTTCAGGTTCAGTTCGTTCGGGAACGTCGCCTTGCAAAATTCAATATAGCGCCCCGCCGCATCCACGATACGGCTGGCTTTACCCAACTCCGCGGAATCGACGCAGCTGATCTCTTTTTCCATCTCCGCTTCGATAGCTTCTTCTACTTCATCCGGCAGCTTAGTGCCGTCGATAGAGAAGAATTTAATGCCGTTATCATAGAAAGGGTTATGCGAGGCAGAAATAACGATACCCGCCTCTGCACGAAAAGTGCGGGTCAGATAGGCCACTGCAGGCGTTGGCATTGGGCCGGTAAAAGAGGCGGATAAGCCCGCCGCGGCAAGCCCGGCTTCCAGTGCGGACTCCAGCATATAGCCAGAGATGCGTGTATCTTTACCAATAATGACTTTCTTCGAGCCGTGACGCGCCAGCACTTTTCCGGCAGCCCAACCCAGTTTCAGAACAAAATCCGGCGTAATTGGCGCGTCGCCCACGCGGCCACGGATACCATCAGTTCCAAAATATTTACGGTTACTCATAGCGTTTCTTATCCTTCGCTGAAAGTGTAGCTTCTACCACGCGCATCGCTTCCACGGTTTCTTTCACATCGTGAACTCTCACGATTTGTGCGCCCTGCATCGCCGCGATGACTGCACACGCAAGGCTGCCGGAAAGCCGCTGATCGGGTCCGACATTAAGCAATTGACCCACCATACTTTTACGCGACATTCCCACCAACAGCGGTAACCCAAAGTGATGAAATTCACCGAGTCGGGCAAGAAGCTCGTAGTTATGGGTGAGATTTTTACCGAAACCGAACCCCGGGTCGAGCAGGATTTTATCGCGTGTGATCCCAGCCGCCTCGCAGCGAGCAATATGTTGTTGGAAAAACTGTTCTACATCCGCAAACACATCTTCGTAATGCGGTGCCTGCTGCATAGTTTTTGGCTGCCCCTGCATATGCATCAGGCAAACCGGCAAACCTGTCTTTGCGGCGGCTTCGAGCGCGCCGGGCTCCTGAAGTGAGCGGATATCATTAATAATGTGAGCGCCTACTCTCGCAGCTTCCCTGATCACTTCAGGTTTAGAGGTATCGACAGATATCCAGATTTCAAACCGCTGCGCCAGCGCTTCAACCACCGGAATCACGCGAGCAAGCTCTTCTTCCACACTCACTTCCGCCGCCCCAGGCCGCGTTGACTCGCCCCCCACGTCAATAATAGTCGCGCCGGCGTTAATCATAGCGTTGGCATGCTTTACCGCTTCCACCAGCGTATTGTGCTGTCCGCCGTCAGAAAAGGAGTCTGGCGTAACGTTAAGGATGCCCATGACATGAGGATGTGAGAGATCGAGGGTTGAACCCTGAGCGAAGAGTTTCATTGCTGGTCCCTTGAGACTAGAGGTTTACAAAAACGAAAACCCCGGACAAGCCGGGGTTTTAATTTACTGCGACAGCGCGTGTCTAACCACTTACTTATCGCCGAATTGTTCAGACATCGTGTTGCCTGGGTTCGGGGTACGAGGCTCATCAACTGGACGCGGCGCGCGAGGCGTACCGCTGCTGTCGTTATTATTAGCGCCTGGATCTTCCCAGCCCGCTGGCGGACGCACGTCACGGCGCGCCATCAGGTCGTCAATCTGCGGTGCGTCGATGGTTTCATACTTCATCAGCGCATCTTTCATGGCGTGCAGGATATCCATGTTATCGTTCAGGATCTGACGCGCGCGATTGTAGTTACGTTCAATCAGCGCTTTCACTTCCTGGTCGATGATCCGCGCCGTTTCATCGGACATATGTTTGGCTTTCGCCACGCTGCGGCCGAGGAACACCTCACCTTCTTCTTCCGCATAAAGCAGCGGACCGAGTTTGTCCGAGAAGCCCCATTGCGTAACCATGTTACGCGCCAGGTTGGTCGCAACCTTAATGTCGTTAGAGGCACCCGTAGAGACATGCTCAGCGCCGTAAATAATCTCTTCTGCAAGACGGCCGCCGTACAGGGTAGAGATCTGGCTTTCCAGTTTCTGCCGGCTGGCGCTGATAGCGTCGCCTTCAGGCAGGAAGAAAGTCACGCCCAGCGCGCGGCCACGAGGGATAATCGTGACTTTATGCACCGGATCATGTTCTGGCACCAGGCGGCCAATAATGGCATGACCGGCTTCGTGATACGCAGTTGACTCTTTCTGCGCTTCCGTCATCACCATGGAGCGACGTTCGGCGCCCATCATGATTTTGTCTTTCGCTTTCTCGAACTCAACCATCGAAACAACACGCTTATTGCCGCGTGCGGCAAACAGTGCAGCTTCGTTCACGAGGTTCGCCAGATCCGCACCGGAGAAACCAGGCGTACCACGCGCGATGATCGCGGCATCGATATCCGGCGCCAGCGGCACGCGACGCATATGCACTTTCAGGATCTGTTCGCGACCACGTACGTCCGGCAAACCAACCACAACCTGACGGTCGAAACGGCCGGGGCGCAGCAGCGCCGGGTCCAGCACGTCCGGACGGTTAGTCGCGGCGATAACGATAATGCCCTCGTTGCCTTCAAAGCCGTCCATTTCTACCAGCATCTGGTTCAGCGTCTGTTCACGTTCGTCGTGACCACCGCCAAGACCTGCGCCACGCTGGCGGCCTACGGCGTCGATTTCATCGATAAAGATGATGCACGGCGCGGCTTTTTTAGCCTGCTCGAACATATCGCGGACGCGGGAAGCACCCACACCCACAAACATTTCAACGAAGTCAGAGCCGGAAATCGTGAAGAAAGGCACTTTGGCTTCACCAGCGATAGCTTTCGCCAGCAAGGTTTTACCGGTACCCGGCGGGCCCACCATCAGCACGCCTTTTGGAATTTTACCGCCCAGCTTCTGGAAACGACTCGGCTCGCGCAGGTATTCCACCAGTTCGCCCACTTCCTCTTTCGCTTCATCGCAACCTGCAACGTCTGCGAAAGTGGTTTTAATCTGATCTTCCGTCAGCATGCGCGCCTTGCTCTTACCGAACGACATGGCGCCCTTGCCACCGCCGCCCTGCATCTGACGCATGAAGAATATCCAGACCCCAATCAGCAGAAGCATCGGGAACCAGGAGATGAAGATAGAAGCCAGCAGGCTCGGCTCTTCAGGCGGTTCGCCAACCACTTTAACGTTTTTAGTCAGGAGGTTATCAAGCAGCTTGGGATCGTTTACAGGAATGTAAGTCGTGTATCGGTTACTATCTTTCTTGGTAACGTTGATTTCACGTCCGTTGATACGCGCTTCGCGAACCTGGTCCTGATTCACTTCTTGCAGGAAGGTAGAGTAATCCACCCTACGGCCATTCGACTCGCTGGGCCCAAAGCTCTGGAATACTGACATCAGCACAACTGCGATGACCAGCCAGAGTATTAGGTTTTTCGCCATGTCACTCAAGGGATTAACCTCATATTACAACTGTGTTAACAAACAGCGTCAGGGTACTATAGTTTACGCCCGGTCGCTACAATGTACACTTCACGTGAACGGGCACGAGAAGAGTCCGGTTTACGAACTTTAACCTTCGTAAACAGGGAGCGAATTTCCCGCAGGTACTCATCGAAACCTTCGCCCTGAAACACCTTCACAACAAAACTTCCGCCCGGTGCCAATACATCCCGACACATTTCGAGCGCCAACTCCACCAGATACATAGCGCGGGGAATATCGACAGCCGGCGTTCCGCTCATGTTCGGTGCCATATCTGACATGACAACCTGTACTTTATTGTCACCTACACGCTCCAGCAGCGCTTTCATGACTAATTCATCACGAAAATCGCCCTGAAGGAAGTCCACACCAACAATAGGATCCATAGGTAAAAGATCGCAGGCGATGATGCGGCCCGTGCCACCGATTTGCGTCACCACATACTGTGACCAGCCACCGGGAGCTGCGCCAAGATCGACGACTGTCATTCCTGGCTTAAAAATCTTGTCACTCTGCTGTATTTCATCAAGTTTAAACCAGGCTCGGGAACGCAACCCTTTTTTCTGAGCCTGTTGAACATATTTATCGCTAAAGTGTTCCTGAAGCCAGCGACTGGAGCTGGCAGAACGCTTTTTACCTGTCATTTCACATTCCATCCGGGTTCATCGTGAGCCGCAGGCTCAAAAACCCACGTTGCCATTTGGCGATATTTGGGAGATGGCGGTAGAATGAACCGTTTTCAATCCCAACGTAAGCAAAAAATACGATGAATCTGAGTACTAAACAAAAACAGCACCTGAAAGGGTTAGCCCATCCGCTCAAGCCAGTAGTCATGCTTGGCAACAATGGTTTAACCGAGGGGGTGCTGGCCGAGATTGAACAAGCGCTTGAGCACCATGAGTTAATCAAGGTGAAAATCGCCACTGAAGATCGCGAAACCAAAACCTTGATCGTGGAAGCCATCGTGCGTGAAACCGGCGCCTGTAATGTACAGGTCATCGGTAAAACGCTGGTGCTTTATCGCCCGACTGCGGAACGTAAAATTTCACTGCCGCGCTAAAAAGTTATTTTTGCTGAAAAAGTAAGCGAAAATAGTTTTTTTTGAAGGCGAACGAGCAAAATGCCATGCTCCGTTTGTTGATAAAAGGCCGCTTTGCGGCCTTTTTCCTTTCTTTACAATGCTTCGCTTTTTCTGAGCGTAGCAGAAATCAAAGGTACTCTACCTTCACGATTTCAAATTCAACCTGGCCGCCAGGGGTGTTGATCACCACCACATCGTCCAGCTCTTTGCCTACCAGACCGCGTGCGATTGGCGAGTTCACAGAAATCAGGTTCTGTTTGAAATCCGCCTCATCATCGCCAACGATGCGATAGGTTTGTTCTTCATCGTTATCAAGGTTAAGCACGGTTACCGTCGAGCCAAAAATTACGCGCCCATTGTTTGGCATTTTCGTGATATCGATTACCTGTGCATTCGAGAGCTTGGCTTCAATATCCTTGATGCGCCCTTCGCAGAACCCCTGCTGTTCACGCGCGGCGTGATATTCAGCGTTCTCTTTCAAATCGCCATGTTCACGCGCTTCGGCGATAGCAGCGATGATTTCAGGGCGGCGAACCGATTTCAGAAAATCCAGCTCTTCGCGCAATTTTTCAGCGCCACGTAAGGTCATCGGAATAGGTTGCATTTGTTATACCTCTCACTGTCCTGTTCGAAACGGTCACAGCCCGCTCCGGCTGCACGTCAGCCCGGCAGATCCTGCTTTTCCCGGGCGAGAAACAAAAGAAAACTGACCCGGAGACAAAGCTCCAGGTCAGCATCAGTTTTGCAATTTGATACGTATTTTAACCTGAAGTTCCCTGGGGGTCATCGTTTACTTTCCAGGGCGAAGCGCCTTAGTATGGCGGCACGTTTTCAGGTTGTAACCGCGAGATTATGCGATTTTCCAGATTTGTTATCGGATTAACCACAAGTGTAGCGTTGAATGCCAGTGCCGCCAATGTAGAAGAATATATCAATCAGTTACCCGCTGGCGCGAATCTCGCCCTGATGGTGCAGAAAATCGGCGCATCCGCCCCGCAGATTGATTATCACAGCCAACAGATGGCATTGCCGGCCAGTACGCAAAAGGTGATCACTGCGCTGGCGGCCTTGCTACAGCTGGGCCCGGACTATCGTTTTACCACGACGCTTGAAAGCCGCGGCGAGGTAGATAGTGGCGTGCTGAAAGGCGATCTTATCGCGCGGTTTGATGGCGATCCGACATTCAAACGTCAGGATCTTCGTAATATGGTGGCGGCGCTGAAGCGCGCTGGCATACAAAAAATCGAAGGCAATGTCCTGATCGATACCTCGGTTTTTGCGAGTCATGACAAGGCGCCTGGTTGGCCGTGGAATGACATGACGCAGTGCTTCAGCGCGCCGCCCGCCGCCGCGATTGTCGATCGCAACTGCTTTTCGGTTTCGCTCTACAGCGCCCCGAAAGCTAACGATCTTGCTTTCATCCGTATCGCCTCTTATTACCCCGTGACGATGTTCAGCCAGGTGCGCACTCTGCCCCGCGGCTCATCTGACGCGCAATACTGCGAACTGGATGTCGTGCCGGGCGATCTTAACCGTTACACGCTGACAGGTTGTATGGTGCAGCGCGCAGACCCGCTGCCGCTTGCGTTCGCTATTCAGGATGGCGCCAGTTATGCCGGCGCTATTTTAAAGGCGGAACTGAAGGAAGCGGGCATCAGCTATAGCGGCACGCTGCTCAGACAAACGCTGGCAAATCAGCCAGGAACGGTGCTCGCCAGCAAACAATCCGCGCCGCTGCATGACTTGCTCAGGATCATGCTCAAAAAGTCAGACAACATGATTGCCGACACGGTGTTTCGCACCATTGGCCGTAACTTTTACGGGGTACAAGGCACCTGGCGCGCAGGAGCGGATGCCGTGCGCCAGATCCTGCGTCAGAAAGCCGGCGTCGATTTAGGCAACAGTATCGTAGTGGATGGCTCTGGTTTGTCTCGCCATAATCTTATTTCGCCAGCCACCATGATGCAGGCGCTACAATATATTGCTCAGAACGACAGCCAGCTTAACTTTATCTCCATGCTGCCACTGGCGGGCCATGATGGCTCGCTGCAATACCGGGCTGGCCTGCACGAAGCTGGCGTTGACGGTAAAGTTTCAGCCAAGACGGGGTCGCTGCAAGGGGTTTACAACCTGGCAGGTTTCATTACCACCGCCAGCGGTCAGCGTATGGCTTTCATCCAGTACCTTTCCGGGTACGCTGTGGAGCCAGCCGACCAGCGTACGCGTCGCGTGCCTCTGGCGCGCTTCGAGAGTCGTCTCTACAGGGATATTTATCAGAACAATTAATTTATGAATCTGCTGATAGTTGAAGATGATTTGCCGTTGCAGGAAAGCATGGAACAGGCGTTTGTGGCCGAGGGTGACCAACCTGTCTGCACGGCGTCCGCCGCTGAAGCGGATATGCTGGTGCAGCAGCACGTTTACGGGCTGATTATCCTCGACCTGAGTTTGCCGGACAGGGATGGGATTGCCCTGCTTGCTCAGTGGCGGCGTAGCGGAGTTCGCTCCCCTGTGTTGATCCTCACGGAACAAGGCGCGCTGGCGGAACGTGTCTATGGCCTGGATGCGGGCGCAGACGACTATCTGACGAAACCTTTTGAACATGATGAGTTGTGGGGCCGGGTACAGTCAATTTTACGGCGCTATCCGGCGCAAACCGAAACCGTTACGCAACCAGCCCTATCTTCACGCAGCGAAGGATTAACGCTGAACCCGCAAACGCAGGAGGTTCTCTTAAAAACGCAGCCTGTCGACGTTACGCCGCTTGAATATGCGTTGCTGGCGCGACTGACAGCTCTGCCGGGCGAAACCGTCAGCCGCGAAAACCTGCTGGAAGAGATGTACTGTCAGGATGAGGCGGGCTCTAATGCACTGGAAGTGCATATTCATAATTTGCGTCGCAAGCTTGGCAAAACGGCCATTAAAACCGTGCGTGGCGTGGGTTACAGGCTGGATATAGAAAACTAGCGCAGGGCTTGCTTGCGCCGGACGAGTTCAGCCACACCTCATAAAAAAAGCCGGGATATCCCGGCTTTTCTTTAACGCTTGTAGATAAACTCAACGCCTTCGTCGTCGTCTTCATCCCAGTCGTCATCCCACTCTTCTTCAGCTTCTTCTTCTATCTCTTCAAGCTGCTGACGGTGGTAATCGTCCCACATGAATTCGACTTTCTCTGGCTGCTTCGCCTCTTCTTCCTGCTTGATCGGGTTCTCAATGATGAAATGCATCACATCCCAGCAGAGATCTTTCACGCCAAGCTGGCTTGCAGCCGAGATAAGGTAGTATTTCCCTTCCCAACCCAGCGCTTGTGCGATAGCTTTCGCACGCGCTTCCGCTTCTTCGCGATCCAGCAGGTCAATCTTGTTGAATACCAGCCAACGCGGCTTTTTCGCCAGGCTTTCGCTGTACTTTTCCAGCTCGCCAATAATAATGCGGGCGTTTTCGATCGGGTCTGATTCATCAACAGGCGCCAGATCGATAAGGTGCAGCAACACGCGGCAGCGCTCAAGATGCTTGAGGAAGCGGATACCCAGGCCAGCGCCTTCCGCGGCGCCTTCAATGAGGCCCGGGATATCAGCAACAACAAAGCTTTTCTCGTTATCCATGCGCACCACGCCAAGGCTCGGCACCAGGGTGGTAAACGGATAGTCTGCGACTTTCGGTTTGGCTGCGGAAACCGCGCGGATGAAGGTTGATTTGCCTGCGTTAGGCAGACCCAACATGCCGACATCCGCCAGCAGCATCAGCTCAAGCTGCAAGTCACGCTTTTCACCCGGCGTACCCATCGTTTTTTGACGCGGCGTACGGTTAACCGATGATTTAAATCGCGTGTTGCCAAGGCCATGCCAGCCGCCTTTGGCCACCATCAGGCGCTGACCGTGCTTAGTCATATCGCCCATGGTTTCGCCAGTGCCCTGATCGATAACGCGCGTGCCGACCGGGACTTTGATGGTGACATCTTTCCCACGCTTGCCGGTACAGTCACGGCTCTGGCCGTTTTGCCCGCGTTCGGCGCGGAATGATTTCTCAAAACGGTAGTCGATAAGCGTGTTGAGGTTTTCGTCCGCTTCCAGCCATACGTCGCCGCCATCGCCGCCATCGCCGCCGTCCGGCCCGCCTTTAGGTATATATTTTTCGCGACGGAAGCTCACACAGCCGTTGCCGCCATCGCCTGCTACGACCAGAATCGTTGCTTCATCAACAAACTTCATTTTACTTCTCCGTAAATCATTCGCCCGAACGGGGTAGCGTCGCTACCGCTTCGTTTTTGCGCCACCGTCCCCAGAGACGGTGACCGATGGCGGAATACATCGCGCCCGCAACCACGACAAACGCGCCGAGATAACCCAGCGGGTTAAGCATCGGTCTGGCGAAGAAGTCGGGCCAGGCAACAGATAACAAATCTGAGAACAACAGGGTGAACAACGGCGTCAGCGTAATCAACGCGCTAACCTGCGCCGCCTGCCAGCGCGCCATCGCTTCCGCCAGCGCGCCGTACCCTACCAGCGTATTTACCCCGCAAAAAATCAGGCAGGCCAGTTGCCACGGGCTTAAAGCAAAAATGACCGAAGGTTCAGCCAGCGGCAATAACGCGATAGTACATAAAGTGTACAGCAAAAGCAGGATCTGTTGCGAAGCCAGACGACGCAATAAAACTTTTTGCGCGACCCCATAACTGACCCACACTGTCGCCGCGCCGACGCCAAAGATAACACCCCAGGTGTAGTCGGTCAGACGCGTAAAGATCTCAATCAGGCTGGTATTAAAAAACATGACCAACCCGCAAAGCAGCATAATGGCGCCGATGACCTGCGTGCCGCGCATCTTCTCTTTCAGAATGATGACGCTCGCCACCATCATCCCAACCGGCGAAAGCTGACCTATAACCTGAGACGCCGTAGGGCTCAGGTACTGCAGGGAAGAGCTGAACAGAATAAAGTTACCGAACAGCCCTCCTGTCGCGATAGCCAGCAATACCAGCCAACGCGGCTTGCGAAACATCCGCAGCGGCGGCAGCTTGCCTCGCAGCGCAAGAATGATCCCAAGACCAATGGAGGCCATCAGGAATCGGTAAAACACCACCGTCGGCGGCGCCATTACCGTGAGTACCTGTTTCATCGCGATAGGCAGCGCTCCCCAGCACATCGCTGTAGTGAGCGCCAGAAGAATGCCTATTCCCGCCTGCTGTTTCATGCCTGGCTCCCTGCGCAAATTTGCCGGATGCGGAATGTAAAAAGCCCCGCAACACGTTGCGGGGCTTTATCCGTTACCGGGACACGAAAAACTTATTCAGCAACGATGCTGATGAATTTACGGTTTTTCGGGCCTTTAACTTCGAACTTAACTTTACCGTCAGTCAAAGCGAACAGAGTGTGGTCTTTGCCGCAACCAACGTTGGTGCCTGCGTGGAACTTGGTGCCACGCTGACGAACGATGATGCTGCCAGCCAGTACTGCTTCACCGCCGAAACGTTTTACGCCCAGGCGTTTAGCTTCTGAATCGCGACCGTTACGAGTTGAGCCGCCAGCCTTTTTGTGTGCCATTTAATCTGCTCCCCTGTATTAAGCGCTGATGCCAGTGATTTTCACATCAGTGAACCACTGACGATGGCCCTGCTGCTTACGGTAGTGTTTACGACGACGAAACTTAACGATTTTAACTTTCTCGCCACGACCGTGAGCAACAACTTCAGCTTTGATTACGCCGCCATCAACGAAAGGAACGCCGATTTTGACATCTTCACCGTTTGCGATCATCAGAACTTCAGCGAACTCAATAGTTTCGCCAGTTGCGATGTCCAGCTTTTCCAGGCGAACGGTTTGACCTTCGCTTACTCGGTGTTGTTTACCACCACTTTGGAAAACCGCGTACATATAAAACTCCGCTTTCCGCGCACGCCTTCTGTATGTTCAGAGTGCGCTATAAATATTCACATAGGGCGCGAATATTACGCAAATCGTGAGGCTTTGACAAGCCTGATCGTTAATCAACGCGGAAAAAAAACGCAACTCCTACGGCAGCGTTTATCTGCCGCATTTTTCCGGTACAATCTGTACTACATTTACAATCCATTATCCTTACGTTCTCCCATTACAGCCTTGTGGTAAACAGGACGATAGCCAGACTTTTGCGATGAATTTAGAAAAAATTAATGAGTTAACCGCGCAAGATATGGCGGGTGTCAACGCGACTATCCTTGAACAGCTGAATTCCGACGTGCAACTTATCAGCCAGTTGGGCTATTACATCGTCAGCGGCGGCGGTAAACGCATCCGTCCGATGATAGCCGTCCTTGCTGCGCGCACGCTGGGTTACGAGGGTAACGCGCACGTTACGCTCGCCGCGCTGATTGAGTTTATCCATACCGCTACCCTGCTACATGACGACGTGGTGGACGAGTCCGACATGCGCCGCGGCAAAGCGACGGCCAACGCCGCGTTCGGCAATGCCGCAAGCGTTCTGGTAGGCGATTTTATCTACACCCGCGCATTTCAAATGATGACAAGCCTGGGCTCGCTTCCTGTGCTCGAAGTGATGTCGGAAGCCGTGAACGTTATCGCTGAAGGTGAAGTCCTGCAGCTGATGAACGTCAACGATCCCGATATCACCGAAGAAAGCTACATGCGCGTTATTTACAGCAAAACGGCCCGCCTTTTTGAAGCCGCCGCGCAATGCGCCGCGCTGCTGGCGAACGCCGATAATGCGCAGGTGCAGGCGCTTCAGGATTACGGCCGCTATCTCGGCACCGCTTTCCAGTTGATCGACGATCTTCTGGATTACAGCGCCGACGGCGAACGTCTGGGCAAAAACGTGGGCGACGATCTTAACGAAGGCAAACCTACGCTGCCGTTGTTGCACGCGATGCGCAACGGATCGCCGGAGCAGGCGAAAATGATCCGTGAAGCTATCGAACAAGGCAACGGGCGTCATCTTCTGGAGCCCGTGCTGTCGGCGATGGCGGCTTGCGGATCGCTGGAGTGGACGCGCCAGCGCGCCGAAGAAGAGGCAGATAAAGCGATTTCCGCGCTGGCTATCCTGCCGGACTCTCCTTACCGTGAAGCGCTGATTGCGCTAGCTCATACTGCCGTACAGCGCGATTATTGATCCCTTTCCGCGCCAGCAGGCGCGGAAAATTTCTTAACGTCTGCCTTTCATTTCCCTGTTTGTCTGGGCTCAGGCCTGTGCAGCGCCAGTTTTTGGTAAATTTCCGATTCTTACGCCGCCTTAAAAGAACCATTTAGAAAAATTTGTCCGATAAGTGTACATTTCAGGTGTTGCGCTATTTCAGCCAACCGCATGTTACAGGCGCTTACAGGGAGGATAAATGGAACGTAAACTTGTGGACTGGCATCCTGCCGACATCATTGCCGGCTTACGTAAGAAGGGCACTTCGCTGGCAGCGGAATCGCGCAAAGCCGGACTGAGCTCTTCAACCCTGGCCAATGCGTTAAGCCGCCCCTGGCCAAAAGGCGAATACCTTATCGCCATGGCGCTGGATACCGACCCCTGGGTTATCTGGCCGTCACGCTACTTCGATCCGAAGACGCATGCGTTTATTAATCGCGGGCTTTTGATTCGGGAACGTTAAAAAAAACCGGGGCATGCCCCGGTTTTTTATTTTTCATTTCCCGCGCGTTTATTCGCCTTTTACGCGCTCAATATTGGCGCCCAGCGCACGCAGTTTGTCTTCGATACGCTCGTAACCACGATCGATATGGTAAATGCGATCGACAATGGTTGTGCCTTCCGCAATGCATCCCGCCAGCACCAGGCTTGCAGAAGCACGCAGATCGGTCGCCATCACCTGCGCGCCGGAGAGTTTCTCCACGCCGTGACAGATAGCGGTATTGCTTTCAATCTCTGCGTGAGCGCCCATACGGATCAGCTCCGGCAGGTGCATAAAGCGGTTCTCAAAGATAGTTTCGGTGATAACGCCTGTCCCTTCGGCCACCAGGTTCAACAGAGTGAACTGCGCTTGCATATCGGTCGGGAAAGCCGGATGCGGCGCAGTGCGCACGTTAACCGCTTTCGGGCGTTTGCCATGCATATCAAGGCTAATCCAGTCTTCGCCGATTTCGATATCCGCGCCCGCTTCGCGAAGCTTCGCCAGTACCGCGTCCAGCGTATCCGGCTGGGTGTTGCGGCACATCACTTTGCCGCCGGAAATGGCTGCCGCCACCAGGAAGGTGCCGGTTTCAATACGGTCCGGCAGGACGCGATACACGCCGCCGCCCAGACGCTCAACGCCTTCGATAGTGATGCGATCGGTACCCATGCCGGTAATTTTCGCGCCCAGCGTGTTGAGAAAGTTCGCCGTGTCGACAATCTCCGGCTCGCGCGCGGCGTTTTCAATAACCGTAGTGCCTTGCGCAAGCGTAGCTGCGCTCATGATAGTAACGGTCGCGCCTACGCTTACCTTATCCATCACGATATGCGCGCCTTTCAGGCGGCCCTGGACGGACGCTTTCACATAGCCTTCTTCCAGTTTGATTTCCGCGCCCAGTTGCTCAAGACCGGTAATGTGCAGGTCAACAGGACGGGCGCCGATAGCGCAACCACCCGGCAGAGAAACCTGCCCCTGGCCGAAGCGCGCCACCAGAGGCCCCAGCGCCCAGATAGAAGCGCGCATGGTTTTCACCAGCTCATACGGCGCACAGAAGATATTGACCTGGCTTGCATCGATCCAGACGGAACCATTGCGTTCAACCTTCGTACCCAGCTGGCTGAGCAGCTTCATGGTGGTATCGATATCTTTCAGCTTCGGTACGTTCTGGATCTCTACCGGCTCTTCGGCCAACAGCGCAGCGAAGAGGATCGGCAGCGCGGCGTTCTTCGCCCCGGAGATCGTGACTTCGCCGTTCAGGCGGCAAGGCCCCTGCACACGAAATTTATCCATCAAAAGTAGTCTCTGTTAGTTATTCATAGTCGCTGTCGGCCGCTGGCCCACAGCTCAAAAACCGTTAAGTTTGCGGTCGCGCTCCCACTCCTGCGGGGTATAGGCTTTGATGGATACCGCATGAATGCGGTTATCGGCGATATACGCCATCAGCGGGCCATAGACAGTTTGCTGTTTCTTAACGCGACTCATGTCGGCGAACAGGTCACCCACCGCTATTACCTGAAAATGGCTGCCATCGCCGGAGACGTGGACTTCCTGGAGAGGCAGTGCATTCATCAGCACTGACTGGATTTCATGATTTTCCATGGGATCTTGATTCGTCGTTTAGTGAAAACAGCCCAACATCTTAGAGCAAAGTGGCGCGCGCTTAAATAAGCAAAAAGCCCCGCAAGCTATAGACTGCGGGGCTTTTTTAGTAACATACTGAAAATATTAGCTTGCCGGTAAAGGCATCAAATTTTCCGGCAGGTTATAGAGCTTCGCCAGCGTCATCAGGTTTTCGCTGCCGCCTTCCATCCTCAGCGCTACGCCTTGCTTCTTCACCAGCGCCACCAGTTGAATGAGCAGCGCCAGCCCGGCGGTATCCACCCTCTCCAGCCCGTTTAGCTCAATGACCCGCAAGCCTGACGTGGCTTCATGGCGTGCTTCCCAGAGCGGCGTCAGCGTCTCTTCCTCAAGCACCCCCTGCAAACGCAGGATGTCGCCGCTGCGCTGCCAGCTAAACTGCTGCGCCATTACTGTTTCTGATCCAGCGTAATCGGTTGACGAGAGATCGATTGCAGCTGCGCGGTCAGACCTTCAACCCCTTTCTGACGCAGAATGTCGCTCCACTCGTTCTGTTTGGTGGTGATCATGCTCACCCCTTCCGCGATCATGTCATAAGCCTGCCAGTTGCCGGTCTGGCTGTTCTTACGCCACTGAAAGTCCAGACGTACCGGCGGGCGGCCATTTGGGTCGATGATAGTGACGCGAATCGGCAGGACATCGGCATTGCCGAGCGGCTGCTCTGGCGCAATCTGGTAAGTCTGACCGTGATACATCGCCAGCGCCTGACCATAAGCCTGCTTCAGATACTCGCGAAAAGCGGCGAAATAGGCTTCACGCTGCGCGGGAGTCGCTTCTTTGTAATAGCGGCCGAGCACCAGCGCGCCGGCGTATTTCACCTGTACATAAGGCAGCAGCTCCTGATCGACGACGTCACGCAGATAGTTAGGGTTTTGACGGATTTTCGGTTGCTCGTTTTTCAGACGGTCAAAGGTTTTCTTTGCCGCCTCGTTCATCAAAGTATACGGGTTGGTCTGATCGGCGGCGTTAGCAAGCGGCGCAATAACCAACATCGCGACCATTAAAAAGCGTTTAAATAAAGTCATGTTTTCTCCTGAGTTATTTCGTCGTTTCAGGTTGCGGCGTCGAATCAGTATGGTTGGCAGCCGGCGTTTGCGCACTGTCGTTATTCTGATTGTCGCCGCTGTTGCTCTTGTAGAGGAACTGGCCAATCAAATCCTCAAGCACCATGGCGGACTTGGTATCCTGAATGGTTCCCCCTTCTTTAAGAATAGAAGTGCCCAGCTCAGGGTCTTCAAACCCGACGTTCAGCGCCAGATATTGCTCGCCCAGCAAACCGGACGTGCGGATAGAGAGCGAACTGGTATCAGGGATATGATCGTAACGCTGTTCGATATCCATGGTTACGCGCGGCAGATAGGTTTTCGGATCGAGCGAAATATCAGCCACGCGGCCGATCACCACGCCGCCAATACGCACCGGCGAGCTCACCTTCAGGCCGCCGATATTATCGAAAGTGGCATAGAGCTGATAGGTCGGTTCTGTGCGCATGGAGGTAACATTCGCGACTTTGAGGAACAAAAAGAGCGCAGCCAGCAGCGCCACCAGCATAAAAGCGCCGACCCAAATTTCAAATTTCTTCGTTTGCATGAATTAATTCCCAAACATCAATGCAGTGAGCACGAAATCCAGGCCCAGAACGGCCAGCGATGCGTGCACAACGGTACGTGTAGTTGCCCGGCTGATCCCTGCGGATGTCGGAATCGCATCATAGCCGTTAAATAACGCAATCCACGTTACCGTCACGGCAAACACCACACTCTTAATCAAACAGTTTACTAAATCGAGGCGCCAGTCGACGGCGTCCTGCATGGCGGACCAGAAAAAGCCCGCGTCGATGCCTTTCCAGCTCACGCCGACCAACGCCCCGCCCCAGACGCCGACCGAGACGAAAATAATGGTCAGCAGCGGCAACGTGATGATACCCGCCCAGAATCGCGGCGCAATGACGCGGCGCAGCGGGTCAACTGCCATCATCTCCATGCTGGAGAGTTGCTCGGTGGCTTTCATCAGGCCGATTTCCGCCGTCAGGGCCGAACCTGCGCGTCCGGCAAAGAGCAGCGCGGACACCACGGGCCCCAGTTCACGCAGCAGCGACAAGGCCACCATCATGCCCAGGCTGGTTTCCGCACTGTAGGTGGTTAACACCAGATAGCCCTGCAGGCCCAGCACCATACCGATAAAAAGGCCGGAAACGATGATGATAAGCATCGACAGTACGCCGACGTTATAAATCTGGCGCATCAGTAGCGGCGCTTGCTTGCGAAACTGTGGCTTGCCGACCACCGCATTAAACAGCATCAGTCCGGCGCGGCCAAAGGAGGCGCTCACTTCCAACCCGCGACGTCCCAGCGACGCCAGCGCATTTAACAGCATCTGTGGGTTAACTCCCTTTTCCTGATAATAAGTCTTGCTGATAGTCCCCGGCCGGGAAGCGGAAAGGCACCGGTCCGTCGGCTATTCCGTCAAGGAACTGCCGCACCCGCGGTTCCTGGTTTTCCTGCAACGCCTGGGCGCTGCCGTGGGCAACGATGCGTTTATCCGCCACGATATAGGCGTAATCCGCGATGCTCAACACTTCCGGCACATCATGAGAAACTACGATGCAGGTAACGCCAAGCGCGCTGTTTAGCTCTGAGATAAGCTTCACCAGCACGCCCATTGTAATGGGGTCCTGACCGACAAAAGGTTCGTCAAACATAATTAAGTCTGGTTCCAGCGCGATCGCCCGCGCCAGCGCCGCCCGGCGCGCCATGCCGCCGGAAAGCTCCGAAGGCATTAACTTCGCGGCGCCGCGAAGCCCAACCGCTTCAAGCTTCATCATTACCGTGCTATGCAGCAGCGCCTCAGGCAAATGAGTATGTTCACGCAGCGGCCAGGCCACGTTTTCAAAAACGTTCAGGTCAGTAAATAAAGCGCCGGACTGAAACAACATGCTCATGCGCTTACGCACGGTATAAAGCCGCGAGCGAGACATGGCGGGAATATTTTCGCCATCGAAGAGGATCTCTCCGCAATCGGGCTGAATTTGTCCGCCGATTAGCCGCAGCAGCGTGGTTTTTCCGATCCCTGACGGCCCCATGATGGCCGTGATTTTTCCCCGCGGCACGTTGAGAGAAATATTATCAAAGATGCACCGATTACCGCGTGTGAAGCTGACACCGCGAATGTCGACCAGGTTCATCTCGGTCTGGCTCATCAATTTATCCTTAGCCGGAGTGAGTTATGATTCAACGTGGCGTATTTAATCGCCACAAACGAAACATTTTTACAGATAATTGCCCGCCACAGTTAGCGAAAGCTGGCATTTGTTTTACTTTTTGGGCGCATAAAGTCAGAATTAGGATTTTGCACTTTCCTTAAAAGATCCGTGCGCAGCCAGGGCTTCAGGCGAAGTGGACCGGCGATTATACCTGAATAAAGGACTTTGCATGCTTTTAGCTACGGCGCTGTTAATTATCGGTTTACTTTTGGTCGTCTACAGCGCTGACCGCCTGGTATTTGCCGCCTCCCTGCTCTGCCGCAGCCTGGGCGTTCCCCCGCTGATTATTGGCATGACGGTCGTAGGCATCGGCACTTCTCTGCCGGAAATTCTGGTCGCCACCGCCGCCGCGCTGCATGGTCAGGCGGACCTGGCGCTGGGTACGGCGCTCGGCTCAAACATCACGAACATTTTATTGATTCTCGGCCTGGCGGCGTTGCTGCACCCTTTTTATGTTCACTCCGGCGTGCTGCGCCGCGAGCTGCCGATCATGCTGCTGGTCAGCGCGCTGGCAGGCGTTTTCTTTTATGATGGCGCGCTCTCGCGCCTTGATGGTTCAGTCTTGCTGTGCATGGCGGCGGCCTATATCTGGCTCATCGTTAAAGTCGCCCGAATAGCGGAGCGTAAGGGTAATGATAGCCTCACTCGCGAACAGCAGGCGGAATTACCGCGCGAAGGCAGTCGACCGGTTGCCTTTTTATGGCTCGGCGTTGCGCTTATCATTATGCCAATGGCCACGCAGATAGTGATAGATAACGCCACCGTGCTGGCGAATAGCTTTGGCATCAGCGAACTGACCGTCGGCCTGACTTTTATTGCTATAGGCACCAGCCTGCCGGAGCTTGCAACCGCCATCGCCGGCGCCCGCAAAGGCGAGGATGACATAGCTATCGGCAATATCATAGGTTCAAATATTTATAATATTGCTATTGTGCCAGGTCTGACTGCATTGCTCGCGCCAGGCGAAATCAACCCGCTGTTGTTTACCCGGGATTATGGCGTGACGCTGCTGGTCAGCGTTATCTTCGCCCTGCTCTGCTGGCGGCGCGCTCGTCATATTGGTAAACGCGCCGGGGCCGGGTTGCTGTGCGGCTTTGTCGTATGGATGGCGATGCTCTTCTGGCTCTCGCCCCGTCTTACAGGATGAATCGGAAACAGATTATGTCGCAGATAGATTTGCCGCCGGGCTTTGACTTTCAGCAGGCCGGCAGAGATGTGCTGGAAATTGAACGTGAAGGCCTGGCGCAGCTCGACCAGTACATTAATACAGATTTTAGTAAGGCTTGTGAAAGCATGTTCTACTGCCAGGGCAAGGTGGTCGTCATGGGCATGGGCAAATCAGGCCATATCGGGAAAAAAATGGCGGCGACTTTCGCCAGCACCGGCACGCCTGCTTTTTTTGTTCATCCAGGCGAGGCGAGCCATGGCGATCTGGGCATGGTTACGGCGCAGGATATCGTTATCGCTATCTCTAATTCCGGCGAGTCTAATGAAATCCTCGCGCTTATCCCTGTGCTGAAACGCCTGCAGGTGCCGCTCATCTGTATCACAAGCCGCCCCGAAAGCGCCATGGCGCGCGCGGCGGATATTCATCTTTGCGTGAAAGTGCCGAAAGAGGCCTGCCCGCTTGGCCTGGCGCCGACCTCCAGCACAACCGCAACGCTTGTCATGGGCGACGCGCTGGCGGTGGCGCTTTTGAAAGCGCGCGGGTTTACCGCTGAAGATTTTGCGCTATCTCACCCTGGCGGCGCGCTGGGCCGCAAGCTGCTGCTGCGCGTGAACGATATTATGCACACCGGCGATGAGATCCCCCGCGTCAGCAAAGAGGCGACGCTTCGCGACGCGCTGCTGGAAATCACCCGTAAAAACCTCGGCATGACGGTTATTTGCGACGATCTAATGAAAATCGAAGGGATTTTCACTGATGGCGATCTACGTCGTGTCTTTGATATGGGCGTCGATCTGCACAAATTGCATATCGTTGATGTCATGACCCGTGGCGGCATTCGCGTAAGGCCGGGGACGCTGGCAGTTGAAGCCTTGAATCTGATGCAGTCGCGCCATATAACCTCTGTCCTGGTTGCCGATGGCGACCAGTTGCTCGGTGTGGTACATATGCATGATTTGCTGCGCGCGGGCGTAGTCTAAGAAAGGAAAGCATTGATGAGTAACGCAGATGGCGCGGTCGCGACCTGTTACGGGCCAGTGAGCGCGCAGGTTATGGCGCGGGCGGAGCAGATTCGTCTGCTCATTCTTGATGTCGACGGCGTCATGTCCGACGGCTTGATTTATATGGGCAACAGCGGCGAAGAGCTAAAGGCGTTTAACGTACGAGATGGCTACGGGATTCGCTGCGCGCTGACCTCCGGCATTGAGGTGGCGATTATTACCGGCCGCAAAGCGAAATTGCTGGAAGACCGCTGCGAAACGCTCGGCATAACCCATCTCTACCAGGGGCAATCCGATAAGTTAATAGCTTACCGTAACTTGCTGGAAAAACTGGCGCTGGCACCCGACAATGTGGCTTATGTGGGCGATGATTTGATTGACTGGCCGGTCATGGCGGAGGTTGGGCTGAGCGTGGCGGTGGCCGACGCGCATCCGTTGCTCATTCCGCGCGCCGATTATGTTACCCGCATTCATGGCGGACGCGGCGCGGTGCGGGAAGTCTGCGATCTTCTGCTGCTGGCGCAGGGCAAGCTTGATGAGGCCAAAGGGCAATCTATATGAGTAAAACCAGACGCTGGGTGATTATCCTGCTGGCGCTGGCGGTGTTGGTGCTGATTGGCATTAACCTCGCCGACCAGGAGGAAACCGGACCAGTGGCGACAAGTGACAACGAGCCAACTTACCAGAGTGAACATTCCAGCACGCTGGTTTACAGCCCGGAAGGCGCAATGAACTACCGGCTTGTGGCGCAACATGTGGAGTACTACTCCGCCGACGGCGTCTCCTGGTTTACACAACCAGTGATGACCACCTTCGATACCCAGAGCGCTGACAAAACGCCCACCTGGTCAGTTAAGGCAGATAAAGCCAAACTGACTAATGACAGGATGCTGTACCTTTACGGTCACGTTGAGGTCAACGCGCTGACTGCGGATTCGCAGTTGCGCCGAATTACAACGGACGAAGCGCAAATCAACCTGATAACTCAGGATGTCTCGTCAGATAAGCTCGTCACGTTATACGGCACCAGCTTTAACTCCAGCGGCCTGAAAATGCGCGGAAACTTACGCAATAAAAACGCCGAGCTGATTGAAAAGGTTAGAACCTCGTATGAAATTCAGAACAAACAAACTCAGCCTTAATCTCGCCCTCTCCGGCGTGTTGCTGGCCGCCAGCTGCTCAGCGTTTGCCGTAACAGGCGATACTGAACAGCCGATACATATCGAGTCCGATCAGCAGTCGCTGGATATGCAGGGCAACGTCGTCACCTTCACCGGTAATGTCGTCGTCACTCAGGGCACCATTAAGATCAACGCCGATAAGGTGGTGGTTACCCGTCCGGGCGGCGAGCAGGGTAAAGAAGTTATCGACGGCTACGGCAATCCCGCCACGTTCTACCAGATGCAGGATAACGGCAAGCCGGTGAAAGGCCACGCCTCGCAGATGCATTACGAACTGCAAAACGATTTTGTCGTGCTGACCGGTAAAGCCTATCTGGAACAGCTCGACAGCAATATCCAGGGCGACAAAATCACTTATCTGGTGAAAGAGCAGAAAATGCAGGCCTTCAGCGATAAGGGCAAGCGCGTGACCACGGTGCTGGTGCCGTCGCAGCTGCAGGATAAAAACAACTCCCAGGCGCCAGCGCAGAAAAAGAGCAACTAACTTCTTATGGCAACATTAATCGCGAAAAACCTCGCTAAAGCATACAAAGGCCGACGCGTCGTTGAAGATGTCAGCCTGACGGTGAAATCGGGCGAAATCGTCGGCCTGCTCGGGCCGAACGGCGCCGGTAAAACCACCACGTTCTACATGGTCGTCGGCATTGTGCCGCGCGATGCCGGCAATATCATTATTGATGAAGAAGATATCAGCCTGCTGCCGCTGCACGCCCGCGCCCGTCGCGGTATTGGTTATCTGCCGCAGGAAGCCTCTATCTTTCGCCGTCTGAGCGTATACGACAACCTGATGGCGGTACTGCAGATCCGCGACGATCTGAGCAGCGAGCAGCGCGAAGATCGCGCGAAAGAGCTGATGGAAGAGTTTCATATCGATCATCTGCGCAACAGCCTCGGCCAGGCGCTTTCCGGCGGTGAACGTCGCCGTGTGGAGATCGCCCGCGCGCTGGCCGCCAACCCGAAATTCATCCTGCTCGACGAACCTTTCGCCGGGGTAGACCCTATTTCCGTTATCGACATCAAGCGCATCATTGAACACCTGCGCGACAGCGGCCTGGGCGTTCTCATCACCGACCACAACGTCCGTGAAACGCTGGCCGTTTGTGAACGCGCTTATATCGTCAGCCAGGGGCACCTTATCGCCCACGGCACGCCCGATGAGATCCTGCAAGACGAGCAAGTTAAGCGCGTCTATCTTGGGGAAGAGTTCAGACTCTGATAGGGTAGAGCAACGGACAGCGAGCCCGCGCCATCGTATTCCGGCGTCGCGCCCTGCCAGGACAGGTATACTAATACTTATCACCTGAGGAAATTTGCTCTGAATATGAAGCAAGGTTTGCAACTTAGGCTTAGCCAACAACTTGCCATGACGCCCCAGTTGCAACAGGCCATCCGCCTGTTGCAGTTGTCGACGCTGGAACTGCAGCAAGAACTTCAGCAAGCGCTGGAAAATAACCCACTGCTTGAGCAAACCGAATTTCATGATGAGATAGCCACTCAGGAAGCGCAAAGCAGCGAAGGGCTGGATACCGCCGAAGCGCTCGAACAAAAAGAGATGCCGGAAGAGTTACCGCTCGACGCCAGCTGGGACGAGATCTATACGGCAGGCACCCCCTCCGGCAACGGCGTGGATTATCAGGATGACGAGCTGCCTGTTTATCAGGGTGAAACCACCCAGTCGCTGCAGGATTACCTGATGTGGCAGGTTGAGCTGACTCCCTTCTCCGATACCGACCGTGCCATCGCCACGTCGATTGTCGACGCCGTCGATGAAACCGGTTATCTCACCGTCGCGCTGGAAGATATCCTGGAAGGCATGGGCGATGAGGAGATAAGCCTCGACGAAGTGGAGGCGGTATTAAAGCGGGTGCAGCGCTTTGACCCTGTCGGTGTGGCGGCGCGCGATCTGCGCGACTGTCTGCTGGTGCAGCTTTCGCAGTTTTCCAGAGAGACGCCATGGATTGAAGAGGCTCGTCTTATCATCAGTAACCATCTTGATTTGCTGGCGAACCACGACTTCCGCAGCCTGATGCGGGTCACCCGGCTGAAAGAAGAGGTGCTGAAAGAGGCGGTCGCGCTGATACAGTCGCTCGATCCGCGTCCCGGCCAGTCGATTCAGACCGGCGAGCCGGAATATGTCATACCGGATGTGCTGGTGCGTAAGCATAACGGTCGCTGGACGGTAGAGCTTAATGCCGACAGCATTCCGCGTCTTAAAATTAACCAACAATACGCCGCGATGTGCACTACCGCGCGCAATGAGTCCGACAGCCAGTTTATTCGAAGCAATTTGCAGGAAGCGAAATGGCTGATTAAAAGCCTGGAGAGCCGCAACGATACGCTGCTTCGCGTAAGCCGCTGTATCGTCGAGCAACAGCAGGCTTTTTTTGACAAGGGCGAAGAGTACATGAAGCCGATGGTGTTGGCGGACATCGCCCAGGCGGTAGAGATGCACGAATCAACTATCTCCCGCGTCACAACGCAAAAATATCTGCACAGCCCGCGAGGCATTTTTGAACTGAAGTATTTCTTCTCCAGCCATGTGAATACGGAGGGCGGCGGCGAAGCCTCATCCACCGCCATCCGCGCGCTGGTGAAGAAATTAATAGCCGCGGAAAATCCCGCGAAGCCGCTGAGCGACAGTAAGCTGACATCCATGCTGTCCGATCAGGGCATCATGGTGGCCCGCCGTACTGTGGCGAAGTATCGAGAGTCTTTATCTATTCCGCCGTCTAATCAGCGCAAGCAGCTGGTTTGACTCAACCGATAAGGAAGACACTATGCAGCTCAACATTACTGGACATAACGTCGAAATCACTGATTCCCTTCGTGAATTTGTGAACACGAAGTTCGCTAAGCTGGAGCAGTACTTCGAAAGGATTAACCAGGTTTACATAGTGCTGAAAGTGGAGAAAGTCACTCACATCTCGGACGCCACGTTGCACGTTAACGGCGGCGAGCTTCATGCCAGTGCGGAAGGTCAGGATATGTACGCCGCCATCGACGGTTTAATTGATAAACTGGCGCGGCAACTTACTAAACATAAAGATAAACTGAAACAACACTGATTGTCCGGGCGTTTAGCTGATGTATTAACGGCTCGTTATTCACCGAATAGCGGGCCGTTAGCACAGAGAATGCTTAGGTGAACTTATGATGAATAATGATTCCGCTCTGCAACTGAGCAATGTCCTGAACCAGGAATGTACCCGAAGCGGGGTGCATTGCCAGAGTAAAAAACGCGCGCTGGAAATCATCAGTGAACTGGCCGCGAAGCAGCTTAGTCTGCCGCCGCAGGTGGTGTTTGAAGCCATTCTCACGCGCGAGCGAATGGGCAGTACCGGCATCGGCAACGGCATCGCCATTCCGCATGGTAAGCTTGAAGAAGATACCCTGCGCGCCGTAGGCGTATTCGTACAACTGGAAACGCCTATTGCTTTTGACGCTATCGACAATCAGCCGGTCGATCTGCTCTTCGCCCTGCTGGTGCCGGCCGATCAGACCAAAACGCATTTGCATACGCTCTCGCTCGTGGCAAGGCGGCTGGCGGATAAAACGATCTGTCGTCGTCTGCGCGCGGCGCAAAGCGATGAAGAGCTTTATCAAATCATCACCGAAGGCGGCGATGAGAGCGAATAACGGGCTGCAAAGCTCGATAAGAGGGGCGCTTGCCGCCCGTATTGACCCAGGGAGAGACTGGAGATGGTGCTGATGATCGTCAGCGGGCGTTCGGGCTCCGGAAAATCGGTAGCTCTGCGCGCGCTGGAAGACATGGGATTCTACTGCGTGGATAACCTGCCGGTAGTGCTGCTGCCTGAGCTGGCGCGGACGCTGGCGGACAGACAGATTTCCGCCGCCATCAGTATCGACGTGCGCAATATGCCCGAGTCGCCGGAGATCTTCGAGCAGGCGATGAATAACCTGCCGGATGCGTTTTCTCCGCAATTGCTGTTTCTGGATGCCGATCGCAATACGCTCATCCGCCGTTACAGCGACACTCGCCGTCTGCACCCTCTCTCTGGCCGCAACCTCTCGCTGGAGAGCGCCATCGACGAAGAGAATAACCTGCTGGAGCCGTTACGCTCCCGGGCCGATCTGATTATCGACACCTCGGAAATGTCCGTGCATGAGCTGGCGGAAATGCTGCGTACGCGCCTGCTCGGCAAACGCGAGCGTGAATTAACGATGGTGTTTGAATCCTTTGGCTTTAAGCATGGCATTCCTATCGACGCCGACTACGTCTTCGACGTTCGCTTCCTGCCCAACCCGCACTGGGATCCGAAGCTGCGCCCTATGACCGGGCTTGATAAACCGGTGGCCGCCTTCCTTGACCGCCATACCGAAGTGCATAACTTTATCTATCAAACCCGCAGCTATCTGGAACTGTGGTTGCCGATGCTGGAAACCAACAACCGCAGCTACCTTACGGTCGCTATTGGCTGTACTGGTGGTAAACATCGCTCGGTCTACATTGCGGAACAGCTGGCCGACTATTTCCGTTCACGCGGTAAAAACGTCCAGTCCCGTCACCGCACGCTGGAAAAACGCAAATCATGACCGTAAAACAAACCGTTGAGATAACCAATAGGCTCGGCATGCATGCCCGGCCAGCCATGAAGCTGTTCGAGCTGGTGCAGAGTTTTGATGCGGAAGTGCTGCTGCGTAATGAAGCGGGCACGGAAGCGGAGGCGAGCAGCGTAATCGCCCTGCTGATGCTGGATTCCGCCCAGGGCGGTCAGATTGAAGTGGAAGCGACGGGTCCCCAGGAACAAGAGGCCCTGTCAGCGGTTATCGCCCTGTTTAAAGCCGGCTTTGACGAAGATTAACGGCTTTGCTCTGGCGCATGCAAAAGGCGGGTCAGCTCCAGGCTAACCCGCCTTTTTTGTCGCTCAGGCGGTTATGCCTTTTAGCGCAGCTTATGCTGCGTCAGAAACGTTTCGCCGCCCAGTTGGCGCATCTGGCGCAGGATCCACGCCTGACGCGCGCGTACGTAACCTGAAGGCGCGTCCGCCCGCAAACGCAGCGGGTTTGGCAGCACTGCCGCCAGCATAGCGGCTTCCGCTGCGGTAAGACGGCTGGCGGGCTTGTGGAAATAACGCTGCGCCGCCGCCTCTACGCCAAAGGTGCCCTCGCCAAATTCAGCGATATTCAGATAAACCGTGAGAATGCGCCGTTTGCTCCAGACCGTTTCCAGACCTACCGTCAGCCCCGCTTCCAGCCCCTTGCGCAGCCAGCTGCGCCCGTCCCACAGAAAAAGGTTTTTAGCCGTCTGCTGCGAAATCGTCGAAGCGCCGCGAATGCGATTCTCGTGCCGTTCGTTATGAGAGACCGCTTTCTTTATGGCGGCGACGTCAAAGCCCCAGTGTTCAGGGAATTTTTGGTCCTCCGCCGCGATGACCGCAAGCCCCATCCATGGCGAAATATCGTCGGTTCCTACCCAGTCAGAATGCGCTATATAGCTAAAATTACCGCTAAACCAGGCGGACGCTTGTCTTTCTACCATCACCGCGGAAAAAGGCACCGGCAGCAGGCCGAACAGCAAAATACCGGCTATCCAGAACGCCAGCACGGCGGCGCAGCCACGCCAAAGCCAGCGCCACCCCTTTCGCCACAGCGACGCCTTGCCTTTCCTCATTCGCACAGTTCCAGCACGCGGGCGACCAGCTTCTCTATACCCGCTGCCGCCTCGTCAATGCGCTTCGCTACCATGTAGGCGGGCGTGGTGACCACTTTGTTATCTTCATCCACCACGATATCGTCCACCGGACAGGGAACATGTTCGCCGCCCATTTCCTCAATAATTTCCGCCGTATCGATATCGGTGCCAATGGTCAGGCGCAGCGGCGGCGGCAGAATTTTAGGCAACATGGCGGGGGCGATGCAGATAAAGCCAAGCGGCTTGCCTGCGGCATGCATCGCCTGCGCCAGCGCCTTAAGCGACGGGTCGACAACGCACTCCGCCCCCTGGCTTGCAAAATTGCTCAGATTCTTCGCCGCGCCAAAGCCGCCCGGCACCACCAGCGCGTCCAGCGTCTCGAACCGGGCCTGACCGAGCGCCTGAATTTCGCCGCGAGCGATACGCGCCGCTTCCACCAGTACGTTACGGCTTTCCGCCATTTTCTCGCCGGTCAGATGGTTAAGCACATCCGCCTGCGGTTTATCAGGCGCAAAGCAGACCGCCTGCGCGCCGCTTCGTGCAATCGCCAGCAGCGTAATAACCGCCTCATGAATTTCGCTTCCGTCATAAACGCCACAACCGCTAAGTACGACGCCAATTTTCTTCATGAATTCATCCCTTTACCTAAGCTACTGAACAATATAAAAAATTGTAATTTAAACGCTATGCTTCACACATTTAACTGATTCGCGTAACAATTTTTTTAAGTTTTGCTATCTTATGCTCGAGCGGAACATATTCTCAGGCCCCGCCATGAACGAAAAAACCACACCAAGAACAGGCGATGCCTTAATTTCCCTGGTGTTGGCGCAGTATTCGCGCACCCCGGTTAATCCGGGGTCATTTTTTTTCAGCTTCGCTCACCCACGTCTTCAGCGCTGCCACATCCTGCGGCCACTCCTGCTTAAGCTCTTCTACCCATTCACCAACGTTATCCCACCATGCCGGCAAGTCTGGCGACTGAATCTGCTGGGCCAGCTGTTGTAGATGACGCAGGCCGACGGAGCCCGCCGCACCTTTAATTTTATGCCCTTCCTCTACGATGCCTTTCTGGTCACGCGCCGTCAGGTTCGACTCCAGCACGCTCAGGTAGCCCGGCATCATCTTTTCAAACATCGCCAGGCCATCCAGAATCAGCTTCGGCCCTACCAGCTCCATGTACTGCTCAAGCATGGGTAGATCGAATAACGTCTTGTGCTTATCTTCACTCATCGTTTCGCCCTCATTCTCGTCCGGTTGGGTATCCCAGTATTTCTTAATCATTGCGGTCAGCGCGGGGACGGCCAGCGGCTTGCTCAGCACGTCATCCATCCCCGCATCCAGATACTCCTGCTTGTCCTTAAGCACATTGGCGGTTAACGCCACCAGCGGCGGCAAATCCTCTTTTGCGTAGCGGCGCGTCAGTTCGCGGGAGATATCCAGGCCCGTCATGTCCGGCAACTGGATATCGAGCAGCACAAGGTCATACTCGCCGGGCTGGAACGTTTCCAGCGCCGCTTTGCCGGTCATCGCCACATCCACGCTATTGCCAAGCTTCTCAAGCACAGAGCGGGCGACAATCACGTTAAGTTCAATATCTTCCACCAGCAGCACATGCAGCGCTGGCAACGGCATATCGTCGTCTTCCTGTTCATCCTTAACCTCTTCCGCCACGCGCGGCGCCTCGACGGTGAGCGTGAAGAGAGAGCCCTTGCCAGGTTTGCTTGAAACGGTGATATCGCCGCCCATGTTTTTCGCCAGTCGACGCGATACCGCAAGACCAATGCCGGTGCCGGTAGCGGGCTTACCGCCCTGACTGTCTTTCACCTGATAATACATGGCGAAGATCTTATCCAGCTCCTGCTGCGGAATACCGATACCGGAGTCTTCCACTTCGAAGCGCAGGCGGCGCTCCTCTTCGTAGCGCACGCGCACCGTCACCTGCCCTTTCTGGGTAAATTTCACCGCGTTGCTGATGAGATTCCACAGGATCTGACGCAGGCGAGTACCGTCGGTCACCACCTTGTGCGGCAGCGGCAGCGTCGGCTCCATCACAAAGCGCAACCCTTTTTGCTGCGCCTGCAGGCCGGAGAGGTTTTCAAGGTCGGCAAGAAAGCTGGTGAAATCAACCGGCTGGTTATCAAGCTGCACTTTGCGCCGCTCGATTTTGTCCATATCGATAATATCGTTAAAGATATTGCCAAGCGTAACGGCGGAAACGTGAATAGTTTTCAGGTATTTCTCTTGCTCGGCTGTAAGTTCAGTATCGAGCAGAATGCGGCTTAGACCGACAATGCCATTGAGCGGCGTGCGCAGTTCATGGCTGATGGTAGAAATAAAGGTGGTCTTATCCCGACTGGCGCGCTCCAGCGCGTCCTGATAGCGCTTACGCTCGGTAATATCACGGCCGAACCCCATCAGACCGTGGCGTTTGCCCACCCGGTCATAGTAAGGCACTTTACGAATTTCAAAGCAGGCTTTGCGGCCATCCGGATAGTCGAGCCACTGCTCGTAAGTGAGCGAAACGTTGTGGCGAAATACCTTCTCATCGGTTTCGATAACCTTTTCCGCCGCCTCCGGCGAATACACATCCTGCGGCTTAAGGTTGATCAGCTGTTTTTCGCTTTTCCCGGTCAGCAACTCCATCGCCCGGTTGCAGCCGGAGAACTCTTTATCTTCGTTGCGATAGAAAACGAGGTCCGGCGAGGCGTCCAGAAACGAGCGCAGGAAGGAAGATTGTTGCTCAAGCTGGATCTGCGTCACTTCGCGCTCTTTCATCTCGACTTTTAGCTGCTCCAGCATATGCTGGCGCTCAGCCTCCGCCTTTTCGCGCTCGGCAATCTCCTGATTAAGCTGAGCGATGTTGTCTTTAAGCTGCACATTAAGCTTCAGGTCGCGCTCGCGCATCTCTTCGAGTTTGTCGACAAGCTTCGAAAGCCGCTGGCGCGACTCTTCCAGCTGTTCCACCACCACAGAGAGAAAGTAAACGGCCCAGGGCGTTATCAATAAGCCGAAGAAGATAGAGCGGATAACGTCGATGCTCTCCACCTGGCCGTGCAGCACCATCGTTACCGCCATCTGCACCGCCATCGCCAGCACCACCAGGGCGAGGGCCAGTAACAGAGAGAACCGCACCAGGCCCAGCTTGACCAGCAGATCAACGTAAAACTGCGCCAACAACCGGATTTGCTTCATGAATTATTCCTTCACTGATATTCCGCTCAATAATACCCAAAACCGGCGAGAACGCTCAGGGTTGAACGTAAAAGTGTGGCGTCCAGGGTGTGCCGAGGGCGGTCCCCTGCGCGCCGTGCGCGTTAAGGTAGCGGTCTATCTCCACCATACCGGTCCAGCGGTTTTCACACCACAGCGGCGCGAGAAGCGTGGGACGACGTGCGCTGGCGGAGATGCGGTGATATATCACTTCCGGCGGCGTATGGCGGATAATCTCCCCCGCCGTGGCGGCATACTCCTCAAGCGCAATGCCTGTAATCCTGCCCGCCTGCCATGCTTTCGCCATAATGCTGCCGCTGACGATGTGCAGCGGATGCAGCTTAATGCCATCCACGCCGGTATCCACTACGCGCGCCAGTGTCTCAAGACAGTGGCCTTGCGTTTCGCCAGGCAGACCGACGATGAGATGACAGCAGACATCAAGCCCGCGTGCGCGCGCCAGCCGCGCCGTCTTCTGGTAAGCCGTAAAGTTATGGCCGCGGTTAATACGGCGCAGCGTTTTATCGTGGGCCGACTGTAACCCCAGCTCCAGCCAGACCTCATAACCCTGTTCGCGATAACTGCTGAGCAAATCGAGTACGCTCTCCGGCACGCAGTCGGGGCGCGTTCCCACGCACAGGCCGACGACATTCGCCTCGCTTACCGCCTGTTGATACATGGCGCGCAATTGCTGCACTTCAGCCCAGGTGCTGGTGTATGCCTGGAAATAGGCGAGATAACGCCTCGCCCGATCGACCCGCTTCGCCTGACAGGCAAGCTGATCGGCTATCGAGGCGTACTGCTGCGTTTCATCAACAAAAGAGGCGACATTGCAAAAAGTGCATCCGCCGCGGCCAATCGTGCCGTCGCGATTTGGGCAGCTGAAGCCGCCGTGTAGCGTAAGTTTATGGACTTTTTGCCCATACCGGCGGGCCAGGTCGCCGCCAAACATATTGACTAATTTCTGTAACTGCATAATCTGGAAGGCCGCCCTGCGAAAAGGGCCAAGCCTGCCAGTTTTCCTTCCCCACGGCGATGATGTGGATCAAGCGCCAGGGCACCCTTTTACACCATGAATAATCATTCACAATAAACGCAATTCCAGTCAGCGACTGGCTGATTACTTTTCCTTATGTCGCCGCCTTTTATTTAAATAATATGACGACAAGTGAAAAACAGTACCATGCTGCAAGTCGCACCTGATTTTTAGCATTTTCCGCTGTTAATTCCCGTAACGGCAGTGGCCATTGGGGTTTATAGCCAGCACCAATAGTGAGAGAGATCACACTCCATTTTGGTGCAGCCGCCGCTTCATACATTGTAAAAAACAATAAATATATATTTAAAACAATAAGTTAACCAATGCATAGCACATTTCAGCATAAATAAGAATGACATTTGACCTGCCTGGTGATTCCCGATAAGTTGAGAATCCGCTGGAAGCTTTCTGGATGAGTGTTCTGCTCATCATATTTATGCAGTAATTGAGATTCCCTCTTAAGTAAGTTCTCAACGACCGTGTATCGATGCGAAAAGGATGAAAGAGGGCGACATACGAGGAACGCGTTATAACGCCACCCCCGTCGCCGCACCCTTTTTACGCCCGCGCGCCGTCAGAACAAGAGAGTCTCGCAGAGCCTGGGGAGGTTCACTTATATGTTGTACGATAAATCCCTTGAGAGGGATAACTGTGGTTTCGGCCTGATCGCCCACATAGAAGGCGAACCTAGCCACAAGGTAGTGCGTACCGCCATTCACGCACTGGCCCGTATGCAGCACCGTGGCGCTATCCTTGCCGATGGCAAGACTGGCGATGGTTGCGGCCTGCTGCTGCAAAAACCGGATCGTTTCTTCCGCCTTGTTGCCGAAGAGCGCGGCTGGCGTCTGGCGAAGAACTACGCCGTCGGCATGCTGTTCTTAAATAAAGATGCGGAACTGGCGGCCCGTAGTCGTCGTATCGTTGAAGAAGAGCTGCAACAGGAAACCCTCTCCATTGTGGGCTGGCGCGACGTACCGACCAACGAAGGCGTGCTGGGTGAAATCGCCCTCTCCTCTCTGCCGCGCATTGAACAAATTTTCGTTAACGCCCCGGCGGGCTGGCGTCCGCGCGATATGGAACGCCGCCTGTTTATCGCCCGTCGTCGTATCGAAAAACGTCTCCAGGATGACAAAGACTTCTATGTCTGTAGCCTGTCTAACCTGGTCAATATTTATAAAGGTCTCTGTATGCCGGCAGACCTGCCGCGCTTTTACCTGGACCTGGCGGACCTGCGTCTGGAATCGGCTATCTGCCTTTTCCACCAGCGCTTTTCCACCAACACCGTGCCGCGTTGGCCGCTGGCCCAGCCGTTCCGCTACCTGGCGCATAACGGCGAAATCAACACCATCACGGGCAACCGTCAGTGGGCGCGCGCGCGTACCTATAAGTTTAAAACCCCGCTGATCCCGGATCTTCATGATGCCGCGCCTTTCGTAAACGAAACCGGCTCCGACTCCAGCTCCATGGATAATATGCTGGAGCTGCTGCTGGCGGGCGGGATGGATATCGTGCGCGCGATGCGTCTGCTGGTGCCGCCAGCATGGCAGAACAACCCGGATATGGATCCGGAGCTGCGCGCGTTCTTCGACTTCAACTCCATGCATATGGAGCCGTGGGACGGCCCGGCGGGCATCGTTATGTCCGACGGTCGCTACGCCGCCTGTAACCTCGACCGCAACGGCCTGCGCCCGGCGCGCTATGTGATTACCAAAGACAAGCTCATCACCTGCGCCTCTGAAGTAGGTATCTGGGATTATCAGCCGGATGAAGTGGTGGAGAAAGGACGCGTTGGCCCGGGCGAACTGATGGTTATCGACACCCGCGGCGGGCGCATTCTGCACTCGGCGGAAACGGACAACGATCTTAAAAGCCGCCACCCGTACAAAGAGTGGATGGAGAAAAACGTGCGCCGTCTGGTGCCGTTTGAAGATTTGCCGGATGACCAGGTCGGCACCCGTGAAATGGACGACGATCTGCTCGCCAGCTACCAGAAGCAGTTTAACTACAGCAATGAAGAGCTGGATTCCGTTATCCGCGTGCTGGGCGAAAACGGCCAGGAAGCGGTCGGCTCAATGGGCGATGACACGCCGTTCGCCGTGCTCTCCAGCCAGCCGCGCATTATTTATGATTATTTCCGCCAGCAGTTCGCTCAGGTGACCAACCCGCCTATCGACCCGCTGCGCGAAGCGCACGTGATGTCGCTTGCCACCAGCATTGGCCGCGAGATGAACGTCTTCTGCGAGGCCGAAGGCCAGGCGCACCGCCTGAGCTTTAAATCGCCGATCCTGCTCTACTCCGACTTTAAACAGCTGACTACGCTTGAAGAGCAGCACTATCGCGCCGATACGCTGGATATTACGTTCGACGTGACCGAAACCTCGCTTGAAGAGACGGTAAAAGCGTTGTGCGACAAAGCCGAACAGATGGTGCGCGACGGCACCGTGTTGCTGGTGCTTTCCGACCGCAACATCGCCAAAAACCGTTTGCCGGTGCCTGCGCCGATGGCGGTAGGCGCTATTCAGACTCGCCTTGTTGAGAAGAGCCTGCGTTGCGACGCTAACATTATTGTGGAAACCGCAAGCGCCCGCGACCCGCACCACTTCGCCGTGCTGCTGGGCTTCGGCGCGACCGCTGTCTACCCTTACCTCGCCTATGAAACCCTGGCGCGGCTGGTGGATACCGGCGCCATCGAGAAGAACTACCGCAGCGTGATGCTGAACTACCGTAACGGCATCAACAAAGGCCTGTATAAGATCATGTCCAAAATGGGCATCTCGACTATCGCCTCTTACCGCTGCTCGAAGCTGTTCGAAGCGGTGGGCCTGCACGATGAAGTCTCCAGCCTCTGCTTCCAGGGGGTGGTGAGCCGCATCGGCGGCGCCGGTTTCGGCGATTTCCAGCAGGATCTGCTGAACTTGTCGAAGCGCGCGTGGCTTGCCCGCAAACCGCTGGAGCAAGGCGGCCTGTTAAAATATGTACACGGCGGCGAATACCACGCGTACAACCCGGACGTGGTGCGTACACTGCAACAGGCGGTTCAGAGCGGCGAGTATAGCGATTACCAGCAGTATGCGAAGCTTGTGAACGAGCGCCCGGTGGCGACGCTGCGCGACCTGCTGGCCCTCAACCCGCAGGGCGAAGCGGTTCGCGTGGATGAAGTCGAACCGGCAAGCGAACTGTTCAAACGCTTCGACACGGCGGCGATGTCTATCGGCGCGCTGAGCCCGGAAGCGCACGAAGCGCTGGCCGAAGCGATGAACAGCATCGGCGGTAACTCGAACTCAGGCGAAGGTGGCGAAGACCCGGCGCGCTACGGTACGAACAAAGTCTCGCGCATTAAGCAGGTGGCCTCCGGCCGCTTCGGCGTGACCCCGGCTTACCTGGTTAACGCTGACGTTATTCAGATTAAAGTCGCTCAGGGCGCGAAGCCGGGTGAAGGCGGCCAGTTGCCGGGCGACAAAGTCACCCCCTATATCGCTAAGTTGCGTTATTCGGTGCCGGGCGTAACGCTTATCTCCCCGCCGCCGCATCACGACATCTACTCGATTGAAGATCTGGCGCAGCTTATTTTCGACTTAAAACAGGTCAATCCGAAGGCGATGATCTCCGTGAAGCTGGTTTCCGAACCGGGCGTGGGCACCATTGCGACTGGCGTGGCGAAAGCTTACGCGGATCTCATCACCATCGCAGGCTACGACGGCGGCACGGGCGCAAGCCCGCTCAGCTCTGTGAAATACGCGGGCTGTCCGTGGGAGCTGGGCCTCGTTGAAACCCAGCAGGCGCTGGTGGCTAACGGCCTGCGTCACAAAATTCGTCTGCAGGTGGACGGCGGCCTGAAAACCGGCCTCGATATCATTAAAGCGGCCATTCTGGGCGCGGAAAGCTTCGGCTTCGGCACCGGCCCGATGGTGGCGCTTGGCTGTAAATACCTGCGTATTTGCCATCTGAACAACTGCGCGACCGGCGTAGCGACGCAGGATGACAAACTGCGTAAAAACCACTACCACGGCCTGCCGTTCAAGGTAACCAACTACTTTGAGTTTATTGCCCGTGAAACACGCGAAATCATGGCCTCGCTTGGCGTTACCCGCCTGGTGGACCTGATCGGCCGCACGGAACTGCTCAAAGAACTGGAAGGCTTTACCGCGAAACAGCAGAAACTCGACCTGGCGCGTCTGCTGGAAACCGCCGAGCCGCTGCCGGGCAAAGCGGTTTACTGCACCGAGCATAACCCGCCGTTCGATAATGGCGTGCTCAACGCGCAGCTGTTGAACCAGGCGAAGCCGTATGTGGATGAAAAGCAGAGCAAAACGTTCTGGTTTGATATCCGCAATACCGACCGTTCAGTGGGCGCATCGCTTTCGGGCTACATTGCCGAGACGCATGGCGACCAGGGGCTGGCTTCCGACCCAATCAAAGCGCACTTCAGCGGCACCGCGGGCCAGAGCTTCGGCGTCTGGAACGCAGGCGGCGTGGAACTGCACCTGACTGGCGACGCCAATGACTATGTCGGCAAAGGCATGGCGGGCGGCTTAATCGCTATTCGTCCGCCGGTGGGCTCCGCCTTCCGCAGTCATGAAGCGAGCATTATTGGCAATACCTGTCTGTACGGCGCAACCGGCGGCCGCTTATATGCCGCAGGCCGCGCGGGCGAGCGTTTCGGGGTGCGTAACTCCGGTGCGATCACCGTGGTGGAAGGCATCGGCGATAACGGTTGTGAATATATGACCGGCGGCATCGTCTGTATCCTCGGAAAAACCGGCGTCAACTTCGGCGCAGGTATGACGGGCGGCTTCGCCTACGTGCTGGATGAAGATGGCGAGTTCCGCAAGCGCGTGAACCCGGAACTGGTGGAAGTGCTGGGCGTAGACGAGCTGGCGATTCACGAGGAGCATCTGCGCGGCCTTATTACCGAGCATGTTCACCATACCGGTTCGCAGCGCGGCGAAGAGATCCTGGCCCACTGGCCGGCCTTCGCCTCGAAATTCGCGCTGGTTAAACCGAAGTCCAGTGATGTCAAAGCATTGTTGGGTCACCGTAGTCGTTCCGCAGCAGAGCTGCGGGTGCAGGCGCAGTAAGGGGTTGTAATGAGTCAGAACGTTTACCAGTTTATCGACTTACAGCGCGTTGATCCGCCAAAGAAACCGCTGAAGATCCGTAAAATTGAGTTTGTAGAAATTTATGAGCCTTTCTCGGAAGGTCAGGCCAAGGCGCAGGCAGACCGCTGCCTCGCCTGCGGCAACCCTTACTGCGAATGGAAATGTCCGGTCCATAACTACATCCCTAACTGGCTGAAGCTTGCCAACGAGGGGCGTATTTTTGAAGCGGCGGAACTGTCGCATCAGACCAACACGCTGCCGGAAGTCTGCGGCCGCGTCTGTCCGCAGGATCGCCTGTGTGAAGGTTCCTGCACGCTGAACGATGAGTTTGGCGCAGTGACCATCGGCAACATTGAGCGCTATATCAACGATAAAGCGTTTGAAATGGGCTGGCGCCCGGACCTCACCGGCGTGAAGCAGACCGGCAAGCGCGTGGCCATCATTGGTGCGGGCCCGGCGGGCCTCGCCTGCGCCGACGTGTTAACCCGCAACGGCGTCAAAGCGGTGGTATTTGACCGTCATCCGGAAATCGGCGGCCTGCTGACCTTCGGCATCCCGGCCTTTAAGCTGGAAAAAGAGGTCATGACCCGCCGCCGCGAAATCTTCACCGGCATGGGTATTGAGTTCAAACTTAATACCGAAGTGGGCCGCGACGTACAGCTTGACGATCTGCTGAAGGATTACGATGCAGTGTTCCTGGGCGTCGGCACTTATCAGTCCATGCGCGGCGGGCTGGAGAACGAAGATGCGCCGGGCGTGTATGAAGCCTTGCCGTTCCTTATCGCCAACACCCGTCAGATTATGGGCTTTAGCGAAGATGCGCAGCAGCCGTTCATCAATATGGAAGGCAAGCGCGTCGTGGTGCTGGGCGGCGGCGATACCGCGATGGACTGCGTACGTACTTCGGTGCGCCAGGGCGCAACGCATGTGACCTGCGCTTATCGTCGCGATGAAGAGAACATGCCAGGCTCCCGCCGTGAGGTAAAAAACGCGCGCGAGGAAGGCGTCGTGTTTCAGTTTAACGTGCAGCCGCTCGGCATTGAAATTAACGCTAACGGCAAAGTGTGCGGCGTGAAAATGGCGCGTACTGAAATGGGCGCGCCGGATGTGCATGGCCGTCGTCGCGCGGAAATCGTGCCGGGCTCAGAACACGTGCTGCCTGCTGATGCGGTAGTGCTGGCGTTTGGTTTCCGCCCGCACAGCATGGAATGGCTGGCGCAGCACAGCGTAGAGCTGGATTCTCAGGGACGCATTATCGCGCCTGAGGGCAACGAGAACGCTTTCCAGACCAGCAACCCGAAGATTTTCGCTGGTGGCGATATCGTACGCGGCTCTGACCTGGTGGTAACGGCGATTGCCGAAGGCCGTAAAGCCGCCGACGGCATCATGAACTACCTCGAAGTATAAGCACCCCGCCTTATGAAATAAGGGAAGCGTCAAGCTTCCCTTATTATTGATTAAAATCCCAGCGCCACCTTCTACCGTTTTATTCACTTTATCTTATCTATTCTTGTTCTCTTTAATTATTAAAATTCATATTAACAATTAATTCAGCTTACCAATCCGCTCTAAAAGACTCCGGAAAAAATACATTGCTATGAAAAATACGAAATAAACAATCATAAAAATTATGTATTTATTAATTCTGTATCTTTCGCCTGCCAATTTAATTTATGAAAACAATAAAATAAGCTTAATGTCCACCCCAACATGCTAAGTTTAAGCTCATATTGGACATAATTATGATCTCTCTAAAAAAACACAGAAAGAATAGAATATCACAGGTAATGGCCACGCTTTTTCCGGCCATCGTTTTCTTTAACCCTTTAGCGGCCAGTGCTGCAACAATTATCGATGAAAATACCGACGATACTTATATATTTAGCGGCGATAAAGAATATGTCATAAATTCTGGTGTAACGATGTCTTCCCCTGGCAGCGATCCTAGCGCTCTCGTTAAGGGTAAAAGCATCACATCCATTAAAAATAATGGAACAATTAAAAATGATAACGGCAACGCTATGTCTGTTGAGGTCAGCGGGCAAACTGCCGATATGCTGACCATAGAAAATAGTGGGACTATCAGCAGCTCAGCCACCGGTATCAATGTAACTAACGGCGATAATGTAACCATTATCAACACCGGCACGATTGCAGGTAAAGACAGCGCTATCGCTTTTGCAAGCGCAGGCAATAACGCGCTGGTGTTGAAAAACGGCTCCGATCTGCAGGGCGATGTCACTTCTACGGGTTCCTCCACCAATACCATTACGCTGAATGAATCAGGCAATGAAGACAGCAATTTTAAAGGCGTAACGGCGGGCACGGATGGCTTTAAATCATTAACCATGGATGGCGTGGATTGGGTAATGAGCGGCGATATCGATCTTATCGGTACCGACGCCAGTCTGATCGTAAAAACGGGTAAATTGACGCTGGGCGGCGATGTCACCAATAAGGGCTCCTCGCTTATTAACAGCGGTGCTACGCTCCAGCTCGGTACCGGCAGCGGCAGCAACGCCTCGCTCGAAGGAAATATTCAGGACGATGGCACGCTCATTTTTAACCAGGCTGCCGATTTCACATTCAAAGGCGATATTTCAGGCACTGGCACCGTTATTAAAGAAGATGCCTCAACGCTGACCCTCAGCGGCACAAACAGCTATACCGGCGATACGCAATTGAAAAGCGGCACTACGCTGGTCGCCGAAGGCGCGACGCTCGGCCCGGCGAACAACAGCGCAACGATTTCTGTTGGCAGCGGCGCGACCTTCGCATCCGCGGGTACGGTAAATGATAATATTGCTGTTGCAGCAGGCGGTACGCTGGCTGCATGGAATGCCGTTGGCAGCAATATCGGCGCAACGACGCCCACGACAGGCAACACCATTAACGGCAATGTCTCGAACGCGGGTACTTTACAACTTGCCGCCGCTGATAATTCCGTTGGCAATAGCTATACCATTAATGGTGATTACACAGGTGAGCAAGGCAGCAAAATCGTCATGAATACCGTTGCGGGTGACGATAATTCTTTGACTGATCACCTGGCGATTACCGGCAACAGCGCGGGCACATCTTCACTGGAAGTGGCTAATGTAGGCGGCATGGGCGCACAAACGCTCAACGGGATTGAGTTAATTGACATCGGTGGCGCATCTGACGCGACCTTTACGCTTGATAAGCCCGTTGTCGCCGGCCTGTGGGAATATGATCTCTATAAGCATGATGACGGCAACTGGTATCTAGAGTCCAAAACCGAGCCTGCGCCGCAGCCAGATCCGGATCCTTCGCCAGCCCCACAACCGACTCCCGATCCTGAACCAACACCCGACCCAACGCCCGATCCAGCTCCCGCCCCGGAAGTCTATCGCCCGGAAATTGGCGTTTACATGGCGAACTACCTGGCTGCTCAACAGATGTTCATCCATAAACGCGACGATCGCGATCAGTTAATGCTGCGTGACGAAGATGACCTGAATACCTGGATGTACGTCAAAGGCCAGTATGCCGACGGCAATTTCGCCCGCAGCAACCTGAGCTATGACATCCGCTCGGCAGTGGTTCAGCTTGGCAGTGACGTTATCAGCAGAAACCTCTCCACCGGCACGCTGCACACCGGCTTTATGTTAGGTACTGGCTATAGCGATACCAGCGCCGATGCAAGGCACAACAGCCGCTCTGCCGACGGCAGCGTTAATGGCTACAACGTGGGGCTCTATGCCACCTGGCAGGAAGATCAAAAACTGCGCCTGGGCAGCTATATCGACAGCTGGGCTTCTTACAGCTGGTACAACAGCAGAGTAAACGGCGACGATATGCCTGGCGAAGAGTATGACAGCAAAGGTATGGCCGCTTCTCTGGAAGTGGGTCACGCCTGGCTGGTGCCTTCAGAAAAAGCTCGTACCATGAAGTTTGAACCGCAAGGTCAGGTGGTGTACAGCAACCTTAAGCAGGACGACCATGTTGAATACAATGGTACGCGGGTAACCACGCCGGAAGATGATGCCGTTCTCGGCCGCGTTGGGGTAAAAATGAGTTACGTCGACCAGAAACAGGTCGAAGCCTGGCAGCCTTATGGCGCGGTAAACTGGTTAATCGGTAACGGCATGAGCGATTTAAGCTTTAACGGCGATACCATTGGTTCCGACGTACCGGATAACCGCTTCCAGCTGGAAGCAGGCGTAACCGGTAAAATCAACGAAGCAACGACCCTCTCCTTCCGTCTTGGCGGCGAATGGGGTGATAACACCTACAATGCCTATACAGGCCATATGTTAGTGAACTATCGCTGGTAATCCCTGCAGCTATTCACTTAACCTGCCCGGTAGATGAACTACCGGGCTTTTTTATGCCTGTAACGCGCTACGGTGAAGCTTTAACACCACTTTTTTGATTTCACCTGCTTTCTCTGCAAAACATCCTGGTTTATGCGGTTCGCCGGGCATAAAAACCGCAAACATTCCTGGCTCCATTAACAGCACCTGCTCCGCCTCAATGTATTTACAGAGCTGGTAGTCTTCTTCTTTATGCCACTCGCCGCACTCGCGTTCGCTACCCGCCACGCCATAGCGGATTTGCTCTTTACCCTCAAGCAAGATCTGAATGTCTATATAGTCGCGATGCAGTTCAGCACATTTTTCCTGCGCATGTTGCGTAGCAAACTGCATCACATTCATTAAAAGTTTTTCCTCTTGCAGAACATAGCTGCCGGGCGCTTTCTGTGCCGGGTTTGCCGCCAGCGCCTGAGCAAGCGCTTGCGCCATCGTCGGCGGCAGGCCTGCGGCGTAGGCGTGTTGGATCTTTCCTGCGATCATGCTTCTTCTCCTTGCGCTAACAGCGCAGCCCCCAGTAAACCGGCGTCGTGGCGATAATGTGCGGCGGCAAGCCGGGTGTGAAACGCTGCGGGTTGCTGCGCCATAAAGTCCTGCACCTGAGGCAGGTAGCCGTGCGCGAGACCAATGCTGCCGCCAATAACGACTCGCTGGCAGTCCGTAACGGCTTTGATATCTGCGATAAGCCTCGCCAGCGTTTGGGCCGAGCGAGCCACCAGCGCCTTCGCCTGAGAATTGCCCTCTTCTGCGCGGGCGAAAATAGCTTTGGCGTCAAGCCCGGCTAACTCTGCGGTTGCCGCTGCCGCAATAGCGCGCCCGGAAGCGATAGCCTCCACACAGCCGGTGCGCCCGCAGCCGCAGCGCGGGCCATGCGGATCGGCCAGCGTATGACCGAAATGCCCCGCCAGCCCGCCGATGCCGGTATGTAATTTTCCCTGGCAGATTATCCCGCCGCCCACGCCGGTCGAGACCGTCAGAAACACCATCTCGCTTACCTCTTCCTGCAACGCCCGGTATTCTGCCCAGGCTGCCGCCTGCGCATCATTTACCGCGATACAGGGCAAGCCGGTAAGACGGGTCACGGTTTCGACTAACGGAAAGCGCGCAAGCCCGCCGAGGTTCTCTGGATTGATGGCGGTCAGCACGCCATGATGGATAATGCCGGTGGAGGCGACAGCAACACGTTGCGCCCGCGCCTTTAGCGGCGCAACCACGGTTTCCAGCGCCGCGCCAAGCGCCTGCGGCGTTTTGCTGGCGGGCGTCGGCAATTCCCGGCGCTCCGTAATATGTCGCGCTTCATCCACTAAGGCGGCGGCGAGTTTGGTGCCGCCAATATCAATCGCCAGTACGTTCATTTCGCTACCTTTTGCATCGCTTCGCGATACCACTGGCAGATGTGTTCCAGCCGGGTGATGGCGGAGCCCACTGTCACCGCCCACGCGCCATGCTGCATCGCCTGCGCGGCCAATGGAGGCGAATTAAAGCGTCCTTCGGCAACAACCCGGCAGCCCCTGTCGCGCAGCGCGCTCACCAGCGGTAGATCGGGCTCTTCAGGCGTTTCGCGGGTGAGGTAGCCGGAAAGCGTCGTGCCGATAATTTCCGCGCCCAGCTGCTGGCAATACAGCCCATCCTGCAACGACGAGCAGTCGGCCATCGCCACGCGCTGACAGGAATGAATACGCTCAAGCAACGCTTTCACCGGAACAGGACGCGGGCGCTCTGTGCCGTCGAAAGCGATGATATCCGCTCCCGCCTGCGCAAGCGCGTCCACATCTTCCAGAAACGGCGTAATACGCACCGGAGAATCGGGCAGATCGCGCTTGATGATGCCAATAATGGGGATGCTGACCACACGGCGCGTGGCCTGAAGATTTTTAAGGCCCTCAATACGCACCGCGACCGCCCCAGCCTGCTCCGCCGCCAGCGCCATCGCAGCCACAATGTCGGGCTTATCCAGCGGGCTACCGGGCACAGGCTGGCAGGAGACGATGAGTCCGCCGCGAGCGGCAATCGCCTCGTTAATTTGTTCGAGCAAAGACATAAAAGACTCCCTGATGGTGATGCAGCCAGGCGAACCGCCGGGCTGCATAGTTAGCTTTTACTTTTGACCAGCCCTCGCTTGCGCATACCCGGAACAGCGGCGCCGCTGAACGGTTTGCCATCGATGGCGTCATGAGTGCGCAGCGCTTCGGGATGCAGCCAGCGCTGCACTCGCGACGGCATATCCAGACCAATGAGCAGGATCACCACAAATGTCAGACTGAAGGAGAGCGATCCCAGCGCGGTGCCAAGATCCAGCCGCTGAGCGATAGCGGCGCCAATTACGGGCGCCAGCGCGCCGCCAAGCGCGCCGACGTTATAGGTAAAGCCCAGCCCCGCCGCACGTTGGTCAGTATCAAAATAGCCGCTGATAAGCTTTGGCAGGATGCCGGAAATGCCTTGTCCCAGCATTTGCTGAAAAAAGAGCAGCAGACCCAACACCCAGACATTTGTTCCGCCGATGGCGAACACGGGAATAATCAGCAGTTGCGACGCAAGCAGGCTATAAACATAGGCTTTGCGGGTACCGAGCCAGTCACCAAGGAAACCGCCGACGCAGCAGCCTACCGCGGCGCCAAAACCGCTAAAGAACAGGACCTGTGCAACTGTTGTTGGCGTATAGGCCAACTCTGTCTTCAAATAGGTAGGCAGCAGCGCCTGAATCGGCCATGAATAGAGAAAAGCGAATAACACAATGACCATCAACATAACGCCGGTCGGCCAGCGCGAACCGCTGCTTTGTACCATAAAGCTGATAAATATCGCCGCGCACGCCAGCCCAAGCGCGGCGATAAGCGCGGCATTGCCGAGCTCCCCGGCGAAGCAGAGCCAGAGCGCGCCTGCCGCAAAGAGCGTCATCACGATGTTCATCAGGCGGTGCTCGCCGCGATAAAGAATATCGACCATCGTGCGCACCGGCCTGGCCTCGCCCTGTCGTGCCTTCCAGTCTTCCGCTTCCGGAATGTTTTTACGCAGCCACAGCGCAAAGACAATCGGCAAAATGCCAATGAAAAACAGCGCTCGCCAGCCCCAGGCTGGCACCACCAGGCTGTAGACTTGCGCGGCGACAACCGCGCCGACGGAAAAACCGGAGATAAGAAAGCCGCTGGCCTTATTACGCAAATGCTTCGGCCAGCTTTCGATAACGTAGGTGGCGCTGGAGCCATACTCGCCCGCCATCCCCATGCCAATCACCAGGCGAGCGATAAACAGGGTGACGTAGCCGGGCGCCAGGCCGCAGGCGAGCGTGCCGATGGAAAAGAGGATAATACTGGTCACCATCGCCAGCCGACGGCCGTAACGGTCGCCCAGCGCGCCCAGCAACAAACCGCCAAACCAGCGCGAGATAAAGGCGGCGGAGATCAGGCTCGCGGCTTGCACGGTGGTTAGCCCAAACTCTCCCTGAATTTCCGTCAGAACCAGCGCTATCAGGACAAAGTCAAAACCATCCAGCAGATAGCCCAACCAGGCCGCCGAGAAGGCGCGCCATTGGGCTTTATTAAGGTGTTTGTACCACGGCAGAGCATGTGAGGAAGCGTTCACAGGAGACTCCCTGCGCAGGTCTTTGCCCGCGCTTTAAGGTGTAGGGTAGAGAGGTTTTTAGCCGCCGGGTGGCGACGATCACTGTTGCGCTTTTTCTTCCTGCAGCCGCTGCGCCAGCGCTTTAAGCTGCGGCAGCCAGGCCTCATCGACCGGGGCGAAAGGTCTGCGACACAGCGGCACCGACACCACATCCATATAGTGAAGCAGCGTTTTCAGGCCGCGGAATACGCCGGTTTTGATAAGCAGGTCGATAACCTCGTTACAGTCGCTTTGCAGGCGCTGCGCTTCGGCGATTTCGCCTGCCTCGATCGCCCTGACAATGCGCTGGTAGCGCCAGCCCATCACGTTGTAAGTGCTGCCGATGCCGCCATCCGCCCCTGCCAGAATGCCAGAGGCGAAAATCTCGTCGTAACCGTTATAAAGCACCAGTTCCGGCTGTGCGCGGCGAATCTGCTCCATTTGATAGAGATCGCCCGAGGTTTGCTTAAGCGCCCTAACCCCCGGCAGCATGACCAGCGTATTAATTTGCTCAAGCGAAAGCTTTACGCCGCTCAGGGCGGGTATGTTGTATACCACCATCGGCAAACCCTCTGCGGAGTCAATGATTGCCCGGTAGTGGTCACAGTGCTCTTCAAAACTGAAAGGGTAGTAAAAGGGCGTTACGGCAGAAACGGCATCATAACCATAGCGGCTGGCTGAACGGGCAAGCTGCTGGCTTTCAGTCGTGCTCACCGTGCCGACATGGGCAATCAGCGTGGCTTTACCCTTTGCCTCATCTGCAACAATTTCAAGCACTTCCTCACGTTCAGCCGCCGTTTGCATAAAGGCTTCGCCCGTTGAGCCGCCGACATAAAGCCCATCCACGCCCTGGCTTAAGTTAAAACGCACCAGCCGACGCAGGCTGTCGCCGTCCAGCCGCTGGTTTTTATCAAAGGGCGTCAGCAGTGCCGTCATCACGCCGCGTAATGGATCACACATATTCACCTCGCAAAGGTATTCAGGATGAAAGAACTATATACCTTTATACCTGTTATACCAGCATGAAAAGCATACAACGGGCGAATGATGTCAAAGAATGGGATCTCGTTCACTAAACGATCTTTCGTGGATCGTTTGAGGCAGACGCAGGCAGGCTACTTACGTGCTTTGTTTTTTTGCTGAAAAGCGTGCCAGGCGGCGAAAACACTTTGCAGATGCGCCGTCAGCGCACGGTCAGCCCCGTCAGCATCGCGGGCGCGGATCGCTTCGACAATAGCGATATGCTGTTGATAGCTGACGTTATTATGCTCATGAAGCGCTTTTTCCGGCACGGTCGGACGGGCGGCAATAAGCCAGTCGAGCAGCGCGACGTGGATCGCCATAAAAATAGGGTTGTCGGGGATTTCCGCCAGTACACGATGAAAAGCGACATCGGAGCGAATAAACAGCGTGTTGTCATCCAGCGACTGGCTATTTACTTCCAGCGCCTTTTCAAGCTTTGCTATCTGCTCATCGGTAGCGTGTTCTGCGGCGTAGCGCACCAGGCTGGATTCGAAGAACAGGCGCAACTGCTCAAAATGAGCGATACCGCCGGGGCGCGACAGAAAATCTTTCGCCATACCGGAAAGTTCGCTGATGATAGTGTCGGCTGAAGGTCGGCACACGCGGGCGCGCTCGCCGTTGCTTATCTGCACCAGCCCTTTTCGCTTAAGCGCCGCCAGCGCTTCACGTACCGAAGGGCGCCCAACATTAAAGAAAGCCATTAATTCGCGCTCGGAAGGCAGTTGCTCCCCTTCGGCAAATTCGCGTCGGCGAATCATCTGTTCAAGCTCCTCCTCCACCATTTCGGAGAGCTTTTTACGCGTCAGCGGGCGGCGGTGCAGCGTATGGCCGAAGCTGTCCCGGGTTTCGTCTTGTGGATCAAAGGTGCTCATAGGCGGTCACAAAAGATGAAATAACGAACAAGGGCGGATTGGCTCAGCATAACACACCGGGTCTTTGCTGGCGAAACAAGGAGCTGTAAACAAAAACAGGGCCAGCGGCCCCGTTTTGTTTACTTGACGACGCGCAGCGCCGGACGGCCACCGCGCGGTGGCGGGTCGTCATCCGGGTTATCGTCGCCCGTTTCGTGATCCGGCTTATCGCCGTCAATCACGGACATCACCGTTTCCGGCTCCTGCGAAACGATTTCGTCGTTAAGACTTGCTAACGCTTCGTCATAGGCGGCTTCCGGCTCGAACATGGTGCCCGCGCCGTTTTCACGGGCGTAGATAGCCAGCACAGCGGCCAGCGGCACCGAAACCTGACGCGGCACCCCGCCGAAGCGCGCATTAAAGCGCACTTCGTCATTGGCCAGCTCCAGATTGCCTACCGCACGCGGCGCGATGTTCAGTACGATCTGCCCGTCACGCGCATACTCCATCGGCACGGAGACGCCCGGCAACGTCACATCCACGACAAGGTGCGGCGTGAGCTGGTTATCCAGCAGCCATTCATAGAAGGCTCGCAGCAGATAAGGACGACGTGGAGACAGCTGTGACATATCCATGGTTTAGCCCCGGCTTTGCAGACGCATTTCACGCTCGGCTTCGGTCAGCGAAGCAAGGAACGAATCACGCTCAAATACGCGAGTCATGTAGCCTTTCAGCTCTTTCGCGCCCGCACCGACCAGTTCCACGCCCAGTTGCGGCAAACGCCACAGCAGCGGCGCCAGGTAGCAATCCACCAGGCTGAACTCGTCGCTCAGGAAGAACGGTTTTTGCGTGAACACCGGCGCGATAGCCAAAAGCTCTTCGCGCAGCTGCTTACGGGCTGCGTCAGCTTCCTGGGCAGAACCTTTCTCGATGACGTTCATCAGCGAGTACCAGTCTTTCTCAATACGATGCATGTACAGACGGCTTTCACCACGCGCGACCGGATAAACCGGCATCAGCGGCGGATGCGGGAAACGCTCGTCAAGATATTCCATAATGATGCGCGACTCCCACAGAGTCAGCTCACGGTCTACCAGCGTCGGCACGCTTTGATTTGGGTTGAGGTCAATCAGATCCTGCGGCAGGTTATCCGTTTCCACATGCTCAATTTCAAAGCTGACACCCTTTTCAGCCAGCACAATGCGCACCTGATGGCTGTAGATATCAGTAGGACCAGAAAACAGCGTCATTACCGAACGTTTGTTGGCAGCGACAGCCATGAAAACCTCCAGGTATATTCAGAAAAATACTGCTACCAGCCGCACGGCGACCGGCCTTTATGGGTTACCCTTCCCTGCCGTACTGACATCCCAGTCTGTTAATTGACCAAAACGTGAACAGTTACCAGCATTTGGGCAGAAAATTGGATGATAGTTTACCAGATTTTGCGGGGTTTGTGGTGAAGGGATTCCTGATTTGCCCTAAAAGGAAGCAGATTCAGGGGATTAGCACGCCAAAGAAAACCAGCAATAAAAAAACCCGGGCAAAGCCGGGTTTTTTGCATAATGCCATTCTGCAAAAGCAGAACAGAATTAACGTTTGGAGAACTGCGGACGACGACGTGCTTTACGCAGGCCGACTTTCTTACGTTCAACCTGACGCGCGTCACGGGTAACGAAGCCTGCTTTACGCAGTTCGCCACGCAGGGACTCGTCGTACTCCATCAGAGCGCGGGTGATACCGTGACGGATCGCACCAGCCTGACCAGAGATACCACCACCTTTAACGGTGATGTACAGATCCAGTTTCTCAACCATGTCGACCAGTTCCAGCGGCTGACGAACTACCATGCGGGCAGTTTCGCGACCGAAGTACTGTTCCAGAGAACGCTGGTTGATAACGATTTTACCGTTGCCCGGTTTGATAAACACACGAGCGGCGGAGCTTTTGCGGCGACCAGTGCCGTAGTATTGATTTTCAGCCATTGCCTATAATCCCGATTAGATGTCCAGAACTTGCGGTTGCTGCGCCGCGTGGTTGTGCTCGTTGCCTGCGTAAACTTTCAGTTTACGGTACATAGCACGACCCAGAGGGCCTTTCGGCAGCATGCCTTTTACCGCGATTTCAATTACGCGCTCAGGACGGCGGGCGATCATCTCTTCGAAGGTCGCTTCTTTGATACCACCGATGTGGCCAGTGTGGTGGTAGTACATTTTGTCAGAACGCTTGTTACCGGTTACAGCAACTTTTTCTGCGTTCAGAACGATGATGTAATCACCAGTATCAACGTGCGGAGTGTATTCCGCTTTATGCTTACCGCGCAGGCGACGTGCCAGTTCAGTAGCCAGACGGCCCAGAGTTTTACCGGTCGCGTCAACAACGTACCAGTCGCGTTTTACGGTTTCTGGTTTAGCTGTAAAAGTTTTCATTAAAAGCTTACCCAAATAAATAGTTACACGTTGGTGAACACCCAAACGCCTATAATCTGTTGAGGTTCACACGACATTGTCCAGTAAACCTACCCCCTCGGATATGTTTCACCGGCACACAAAAGTTTTGGGAAAAAAACTTTGTTGTAACGTGGGGTCGCAGGATTATAGAGAAGTCGCGTATAAAGATCGACCCCTTTTTGTGATGGAAAGCGGGATTTCTGCGGCTTCCCGGCTTTTCGGTTTAACAGGGGAAAAACCCGCTCAGGGCTTATGCGCCCGTTTCAGATACTCCTCGCTTTGCATTTCCTGCAAACGGGAAAGGCAGCGCTGGAACTCAAACTTCAGCCTTTGCCCCTGATAAATCTCCATTAATGGCGCAGCCGCGCTAACAACAAGCTTCACGTGGCGTTCATAAAACTCATCCACCAGCGCGATAAAGCGGCGCGCTTCGCTCTCCATTTGCGGGGTCATCACCGGCACGTCGAACAGCAGTACGGTATGAAACTGTCGGGAGAGATCGATGTAATCATGCTGGCTGCGGGCGTCGACGCAGAGCGTGCGGAACGCCACGGCGAGCGTCTGGTTCTCCAGGCCAAGCGTCGGCAGCGGGCGATGGTTTATCTCCAGCACCGGCTCGCCCTGACGCTTCGCCCCGGCAAGCGCGGTATAAAGCTGCTCCATGCGCCCTTTTGTTTCTTCATTAAGCGGCGAAAGCCAGAGGTGCGCCTGAGTCAGGGTGCGCAAGCGGTAATCAATGCCCGCGTCTACATTCATGACATCGCAGTGGCGCTTAATCGCCTCAATAGCAGGAAGAAAACGGGCGCGTTGCAGTCCGTTGCGGTAAAGCTCGTCAGGCGGAATGTTGGAGGTCGCCACAAGCGTAATGCCGCGCGCGAACAGGGCCTGCATAAGGCCGCCCAGCAGCATGGCGTCGGTAATGTCGGAGACAAAAAACTCATCAAAGCACAGCACGTCGGTCTGCGCTTTAAAGCGATCGGCGATAATTTCCAGCGGGTCGCTGTGCCCCTGCAGCGCCGTTAAATCCTCATGCACCTTCAGCATAAAGCGGTGAAAGTGCAGCCGCTGTTTCCGCTCGCCCGGCAAACTCTGATAAAAAAGATCCATCAGCCAGGTTTTCCCCCGCCCGACGCCGCCCCACATATAAAGGCCGCGTACCGGCGTAATGGATTCCGGCTGGGGCCGTTTGCCGAACAGCTTGCCCACTTTCGCCAGCAGGCCGCCGCTTTCCGCGGGAGCGGTTTTATTACCGGTCAGCTCGTGATAAATCGTATCAAGGCGGCTGACCGCTTCGCGTTGTACATCGTCTGGCTGATGTGAACCTTCGTTAAGAGCCTGTTGATAGCGCGATGTCGGAGAGAAGCTTTGCATGGTGTTATAGTTATTCCCTGGATATCGGTGCGCCGCGAGCTGCGGCTGTCGAAAAAAAGGCCGTTCTACACTACGCCATGCCGCAGCAGGATTCCACTTCTCCTGAAATAGCGGTTATAGTGGCATAACTGGGCGACGGCACTGACGAGACAAGCAAGCCTCGCCGTTACCACCCTACGGAAACACAAGACAACGGGAGATGTACATGACCTGGGAATATGCGCTAATCGGGTTAGTGGTCGGTATCATTATTGGTGCCGTCGCCATGCGTTTCGGCAACCGCAAATTACGCCAGCAACAGGCTTTGCAGTACGAGCTGGAAAAGAACAAAGCGGAGCTTGAAGAGTACCGCGAGGAACTGGTCAGCCACTTCGCCCGCAGCGCCGAACTGTTAGACAACATGGCGCACGACTATCGCCAGCTTTATCAACATATGGCGAAAAGCTCCAGCAACCTGCTGCCGGAGATGTCCGCTGAGTCTAATCCGTTCCGTAATCGTCTGGCGGAATCGGAAGCCAGCAACGATCAGGCGCCGGTGCAGATGCCGCGTGACTATTCTGAAGGCGCCTCCGGCCTGCTGCGCAACGGCGCCCGCCGCGATTAATGCGGCAGTAAATATTTTTCCTCCGGGCGCGTTTTTCGCGCCCGCTTTCTTTATGGTCTGGCTATGATTATGGTAATCAGACTCCGGCTTATGCCCCCCATTGTTACCCGACAGGGAATTCAATAATATCAGTACGTTTTGGGTATCCTTTCCTTCTTCCAGGTTGCGAGAGCCAGCATCGATGAAAAAACAAACCCTGCTGTTGAGTGCATTAGCGTTAAGTGTCGGGTTATCTCTCTCGGCGCCCTTTCAGGCAGTAGCCGCATTGCCTTCGCAAGTTCCAGGCCAGGCCGCATTGCCAAGCCTCGCGCCGGTTCTGGAAAAAGTCTTGCCCGCCGTGGTCAGCGTGCAGGTGGAAGGAACCGCCGCGCCGGAAGGCCAGAAGGTGCCGGAAGAGCTGAAAAAATATTTCGGCGACGAGCTGCCGGACCAGCAGGCGCAGCCATTTGAAGGGCTGGGCTCCGGCGTCATTATTAACGCGGCGAAAGGCTACGTGCTGACCAACAATCACGTGGTAAATCATGCCGAGAAAATCAGCGTTCAGCTTAACGATGGCCGTGAGTTCGACGCCAAACTTATCGGCAGCGACGACCAGAGCGACATCGCCCTGCTGCAACTACAGAACGCCACTAATCTGACCCAGATAAAAATCGCCGATTCCGACAGCCTGCGCGTGGGCGACTTCGCTATTGCGGTCGGCAACCCGTTCGGCCTCGGCCAGACGGCAACCTCCGGCATCATCTCGGCACTGGGTCGCAGCGGGTTAAACCTTGAAGGACTGGAGAATTTCATCCAGACCGACGCCTCCATTAACCGCGGCAACTCCGGCGGCGCGCTGTTAAACCTCAACGGCGAACTGATAGGCATTAATACCGCGATTCTGGCGCCAGGAGGCGGCAGCATCGGCATCGGTTTTGCTATCCCCAGCAATATGGCGCAAACGCTGGCGAACCAGCTTATCCAGTTCGGCGAAATCCGCCGCGGCCTGCTTGGCATTAAAGGCACCGAGATGAGCGCCGATATCGCCAAAGCCTTTAATCTTAACGTGCAACGCGGAGCATTCGTCAGCGAAGTGCTGGCTAACTCGGGTTCGGCAAAAGCGGGCATCAAGCCAGGCGACGTGATTATCAGCCTGAACGGCAAGCCGCTGAGCAGCTTTGCCGAGCTGCGTTCGCGCATCGCCACCACCGAACCGGGAACCAAAGTAAAGCTTGGCCTGCTGCGCGACGGCAAGCCTCAGGAAGTGGAAGTGACGCTGGATAAAAGCACGGCCTCCTCCGCCAGCGCGGAGATGATCGCGCCGGCCCTGCAAGGCGCCACCCTGAGCGATGGTCAACTGAAAGACGGCACCAAAGGCGTTACCATAGCCGAGGTGGAAAAAGGCAGCGCGGCGGCGCAAATCGGCCTGCATAAAGATGATGTGATAATCGGCGTGAACCGCGACCGCGTACGCTCCATCGCCGAAATGCGCAAAGTTCTGGAGAGCAAGCCCGCCGTTATTGCGCTCCATGTGGTGCGCGGCAACGAAAGCATCTATTTACTGTTGCGCTAATAAAGCCGTGCAGGACATCCCACCCGCGTGGGATGTCCGCATAACTCATGCTATGCTGCGGTCGTCTTCCTGATTAACTAACCCATGCCCATGTTTCTTAAGTTTTTACGTCCGATAGTGCTCGGCCTGATTGTCGCGGCGATACTGCTGGCGGTCATGCCCTCGCTGCGCCAGATTAACCCGCTGTCGACGCCGGTCTATGATAGCGCCGATGAAACGCCGGTCAGCTACAATGCGGCGGTGAAGCGCGCCGCGCCAGCGGTCGTCAATGTTTATAATCGCGGCGTCAGCAACGGCGGGCGCAACCAGCTGGAAATTCGCACGCTCGGCTCTGGCGTTATCATGGATCAGCGCGGCTACATCATTACCAATAAGCACGTCATTAATGACGCCGACCAGATTATCGTCGCGTTGCAGGATGGCCGTGTTTTTGAGGCGCTGCTGGTCGGCTCCGATAGTCTGACGGACCTTGCCGTGCTGAAAATCAATGCCGCGAACCTGCCGACTATTCCGATTAACCCCAGACGTACACCGCATATTGGCGATGTGGTGTTAGCTATAGGCAACCCCTATAACCTCGGGCAGACCATCACCCAGGGGATTATCAGCGCCACCGGCCGCGTGGGGCTGAACCCTACGGGCAGACAGAACTTCCTGCAGACTGACGCCTCCATCAACCATGGCAACTCCGGCGGCGCGCTGGTGAACTCGCTCGGCGAGATGATGGGCATCAACACCCTGTCGTTTGATAAAAGTAATGACGGCGAAACGCCAGAAGGGCTGGGCTTCGCGATTCCCACGCAGCTTGCCACCAAGATAATGGATAAGCTTATCCGCGATGGCCGCGTTATTCGTGGCTATATCGGCATCGGCGGACGTGAAATCACGCCGCTGCATGCGCCAGCAGCAGGCATTGACCAGATCCAGGGCATTGTCGTAAATGAAGTGGCGCCGGATGGCCCGGCGGCGCGCGCGGGCATTCAGGTGAATGATGTTATTGTCTCGGTGAATAACAAGCCTGCGGTCTCTGCGCTGGAAACCATGGACCAGGTTGCGGAGATTCGTCCCGGCTCAGTTATCCCGGTTGAGGTCATGCGCAATGACCAGCGCATTACGCTGCAGGTGACGATTCAGGAATACCCCGCCACCAACTAAACGGCAGACATAAAAAAACCGGAACCTGTGTTCCGGTTTTTTTTCAGGCTAGCGTTCTTACTTGTTAACAAACTCTTCGCCCAGCGTGATATCTTTTTTCAGCGTATCCAGCATGCCTTCCAGCGCCTGCTGTTCGAACGCGCTCAGGGTGCCGATGGATTTACGCTCTTCGATACCGTTTTTACCCAGCAGCAGCGGCTGAGAGAAGAAGCGAGCGTATTCGCCGTCGCCTTCCACATAAGCGCACTCGACTACGCCCTGCTCGCCCTGCAATGCGCGCACCAGGGAAAGCCCAAAGCGCGCCGCCGCCTGGCCCATAGAGAGGGTTGCAGAACCCCCGCCCGCTTTCGCTTCCACCACTTCGGTGCCCGCGTTCTGGATACGTTTGGTCAGGTCGGCCACTTCCTGCTCGGAGAAGCTAACGCCTGGGATCTGCGACAGCAGCGGCAGAATGGTCACGCCAGAGTGACCGCCGATAACCGGTACGTCGATCTCGGTCGGCTGCTTGCCTTTTAACTCCGCCACAAAGGTATTGGAGCGAATGATATCCAGCGTGGTCACGCCGAACAGTTTGTTCTTGTCGTACACGCCCGCTTTTTTCAGCACTTCCGCAGCAATCGCCACGGTGGTGTTAACCGGGTTGGTGATGATGCCGATACAGGCTTTCGGGCAGGTCGTCGCGATCTGCTGAACCAGGTTTTTCACGATGCCGGCGTTCACGTTAAAGAGATCGGAACGGTCCATGCCCGGCTTACGCGCCACGCCTGCGGAGATCAGCACCACGTCTGCGCCTTCCAGCGCCGGGGTAGCGTCTTCGCCGGAGAAGCCTTTGATTTTTACGTCGGTAGGGATATGACTCAGGTCAACCGCTACCCCTGGGGTAACCGGTGCGATGTCATACAGAGAGAGTTCTGAACCTGAAGGCAGTTGGGTCTTGAGTAGAAGGGCAAGCGCCTGGCCAATACCACCTGCCGCGCCGAGGACTGCAACTTTCATCCTAAACTCCTTATTATGGTGAGCTAAAGTGTGCCGTTACTCCATTGGTGGCGACCATAATCATTCAGAGCTGAAATGAGTACAATCTTCTGGCCTTCAGTTTGCGACTCCTGACGCGCTTTACTGAAAGCGATGCGGCGGCTTTACCGGTGCACGGAGACTATCGGGCTCGCCGGGTCACTACCGGAGCAACATATCAACAGGCGGTTACATTACACCCTCTCGCGACAGCAAAACAACATCATTTTGATAACAATTGTTTTACTTTATCGCTTATTTTCGAGTCGTGACGCAGGCATGTTCCTTGATAACAAAATTTGATAAAATCCGCCGCTTTCATAACATTATTTCAGCCCCGCTCACGGCAGATAATTTGCATAAAAATTCAATTTTATGCATAATAATGTTGTTCTTATTGGCCTGACCACGGGTGACGTATGCGCAGCTCCGCAAAACAAGAAGAGTTAGTTAAAGCGTTTAAAGCATTACTCAAAGAAGAAAAATTCAGTTCGCAGGGTGAGATTGTCCAGGCGCTGCAGGACGAAGGCTTTGAGAATATCAACCAGTCAAAAGTCTCCCGCATGCTGACCAAGTTTGGCGCCGTGCGCACCCGCAACGCCAAAATGGAGATGGTTTACTGCCTGCCGGTTGAGCTTGGCGTACCGACCACGTCCAGCCCGCTTAAAAACCTGGTGCTGGATATCGACTATAACGACGCCGTAGTCGTCATTCACACAAGCCCAGGCGCGGCGCAGCTGATTGCTCGCCTGCTGGATTCCCTCGGCAAAGCGGAAGGCATCCTCGGCACCATCGCAGGGGACGATACTATCTTCACTACGCCCGCGCGCGGCTTCACGGTCAAAGAGCTTTACGAAGCCATCCTGGTGCTTTTCGAACAGGAACTCTGATGCCCCGCTCCCGCTATATCGTAGCGGGAGCGTTGTTCCCTTCTTTTACCTTCTTCTGCCATCTCCCGCTTAACCAGTCGCTTCGTCTGCTGAAAACCATTCACCCAGTGTATTAGAAAAAGAAAACCGCACAAATTGCAAAAATAAAATATCTTATTGATTCATAAGAAATAATAAAAAATATTGGCTAAATTTTAACCATTTTTATAACGTTCGGTAATAAATAAACATCACTCCAGACTCAAAGTTTCATAGGAAACCATTAGCCTGTTATTAATTTTTTGGGTGACTAGTGTATACTTGTTTTTGTGATGAGGGTCACGGAACAGTGACCAGTAATAATAAATACGACGAGGTAAACAATATGAACATTAAATCTACCGTAGCAGCCGCAACCGTTCTTTCTGTGCTTTCTTTCGGTGCTTTCGCAGCATCTTCCATCAATGCCGACCAGGCGCAAAACCGCCAGGCTATCGGTACTGTCACCGTTGACGCGGTAGGCAGCGTCCCGATGGATATGCGTGAAATGCTGGATCAGAAAGCGCAGGAAAAAGGCGCGTCTTCTTATCGCATCATCGAAGCGCGTACCGGCGACCACTGGCACGCTACCGCTGAGCTCTACAAATAAACAACGCGTTAAAAGTAAAAGTTCTGAATAGCCATAAACGCACGCAACGGCCTCAAGCAGAAAAATAGCGTTTCAACCCTTCCGGCCGTTGGGTGCTTTGACGAGGAGTTAAGACAATGAAAACCCCATTTACCATCGCAGCCCTGGGCCTGGCCTCAATTATCTCTTTTGGCGCCAGCGCCGCAGTACAACAAGTCAACACCCAGCAGGCGCAAAACCTCCAGCCGATGGGCAGCGTTTCTGTCACTCAGGTAACGGGCGCGCCAATGGATATTCGCCAGCAGCTGGCGGAAAAAGCGGAAAAAGAAGGCGCCAGCAGCTATCGCATCACTGAACTGACTCAGGGTGACCACTGGCACGCCACCGCTGAACTGTATAAGTAACCCTCGTCGTCTTGTCTGACGACTTGCCCCTGTTTTCGCAGGGGCCTTTTTAAGTGCCTGTCCTATGTTGAATGACGTACATTGAAGCGGAGCTGACCTTCCAGCTCCTCTTCTGCTTCGTCAAAAAGCAAAATCAGCGCCCCATAACGCCGACGCTGCTCCTCTCCCAGATGCACAAACTCTATCTCCAGCGGTAGCGGCAATCCCCCTTCAGTTACCACCTCCCATAGCGCATCCAGATCGTTTACCTGATTTTTGGCCAGACCAAAGGTGCGGGAAAACTCCCGGTAAAAATCCGCCTGATCGGTAATTTCATCGAAATCGAAGGTGTAGATTTTCATGCTGCGTCACCGGTCTATGGAGCGGCCCGCAGGCCGCCCTCTGTTTCAGAGTCCGCCCAGATGCAGGGTTTTCACTTCCATAAACTCTTCCAGCCCCAGCACCGACCCTTCGCGTCCCAGACCTGACTCTTTTACTCCGCCAAACGGCCCCAGTTCCGTTGATACCGCACATTCGTTAATGCCAATCATGCCGCTCTCAATCTGCTGGGAAACGCGGAAAACGCGTTGCAGGTTTTGCGTGTAGAAGTAAGCCGCAAGGCCATAAGGGGTATTGTTGGCGCGCTGAATCACCTCCTCTTCCGTTTTAAAACGGAAGCAGGCCGCCAGCGGGCCAAACGTCTCTTCCTGCGCAAGCTTCATTTCGTCGTTAGCGTCAATCAGGACGGTAGGTTGCCAGAAGTTGCCGCCCAGTTCGTGCGGCTTGCCGCCCACCAGCACTTTTGCCCCTTTCGCTACCGCGTCTTCGACGTGTTCACGTACTTTATCCACGGCCGATTGCTCAATCAGCGGGCCGACGACCACGCCGTCATCCATGCCGTTGCCGACTTTAAGCGCCTTAACCGCTTCCGCCAGCTGATTCACGAAGCGCTCGTAAATCCCGTCCTGAATAAAAAAGCGGTTTACGCTTACGCATACCTGGCCTGCATTACGGAATTTATTGGCGATAGCCCCTTTTACCGCCGCGTCGATATCGGCGTCGTCAAAAACGATATAAGGCGCGTTGCCGCCAAGCTCCATGGAGACCTTCTTCATGGTTTCCGCCGCGTTGCGCATCAGCGTTTTCCCTACGGCGGTAGAACCGGTGAAGGAGATTTTACGCACCTGCGGGCTGGCCATAATGGCGTCGCTGATTTCCGAGGTGTTGCCCGCCACGGCATTGAGCACGCCGTCCGGCACCCCCGCCTGCTTAGCCAGCGCCAGCAGCGCGAAAGCGGAAAGCGGCGTATTGTTGGCGGGCTTAATCACCCCGGTGCAGCCTGCGGCGAGCGCCGGACCAAGCTTGCGGGTCAGCATTGCCATCGGGAAGTTCCAGGGCGTAATGGCCGCCACGACGCCCACCGGCTCTCGGGTCGCCAGAATGCGGGAACCCGGCTTAATGGGCGGGATTATCTCGCCGTTGGCGCGCTTGGCCTGCTCGGCGAACCACTGAATAAAGCTTGCGGCGTACTCCACCTCGCCTTCCGCCTCCTTGCGGGGTTTCCCCTGCTCGGTGGTCATCAGCTCGCCAAGCCAGCTTTTGTTCTCAATGATCAGCTGGTACCAACGGTAAAGGATTTCTGAGCGTTCTTTCGCCGTCTTTGCCCGCCAGGCCGGAAAAGCGCGGCTCGCGGCGGCAATCGCCGCTTCGGTCTCTTTCTTGCCTGCCTTAGCGACTTTCGCTACCACCTCGCCTGTGGCCGGGTTAAGCACATCGAAGGTGCTTGCTGCGGTATGCCATGTGCCATCAATCAGATAGCCTGTCTGAAAAAGGGCGTTATCCGCCAGGGTTTGCATCGTCATCTTCTCCTCCTGACCGTTGTGTCCTGTCGTCTTGCGTAAGTATAGCTACAAAAAAACCGACGCTTCTGGCGTCGGTCCGGAGGGGAAAACGGATGAAAATCAGCGGTCCGTCAGGGCATGCTGATACTTATGCAGCATCGTGGTAAGGCGCTTCACCGGCTCGGTAACCTGCAGCGGCGCCTCCCAGACGCGCAGTTTCTCCTGGTAGATATCCAGCTCATCCAGCAGTTGCTTAAAGGTTTGACGACGCTTATCTACGCTTCTTGCGGCAATCACCCGATCGGCGGTATTGCGCAGCTGGCGGTGAAACGCGGAGAGATCCGCATTCACAGGAATGGGCACCTCCCGCAGACGCTGATGCGCGATAATCAGGTTCAGCGCCAGGCGGAATTTCGCCACATCGCCGGGGAATTTATTCAGCAACAGAAAAAGCTGTTGATAAAGCGCCGGCAGATGGTTCTCGCGGCGGCGCGCCTTATTAGTGGTTAACGACGAGACTGCCGCCGAGACAAACTGGTTAAGCAGCGTACGCCCGGTTTGCGCCTGTGAGTTATCCCGGATAACCAGAATCACCATCATCGCCAGCATACAGCCCACCAGTTGCCCCAGAGCGCTGTCGAGGAACTGGCTGAAGTGAAAGGTCATCGGGTTATCCAGCACGATGATGTTAATCGTTCCTGCAAGCGCCCCCATCGACCCGAGCCGCCGCTTCTGCACTTCAACGCCAATGAAAAAGCCAAGCAGCGCAAGGCTGATGCAGAGCAGCAGCATGCTTTGCTGGGTGGCAGGGATAAGCACAAGGAAATAGAACGCCCCGAGCGGCAGCGCCGCCAGCATGCCATAGACGAAGTCGAGCGCGACCATGCGCGGATTCGGCAGACGCATGGCAAGCGCCGTAACGACGGCAATCATCACCATCGCGCCGCTGCCGGAGGTCCAGCCGGTCCACAGCCAGAACAGCGCGCCCAGCAGGCAGGAAACGGTAGTACGCCAGAAGTTAATCATGGCGTGATGACGTTCTGCCGAAACCGGTCTCACCACCACCTCACCGCTCAGCACCTCCTCTTCCACCGCGCTGATTTTCGCGTTGGTAATCACCCCGCGTTTCAGCAACAGGTAGCGGGTCGCGGCGCCGATCCAGCTATAGATAGTGACTGGCGTATCGTGCTCACCAGTCCAGGCCATGACGCGACGCATAAACTTAAGCCGCTTATGCACGTCAGCCGCCGTTTCCACCGGCTCGGCGAACAGCTCACGGTACTCGGGCGCGATAGCCTCCGGCCGACTGTTCTGAATAAGCCAGGTTTCGCACGCCTGAGTAATCATCGTCAGCGACACGGTGTTAAGCGCCTTCAACCGGCGGTTAGCCCGCGCCCAGCGCGACGATTCAATCTTCAGGTTGGTGCGCATTCCCTCCAGCGCGGTGGTGCGGCGCACCAGCGCGCCCCAGGCTTTATCCAGCGCTTCGCTGTCGCCGTGGTTAATGCAAAGCTGCATAAGCTGGAACTGCGCCACCAGCAGGCTATCCAGCTCCCGGTCGATTTCACGCTTAATGGAGCGCGGAGAAAAGAGCAGGTCGGCGACGATGGCGCAAAAAATACCTATCACTATCTCGCTGCAACGCTCCACCGCAAACTGCGGCGTGGAGAGCGGCGCAGTCTGAATAGTGATGACGATGATGAGCGCCGTGTAGCCCGCCAGCCCCCAGGCGTAAGAGTTCTCCACTTTTACCAGCGATGAAATCCACGTACAGAAGCCCGCCCAGATGCAGCAGACCATCAGCATCACCACCGGCGCGCGGATCATCGAGATAATAATCACCAGCGCCGCGATACAGCCGATAAAAGTGCCGACGATGCGCAGCATGCCACGATAGCGGATAGCGCCAGACCACGGCTCGCCGCCTGCGGCAAAGGCGGGCCCCGCCGCGACGATGGCGGCGGTCAGCACCGCCCAGCGCGGCGTCTCAAGCTGGAAGTGAAAGCCGACAAAAAGCGCCAGCACAATGGCGGTGGCGAGCTTAATGGCGAAGCGCACATGCTGCGGCGCGATAGAGAGGATGCCCATAACGATTAACCGAATTCGCGCAGCCGATGCATCAGCTTGTTAAAAGGCGATTCCTGGCTGCGGTCCCTGTCTTTTTCGCCGGTGATCACTACCGTTGCGGTCGTGCCCGCCGGGAAGAGGTTCCCCGTTTGTTGATCGAGGTGGATACGCACCGGCACGCGCTGCGCAAGGCGCACCCACTCCAGGTTGGAGTCCACCGACGCCATGCCTTTGTCGTCACGCGTGCTGCTGGCGTTGGTCACGCCTGCCGCCACGCTGTCGACGGTGCCGTGCAGCACCGAGTTGCTGCCAAGCGGCGTAATCTCTGCGCGATAGCCTGGGCGCACGCCTTCAAGCTTGGTCTCTTCCATATAGGCCAGCACATAGAATGTGTTCTGTTTAACCAGCGCCACGGCGGTAGAGCCGCGGGTAATAAACTCGCCGGCGTAGACGTTCAGGTTGGTGACCCAGCCGTCGGCTGGCGCGCGGATAACCGTGCGCTCTAAATCGAGTTTCGCCAGGTCCCGGGTCGCCTGCGCTTTCGCCAGCTGATGCAGCACAGTCTGCAAGACGTTGTTAGACTGATCGATCTCCTCGCGCGACATCGCCTGTATGCCAAGACGGTTGCGGCGGCCCGCTTCGCGACGTTTTTCGCCGGCCAGCGCGTCGTAATAGGCGACGTCCGCCTCGGCTTCTTCCAGCGCTTTCTGGTAGCGCGGCTGGTCGATGGTAAACAGCACCTGACCTTTTTTCACCAGCTGGTTGTCGTGGACATTAACGGCAGTGACAAGCCCGGCGACATCGGGCGCGATGGCTACCACGTCGGCGCTAAAACGGGCGTCGCGCGTCCACGGGGATTCGGTGTAATAAACCCAGGCACGAAAAATCGCGATGAAAGCCAGGATGACCAGCACCAGGGTAATCGCAGTACGGGAGAGTGTTCTTGTAAGCGTTTTCACATCAACCTCAGACAAACAGACGCGATATTAAATAAAACAGGCAGCAATAAAGCGCCGTATTAAAGAGAGCCGGATGCCAGACAAAATCATAGAGCCCCGTAGGGGCCAGCAGGCGGCGCACCAGCCAGAAAATCGCCAGTGATAAGATAAGCTCGATGAAGATCGGCGGAAACGAGAGGCCGAACACCACGATAACGGGAAATAGACTCATGATGACTCTGATTACTGTGCAGGCGACGATTATTAACGATAGACCGCAACCGGGTGGCCTGGATGGCCGGGAGAGAGCGCGGCGTTGGTTATCTTAGTAATAATATATTAACGTAACTGATAATAAGTTATCTACGATATGTGATCTAAATCACTTTTAAGCCAGAGTGAATAATGGAACGACTAAAACGCATGTCCGTATTCGCAAGGGTGGTGGAGCTCGGCTCCTTCACCAGTGCGGCAAGGCAGCTGCAGATGAGCGTCTCTTCTATCAGCCAGACGGTATCAAAACTTGAGGATGAACTGCAGGTTAAGTTGCTCAACCGCAGCACCCGCAGCATCGGCCTGACCGAAGCGGGAAGGATTTATTATCAGGGTTGCCGCCGCATGCTGCATGAAGTGCGGGAAGTGCATGAACAACTCTATGCGTTTAATAATACGCCTATCGGCACCCTGCGCATCGGCAGCTCCTCCACCATGGCGCAAAACGTGCTGGCGACCATGACAGCGGACATGCTCAGAGAGTACCCGGGCCTGACGGTCAATCTGGTGACCGGCATCCCGGCGCCGGATCTGATAGCCGACGGCCTGGACCTGGTTATCCGCGTCGGCGCATTGCAGGATTCCAGCCTTTTCTCGCGTCGCCTCGGCTCTATGCCGATGGTGGTCTGCGCCGCCAAAAGCTATCTGGCCCTGAACGGCGCGCCGGAAAAGCCTTCCGATCTCGCCAGCCATTCATGGCTTGAATATAGCGTGCGGCCCGACAACGAGTTTGAACTGATTGCCCCGGAAGGGATTTCAACGCGTCTGATCCCGCAAGGACGGTTTGTCACCAACGACCCGATGACGCTGTCGCGCTGGGTGAAAACCGGGGCAGGCATCGCGTATGTGCCGCTAATGTGGGTGATCGATGAGATCAACAGCGGGGAGCTTGAGATCTTATTGCCGCGCTACCAGTCCGACCCGCGTCCGGTTTATGCGCTTTATACCGAGAAAGACAAAATGCCGCTGAAGGTGCAGGTGTGCATCAACTACCTGACCGAGTACTTTGTGAAGGTGGCGCAGGTTTACCAGACGATACGGGGAACCGGCAACGGCGTGGAAACGCCGTTGCCGCCAGCCTGAAACCAATGGGGTTTACAGCACGCCAGGCTCGCACTCTTTCACCGTCTGGCTCTGCTTTTCCGCCACGCTCATCCCTACCTGCAGCGTGGCGGCGATATTTCTCGCCGAGCGGTAAACGTTGTCCGCGGCGTTGCGCAGCGCCTCGTCCAGCGTGCCGATACTGTTGAGCACGCTGAACACCGCATCCAGCCCATGCTGGTGGACCACCGCCACGTCAGGCGTCAGCGAGCCGGCGATGCCGATAACGGGCTTATGATACTTTTTCGCGATGCGCGCCACGCCCACCGGCACTTTGCCGTGAATGCTCTGGCTGTCGATACGCCCTTCCCCCGTCACCACCAGCGTGCAGTTGTGAATATGATTTTCCAGATGCAGCGCTTCTGTTACCAGCTCAATACCGCTTCGGAGTTCTGCATTCAGGAAGGCTATCAACGCCGCGCCCATACCGCCCGCCGCGCCCGCGCCGGGTATGGCGTCCACGTCTCTTTGCAACTCGCTGCGGATAACCTGCGCGTAGTGCGCCAGGCACTCATCCAGCTGGCGCACCATCTGCGGATCCGCGCCTTTCTGCGGCCCGAAGATAAACGAAGCGCCTTGCTCGCCGGTAAGCGGGTTTGTCACGTCGCAGGCGACTTTGATATCGCACTCCTGCAAACGGCTATCAAGCGCGCAGAGATCGATGCGGGCGAGCTTCGCAAGCGACGCCCCACCCGGGCCAATCTCCTGGCCGGAAGCCTCGCAGAGCTTCGCGCCGAGCGCCTGCACCATGCCCGCCCCGCCGTCATTGGTGGCGCTGCCGCCAATACCGATAAGAATATGACGCACGCCGCGATCCAGCGCGGCCAGGATAAGCTCGCCGGTGCCGCGCGAGGTGGTTAACAGCGGGTTGCGCTGCGAAGTCGGCACCAGCGCCAGACCGCTCGCCTCCGCCATTTCAATAAACGCGGTGTTGCCGTCGCCCGAAATCCCCCAGCTGGCTTCCACCGGCTGCCCGAGCGGCCCCGTTACGCGGGTGGTGATAGTCGTGCCCTGCGTGGCGCTGACCATCGCGTCCACCGTCCCCTCGCCGCCATCGGCAAGCGGCACGCAGACATAGTCAGCATGGGGGAATATTTCGCGAAAACCTTTTTCAATCGCCTGCGCCACCTCGGCGGCGGAGAGACTTTCTTTCCATGAATCGGGTGCAATGACTATTTTCATAAGTAATCCAGACCGGAGAGATAACCGGGCGCCAGCGGCGCCCCTGTCGTTATTTCATCGCTATTTTGCGACTTCGACTTTCGCCAGCTTTTCGTAATAGCACGCCAGCGCGCTGTGGTCGGCGGTGCCCAAGCCATCCGCCTTCAACGCCTGCATCATTTCCATAACCGCCGCCGTCAGCGGCAGCTGCGCGCCCACGCCGTGCGAGGTATCCAGCGCGTTCGCCAGATCTTTAATATGCAAGTCGATACGAAAACCGGGCTTGAAGTTGCGCTCCATCACCATCGGCGCTTTGGCATCGAGCACGGTGCTGCCCGCAAGGCCGCCGCGAATCGCCTGATAAACCAGATCCGGGTTGACACCCGCTTTGGTCGCCAGAACCAGCGCTTCCGACATCGCAGCGATGTTCAGCGCCACAATCACCTGGTTTGCGAGTTTCGTGACATTGCCTGCGCCGATATCGCCGGTATGCACCACCGAGCCCGCCATCGCTTTCATCAGATCATAGTATTTATCGAATAACGCTTTATCGCCGCCCACCATCACCGACAGCGTGCCGTCGATAGCTTTTGGCTCGCCGCCGCTGACCGGCGCATCCAGCATGCCCACGCCTTTCGCCTGTAACGCCTCGCTAATTTCACGGCTGGCGAGCGGCGCAATCGAACTCATGTCGATAAGCGTCAGGCCCGCGTGCGCCCCTGCAATGAGGCCGTTCTCGCCCAGCGCCACCTCTTTAACGTGCGGAGAGTTAGGCAGCATGGTAATAACGACGTCGCACTGCGCGGCAATCTCTTTTGGCGAGGAGGCCGTTTCGGCGCCCGCAGAGATCACCTCAGAAACCGAGGCTGAGTTGTGATCGTAAACCACCAGCGAATAACCCGCTTTGATGAGGTTTTTACTCATCGGCTTACCCATGATGCCAAGGCCAATAAATCCAACTTTCATCGTCATAACGCTTATCTCTCGTTAATTAGGGAATTACTTTTTAAAGGCGTCGCACAGCTTTTGCGTCGCGGCGCGGAATACGCCAAGGTCGCTGCCGACGGCGACAAATGTCGCGCCCCACTCCAGGTAGCGTTTAGCGTCGGCTTCCACCGGCGCCAGAATGCCCGCCGGTTTGCCGTGCGCTTTGGCGCGGGCAAAGATGTGCTGAATGCAGCGCTGCACTTCCGGGTGCGAGGCGTTGCCAAGATGACCCAGCGCCGCCGCAAGATCGCTCGGGCCGACAAAAATGCCGTCCACGCCTTCGGTAGCGGCGATGGCGTCGACGTTATCCACGCCTTGCTGGCTCTCTATCTGCACAAGAATGGTGATGTTTTTATTGGAAGCGGCGAAGTAATCCGGCACGGTGCCGAACATATTGGCGCGGTGCGAGACAGAAACGCCGCGGATGCCCTCTGGCGGGTAACGGGTGGAGGCCACCGCCAGCACCGCTTCCTCTTCTGATTCCACAAACGGAATGAGGAAGTTGTAAAAGCCGATATCCAGCAGACGTTTGATGATGACCGGCTCGTTGGTCGGCACGCGCACCACCGGGGTGCTGCGGCTGCCCTTAAGCGCCATCAGCTGAGGAATAAAGGTGGTGACGTCGTTAGGGGCATGCTCGCCATCCAGCACAATCCAGTCGAAGCCCGCGAGGCCCAGCACTTCGGTGCTGATGGGGTTCGCTAACGCCGACCAGCAACCGATCTGCGTCTGGTGAGCCGCCAGCGCGGCCTTGAATTTGTTCGGAAAAATATCGTTCATTGTTCAGACCTTAAAGTGTTCAAACCCTGACTGTATGGCTTACTTCGCCAGTTCCATACGCTTGATGTCGCCGACAATCACCAGGTAACAGACCATCGCCATCAGCGCGGAGCACCCGACGAAAATCAACGCAGCATTAAAGGAGTGCAACTCGCTGACCAGATAGCCGATGACCAGCGGAGTAACAATAGAAGCCACGTTACCGAAGACGTTAAACACGCCGCCGCACAGGCCCACAATCTCTTTCGGCGCGGTGTCGGAAATCACCGGCCAGCCCAGCGCGCCAAAACCTTTACCAAAAAACGCCAGCGCCATCAGCGAGACGACCAGCACAGTGCTGTCGGTGTAGTTGCACAAAATAATGGTGGAGGCGAGCAGCATGCCGACCACAATAGGCAGCTTACGGGCAAACGTTAGCGACGCGCCCCGTTTCACCAGATAGTCGGAGAAGACGCCGCCCAGCACGCCGCCTGCGAAACCGCACAGCGCCGGGATAGAGGCCACCAGGCCCACTTTCAGAATCGACATTCCTTTTTCCTGCACCAGATAAACAGGAAACCAGGTGAGGAAGAACCAGGTAATGGTGTTGATAAAGTATTGGCCGAAAAAGACGCCAAGCATCATGCGGTTGGTCAGCAGTTGCTTGATGTAGTGCAGCTTCGGCCCGCTCTGCTGGCTATCCGTTTTTTTGTGGTCCATATTCACCACCGCGCCGTTGTTGCTGATGTACTCCAACTCTTCTTTCGACATGCGCGGGTGATCGCCCGGGTTATGGATAAACTTCACCCATACCAGCGTCAGCACAAAGCCGATGGCGCCCATAACGGTAAAGACATGCTCCCAGCCCCAGGCGAAGGTGAGCCAGCCGAGCAGCGGCGAGAAAATAGCGAGCGAGAAATATTGTGCGGCGTTAAACAACGCCGAAGCGGTGCCACGCTCTTTGGTCGGAAACCAGGCCGCAACGATGCGGGCGTTGGCCGGGAAGGACGGCGCTTCGGAAAAGCCCAGCATAAAGCGCATAAAGAACATAGAAATGCCGGCCCAGGCGAGCGGCAGCATATCGACAAAACCCTGGGTAAAGGTAAACAGCGACCAGAAGAACAGGCTCCAGGTGTAGACCTTTTTTGAGCCGTAGCGGTCAAGCAGCCAGCCGCCCGGGATCTGCATCAGCAAATAGGCCCAGCCAAACGCCGAGAAAATATAACCCATGGAAATCGCATCAAGCTGAAGCGCTTTGGCGACTTCCGTACCGGCAATAGATAACGTAGCGCGATCGGCATAATTAATAGTGGTGACAATAAAAATCGTCAGCAATATATAAAAACGGGTAGGGACTCTTTTGCTGGATACAACAGCTTCTGATTGCACAGACATTTTTATTCCCCATGTATGAGTACAGCCTGAAAGTAAATCTGGTAGCGGTAGATATTCGTTTTGATAAAGCAATAACCGGGCCTTCACAGGTTTTGCTCTTTTTTATGCAGCTCAGTATAGACTCGGCTCATCACGCTAATCATTAGAGACTCACACAATTCCTGCGCTTTTTTTCGCTATATTTTTGTATGAATGCACAATATCAGCCGCTTGATTCCACAAAACGGGGAAAGAGTCACATCGCATTGGGCGGGCTCACCAGTTTCAGTGATCTGCATCACATTAGGCTTAAGATAATCCTGACAGTATTAATTTAAAGCGGGCCCTTATACGTATTGCTCTTTTTATTTAAGCAACGCCTTTACCGTAATTTCGGAGAATACTGGATAATGACTGATATAAAAATTAAAAACCTTGAGACGGGCAATTTTTATATAAAAGTCGATGACAACGATAATGTAGCGATTATTGTCAACGATAATGGGCTCAAGGCGGGTGCGCGTTTTCCGGATGGGCTCGAGTTGATAGAACATATCCCACAAGGTCATAAAGTCGCGCTGGTTGATATTCCCGCGCATGGCGAAATCGTTCGCTATGGCGAAGTTATTGGCTACGCCGTGCGTGCCATTGCGCGCGGCAGCTGGATTGACGAATCGCTGGTGGAACTGCCCAAAGCGCCGCCGCTTAATACATTGCCGCTGGCGACCCGGGTGCCCGAACCGTTGCCGCCGCTGGAAGGCTACACCTTTGAAGGTTACCGCAATGCCGATGGCAGCGTGGGGACGAAAAACCTGCTCGGCATTACCACCAGCGTGCATTGCGTGGCAGGGGTGGTGGATTACGTTATCAAATTAATTGAGCGTGACCTGCTGCCGCGTTACCCGAACGTCGATGGTGTGGTCGGCCTTAACCATCTTTACGGCTGCGGGGTGGCGATTAACGCTCCCGCTGCGGTGATCCCTATCCGTACCATTCATAACATTGCGCTGAACCCTAACTTTGGCGGCGAGGTAATGGTCATTGGCCTCGGCTGTGAAAAACTGCAGCCGGAAAGATTGCTGCAGGGCACGGAAGATGTGGCGGCAATCGCGGTGGATTCCGCGAGCATTGTCCGCCTGCAGGATGAGCAGCACGTGGGTTTCCGCTCGATGGTGGACGACATCCTGCGCGTGGCGGAGCAGCATCTGGCTAAGCTCAACCAGCGTAAGCGCGAAACCTGCCCGGCCTCAGAGCTGGTGGTGGGCATGCAGTGCGGCGGCAGCGACGCTTTCTCCGGCGTGACCGCTAACCCGGCGGTGGGCTACGCCTCTGATCTGCTGGTGCGCTGCGGCGCCACGGTGATGTTCTCAGAAGTCACCGAAGTACGCGACGCCATCCACCTGTTAACGCCGCGCGCGGTAAACGAAGAGGTGGGCAAGCGGCTGCTGGAAGAGATGGCCTGGTACGATAATTACCTGGATATGGGCCAGACCGACCGCAGCGCCAACCCTTCTCCCGGCAATAAAAAAGGCGGGCTGGCGAACGTGGTGGAAAAAGCGCTTGGCTCCATCGCCAAGTCGGGTAAAAGCGCTATTGTCGAGGTGCTGTCGCCGGGCCAGCGCCCGACGAAGCGCGGCCTGATTTATGCCGCCACGCCCGCCAGCGACTTTGTCTGCGGCACGCAGCAGGTGGCCTCCGGCATTACGCTGCAGGTATTTACCACCGGTCGCGGCACGCCGTATGGCCTGATGGCGGTGCCGGTTATCAAGATGGCGACACGCACGGAGCTGGCCAACCGCTGGTTCGATCTGATGGATATTAACGCCGGCACCATCGCTACCGGCGAGGAAACTATTGAGCAGGTGGGCTGGAAGCTTTTCCACTTTATTCTTGATGTGGCGAGCGGTCGTCGCAAAACCTTTTCCGACCAGTGGGGACTGCATAACCAGCTCGCGGTCTTTAACCCGGCGCCGGTGACCTGACGCCTCGCGCTATGCCTCAACCGGATGCGGATTTCCGCATCCGGTTTTTTGTCTGCGGCGTGCGTTTCATTGCGACTGAACCGCAAAACGTGACGCTCGCCGAAGAGTTTACATTTAGTTTCCCGACTGGGCAGTTGCACAATGCCGCACAACATTTTCACAGTTATGCTCATTCAGATTCGATAACCACTCTGTACAGGAAATGTTATGGACGATTACCATCTCGACGCCCGTCTGGCGCAAAATATTGTTGACCGCACGATGAAAATCATCGACTGCAATATCAACGTCATGGATGGTAAAGGCCGCATTATCGGCAGCGGCGATCCGGAGCGTATTGGCGAATTGCACGAAGGGGCATTGCTGGCTATCTCCCAGCGAAGGATTGTGGATATCGACGATGCGGTAACGCGTCATTTGCAGGGGGTAAAACCTGGCATCAATCTGCCCTTGCGCCTTAACCGCAATATCGTCGGCGTCATCGGCCTGACAGGCGACCCGGGGCAACTGCGCCAGTATGGCGAGCTGGTTTGCATGACGGCTGAAATGATGCTTGAGCAGGCGCAGCTTATGCACATGATGGCGCGCGATGTTCGCCTGCGTGAAGAGCTGGTGCTGAACCTTATCCGTTCGGAACAGACTTCGCCGATGCTGAGCGAATGGGCGCACCGTCTCGGCATCGATCTCAGCCAGCCGCGCGTGGCGCTGGTGGTGGAGATAGACAGCGGTCAGCTTGGCGTCGATACCGCCATGACAGAGCTACAGCAGCTTCAGACGCTGCTGACGTCGACAGAGAAATCGCCGCTTATCGCCATTGTTTCGATGACGCAAATCGTGTTGTTGAAACCCGCGCTTAACGCGCGCGGCATGTGGGCGCCCGATGAGCAGAGGCAATATATGCATGCGTTGATGGAGCAGATAAGCGCGCGAAGCCGCCTTAAGATCCGCCTCGCTATGGGCAACTATTTCCCCGACGCGGGCGGCATCGCCCGCTCTTACCGCACGGCCTCCACCACGATGGCCGTCGGCAAGAGCAACCAGCCGCAGAAGCGAATCTACTTTTATAAGGATCTGATTTTGCCGCTGCTGTTAGACAGCATAAAGGAGGACTGGCAGGCAAAAGAGCTGACCCGCCCGGTGGCCCGTTTAAAGCAGATGGACAGCAACGGTCTGCTGCTGCGCACGCTAAAAGGCTGGTATGCCAATAACCTCCAGGCGAGCCTCGCGGCAAAAGCGCTGTTTATCCACCGTAACACGCTCGAATACCGCATGAAGCGGATCTCGGAGATAACCGGTCTCAATCTGGACAGCTTCGACGATCGCATTTTGCTCTATATCGCGCTGCAGCTGGACAACGAGAGTCTGTCGATTACGGAGTAACCTAACTCGCCATCAGACAAAAAAAAGGATACGCCTGCACGTATCCTTTTTTCATGACCGCTTCCTCATGACTTTACGCGGTACCACCCACCGTCAGGTTATCGACCTTAAGCGTTGGCTGGCCCACGCCTACCGGCAGACTCTGCCCCTCTTTGCCGCACACGCCCACGCCGTTATCCAGCGCAAGATCGTTGCCCACCATAGAGATCTGCTGCATCGCTTCAATGCCGGAACCAATCAGGGTCGCGCCCTTCACCGGCTTCGTCACTTTACCTTTCTCAATCAGATAAGCTTCCGAGGTAGAGAAGACAAACTTCCCGGAAGTAATGTCCACCTGTCCGCCGCCAAAGTTCGGCGCGAAGATCCCGTAATCCACCGATTCGATAATCTCCTGCGGCGTGGATTTGCCCGCCAGCATGTAGGTGTTGGTCATACGCGGCATCGGCAGGTGGGCGTAGGATTCACGCCGCCCGTTGCCGGTCGGCGCTACACCCATCAGACGCGCGTTGAGCTTGTCCTGCATATAGCCTTTCAATACGCCGTTTTCGATAAGCACGTTGTACTGCCCGGGCACGCCTTCATCATCAACGGCAAGCGAGCCGCGACGATTCATCAGCGTACCGTCATCCACCACGGTGCAGAGCTCAGAAGCGACCAGTTGCCCCATCTGCCCGCTAAACACGGAAGTGCCGCGACGGTTAAAATCGCCTTCCAGACCATGACCCACCGCTTCATGCAGCAGCACGCCCGGCCAGCCTGCGCCCAGCACGACTGGCAGCGTGCCCGCTGGCGCCGCGACGGCGGAAAGGTTGACCAGCGCCATGCGCACCGCCTCTTTCGCCCAGGCTTCCGCGCGCACTTCACCGTCGCTCTCTTCAAGGAACCAGTCATAACCAAAACGGCCGCCGCCGCCGCTTGAGCCGCGCTCGCGCTTGCCGCTCTCTTCCACCTGCACGCTTACCGACAGGCGCACCAGCGGACGTACATCCGCCGCCAGCGTGCCGTCGGTGGCCGCGACCAGGATAAGCTCATAAACGCCGGTGAGGCTGGCAGTCACTTCCTGCACGCGCGTATCCGCCGCACGGGCCGCTTTATCCACACGCTTGAGGATGTCGAGCTTCTCTTCGCGACTTAAACTTTGCAGCGGATCGTGCGAGGTATAGAGCGATTTATGTTCGACCGCGCCTAAGGTATGAGAGCGGCCTTCGCCCATTTCACGCACGATGCTGCGCGCCGCGCCGGCGCTTTGCTCCAGCGCCAGGCGGCTTATCTGATCGGCATAGGCGAAACCGGTTTTCTCGCCGCTGACCGCCCGTACGCCGACGCCCTGGTCGATATTCCACGAGCCGTCTTTGATGATGCGGTCTTCTAAAACCCAGGATTCATGGTAGCTGGACTGAAAATAGAGGTCGCCATAGTCGAGACGGCGCTCGGACAGCTGGCCAAGGATGGAAAACAGATCCTGATGGTTCAGGCCATTCGCAGACAGCAGTTGCTCAGTTACCAGGTTCAGACTCATCGTTTCGCTACTCTTCTGACTTGCGCCCTGACGGGCGAGGACAATGGTGATATCTATCGAGCTTGCGGCAATTCATTGTCCGCGTCAAATCATTGCGCCTTATTTGCCCGTGGCTGGCGCAGCACTTCGTTAATTTGCGGTTTATCAAGCGGGCCGGTTATCTGGTAGCGCAGCACGGAAATTTTACTCCACAGTGGACCGAGCACCTTGCTTGCGGCAAACACCGCCGCGCCCACGATAGGGTTAACCACGAAGGCGGTCGCCACGCCGACCGTAGCGGAGATTTCCGGCGCGACGACCGCTTCCATATTAAGTCGGCGGCGCGGCAGGTCTACTGAGCCTTTCATGGCAATATCCGCCTCCAGCCCGTCAACCAGCGTATCATCAGTATGCAACACGCCATCTTTTATCCAGGCGGTGCTGCGGATGGAGTCATAGTAGAAGCCATCGCCGAAGGTGTCGCTGAAATCAAAGCGCAGCTTGCGCAACAGCGCATCGAAGCTCAGCAGCCGCAGCAGTTGCCCGGCGTGGCCAGTGCCGAGATCGGCTATCTGCCCTTTGCCAAGGCGCGTATGTATAACGCCGTTGAGCGAAGCTTCATCCGGCTGCCAGGGCACATCGCGCCAGTGGAGGTCGTAATCAACGTTAAATGAGGAACCCTGCAACGGGGTCGTCAGGCCGAAAAAGTTGGCGGCAGCGTCCAGCTTGCTTCCCTTGAGCGCGCCTTTTAGCGAGGTGCGCAGCTCGCCCGGTTTATTGACCCATTCCCCCTGCGCGGTCAGCCGGGCAAAGCCGGTATCGATCAGGCCGTCGCTGAGGGCAAGCGTGTTGCCGCGTACGTTGAAGTCGCCATCAATACGGCCATATTTCTGTCCCCACAGCCAGCACTCGGCGCAGCGCAGCTGGAGATCGGGCCAGCCGCTGAAATCAATACTATCCATACCCGCAAGCGGCGAGGCGGTTTTTGCCGAACCGCTATTGGCGCTGGCGCTCGGGTTGAAGTAAAGGTATTGAACGTTTGCCTGCCACGGCGCGCGCTCGCGCATCGTCAGCGTACCGTTGATCTCCCGGCCCTGAGCGCTGACCTCTTTGCCGCCAGGCGTCGGGCGCATCTGGATGCTGAGATTGTTCCACTGCTGGCCGCCCAGCGTCAGCGAAGGGGTACGTAACGTTACGCTTTCCGGGAAGCGCGTGGCGCTGCTCACTTTATCCGCCGCGCCCTGATTAAAGAGCGCGAGCCACTGCGCGCCGTCCATCGCCGGCAGGTTCAGTTCCACGCCCGCATTTTCAGGCAGCGGCGGTCGCGTACGGCTGTCGGAAGCCCAGATGGCGCGATCGAGCGTCAGCTTTTCGCCAAGCAGCCAGCGGCTGTTGAAATGGTTATTTGCACCGGCGTTGCCGGTCAGCGCGAAGCTTTTCAGGTCGCCCGTCACATTTACCTTAAAGGGCAACGGCTCGCCCGACGCTTTATTCACTGGTGAAGGTAAGCGACTGCTCACATTTTTTAAATCGCCGTTCACATCGATTTTGTAACTGGCGCTGCCGCGATAAGGCAGCGTGATAGCCACTTTACCCTGCCACGGCACGCTGCCTTTCAGCGCGTTATTCACCGGTTCCGGCAGCAGGCCTGTACGGGCGGGCTGCCAGTCGCCGTCCAGATTCACCGCCACGTTATAAGACTTCTGCCCCTCCTCGGTGGAGAAATCGACATTCAGCGGCTGGTTAAACCAGGTAGCGCGCAGCGGCTCGCTTTGCAGGTTGCCGTTAACGAAGCTGAATTTGCCCGAAAGGTTATGCAGCGTGCTGTCCAGCGGCTTGATGAAAAGCGAGTTATTGTTCAGCGCCACATCGCCTTTGGCGGTGACGAGTTCGCCATCAAGCGGAATATCAAGATGTAAGCGAGCATTCACATCGCCGTCGAGCTGGAGTTCTTCAAGCGTAGCGGCAAGCGAATCGTTTAAAGGCGTCTTCTGGAAGTAAGGACCGACGGCGTTACCCGGCCCGGCGATATCGGCGTCGATAAACAGTCTGTCCTGCGAGTAGTCCGGGATCACGGCTTCAACATGACGCCCCTTCACGCCGCCGAGATTCACCTCCGGCGCCGACATCCACAGCCCGTCGTTGCGAAAATCGAGTTCAATGTCGAAATTCTTCAGCGCCGGCCAGTTGGGCTGGAAAGCATAAGTGGCATTATGCAGCGGAACATAAACCTGAAACTGACCGTCGTTGTGCTTATAGGGGAAATTATGCGGATTGCCGGCATAAACCAGCGTGGCGTTATCCGCCTGACCGCCCTGGATGGCGCCGCTCAGGTAGTCCACCAGGTGTTTGCCCATCAGGTTTTCCGGAAAGTAGCGCCACGCCTGTTTGCCGTCATTAGTGCGAATGCCGGCAAGAATAGAAAGCCAGGGCTGCTGCCCGGTGGGCTGCTGCCAGCGGAAATCGCCGCGCGCCCAGAGCGAATGGGCCTGCACGTCGATATTCTTGCCATCCAGCGTGAAGCCCTCTTCATTTTTATGCCATTCCAGCGTCGCCGCGCCCTGTTTGATCTCCAGCGGCGCGCGAAACACCGTCTCGTACGGCATTTTGCTGTTATTCATCTGCGCCTGCAGCCGCCCGGACTCCAGACTGCCAGCGAGCGAGCCCGAGAAATGATCGGCGCCCGGCAAGAGCTTCCACTGTTTCCAGGAAAGGTTTTTCCAGTTGCCCTGAAAGCGGGTTTTATTGGTCGCCTGTAAAGGGATATCAACCGCCAGCGATTCGACATACCCATGCGGCTGCGTGCTGGCCCAGACTTCGCCAAGCGCGGGGGAGAATTTGGCGGCGAGCGGCAGCAGGCCATCCAGCCCGCTCAACTCCAGATTGCTGGCCCGAACGCGCAGTTCGTCGCTACGCGTGTTGCCCGCGCCGCCGACATCCTGCTGCGGGATCCACGCAAGCGTCAGCGCGCCGCGCGGCCAGGGCTTGTCATCAATAGTGATATTGGTGGCGGGAATGGCGAACTGCCAGCCGCCCTGCTGCTTCGTGACGTGCGCCGTCAGGTTATCGACAGACAAGCGGTGGGTGGCGTCTGCGCCGCCCTGCCAGCTGGCGCCGCCTTTTTTCAGCCAGAGATCGCCGCCGGCGATATCGCCATCTTTCAGGGTCATCCAGGCCGCCAGGCTGAATTTCGCGGTATCCAGCGCCACGTTTTCATTCATCCACTGGCCGAGCCAGGGTTTCACGTCAACGTCATCCGCCTGCATCCAGACCGTACCGTTGTTCAGCAGTCCGTTATCGTCGCGTAAGTCCATGCGCACCTGCATTACGCCATGCTGGCCCGTTAAGCTCGAGAGGCTGACCTGGCCTTCAGCGCGGTGACGATTTTTACCGTTCACCCACGTTAATTGCGGGACAGCCAGCTCGGCGCGCTGGCCGGAAAGCGTAATAAAGCTGACGGTGCTGTCGCGCAGATCGAAGTGATCGAACTGGCGAAAGAAGAGATCGGTGAATTTGCTGGTTTCCAGCTTTTCCCGGTTTTGATCCTGCTGGAACGGGGTATTGGTGCGAAAATGGAGCTGATAAAAGGTAAGATCGCGAAACTGCCAGCGCAGGTGCAGCAGGCTTTGCCAGACGTCGAGCGCCAGCGTAACGCGCTTGATGCTCAACTCGCCGCCATCTTTCAGGCCCGCTTTGATGTCCAGCGCCTCAAGCGTCGGGCCGAAGTTTTGCCAGGAGGCTTCTACCGTCCCGGTCTCTACCGGCATGCCGGTGGCGGCTTCGATTTTCTCCAGCAGCGCCGGGCGCCAGCTGTTCAGATGAGGCAAAACGAGCCGCAGGCCACTCACCAGCAGTGCGACGATAACAATCAGCGTTGCGGCTGTGAGTAGTAAAATGCCCGGCAGTCGCCTCACCCTTCTCTCCTTGTCAACCGCCGTAGCGGTACCCTTTACTTGCGAAGCTGCCGTCGCGCGTTACATCATTACCACGTCGAACTGCTCCTGGTTGTAGAGCGGTTCAATTTGCACCTTCACCTGTTTGCCGACGAAAATCTCCACTTCCGCCAGCGCGTGCGACTCCTCGCCTTTCAACGCTTCCGCCACCGCAGGGGAAGCATAAACCAGGAAACGGTCGGAATCATAGGCGTGATGCACGCGGACGATTTCACGCATGATCTCATAGCAGACGGTTTCAACGGTTTTTACCGTACCGCGTCCATGGCAGGTCGGGCAATCATTACAAAGTACGTGCTCAATGCTTTCGCGGGTGCGTTTGCGGGTCATCTCCACCAGCCCCAGCTGCGAAAAACCGTTAATGCTGGTTTTCACGCGGTCTTTGCTGAGCGCCTGCTCCAGCGAATGCAGCACGCGACGGCGGTGGTCCTCATTATTCATGTCGATAAAATCGATAATGATGATGCCGCCCAGGTTACGCAACCGCAGCTGGCGCGCAATCGCCTGCGTCGCCTCGATATTGGTATTGAAGATGGTATCGTCGAGGTTGCGATGGCCAACAAACGCGCCGGTGTTAATGTCGATGGTGGTCATCGCCTCGGTCTGATCGATTATCAGATAGCCGCCGGACTTCAGCTCTACCTTGCGCTCCAGCGCGCGCTGAATTTCGTTCTCTACGTCGTAAAGATCAAAAATCGGCTGCTTGCCGCTGTAGTGCTCAAGCTTGCTGGTCATCTCCGGCATATATTCCGCGGTAAATTCCAGCAGCATTTCATAAGTCAGCCGCGAGTCGACGCGAATGCGGTCGAGCTGGGCCACGGCGAAATCGCGCAGCACGCGCTGCGCCAGCGCCAGCTCGCCGTAGAGCTGATAGCGGGTCTGGTTGCGCTTTTTGCGCTCCATCACCTTGGTCCATACCCGTTTGAGGTAGGCGGCGTCGGAGGCGAGATCGGCCTCGCAAACCCCTTCCGCTGCGGTGCGGATGATAAATCCGCCCTGCTCGTCACAGTAATCGGCGACGATTTTTTTCAGCCGCTCGCGCTCGGTTTCGCTTTCAATACGCTGGGAAACGCCCACGTGCGACGCACCGGGCATGAAAACCAGATAGCGGGAAGGCAGTGTAATATCGGTGGTCAGGCGCGCGCCTTTGGTGCCGAGCGGATCTTTTACCACCTGCACCATGAGATCCTGTCCCTGACGAACCAGTTCGGAGATATCACGCACCGTGAAGTTTTTCTGCTCTTCGCCCGCCACGCATTCTGTATGCGGCATAATGTCCGAAGCATGTAAAAATGCCGCTTTATCGAGGCCAATATCTACAAATGCCGCCTGCATTCCTGGCAGAACGCGACTTACCCGACCTTTGTAGATATTGCCTACGATCCCGCGGCGCGCTTCGCGCTCGATATGGATCTCCTGCAGGATACCGCCATCGATATACGCCACCCGGGTTTCCGAAGGGGTTACGTTGACTAACAGTTCAGCCGTCATCTTTTCCTTATCCCTCACGCAAGGCGTTAAAATTGCTTAGCAGTTCATACGTCTCTACCAGCGGCAAGCCGACCACGGCGTGGTAGCTGCCGTTGATCTTTCTCACAAAACAGCCGCCCAGCCCCTGAATGCCATACGCGCCCGCTTTATCCATGGGTTCGCCGCTTGCCACATACGCCTCGATATCCGCTTCCGATAACGCGCGGAAAGTGACCTCGGTCACCACCAGACAATCCATTACCTGACGTTTATCCGCCACCGCGACGGCCGTCATCACCTGATGCGTTTGCCCGGAAAGCTGGCGCAGCATGGCGCCTGCATGGGCTTTGTCCCGCGGCTTTTCCAGCACTTCGCCATTGAGAATGACGATGGTGTCTGCGCCAAGCACCGGCCAGTCGCGCGCCGCCAGTGCGACGCCCGCCTGCGCTTTCTCCCGCGCCAGGCGCGACACATAGTGCTGCGCGCTTTCGTTTTCACGGCGCACTTCTTCAAGGCCGGTAATGAGACGTTCGAACGTCACGCCCAGTTGAGCGAGCAGTTCCTGACGACGAGGCGAACCGGAGGCGAGATAAACTGCAGTCATAAAAACCCTTATTGCACCGCAAACTGTTGACGGATTTTACGCATCAACAGGAAAAGCCACGGCCAGAGCACGCCGTTCACTACGCTGCTCCAGAACACTTCCGGTCTGAAAGAGACGTTGATAACTAAAAACTCTGCCCAGAAAACAATAATATCGGCCGCCAGAGAGAGCAACATAATAACCAGCGCCTGTTGCCAGAGCGCCAGGTTACGGAAAAGCTGGAATTTCAGGGCGACCAGGTAAGCGATAATGCTCATCGACAGCGCGCGTACGCCGAGCGTTGAACCACTGATGAGATCCAGTATGGCACCCATCACGAAACCCGTACCGACATTTACGCGATGCGGCAGCGCCAGGATCCAGTAAAGCAGGATTAGCAATACCCAGTTTGGCCGGTAAACCAGAATGTCGTCCGGCCAGGGCATGATCTGCAATAACAATGCGACAAGGAAGGAGAGCCAGATGACCCAGCGCCCCTGGCTACGATAGCTCCCCACTACGGTCCTCCCCGGGCGGCAGGCGCCACGTCAGAGGACGATGCGGGCGCTGCCGCGCCTGGCGCAGACGTTGTAGCGCCAGTCGTCGGCGTGGTGATGCCGGTCGCAGGCGCGGGCACTGGCGCAGGTGGGCCCATCGCATCAGGCGAGGGCAGCACTTGCGGCATCATCTGCATCAGGCGTTCATTCGCCACGCGGTGCACTTCCTCCGGCGTCATGGGGTTAACCCCCTGACGATCCGAGCCCCACAGCAGCAGCAGATAGCGCAGGCGCTGCAGGCCAGCTGTCGGACGCGCCTGAATCACGGTGTAAGCGCGCTGAGTATCCAGTCTTACTGACGACACCACGCCCACCGGATACCCTTCCGGGAAGCGTCCGCCAAGGCCGGAGGTGACCAGCACGTCGCCTACGCGAATATCGGTATTGGCGGGCAGGTGCTCCAGTTGCAAATCATCCGTACAGCCGTTGCCGGCGGCAATCACGCGAATATCGTTGCGCAGCACCTGGATTGGCAACGCATGGGTAGCGTCGCAAATCAGCAATACCCGGCTGGTAAGTTTCGCGACGGCGATAACCTGTCCGACGACGCCTTTATCACTGATGACGGGCTGACCTTCGTAAACGCCGTTGATGCTGCCTTTATCGATAACCACCTGGTCGCTGTAAGGGTCATTAACGGTGGAGATCACCTGAGTGACCATTTTTTGCTCGTCCTGACGCAGCGGAGAGCCAAGCAGTTCGCGCAGGCGCGCGTTTTCCTGCTTGTACTGCCCAAGCATCAGCAATTCGCTATTTTTCAGCAGCAGTTCCTGGCGCAGCGCCCGGTTTTCAAGCTCAAGCTGATCCCGCGATGCGAGCGTTTGCGACACGCTATCAAGCAATTCACGGGGACCATTCGACACAAAGTAGAAAGGGCTGACGGCGGTATCCATGTACGTTCGAATCTGGCTGAACGTACCGAGGCGGCTGTCGGCGATAATGACACCAAGCGCCACCAGCACCGCCAGAATAAGGCGAATCTGTAGCGACGGGCCACGGCTAAAAATTGGCTTCATAGGCTATGCGTATTCCCAAACCAACAAGAAGGGCAACCGGAGTTGCCCTTGCTTGCGGCTGTTACTCTTCGCTGAACAAGTCGCCGCCGTGCATGTCGATCATTTCCAGTGCCTTGCCGCCGCCGCGCGCCACGCAGGTCAACGGATCTTCCGCCACCACGACCGGAATGCCGGTCTCTTCCATCAGCAGACGGTCAAGGTTACGCAGCAGTGCGCCACCACCGGTGAGCACCATACCACGCTCGGAGATATCGGAAGCCAGTTCCGGCGGGCACTGTTCCAGCGCCACCATGACCGCACTGACGATGCCGGTCAGCGGTTCCTGCAGCGCTTCGAGGATTTCGTTGGAGTTGAGGGTAAAACCGCGCGGCACGCCCTCGGCCAGGTTACGGCCGCGAACTTCGATTTCACGCACTTCATCACCCGGGTAAGCGGAGCCGATTTCGTGCTTGATGCGCTCAGCGGTCGCTTCACCAATCAGGGAGCCGTAGTTGCGGCGTACATAATTAATGATAGCTTCGTCGAAACGGTCACCGCCGATACGTACAGAAGAGGAGTAAACCACGCCGTTCAGGGAAATAACGGCCACTTCAGTGGTACCGCCACCAATATCCACCACCATGGAGCCGGTAGCTTCGGAGACCGGCAGGCCTGCGCCAATCGCGGCGGCCATCGGTTCTTCAATCAGGAAAACTTCGCGGGCGCCTGCGCCCTGCGCGGATTCGCGAATCGCGCGGCGTTCAACCTGCGTCGCGCCAACCGGCACGCACACCAGCACGCGCGGGCTTGGGCGCATAAAGCTGTTGCTGTGCACCTGCTTGATGAAGTGCTGCAGCATTTTTTCGGTAACGAAGAAGTCGGCGATTACGCCGTCTTTCATCGGGCGAATGGCGGCGATGTTGCCCGGCGTACGGCCCAGCATCTGTTTCGCTTCATGACCAACGGCAGCGACGCTCTTCGGCGAGCCGGCACGATCCTGACGAATGGCCACAACGGACGGCTCATTCAATACGATGCCTTGTCCTTTTACGTAAATCAGGGTATTCGCGGTACCCAGGTCAATGGACAGGTCATTGGAAAACATGCCACGAAATTTTTTCAACATACTAAGGGATAATCCTGAAAGCTGGGGCGGAAAAATAAAATCCGCTTACTTTACCAACCACACGATGCAGCGACAAGGCGCAAAAACGTTCTGCATCGGTGAAAAATAGTGCAGTTCTCGCTTCCTGCGTTTTACGTTCTCCCGCCCGGACCGTTTGTTGAAAAAGCGACCAGTTCAGAGCTGACAAGGTAAAACGCGCACGAAAGCAAAACTGGCTTCGCTACGCTGCGACAATCCGGCCGGCAGGCGCGCTCGCCCCCTTGAGATGCAGCGCGCGTTATTCTACGTGAAAACAAATTAAACGGCAGGCTAAACCGAATATCTTTGAGAATATTTTTTCACGCTCGTGTCGAGGGGTTGAGAAGCAGCAAAAAAATCGCCCTGCCCGCCCGCGACGCCCCTTTCCACCAGCGTCTGCCATTCGCTACGGGTTTTTATACCCGTGGCGAAAACCCGTGTTTGCGTACCGTTGCAAGCTTCCACCAGGCTTTGGGCGAAGAGCTGGTTTTCGGTACGCTTTTCAATGTTCTTCACCAGACCCGGATGCAGCTTGATAATTTCTACATCCAGCTCCTTGATATAGGCCGTGCTGACCACCGTTAATCCCGCCTGCGCGACCGCGATGCGGACGCCCAGCGCTTTGATTAACCGAATCACCGGTTGTAACCGACTGATGTGTTGACAAACATCTGCCTCAGCAAGTTCAAAAAGAATGCGCATTCGCTGCGATTTTTCGCATTGCATCAGGGTATCGCGCAGCCAGCGCTGGAACGGCGGGCGGATGAGCGACTCGACGGTAAGCGGCACGGCGAGCGTTTCTTCAGGCCAGAAGCGTAAAAACGGCACGACGCGCGCCACCATCTGGCGGTCATACTGTTCGGCCAGGCCAAACGCCTGCACCATCGGCATATACTCCGCTGCCAGCACCTCTTCTTCGCCATCGAAAATACGGCACATTAGTTCCCGATGGTGCACCCGGCCGTCGCGTAAAACGGCGGGTTTCTGATAAATGCGCGGACCTCCGCGCTGGAGAACGCCTTCAAGCAACGTACGCCAGCGTACGTTGCCGCGTCCTTTTTCGGGCAGCGAATTGTCATACACCGCCCAGCCATTTCCGCCCTGCAGCACGGCGTTGCGGGTGGCTATCTCCGCATGCTCCATCACCTGCTCTGTCGTCTGCCCGCTGCGCCAGGCGCAAATGCCGATGTGCAGCATATCGTTGCGGTCGAGCATGCGGGTAGGCGGCAGCGAGTCGACAGCATTCAGCAACTGGCTGGCGATGCTGTCCGCCTCTTTTAAGGTGCGATGCGGCAGCAACACGGTAAAGTCGCTGCGAAAATAGCGCGCCAGCAGCGCCCCCGGGTAACGCATCACAAAGGTCGAAAGCATATTAATGAGGGTGAAGAGATAGTTCTCGACGGCGGTTTTGCCCCAGCTCTCCCGCAGCATGTCAAAATCCGGCAAACGGATCATCATGACCACGCCGTGCGTGCCGACTTTCTCCTGATCTTCCAGCAGCGTCGCCAGTTGGTTGTCGAAAAAGAGACGATTGCTGAGGCCGGTTTTTACATCCTGCGCGGCGTAGGAGCGAATAAGCGTGTCCATGCGGCTACGCTGCTCGCCCGCGCTCTGGATTTCGGAAAGCAGCACATCCAGCGCGCTGCTGACGTGGGTCGGCCATTCATGCACGCTGCCGCGCACGCGCACGCCACGCTCGCCGTTAAGGATGCGGGCCGCGCGGGTTTCCAGCAGCTCCTGCCCGGCAAGCTGACGTTTAAGCCAGCGCACCGCAAAGAAAATCACCACGACCATAAAGCCAATGGCGATGCTGAGCGGCGCGGTGGTGAGCAAAGAGCGGTAGTAGTTGGCAAGCGGATCCTGCCAGGTCAGCTTCAGCGACATGCCTGGGTGCTTTAGCAGCGGCACTTCAAGCGTGCGGTATTGATGCTGGCTGCCCGCCGGGTGATAGCTTTGCGGCCGCGTATGGCTGTAAAGCCTTCCGGTATCACTGTTGAAGTCGATGCGCACAATATCGACCGGCACCATTAGCTCATCCAGACGATGAACCAACGCCTCGGGGGAATGGCTTACGAGGTCGTTATCAATAATGGAGGCGACTGACACCACGCGGGAGGCGACTTTTTGCTGAATGGAATTAAAGAAACTAAGCGAACATCCCAGCAGCGTGACAAGGATGGCAAGCCCCGTCAGCAGGGTGACAAAGGCGGAAAATTTCGTCGTTAATCGCATCCTTGTGTTAACTCCGTCAGTTATCGGCACGAGCGAACGGCGCTGCATGAGTGCCGGGGCCACATATATAGTAAGTACTAACTACACAGACCCGCCGCGCATATTACCAAACCCGACGGGACGTTCAGAGGTTTTATTGCGATAAGTCGGCATAGCGTTTCAATATGCGAGTATAGTCTTCAAAGTTTTTTTTCCAATCTTAAGCGACCCATTGAGGAGTAATGTATGCAGGCTTTGATTCTTGAACAGCAGGATGGGAAGACGCTCGCCGCTATTAAACCCCTTGACGAAAGCGCCCTGCCTGAAGGTGACGTAACCGTTGATATCGACTGGTCGAGCCTTAACTATAAAGATGCGCTGGCGATAACCGGCAAAGGCAAAATTATTCGTAACTTCCCGATGGTACCGGGCATTGATTTTGCGGGCACCGTACGTAAAAGCGAAGACCCGCGCTTTCATGCAGGCCAGACCGTGCTGCTTACCGGCTGGGGCGTCGGCGAGAACCACTGGGGCGGCCTCGCCGGGATGGCGCGGGTAAAAGGCGACTGGCTGGTGCCGATGCCGCAGGGGCTGGACGGACGTAAAGCGATGATTATCGGCACCGCAGGGTTTACCGCCATGCTGTGCGTTATGGCGCTTGAAGAAGGGGGCGTGCGCCCGGAAAGCGGCGAAGTGGTCGTGACCGGCGCAAGCGGCGGCGTAGGCAGCACGGCGGTGGCGTTGCTGCATAAGCTGGGTTATCAGGTAGCGGCGGTCAGCGGCCGCGAAAGCACGCATGCGTATCTTAAGCGTCTCGGCGCCAGCCGCATTCTGGGCCGTGACGAGTTCGCCGACAGCCGTCCGCTGGAAAAACAGCTGTGGGCAGGCGCCATCGACACCGTGGGCGATAAAGTGCTGGCGAAAGTGCTGGCGCAGATGAACTACGGCGGTTGCGTGGCGGCCTGCGGGTTGGCGGGCGGTTTCGCGCTGCCGACGACGGTCATGCCCTTTATTCTGCGTAACGTTCGTCTGCAAGGGGTTGATTCCGTAATGACGCCAGCGGCCCGGCGCAAAGAAGCCTGGGAGCGACTGGTGCGGGATCTGCCTGCTGATTTCTACGAGCAGAGCGCAACGGAGATTGCGCTTGCCGACGCGCCGAAATTCGCCGAAGCCATCATTAACAACACGGCGCAGGGCCGCACCCTGGTTAAAGTGAAGTGAGAGATTTTTTTACACAATTTTAACCAGATGCCTCGCAGGCTGACCGACTCCCTGTCATGATTAAGGCGTATCGTTATCTTCGCATCACCAGAGAGTCGGTCATGAAAAAAATCAGCCGTTTAACTGAAGCCGATGTCACTGCCGAATCGGCTTTCTTTATGCAGCGCCGCCAGATCTTAAAAACATTAGGCATCGGCGCCGCCGCGCTTTCGCTTTCCCCGGTCGCCCAGGCGGATCTGCTGGACTGGTTTAAGGGCAACGACAGGCCCAAAGCCCCGGCGGGCCAGCCTCTTAATTTTTCTAAGCCAGCAGAATGGCAGGCGAAGCTGCCGCTGACGCCGGAAGATAAAGTGACCGGCTACAACAATTTCTACGAATTCGGTCTGGATAAAGCAGACCCGGCCGCCAATGCAGGCACGCTGCAGACTACGCCCTGGAAACTGACTATTGACGGCGAAGTGGCGAAGCCGCTGACGCTTGATCACGATGATTTATATAAGCTTTTCCCGCTGGAGGAGCGTATTTATCGGATGCGATGCGTAGAGGCCTGGTCGATGGTCGTGCCGTGGATAGGCTTCCCGCTCGCCAGCTTGTTGAAAAAAGTCGAACCTACCAGTGCGGCGAAATATGTCGCTTTTACCACGCTCTATGCGCCGGAGCAGATGCCGGGCCAGAAGGACCGCTTTATTGGCGGCGGTCTGGATTACCCCTATGTAGAAGGGCTGCGTATAGATGAAGCGATGCACCCGCTGACTATGCTGACCGTCGGCGTTTACGGCAAGGCGCTGCCGCCGCAAAACGGCGCTCCTGTACGCCTTACCGTGCCGTGGAAGTATGGATTTAAGGGAATTAAGTCGATCGTCAGCATTAAGCTGACCCGCGAACGGCCGCCGACAACCTGGAATCTTTCCGCGCCGGGCGAATATGGTTTTTACGCTAATGTGAATCCTAATGTCGATCATCCCCGCTGGTCGCAGGCCACCGAGCGCGTTATCGGTTCCGGCGGCGTGCTTGATGTGAAGCGCCAGCCTACCCTGTTGTTCAACGGTTACGCCGAGCAGGTCGCTTCGCTCTATAAAGGACTCGATTTGCGGGAGAATTTCTAAGTGCGTTTAACGGCAAAACAGATTGTCTGGCTGAAAGTGGCGCTGCATCTGGCCGCTTTCCTGCCGCTCGTGTGGCTTTTTTACGCCGCAAGCCAGGGATACTTCAGCGCCGACCCGGCGAAAGATATTCAGCATTTTACCGGCCGCATGGCGCTTAAGCTGCTGCTTGCCACGCTGCTGGTCACGCCGCTGACCCGTTTGCTCAAGCAGCCGCTGCTGATCCGCACCCGACGTCTGCTGGGATTATGGTGTTTTGCGTGGGCAACGCTTCATCTTATTAGCTATTCGCTGCTAGAACTGGGCATCAACAACCTTTCTTTGCTCGGCCAGGAACTGGTAAGCCGTCCCTATTTGACGCTCGGCATCATTAGCTGGCTGGTGCTGCTGGCGCTGGCGTTTACCTCGACGCAGGCGGCGCAGCGAAAACTGGGTCGCCGCTGGCAAATTCTGCATAACTTCATTTATCTGGTAGCGATCCTGGCACCTATTCACTACCTCTGGTCGGTCAAGATCCTCTCACCGCAGCCGTTAATCTATGCCTTTATCGCGCTTGTGCTGCTGGCATGGCGCTATAAGAAGTTCCGTCAGTGGCTGAGATAATGCGTTGTTCTGCGCCATTTAATCCACTTCTGTTATTACCCGGTATCGATTGGCTGATACCGGTTGATAATCTTCCCTGATAAGACCAGTATTTAGCTGCCAAATGCTACGAAATCGTTATAATGTGCGACTTTGGTTTTTCGCCCGCCCATTTTCATGGTGTTAAGGGTGACAACCTCGCAACGAAGGTATATTTTGTTTTTTACCGGAGAATTGCAGGAGATAGCGTCACAATGGCGAACAGATTTCAGATTTTGCTTTTGAACGGCCCAAACCTTAATATGCTCGGCACCCGTGAGCCCGAAAAGTATGGCAAACAGACGCTGGATGAAATTGTGAGCGGCCTCCAGGCGCAAGCTGAATCGCTAAACGTTTCGCTCGATCACCTGCAATCTAACGCGGAGTATGCGCTTATCGACCGTATTCATCAGGCTAAAGACAATGTCGACTATATCCTGATTAATCCGGCCGCTTTTACGCATACCAGCGTCGCGCTGCGCGATGCCCTGCTGGCGGTGAGCATCCCGTTTATCGAGATCCACCTCAGCAACGTGCATGCCCGCGAGCCGTTCCGGCATCATTCATACCTTTCTGATGTCGCCGCTGGCGTTATCTGCGGATTCGGCGCTGACGGCTATAGCTATGCACTACAGACGGCGGTAAAACGCCTGTCACAATCACACTAAACAAAGAGTACGGAACCCACTCATGGATATTCGTAAGATTAAAAAACTGATCGAGCTGGTTGAAGAATCAGGCATCGCTGAACTGGAAATTTCTGAAGGCGAAGAGTCTGTACGCATCAGCCGCGCGCCGGCCAATGCAGGCATCCCGGTTATGCAGCAGGCCTATGCTGCGCCGATGTATGCCCCGCAGCAGCAGCCTGCGCTGTCTACTGCTGTCGCACCGGCAACCGCGCCGGCGCTGGAAGCGCCAGCTGCAGCAGAAGTCAGTGGCCACATCGTACGTTCCCCGATGGTTGGTACCTTCTATCGTACCCCGAGCCCGGACGCCAAAGCGTTTATTGAAGTAGGCCAGAAAGTCAACGTGGGCGACACCCTGTGCATCGTTGAAGCGATGAAAATGATGAACCAGATCGAAGCCGATAAAGCGGGCGTAGTAAAAGCGATCCTGGTTGAAAGCGGTCAGCCGGTAGAGTTTGACGAGCCGCTGGTTGTCATCGAATAACGAGGCGAACATGCTGGATAAAATTGTTATCGCTAACCGCGGCGAGATTGCACTGCGTATTCTTCGTGCCTGTAAAGAACTGGGCATCAAGACTGTCGCTGTGCACTCCAGCGCGGACCGCGATCTGAAACACGTACTGCTGGCGGATGAGACCGTATGTATCGGTCCGGCGCCGTCAGTAAAAAGCTATCTGAACATCCCGGCCATTATCTCCGCTGCGGAAATCACCGGTGCGGTCGCGATTCACCCGGGCTATGGCTTCCTTTCCGAGAACGCCAACTTCGCCGAGCAGGTTGAGCGCTCCGGCTTTATCTTCATCGGTCCGAAAGCGGACACCATCCGCCTGATGGGCGACAAAGTGTCTGCGATTACGGCGATGAAGAAAGCAGGCGTCCCGACGGTGCCGGGTTCCGACGGCCCGCTGGGCGACGATATGGATAAGAACCGCGCCCATGCGAAACGCATCGGCTACCCGGTGATTATCAAAGCTTCCGGCGGCGGCGGCGGTCGCGGTATGCGCGTAGTGCGCAGCGACGCCGACCTGGCGCAATCCATCTCCATGACCCGTGCGGAAGCGAAAGCCGCTTTCAATAACGACATGGTCTACATGGAGAAATACCTGGAAAACCCGCGCCACATTGAGATTCAGGTGCTGGCGGATGGCCAGGGCAACGCCATTTATCTCGCCGAGCGCGACTGCTCTATGCAGCGTCGTCACCAGAAAGTGGTCGAAGAAGCGCCGGCGCCGGGCATCACCCCGGAACTGCGTCGCTACATCGGCGAACGCTGTGCCAAAGCCTGTGTGGATATTGGCTATCGTGGCGCGGGCACCTTTGAGTTCCTGTTTGAAAACGGCGAGTTCTACTTCATTGAAATGAACACCCGTATTCAGGTAGAACATCCGGTTACCGAGATGATCACCGGCGTCGACCTGATCAAAGAGCAGCTGCGTATCGCAGCAGGCCAGCCGCTCTCCATTAAGCAGGAAGAAGTGACGATCAGAGGCCATGCGGTGGAATGCCGTATCAATGCCGAAGACCCGAACACCTTCCTGCCGAGCCCGGGTAAAATCACGCGCTTCCACGCGCCGGGCGGCTTTGGCGTTCGCTGGGAATCACATATCTACGCGGGCTATACCGTACCGCCGTATTACGATTCCATGATAGGCAAACTCATCTGCTACGGTGAAAACCGCGACGTGGCGATTGCCCGCATGAAGAACGCCCTGCAGGAATTGATCATCGACGGCATTAAAACCAACGTCGATCTGCAGACGCGCATCATGAACGATGAGAACTTCCAGCACGGTGGCACCAATATCCACTATCTGGAGAAGAAGCTGGGCCTGAACGAAAAATAAGCCCTGCTTTCATTGATAAGGCCAGCTTCCGCTGGCCTTTATTTTTTGTCGCCTCCCCCTGCTGCTGCGGTACAATCGCCGCTTTCTTACGTCACAAGGGATAAAAATGGACAACCGTTTTGTTCAGGCCCATAAAGAGGCGCGCTGGGCGCTGTGGCTGACCCTTCTCTATCTCGCCGCATGGTTAGTGGCTGCTTACTTACCTGATTCAGCAACAGGCGTAACGGGCCTGCCGCACTGGTTTGAGATGGCTTGTCTGCTGGTGCCGCTGCTGTTCATTCTGCTCTGCTGGTTGATGGTGAAATTTATTTATCGCGATATTCCGCTGGAGGATAACGATGCAGCATGAAGTGATCCTTCCTCTTATCGCCTATCTGCTGGTGGTATTTGGCCTTTCGCTCTACGCCATGCGCAAGCGCACGACGGGAAACTTCCTTAACGAATACTTCCTTGGCAGCCGTTCCATGGGCGGGTTTGTGCTGGCGATGACGCTGACGGCGACTTACATTAGCGCCAGTTCATTTATCGGTGGCCCGGGCGCAGCCTATAAATATGGTCTGGGCTGGGTACTGCTGGCGATGATTCAACTCCCCGCCGTCTGGCTTTCTCTCGGCATTCTGGGCAAGAAGTTCGCTATTCTCGCCCGCCGCTATAACGCCGTCACGCTTAACGACATGCTTTACGCACGCTACCAAAGCCGTCTGCTGGTATGGCTTGCCAGCCTGAGCCTGCTGGTGGCCTTTATTGGCGCCATGACGGTGCAATTTATTGGCGGCGCGCGCCTGCTGGAAACCGCGGCGGGCATTCCCTATGAAACCGGCCTGCTGATTTTCGGCATCAGCATTGCGCTCTATACCGCATTTGGCGGCTTTCGCGCCAGCGTGCTTAACGACACGATGCAGGGGCTGGTCATGCTGATTGGCACCATCTTGCTGCTGGTGGGCATTATTCACGCCGCAGGCGGCCTGCACAGCGCGGTGGAAAAACTTCAGCATATCGATCCGAAGCTGGTCGCGCCGCAGGGCGCAGAGGATATCCTCTCGCCAACCTTTATGGCCTCGTTTTGGGTGTTGGTTTGCTTCGGCGTCATTGGCCTGCCGCATACGGCGGTACGCTGCATCTCTTATAAAGACAGCAAGGCGGTGCACAGCGGTATTATCATCGGCACCATTGTGGTCGCTATCCTGATGCTCGGTATGCATCTCGCGGGTGCGCTGGGCCGTGCCGTATTGCCCGATCTAAAAGTGCCGGATCTGGTTATCCCTACGCTGATGGTCACCGTGCTGCCGCCGGTGGCGGCGGGGATCTTCCTCGCTGCGCCGATGGCGGCGATCATGTCGACCATTAACGCGCAGCTGCTGCAATCTTCCGCCACGATCGTAAAAGATCTCTGGCTGAACCTGCACCCGGACCAGATCCATAACGAGAAACGCCTTAAGCGCATGTCTTCGGTTATCACGCTGGTGTTGAGCGCGTTGCTGCTGCTGGCGGCCTGGCGTCCGCCGGAAATGATTATCTGGCTCAACCTGCTGGCCTTTGGCGGCCTGGAAGCGGTTTTCTTGTGGCCGCTGGTGCTGGGGCTGTACTGGGAGCGAGCGAACGCGGCCGGCGCGCTCAGCGCGATGATCGTCGGCGCGGTGCTCTACGCCGTTTTGGCTACGCTAAAGATACAATACCTGGGTTTTCACCCGATTGTGCCGTCTCTGCTTTTAAGTCTGCTGGCTTTCCTTGTAGGTAACTGTTTTGGTCGCCCCGTAATGCAAGCCGCAGCCGTTTCATCTGTCGATAAATAAAGAGTTTTGCCATGCCATGGATCCAACTGAAAATTAACACCACCGGGGCGAACGCCGAAGAGTTGAGTGACGCGCTGATGGAAAGCGGCGCGGTCTCCATCACGTTTCAGGATACCCACGATACGCCGGTGTTCGAACCGCTGCCTGGCGAAACCCGCCTGTGGGGCGATACCGACGTTATTGGCCTGTACGACGCCGAAACCGATATGCAGGAAGTGGTAACACTACTGGAAAATCATCCGCTGCTGGGCGCGGGCTTTCGCCACAAAATTGAACAACTGGAAGATAAGGACTGGGAGCGCGAATGGATGGATAACTTCCACCCGATGCGCTTTGGCGAGCGGCTGTGGATTTGCCCAAGCTGGCGTCCGGTACCGGATGAGAATGCGGTAAACGTCATGCTCGACCCAGGCCTTGCTTTCGGCACCGGCACCCATCCCACCACGTCGCTCTGCCTGCAATGGCTGGACAGCCTCGATTTAACCGGCAAGACGGTTATCGACTTCGGCTGCGGCTCCGGCATCCTCGCCATCGCCGCTCTGAAGCTAGGCGCCGCGAAAGCCATCGGCATTGATATCGACCCGCAGGCGATTCAGGCGAGCCGCGACAACGCCGAACGCAACGGCGTGTCTGACCGTCTGGCGCTTTATCTGCCGCAGGATCAGCCTGCCGATATGCAGGCCGATGTGGTGGTCGCGAACATTCTGGCCGGTCCTCTGCGCGAACTGGCGCCGCTTATCAGCGTGCTGCCGATCAAAGGCGGCCAGCTTGGCCTGTCCGGCATTCTGGCAAGCCAGGCGCAGAGCGTATGCGAAGCGTATGCCGGGACCTTTGCGCTTGATCCAGTGGTTGAAAAAGAAGAGTGGTGCCGCATTACCGGCGTTAAGCAGTAATTTTCAGGCGCGGGCCAGGCTCGCGCCGTTTCCTTTTCCGTCTCGCTTTTTTTATCAACTGCCCCTTCGCTTTTACCCATATAATAACTGAGTGAAACTATAAATTTCACAAATATAAATTACTGAAATATCCACTCAGAGAATGTTTTATGACTACCGCACACGTTAAATCGGCGCTGCTCGCCCTGAGCATGCTGCCCACTCTGGCCATGGCTTCGCACTGGAGCTATGAAGGTGAAGGCGCTCCGGAACACTGGGGCGAACTGGATGCGCAATACTCGCTCTGTCAGAAAGGGATGAACCAGTCTCCTATTGATATCGAGCGCACAGTAAAAACCCAGCCGAACCCGCTGCAAATACATTACGTTGAGGGGCCAAATTTAATTCTGAACAACGGCCATACCATTCAGGCAAGCGTAAACGGGAAAACCCAGGATACCCTCACCCTCGATGGCGAGTCTTTCGCACTTCAGCAGTTCCATTTCCATGCGCCGAGCGAAAATACGTTGCACGGTAAACACTATGCAATGGAGATGCACCTGGTGCATAAAAACGCGGCTGGTGAAATTGCCGTGGTGGCCGTGATGTTTGAAACAGGCAAAGCCAACAACGAGCTGGAGAAGCTCTGGCAGGCGATGCCCGCGAAAGCGGAGGTGAGCCAGCCGCTGACGGCCAGCGTGGATATTAATAAGCTGCTGCCTCAGGATAAAACGCATTACCGTTTTAGCGGCTCGCTCACTACGCCGCCTTGCTCTGAAGGGGTGACCTGGCTTGTGTTAAAACATCCGCTTACCCTTTCTCCGGCACAGCTTGATAAATTCAAATCGGTGATGCATCACGATAACAATCGTCCGGTACAGCCACCCCACGGGCGCGTCGTTATTGACGAATAATGCTTCAGGGCGAGACGCTGCGTCTCGCCCTTTTGAGCGCATTATTTTCTTAAAAATGTGAGTTAGTCCGCACGAATCCCCGTTCAGTTGTGCATTAAATCAGCAAGTCAGCCAGAATGACCAGGGTGCGGAAGCAACGAAATGAAAGAAGTTATAAGCCAAACGTAAGAAATTAGCGTTGATGCCATCCTCTCAACTAAATGATTTATAAGACTTATTAATTCACACTCGCTGCCAAGCCGCTTGTTCTTTGATCTATAACAGCCGATTGTTCAAAGTTTGGCCTTTCATCTCGTGCAAAAAATGCGTAATATACGCCGCCTTGCAGGCACAGTATGGTCATTTCTTAACTCATGCGTATCGGACACCACCAGCTCAGAAATCGCCTGATTGCAGCACCTATGGCTGGCATCACTGACAGACCATTCAGGACGCTGTGTTACGAGATGGGAGCGGGGTTAACCGTTTCAGAGATGATGTCCTCCAACCCGGAAGTGTGGGCGAGCGACAAATCTCGTTTGCGGATGGTCCATGTGGATGAGCCCGGTATTCGCACCGTGCAGATCGCGGGTAGCGTGCCGGAAGAGATGGCGGAAGCCGCACGCATTAACGTGGAAAGCGGCGCCCAGATTATTGATATCAATATGGGTTGCCCGGCCAAAAAGGTGAATCGCAAGCTGGCGGGCTCAGCCCTGCTGCAATACCCGGATCTGGTGAAGTCTATCCTTACCGCGGTAGTAAATGCAGTGGACGTTCCCGTTACGCTGAAGATTCGCACCGGCTGGGATCCGGCGAACCGTAACTGTGTAGAGATTGCCCAATTGGCTGAAGATTGTGGTATTCAGGCGCTGACCATTCACGGCCGTACACGCGCCTGTTTGTTTCAGGGTAACGCAGAATACGACAGCATTCGGACAGTTAAGCAGACGGTTTCCATTCCGGTTATCGCGAATGGCGACATTACTGACCCGCTTAAAGCCAGAGCTGTGCTCGACTATACAGGGGCGGATGCCCTGATGATAGGACGAGCCGCTCAGGGAAGACCCTGGATCTTCCGGGAAATCCAGCATTATCTGGACACTGGAGAGTTGCTGCCCCCCCTGCCGCTGGTAGAGGTTAAGCGCTTGCTTTGCGCGCACGTTCGGGAACTGCATGACTTTTACGGCCAGGCAAAAGGGTACCGAATCGCGCGTAAACACGTTTCCTGGTATCTTCAGGAACATGCTCCGGATGACCAGTTTCGGCGCACATTCAACGCCATAGAAGACGCCAGCGAACAGCTGGAGGCGTTGGAGGCATACTTCGAAAATTTTGCGTAAACAGAAATAAAGAGCTGACAGAACTATGTTCGAACAACGCGTAAATTCTGACGTACTGACCGTTTCTACCGTTAACTCTCAGGATCAGGTAACCCAAAAACCCCTGCGTGACTCGGTAAAACAGGCACTGAAGAACTATTTTGCTCAACTGAATGGTCAGGATGTGAACGACCTCTACGAGCTGGTACTGGCTGAAGTAGAACAGCCCCTGTTGGACATGGTGATGCAATACACCCGCGGTAACCAGACCCGCGCGGCGCTGATGATGGGTATCAACCGCGGCACGCTGCGTAAGAAACTGAAAAAATACGGCATGAACTGATAATAATCAGTTAACTTGCTGAATAAAAAGGCGCTAACCGGCATGGGGAAGCGCCTTTTTTGTTGTTCGTTATTTACAGACGAGAAAAATTTGGCTTAAGCCGTCACGATTATTTCTCTTTGCCGCTGCCTGTTCTTTTTATCGGGCAAGAGGCACGTCATAAAAATAGCGACCGCTGGCGTGCTAAACGAAAGCGGAAGGGTGAGCTCTCTTTTTATCCTCTACTCTTTTAAGCTTCCCGCACAGACGTGTTGCAAATGCGTCAACACGCTGATTGCCCGGTCTTTTTCGAAAAATGTCTCTCCTGAAATTGTCGGGAGTTAATTATAAAATTACGTAGTCTGTATTATATATTTTCCGGTTTTACACATCTCTACGTAATCGCTGGTAATGTCTATCAAATCCATCTGAAAACAAGGGCCTTAAATCACTTTCCCGACTATTCTGCCAATGATAATGTCGGCGCTTTAATTCATCTCTATTCTTTTAAGCAAAACTGCGAGACGCTGTGACCCCTATGGATAACAACGCCATGCTGGTTAGTCATTATGACCAGATCCTGGTCGTGATTTCTTTTATTGTCGCCATCCTGGCTTCGTATACTGCGCTTAATATGGCTGCCCGGGTAACCACCAGTAGCGGCACGGCGGCGCGCGTCTGGCTCTGCGGCGGCAGCATTGCCATGGGCATCGGCATCTGGGCGATGCATTTCATTGGGATGCTGGCCATGAACCTGCCGATATCGCTCAGCTATGATCCGCTGGTTACCGCTGTCTCCATGCTGATTGCGATAGGATCTTCCTTTTTCGCGCTCTGGCTGGTGTGCGGCCATCAATTACACATTTCCCGCTTATTACCGGGCTCGCTGGTGTTGGGCTGCGGAATAGCGGCCATGCACTATACCGGCATGGCGGCCTTGCTGGTGCAGCCAGGCATCATCTGGAGTTGGACCTGGGTTGCACTTTCCATTGCCATCGCGCTGCTGGCATCTGTCGCCGCGCTGTGGCTGACCTTTCATTTGCGTCGCGATGGCGGGCAAATGGCGCTGATGCGTGCTGGTGCGGCGGTAGTGATGGGCATCGCTATCGCCGGGATGCATTATACCGGCATGATGGCGGCTCATTTTCCTTATGGCACTCACGGCATGCATAGCGGCGTTAATAACGACTGGCTGGCTGTACTGGTCATTATGGTCACGCTATTCATTCTTGGCATTACGCTGCTGGTTTCTATGTTCGACGCTCGACTGCAGGCCCGCACTTCGCTGCTCGCCTCTTCTCTTGCCGAGGCCAATCGTGAACTTGCTCAACTGGCGTTACAGGATACCCTGACGCGGCTACCGAACCGTATTCTACTGGAAGACCGTCTCGACCAGGCCATACACAAAGCTAATCGCGAGAACTCGCGTTTCGCGCTGATGTTTATGGACCTCGACGGCTTTAAAGCGGTGAATGATGCTTACGGGCATGATATTGGCGACCAACTGTTAATCGCCGTTACCGAGCGGCTAAAAGAGCTTCTGAAAGGACAATATACCCTGGCCCGTATTGGCGGCGACGAGTTTGTTCTGCTGGTGGAAACAGCAGAGCCAGACGATGCGGCGACGCTTGCCAGTGCGATGGTGCGCGCTATCGATACGCCTTTCTCAATTGAACATTATGAACTGCAGGTCACGCTGAGCGTGGGCATTGCCTTTTATCCTCATGACGGCAATAACGAACGTGAATTGATGTTTAACGCCGATGCGGCGATGTATCACACCAAGCATACCGGGCGTAATGGCTATAACTTCTTCCAGCCCTCGATGAACACGATGGCGCAAGCCCAGCTACAACTGATGAATGACCTGTGGATGGCCCTTGAGCGTCAGGAGTTGCGGCTGGTTTATCAGCCAAAGTTTCAGGCGCCAGCCGGACCGGTTATCGGTTTTGAAGCCCTGCTGCGCTGGCAACATCCGAAACGCGGACTGTTATCGCCCGATCTTTTTCTACCGCTGGCGGAAAAAACCGGCATGATCATTCCCATCGGCGACTGGGTTCTGGATGAGGCCTGCCATCAGTTAAGCGAATGGCACCGTCAGGGGCATACGCAATGGTCAGTCGCGGTTAACCTCTCTACGCTACAGTTTGAGCAACCTTCGCTGATTGAGACCATTACCGGCTGCCTTGAGAAGTACAATATTCCGCCGGATAAACTCATTCTGGAAGTCACTGAAACCACGGCGATGAACAACCCGGATGAGAGCGTACGTATGCTCACGCGCCTGACCGATCTTGGCGTAAGAGCCTCGATTGATGATTTTGGTACCGGCTATTCCAGCCTGCTTTACCTTAAGCGTCTGCCCGCCAGCGAGCTGAAAATTGACCGCGCTTTCGTTAATGAGCTAAGCGCTGACGGCGAAGATGCGACGATCGTATCCGCCATTGTCGCGCTGGCTAAAACGCTCAACCTGAAGGTTGTGGCTGAAGGCGTAGAGACCGTGGAGCAGCAGCAATTCCTGACGCGGCTCGGCTGTAACACGCTGCAGGGCTATTTGCTTGGCAAGCCCCTGCCGCCTGATACTATCACTCGCCTGGGCGCGGATTTATCCCACCATGGCGAAACGCAGCCCCAACTTCAGGAAGAGTAATCGGAACGTTATTCTCCGCGGCGGGCGTAAATTCAACGCTTGTCGCGGATAATGTCGCCACGTTTTCCTTATTATTCGGCGGCAACATCAGTAGCATATTATCGACTATCTCCTGAGCCTGACCGTATAGGTTTATCGCGTCAGGTTTTAATAACCAGTTTTTAACAATACCGCTCAGGCAACCACAAAAAAGCGTGAGCGTAAGTTCAATATTTATGCTTTGCGATACCTGTCCGCTTGCTATGCACTGCCGAATGAGCGCAGCCATGCGTTCTTTATTAAAACCAAGCTGGCTACGAATCTCCTGCTCCGGCATCATCTCGCTGTTGAATTCACATTTTTGATACAGAATCTGCATTAATGCGCGCCAGCGCGGATTACAGGAAATATATTGCAAGGCAAGCGTTAACGTTTCACGCAGCAACTGGAGCGGATTATGCCGCGTCTCAGAGGAAAGCAGCGGCGCAATGAGTTGTCGTACGGGCAACTGCTCTTTCCATATTTCATTAAAAAGCGCCTCTTTGCTTTCGAAATGCCAGTAAACCGCGCCGCGCGTAACGCCTGCCGCTCGGGCGATATCAGTGAGCGTGGTGCCGTTAAACCCGCGTGTAGCAAATTCTGTGATGGCAGCGTCGAGAAGCTGCTGACGCGTTTTAAGCGCATCAAGTTTTGTTTTTCGAGCCATAGATTTATTAAATAGTAAAATTAAAGGCATTTAATTTTTGAATGTCTTATTCGTCATGCGGCCTTATGCTTTTTATTAACCAGCAACACACTAACGCACATCGCAATAAATAAATGCGGTGAATACATCAACAGAATAAATTCAAATCACAAATAATAAACAAGCAAGCAATATATTATACCCACCGACGACCTCACGCATGAATAAGCAGGCCTGGCGTAATCTTATTTTTTGCGTTTGCGTGCTTTCAACGCCTCCGAAAAATAAGGATTGCTTACATCGCCGCTTTATTATTTGTAGGATAGCACCTTGTTATTTTCTCGTTCACGCCTATTCCTGCTGCCCACCTGAGGGTGAATAGCGTGTTAGCGTTTTTTAAAGGAACAGCAATGACGAAACGTGTCGGGCTTTTATATTGGCCTCTTTCTTTTATTATCAGCGCCACGTTGCTGGCGGGATGCGACGACGATAACGGCGCCCATAATCAGGCAGCGGTTCCGCACGTCACTGTACATAACATAAAAAGCGCGCCGTTAACTATTACGACTGAACTGCCAGGCAGGACCTCCGCCTTTCGCGTTGCGGAGGTTCGTCCCCAGGTGAGCGGAATTATTCTCAAGCGCAACTTCACCGAAGGCAGCGACATCCGTGCCGGGGAATCGCTCTATCAAATCGATCCGGCAACCTATCAGGCCGCCTGGCAGAGCGCCAAAGGCGAACTGGCGAAAGCGCAGGCCGCCGCCGCTATCGCCCATCTGACGGTTAAGCGCTATGCCCCGCTCGCGGGCACGCAATACATCAGCAAGCAAGAATATGACCAGGCGCTGGCGAGCGCTAACCAGGCGGACGCCAGCGTGAAAGCCGCCCTGGCGGCAGTCAAAACAGCGGAGATAAATCTTGCTTACACGCGCGTAACCTCGCCAGTCAGCGGCCGCATCGGCAAATCAAACGTGACGGAAGGCGCGCTGGTGACAAACGGTCAGGCCACCGCGTTAGCAACGGTACAACAACTCGATCCAATGTACGTTGATGTCACCCAGTCGAGCACCGATTTCCAGCAACTCAGGAACGCGCTTACTCACGGGCAGCTTGAGCAGAATGGGCAAGGCGCTGTAGAGCTGGTGATGGAAAATGGTCAACCCTACCCGCTTAAAGGAACCCTGCAATTTTCCGACGTGACGGTGGATGAAAGCACGGGTTCTATTACGCTTCGCGCGGTTTTCCCAAACCCACAACATATGCTGCTGCCAGGCATGTTTGTGCGCGCGCGCATTGACGAAGGCGTTCGCCCGGATGCCATTCTGGTTCCTCAACAAGCGCTAACCCGCACGCCGCGCGGCGACGCTACCGTCATGGTGGTGAATGAGCAAAACAAGGTCGAGGTGCGCACGGTGATTACCGGACAAGCGGTAGGCGATAAATGGCTTGTGACCGCCGGACTGAAACCGGGAGAAAAGGTCATTGTCAGCGGCCTGCAAAGCGCAAGGGAGGGCGTCACGGTTAACGCCACGCCTGACAGCGCAGCGAAACCAGCAAGTTAAGGCGGCGCTATGGCTAATTTCTTTATTCAACGGCCTATTTTCGCCTGGGTGCTGGCGATTATCCTGATGATGGCGGGCGGTCTGGCTATTCTGCAGCTTCCCGTTGCCCAATATCCCACCATCGCCCCGCCGGCTATCGCCGTCACCGCGGTTTACCCTGGCGCGGATGCGCAGACGGTGCAGGATACGGTAATGCAGGTTATCGAACAGAACATGAACGGTATCGACAACCTGATGTATATGTCCTCCACCAGCGACTCCGCTGGCAACGTAACCGTCACGTTGACTTTCACCTCCGGCACCGATCCGGATATCGCTCAGGTGCAGGTGCAGAACAAGCTTCAGCTTGCGATGCCGCTGCTGCCGCAGGAAGTGCAACAGCAGGGTATCAGCGTAGAAAAAGCAAGCAGCAGCTTCCTGCTGGTCGCAGGCTTTATCACTAGCAACCCGGCGCTGACCCAGGAAGATATTTCCGATTACGTAGCATCCAATGTGAAGGATGCCATCAGCCGCACCAGCGGCGTGGGCGACGTCCAGCTCTTCGGCGCCCAGTACGCGATGCGTATCTGGCTTGATGCTAACTTGCTCAATAAATATCAACTTACGCCGCTGGATGTTATCAACCAGCTCAAGGCGCAGAATGACCAGATAGCGGCAGGCCAGCTTGGCGGCACGCCAGCCATAACGGGTCAGCAGCTGAACGCTTCTATCATCGCTCAGACAAGGCTTAAGGATCCGCAGCAATTCGCCCGCGTCACGCTCAAGGTAAATCAGGATGGCTCCGTTGTGCGGCTGAAAGATGTAGCACGCATTGAGCTTGGCGGCGAAAACTACAATATGGTGACCAAAATCAACGGCCAGGCGGCCACGGGCCTTGGCATCAAGCTCGCCACTGGTGCGAACGCACTGGATACCGCCGAAGCGATTAAAACGAAACTGGCACAGATGCAAACCTTCTTCCCCCAGGGCATGAAGGTCGTTTACCCCTATGACACCACGCCGTTTGTGAAAATCTCTATTCATGAGGTGGTGAAAACACTGTTCGAGGCCATCATTCTGGTGTTCCTCGTTATGTATCTTTTTCTGCAAAACCTCCGCGCCACGCTCATTCCCACTATCGCCGTCCCGGTCGTATTGCTCGGCACGTTTGCTGTGCTGGCGGCCTTCGGCTATTCCATTAACACCCTGACGATGTTTGGCATGGTGCTGGCGATAGGGCTACTGGTTGACGACGCTATCGTGGTGGTAGAAAACGTCGAGCGCGTTATGGCGGAGGAACATTTGCCGCCGAAAGAAGCGACGCAGATGTCGATGCAGCAGATTCAGGGCGCTCTGGTGGGGATTGCCATGGTGCTCTCCGCCGTGTTTGTGCCGATGGCGTTTTTTGGCGGCTCAACCGGTGCGATTTATCGCCAGTTCTCGGTGACTATCGTGGCGGCGATGGCGCTTTCGGTCCTGGTGGCGCTGATTCTGACGCCTGCGCTGTGCGCCACGCTGCTTAAGCCGCACAATCCTGAACATCAGGCCCACCAGCTACGCTTCTTCACCTGGTTCAATAAAAAGTTCGATGACAGCACGCACCACTATACGCAGAGCGTGAGCGGCATTCTCGCGAATACCGGGCGTTACCTGCTGCTTTATCTGCTGATTGTCGGCGGCATGGCCGTACTGTTTTTGCGCCTGCCCAGCGCCTTCCTGCCGGAGGAGGATCAGGGGGTTTTCATGACCATGGTGCAATTGCCAGCCGGGGCTACGCAGGCGCGCACGCAGCAGGTGCTGGATCAAGTGCAGCATTACTACCTGACGGCAGAGAAAGAGAACGTCGAATCGGTCTTTACCGTTAGCGGCTTTAGCTTTAGCGGTCAGGGGCAAAACGCAGGTATTGCTTTTGTTAGCCTGAAACCCTGGGAGGAAAGACCGGGCAGCGAAAACAATGTAGAGGCCATTGTTGGCCGTGCTACTCGCGCATTCTCCCAAATTCAGGACGGCATGGTGTTCCCCTTCAACCTGCCCGCTATTCTTGAACTTGGTACCGCAACAGGTTTTGACTTTGAACTAACGGATCAGGCCAACCTGGGGCATGATGCGCTGACGCAGGCGCGCAATCAGTTGCTCGGTATGGTAAAAGCACGGCCCGACCTGCTGGTTCGCGTGCGTCCCAACGGCCTTGAAGACACGCCGCAGTTTAAACTGGAAGTGGATCAGGATAAGGCGCAGGCGCTGGGCGTGACGGTTTCCGATATCAACCAGACGATTTCCACCGCGCTTGGCGGCACCTATGTAAACGACTTTATCGACCGTGGACGCGTAAAGAAAGTCTATGTGCAGGCGGATGCGCGTTTCCGTATGCTGCCAGGCGATATTAACAACCTTTATGTCCGCGGTAGCAATGGACAAATGGTGCCTTTTTCCGCCTTTTCCTCTTCTCACTGGATCACCGGGTCGCCGCGCCTGGAGCGCTATAACGGCGTACCGTCTATGGAGATCCTTGGCGAAGCGGCGCCCGGCAAAAGTACCGGCGAGGCGATGGCGTTGATGGAAGCGCTGGCCGCGAAACTGCCAGCCGGCATCGGCTATGACTGGACGGGGCTTTCTTATCAGGAGCGCCTTTCAGGCAACCAGGCGCCCGCGCTTTATGCCATCTCGTTAATCGTGGTTTTCCTGTGTCTCGCAGCGCTTTATGAAAGCTGGTCAATACCGTTTTCGGTCATGCTGGTGGTGCCGCTTGGCGTTATCGGCGCGCTGTTGGCGGCGACGCTACGCGGTCTGAATAATGACGTCTATTTCCAGGTGGGTTTGTTAACCACTATTGGTCTTTCAGCGAAAAACGCCATTCTGATTGTCGAGTTCGCCAAGGACTTAATGGAGAAAGAAGGCAAAGGGCTTATCGAAGCGACGCTCGAAGCAGTACGGCTTCGTTTACGCCCGATTCTGATGACCTCGCTGGCGTTTATTCTTGGCGTACTGCCGCTGGTGCTGAATCACGGCGCGGGCAGCGGCGCCCAGAATGCCGTCGGCACCGGCGTGATGGGCGGCATGCTTTCCGCCACGTTGCTTGCCATTTTCTTTGTCCCCGTGTTCTTTGTCGTCATCCGTCGACGGTTTGGTAAAAGCCACGGCTAAAAGATAAGCGAAAGGCGGCGCTTGTCGCCTTTCGCTCAATAAACAAGGCGTTACATAAAAGAAGATTTAAAAGCCTGAGTTTTTATATTAGGATTTTTACGCTTTCGTTCAGGTCGTGCTCCGATAAGCCATCCTGCTTTCAAATACTTTACTTTTTAGCGTTCAGTCTTTGCGCTCTCCATAATTTTCTCACTATTTCGCCTTAACCCCATTTTTCCCTCCATAATTTTTACAATGCACATGGATTGCAATTATTTCCCGGTGCCTGACGCAACCGCCGAATGATAAAATAGCGCCATCTGATTCAGTTAACCTGAAATGAAAGCGTAAAAGCAGTGGGTTGCTGAAGGAGTATCTTGCTGAGGTAATATCATGAAAAACGTCATCGCTATCGCATTGCTTTCCACCCTGCTGGCTGGCTGTGCCCACGACTCGCCTTGCGTACCCGTTTATGACGATCAGGGTCGTCTGGTGCACACTAATACCTGCATGAAAGGCACAACTCAGGATAACTGGGAAACGGCTGGCGCCATTGCTGGCGGCGCTGCTGCGGTGGCTGGGTTGACGATGGGCATCATCGCTTTGAGTAAATAACTCATTTTATTAAATAAAGCGCGGCCTGGCCGCGCTTTTTGCTTTATTAAGGTGCAACTGCCTTGTGAAAGGCAATTTTCTGGCATCACAACAGAGCAGAGAAATAACTTCACCGCTGAAACAACTCACGTTTTGAATGCTCGCTTCGTTTTATTTCATTACGCTTCGTGAGTTAACTCACAAGCCGCTCCGATACTGATCAGGCCAATATTCACGCTCGCAACCACTCTCTTACCTTTTAATAAAGAGATGAAACTTTTTTGCGCCAAAATGTGGCGCAGGTTTCAGTTTCGCACCATTTCAGGGCGCTTAACTCTTTTTTTCACGGCTACACTTCGCTTATTGCATCCGCATGCCCCTTTCTGTAGCGAATGCAAACCTGGCACTCCGTTTGCTTTACCCACAATGGCTGATGCCACAGACAGGAAACAGGCGCCTCCCGGACGACCTGAAACTTATAACGATAATTTTCGCCACACAGGATGCATTATGAAAAAAGTGATAGCCACTCTGGCCGCAGCGGCCGCGCTGTTTGCTGTTGCCAATCAAGCCCACGCCGGCGCGACATTCGATGCGGTAAAAAAGAAAGGTTTTGTGCAGTGCGGTATTAGCGACGGGTTACCGGGTTTCTCTTATGCCGATGCCAGCGGCAAATTTACCGGGATTGATGTAGATGTTTGCCGTGGCGTGGCCGCAGCCATGTTTGGCGACGCCTCTAAGGTAAAATATACGCCGCTGACCGCTAAAGAGCGTTTTACCGCGCTTCAGTCTGGCGAAGTCGACATGCTTTCCCGGAACACGACGTGGACCTCTTCCCGCGACACGGGCATGGGCATGGCGTTTACCGGTGTCACCTATTACGACGGCATCGGCTTCCTCACGCATAACAAAGCAGGCCTGAAGAGCGCGAAAGAACTTGATGGCGCTACCGTTTGTATTCAGGCGGGGACCGATACTGAGCTGAACGTGGCGGACTACTTTAAAGCGAACAATATGAAGTACACCCCGGTCACTTTCGACCGCTCTGATGAATCCGCCAAAGCACTGGAATCCGGTCGTTGCGATACCCTTGCTTCCGACCAGTCACAGCTGTATGCACTGCGCATTAAGTTGAGCAACCCCGCCGAATGGCTCGTTCTGCCTGAAGTTATCTCTAAGGAGCCGCTCGGTCCGGTCGTGCGCCGTGGCGATGACGAATGGTTCTCCGTGGTGCGCTGGACGCTGTTCGCCATGCTGAACGCCGAAGAGATGGGTGTGGATTCGAAAAACGTTGATGCGAAAGCGGCTAACCCAACCACGCCGGATATGGCGCATCTGCTGGGCAAAGAAGGCGATTACGGTAAGGATCTCAAGCTCGATAACAAATGGGCCTACAACATTGTGAAGCAGGTAGGCAACTACGCGGAAGTGTTCGAGCGCAACGTAGGTTCGGAAAGCCCGTTGAAGATCAAACGTGGTCAGAACAACCTCTGGAACAAAGGCGGGATCCAGTACGCTCCGCCGGTACGCTAACTGTTTGCTGTTACGGGCGCCGCATTGCGGCGTCCAGTCCGGAGTTATGGTCACTGAGGTTTATCTATGTCCCATCGCCGCCCAACCGTAAAAGGTGATTTATCCTTTTCCAATCCTGCGGTTCGCGCCTGGCTGTTCCAGATCCTCGCCGTTGCCGTTGTTCTTGCTATCGTCGCTTATCTGATCCACAACACTGTTACTAACCTGAATAACCGTGGGATCACCTCAGGGTTCGCTTTTCTTGATCGGGGAGCGGGGTTTGGCATCGTCCAGCACTTGATTGACTACCACGAAGGCGATACCTATGGCCGCGTGTTTTTAGTCGGCTTGCTCAATACGCTGCTGGTTTCCGCGCTCTGTATTGTCTTCGCTTCTGTTCTGGGCTTCTTTCTTGGGCTGGCTCGCCTTTCCGAAAACTGGCTGCTGCGAAAGCTTTCCACGATTTATATTGAGACGTTCCGCAATATCCCCCCGCTGCTACAGATCTTCTTTTGGTATTTCGCTGTGTTGCGTAACCTTCCAGGGCCTCGCCAGGCGGTCAATGCCTTTGATCTGATGTTCCTTAGCAACCGAGGGCTTTATTTGCCTGCGCCCATGATGGGTGAAGGGCTTATGGCGTTTTTCGTCGCGCTGGTGGTTGCCGTCGTGGTGACTGTGGGTCTTTATCGCTTTAACAGCAAGCATCAAATAAAGACGGGTCAGTTGCGCCGTACATGGCCTGTTGCCCTTGGGCTTATCATAGGATTGCCAATAGCGGCGCACCTTGCCTTTGGCCCGGCGCTTCACTGGGACGTGCCAGAGCTACGCGGTTTTAACTTTCGCGGCGGCCTTGCGTTGATTCCCGAGCTTGCGGCGCTGACGCTGGCGCTTTCGGTTTATACCTCTGCATTCATAGCGGAAATCATCCGCGCCGGCATTCAGTCGGTACCGCACGGCCAGCACGAAGCGGCTCGCTCGCTAGGCCTGCCCAATCCGGTAACGCTACGCCAGGTCATCATACCGCAGGCGCTACGGGTGATTATTCCGCCGTTAACCAGCCAGTATCTCAATATTGTAAAAAACTCCTCACTGGCGGCCGCTATCGGTTATCCCGATATGGTGTCGCTGTTTGCCGGCACAGTGCTTAACCAGACTGGCCAGGCGATTGAAACCATCGCTATTACCATGTCGGTTTATCTAATCATCAGCCTGACGATTTCATTACTGATGAATATATATAACCGACGTATCGCCCTGATAGAGCGCTGAGGATCCTATGTCGAAAGTTTTATTGTCGCCGGATACCCCGGCAACGCCGGCAGGCTCTGGACGCGCTATTGCCTGGGCGCGTAAGAATCTCTTTTCCAGTTGGAGCAATAGCCTGCTGACGATTTTTTGCCTGTGGCTGATGTGGGAGCTTATCCCGCCACTGCTGAACTGGGCGCTTTTTCAGGCTAACTGGACCGGCGAGACGCGAGCGGATTGCACCAAAGAAGGCGCGTGTTGGGTATTTATCCACGCCCGCTTCGGACAGTTCATGTATGGGCTTTATCCGCACGATCAACGCTGGCGCATTAACGTGGCGCTGATTATCGGCCTGTTTTCTATCGCACTGATGTTCTGGAAGGGGCTTCCTTCACGCGGACGTTATATTGCCTGCTGGGCGGTGGTTTACCCGTTAGTCGTATGGGGCTTGCTGTACGGTGGTTTCCTTGGGCTGGAGCGGGTGGAAACGCGTCAGTGGGGCGGGCTTACGCTTACGCTAATTATCGCTTCTGTCGGGATTGCCGGCGCGCTGCCGCTAGGTATTCTGCTGGCGCTGGGGCGACGCTCGCGTATGCCAGTTGTGAGGATACTGTCGGTGATCTTCATTGAGTTCTGGCGCGGCGTGCCGTTAATCACCGTGCTCTTTATGTCCTCCGTTATGCTGCCGCTGTTTATGGCTGAAGGCACCAGCATCGACAAGCTGGTCCGTGCGCTGGTAGGCGTCATTTTATTTCAGTCCGCCTATGTTGCGGAAGTCGTGCGCGGGGGATTGCAGGCATTGCCGAAAGGCCAGTACGAAGCCGCGGAATCGCTGGCGCTGGGTTACTGGAAAACGCAGGGGCTGGTCATTCTTCCGCAGGCGTTAAAGCTCGTCATCCCGGGCCTCGTGAATACCATCATCGCGTTATTTAAAGACACCAGTCTGGTCATCATCATCGGCCTGTTCGATCTTTTCAGCAGCGTGCAGCAGGCAACGGTCGACCCGGCCTGGTTGGGAATGTCGACCGAAGGCTATGTTTTTGCCGCGCTGGTTTACTGGATTTTCTGTTTCAGCATGTCGCGCTACAGCCAGCATCTGGAAAAGCGCTTTAACACCGGGCGTACACCGCACTAAGGAAATTTATGAGCCATATAACCACGCCAGCTACCGATGCGATGATTACGCTCGAAAATGTGAATAAATGGTATGGGCAGTTTCATGTGCTGAAGGATATTAACCTTAAAGTTAAACAAGGCGAGCGTATCGTTCTCTGCGGCCCTTCAGGTTCGGGTAAATCGACCACTATCCGCTGCATTAATCATCTTGAAGAACATCAGCAGGGACGAATAGTAGTAGACGGTATTGAACTGAATGATGACCTGCGCAATATCGAGCGTGTACGTACTGAAGTCGGCATGGTCTTTCAGCATTTCAATCTGTTTCCTCACCTTACCGTGCTGCAAAACTGTACGCTTGCGCCCATCTGGGTGCGAAAATTGCCGAAGAAAGAGGCTGAAGCGCTTGCTATGCATTACCTGGAGCGCGTACGTATTGCGGAACATGCGCATAAATTTCCAGGCCAGATTTCAGGTGGGCAACAGCAGCGTGTCGCCATTGCGCGCTCGTTATGTATGAAGCCCAAAATTATGCTTTTCGACGAGCCGACCTCTGCTCTTGATCCAGAGATGGTGAAAGAAGTGTTAGATACAATGATTGGTCTGGCAGAATCGGGCATGACGATGCTCTGCGTAACACATGAGATGGGGTTCGCTCGCACTGTCGCCGATCGGGTCATTTTTATGGATCGCGGAGAAATTGTTGAACAGGCGCCCCCAAATGAATTTTTTGCTAATCCTAAGTCGGAGCGCACCCGAGCGTTCCTGTCTCAGGTGATCCATTAACTTTTTCCAATGTAAAAAGGCCATCCTCCAGGATGGCCTTTTATTATTCATTGCATGAGGTTGTCTGAAGTGTTGTTTGCTAAGTTATCTCCCGGTAAGGGTTAGCCAAAATGACTGCAGACAGGATACAGAAAGCAAAAAACCCGGTCATAAGACCGGGTTTTTTGCTTTCTAAGCGCCGAACTTTAACCGAAAAAGTGGTGCTGATACCCAGAGTCGAACTGGGGACCTCACCCTTACCAAGGGTGCGCTCTACCAACTGAGCCATATCAGCACGCTAAAATTACACTCACCGCCTGCGCCATGAGTGCTTATCCGTCACAAGCTGAAATCTCTCAAATCACGCCAAAACATCTTCGGCGTTGTAAGGTTAAGCCTCACGGTTCATTAGTACCGGTTAGCTCAACGCATCGCTGCGCTTACACACCCGGCCTATCAACGTCGTCGTCTTCAACGTT